>NZ_SRTD01000009.1:0-282120 GCF_004792105.1 Mesorhizobium sp. M8A.F.Ca.ET.161.01.1.1 | reverse complement strand
CGCTCACGGAGATCGTTTGAAAGCGCTCGCGTCATCAGATGCTGGCCTCCAATCCAGCCAGCATCTTGAATCACAAACCAGCTGCTTTGGGAATCCTACGATTCTCTCAAAACAGGAACCGCTCTAGTTTATCTTGTGATAGGTGACCTTGCCTTCCGGGGATACGATCCGCTGGTAGTTGGAACTTGGCGGGGGAGGCGCTGCCGGAGCCGGCCTCCGTCGCGTTGTGCGCGGCATATCCTCGGTGGCCGGTTCCGCCTCGGTGGCGCTGGCAACCGCCGCCGTATCTTCGGCGGGCGGGGGGAGCTCCACGACGCGCGGCTCGTCGCCACCGTGATTTCCCGACATTTCCGGTGCCTGCCGGGCGATGCTGACGTTGACCTCGCCGAAGCTCGCCCGCAACCGGTCATCCAGCGCCTCGAACCGGCTTTGAAATCCGTTGTTGACGGTGTCCAGCCGCGCGCCCATTCGCTGCTCGAACTGGCCGAGGTCTTCCAGCCGCGCCTCGATCGCGCGCAGGTCGTTGATGCCACGGTATAGATAGACGGCCGCGGTGGCGTTCAGAAGGGCAAACAGCGCCAGGCCGACGCAGACGGCAACGGCCACTCTGAACCGGCTCTTCTCCTTGTCGAGCAACGGCGGCTCGACCGCCGCCACCAGTTCGTCGGGATCGCTGATCGTTGTCATTGGACCACCACCTTGGTGCCGACAGGCACGCGCCTGAAAAGATCGATGACATCGGTATTGGTCAAGCGAAAACAGCCCGACGTGCCGTCGAAACCCACGCCCGAAGGGTCGTTGGTGCCATGGATGCGATAGAGCGTGTCGCGACCGTCCCGAAGCAGATAGAGCGCCCTTGCGCCGAGCGGATTGTACGGCCCCGAGGGAACCATCTCAGGCAACTCCGGCCGGCGGGCGCGCATTTCCTTGGGCGGGTGCCAAGCCGGCCATTCCGTCTTTGACCCCACCTGGACCGTACCCGTCCAGCCAAACCCATCGCGTCCGACGCTGATCCGGTAGCGCAGGGCCTCGCCCTTGCCGGTCACCAGGTAGAGCGCTTTTTCCTGCTTGCGGATGATTATGGTTCCAATCTTCTCGGCCGTGGGAAACACCACCGTCTTGCGCAGGCTGGGACCCATGGCCGGCAAAGGCGGGCGGCTGTCCGCCCACGCGCTCTGTCCGGCTGGAAGCGCCAGCGCCAGGCCGAGAAGGCAGGCGGCCGTCAGTCGAAAGCGATGGCCGCTAGCGGGCCGCATCGTCGAGCCGCTCGCGGAACATCTTCTTCAGATCCTTGTTGAAGCGCGCCCGGCCATCCACTTCGGACGGCAGCATCGCGCGGTTCACGGCGTCGGCCAGCAGGGCATTGTCGAGGCTGACCGATTTGATGTTCGGCGCCTTGAAGATCTTTTCCAGCTCGCCGCGCGAGAAGTGGTTGCCGAACCATTTGCGCTTGTGCTTGTTGGCCACCAGCGTGATGCTGACGTTATTGCCGCGCAGCTCGCGGATCTTCTTGTAGAGCCGTTTGCCTTGCCGCAGCGAAGCGACATTGAGCTCGAAGACGATGAAGATCTCGTCGCTCGTCGACAGCACGGAATTTTGCCAGGGCGTTTCGATGTTCGGCAGGTCGATGACGATGTCGTCGAAACGGTAGGCGACAAGATCGAGCAGCCGGAAGACGAAATCGGCGCCCTGCCGCTCGAACGGCAACTGCGGCCGCTCGAAGGCATAGAGCGTCAGGCCGGAAGGCCGCGACAGCTTGATGACATCCATCAGTTCGACATCGAGCCGTTCCGGCTGGCCGATGATGCCGGCAAGGTCGAACTGGTTGAACAGGTTGAGATAGGCGCCGCAATTGGCGCTCTGGAAGTCGAGGTCGACCAGGCAGGTCGAGGCCGCGCGCTCAGTCGATTTCGAGGCCAGGAATTCAGCTGCCGACAACGCCAGCGTCGTGGCGCCGGCGCCGCCGCTGGCGCCGATGAAGGTGATGATGCGGCTTTTGGTGCCCTGGTTGCCGCTGTCGTGGAAGGTGACGGCGTTGAGCAGCTCCTTGCCGTCGAGCGGCTTGTGCAGCCAGTCGGAGGCATTCATGCGCACCAGCACGCGCGTCTGTTCGGACGTCAGCTCGTCCGAAACCGCGATCAGCGGCACGGTTGCCCACAGTCCACGCGCCTCGACGATGCCTGGATTGCCAAGCAATTCGCCATTGCCGAGATCGAGGATGACGATGCCCGGGCGCGTCTCGGCCGGTGGGCCTTTGAGGAAGTCGCCCGTCTCGGCAACCCGCACGTCATAGATCGCCAGCGCATCGAGCCGCGTCGCCACATCGCGCTTGAAATTCGGATCGGAGGAAAACAGCGCGACCTGCTTTCGCTTGGTGGGCAGAACCTTGGTGTTGATGGCGTTCATGGATACGTGCTTTTCATGTCTTCGCCCGTGACCGTGCTCAGCATGGAGGGCATGGTGATGGTTCCCAATCCGAGAAACCCGGCTAGAAAGAAGAACTGGAAGGGATGATTTTGAATGCTGACGGTGATCGTTGGCACCGGCCCGCTGGGGCGTGTCCAGTAGCCGAGGCCTGAAGCCT
Source organism: Mesorhizobium sp. M8A.F.Ca.ET.161.01.1.1 (assembly GCF_004792105.1). Classification (NCBI taxonomy): domain Bacteria; kingdom Pseudomonadati; phylum Pseudomonadota; class Alphaproteobacteria; order Hyphomicrobiales; family Phyllobacteriaceae; genus Mesorhizobium; species Mesorhizobium sp. M8A.F.Ca.ET.161.01.1.1. The sequence continues at coordinate 279,536 of NZ_SRTD01000009.1, read as the reverse complement.
GATATTGGATCTGGACCTCGGATTTCAGAAGGGTTGGCAGGAATGTCAGCATTCCCGGCCGGGAGCTGCTGCCGCTAAAGATAAAGTCGAAAGCGGCTTGGCTCACATTGAGGTTCTGGCATGTGGCGCCTGTTCCGCAGGTGCAAGATACTGCTCCGGCGGCACTGGCGGTACAGATGTAGCTGTAGGTGTTGGCTGGAACCGCCTTTCCCACGTCCAGTGGGTCGCTGGGGGTTTTTGCCTCGAGCAGAAGTCCGCTGGCGATCGGAGCGGAAATCTGCGCCAGCCTGGCGCCAGCCTGCACCGCCTTGTTGCCGGCATTCCATTGGTAGAAGGCATAGCCGAAGTCGACGAAACCAAGCAGTAGCGTCAGCAGCACGGGCATTGCAATGGCCGCCTCCACCATTGTCGCGCCGGATTGGTTTCTCCAGAACCTGCCGCGCGACATCACCATCCCAAGACACGCTCCTGATGGAAAACATTGAGCGTAAGGGCACCAAAGCCAAGATAAGACCAGAGGCCCAGAGTGGGATACGGATATGCGGTGCTGACCTTCACCACAATGACCGTGCCGGTGCTGCTGAGATAGAGCTCGGTGCCGGTCGAATCGATCGCCTGGATCGATTTTGCTTTGGTGATGGAGACTTGACCCGTGGTCCACCCGGTAACCCTAGCGCTACCGTTCGTGACGGCCCCGTTCACGGCCAGGTTTGTTGCCAACGCGGAACAAGTATCCCAGTCGCTGCTGCAGCGCGCCATATAGCGAGCAGCATCCTCGACGCCAGCTGCGAGAAGCAGACGCGTGTTGAAGATGTTCGAGAATTCGAAGACGCCGGCCGACAGCAGCAACACGAGTGGCATGACGATCGCTATCTCGACCAAGGCAGAGCCTTGTTCGTCATGGTGGAACCGCTGGAGGAACTGCCTTAGTTTGATGAACATGGCGCTACCGGTACAGTTGCGCTTCGTTGCGAAACGCCTTGTCGACAAGGGTATTATTGGCAAAGGCGCCATCCACGTCGACGATCTCCAGACTGATGGGTTTCTCGCCTGCGGAAGGATCGTCTGGATCCTTCGTGTTGTCCTGCTTCTGAACCGGCGTGTTAATGAACACGCTGACATAGCCGTCCGGCTTGATCGAGACGTGACCGTTTAGCTTGTCCTCGTTGGCGAGGCAGTTGACGATCGCCATGTTGAGCAGCCGGCGATCTGGATCGAGTGTCGGGTTAGGACCCTTGTAGCAGGATGGATCGCCGCTTTCCTTGGTCGGATTCAGCGACTTGTCACCGACAAGGCTTTTGGCGATCTCGTACTTGTAGACGTCATATCTTGATGCGGGAGCGCTCGTGGAGCCGGTCGGGTTGGTGGTGCTGGGGACGTTCGGATACGCCGTCCCGTGGTTGACCTGCCAGTAGCTTGTCCAGAAGCTCTGCGATCCGATCGCGTCGGACATTCCCTTCGCATCGACGTAGTTGGTGCCCGGAGGCAAAGGCAACGCGGTGTTGTCCGTCACGGGATCGTACTTGCTGCAGCCGGTCTTCTGGCCCTTGCGAACGTTGGTCGCCGGCCTGTAATTGAAGTCCTTGCTGTCGTTGTTCAACGAGCCGCTGTAGAGATCGAATCGGGTGTTGAGGCCAGTGTTGACCTGGCCAAGGGTGACGCCGGTCTTCGTGGTCAGTGCGTTGCGATTGTAACAGGTTCCCGAGGTGCCGATCGCAATGGCATCTCGCAGCGAGCTGAGATTGTTGTCGATCAGGCCGAAATTGCCGGGGCCAGGATTGGAATCGACTTTCAAAATACGGAACTCTCGCCCGTAAGTATCGCCCGAGGCAAAGGCTTGCTGGATCGTCTTGCTGGTCGAAGAATCCGCTGTCTCGAACGGGTTGCACATGAACAGGGGAACGGTTTCGCAGATTGATTGAACGAACCCGGCCACCGCCTGCGGCTGGATATCCATGGTGTCCCTGCTGCCGACCAGACTTGCCGGAAAGATCGTCGCGAAGGCACCTGCGCCAGCCGCAACGCCGGAAGCGTTGATCGTGACTTCAGCGAATGAAACAGCCTTGGGATCGGTGCTTGCCCAGTTTGTGCCATCGGCATCGACGCCGGCAGCACTCAATGCGGTTTCGTCGCTGGCGGGGATGCCGGTCAGATAGGTGACGGTCATATCGGCTAAAACCAGCGGATGATCCCCGGATGTCGAAAACAGGGTGTTGTTGGTGACGAGGGTTGTCACGGCCAAGTTGGCCCGGGTGATGGAATCCGATCTGCCGTCCAGTTCCGCGGCGGCGGCAAGCGCCATCGCGTCGATGCCCTTCTGCAGATCGTTGTGGAGGCTGTTGACGCGGCTCATGTCGATGGCAAGCACCGAGAAGCCGATGAGCACGGGTATCATAATCGCTACGAGGATCATCGCTATGCCGCGTTGATCGTTCCAGAAGGCTCGAATGGTCCCCAACATGACCTTACTCTCTGCTCTCTCGCGCAAGGGCCCCTCGCATGCCCAGCGCCCTCCGCATCCTTCCGTTCAGTTCACGGCGTCGTCACACCCGATCCACCGACATTGACCGTGATGGCCGGCGGTGGCGGGGGTGGCGGCGGAAATTTGTAGTTGTGCGCGATAGCGGCGGCGCGCGTGCCGTCGCCTTCGATATGCGTGTTCCTGGAGGCCGGATTGAGCGGGTCGACCGTCTGAAGCATCGAGTTGAACTTCTGCGTGTCGCCGGCGGCCAAGGTCACCGTGTCGTAGTGGTTCAGATAGTCCGCGGCGCAGCCCGAAAGCGACCCGGCGCACAGAATGAGGATCAAGGCGCTATTTCTTGACATAGAGCATCTTGTCCTTCGATTTGAAGTCCAGCATGTGGCCGTACGGGCCGGTGACGCCGTCGCCTTTTTCATATTTGCGGATCATGTCCTTGTTCACTTCGAGCTGCCCGAGCAGGAAGAGCTCCGGGTCGTTGGCGGGCCGGGTCTTGTCGAAAGGCGTCGCCAGCTGTTCGCCGGGCTTCACCGGCCGCACGAGGTGCGGCGTGACGATGACGACCAGTTCGGTCTCTTCCTTCTGGCTGCTCGAGTTGCGGAACAGCGTGCCGATGACCGGCACCTGACCGAGCCACGGCACCTGCTCCTGCAGCCTGGTGATCTTGCTGGACAGCAGCCCGCCGACGGCAAAGCTCTGACCATCGCGCAACTCGACCACGGTTGACAGTTTGCGGTTGGTGAAGATCGGATCGCCGGCGCTGGTGAAGCCGGTCAGGTCGCTGACCTCAGGGGCAAGGCTGATATGGATTTTGTCGTCGTCGAGCACGACCGGCGTGAACAGAAGATTGACGCCGAATTGCTTGTACTCGATCTGGACCTCGCCATTGGCGTCGACGCTTCGGATGGGGACCTGGCCGCCGGCGTTGAAGCTAGCTTGCTCACCGGAAAGCGTGGTGAGGTTCGGATTAGCGAGCGTCCGCACGACGCCCTTCTCTTCGAGCGCTTCAATAATCAGGTCGACCTTGATGTTGCTGTCGATGATCTGGGTGATCAGTGTCGCGAAAGGATTGCTTTTCGACAGCAAACCCGTCAGCAGGGTCCCTGGGGCCGTTCCTGTTGGCGTGGTAGCTGCGATGCCCGTTCCAAAATGAGTTGCATTGCTGTCCCTGCTTCTGAACGACACGCCGAGATCGCGGCCGGCGTTGCGCTTGGCTTCCAGCACACGCACTTCGAGATTGACCTGCTGGCTGTCGTCGACAGTGACGGAATTGATGATGGCGTCGGGACCATATTGCTGGGCCACTTCCATGATCGCCGACAGCGTGGCGCCGTCCTTGACATGGCCGCCAAGCCTGACCTTGCCGTTGATCGAGCCGATTTCGATGCGCGACCTCGGCGAAACCTGACGGATCGCCGCCGCCATGTCGCTGACATCGACGCCGACCTCGATCTGGATGACGCCGAGCGAGCGCTTGTCGGGCGAGAACAGGTTGACCGTGGTGGTGCCGGCGCCCTTGCCGATGACATAGAGCGTGCGGTCGGTCATTGGCTGCGCATCGGCGATCTTCTCGTCGCCGACGACGATGTCGCCGAGATTGGCGTTTACCTGGATCGTCACCGATTGCGACATCGGCAGGAAAACTCGATGGACGCTGGGGTTGGACACGTCGATGAAGCGGTCGGCTGCCTCGGCCACGAGGCTCGTCAACAAAAACGCCAGCAGACAGGACAACGCGCCCGCCGCCATCCTCAACCAAGTCCCCTGCATCCCCGTCTCCCAAATGCTGCTTAAGGCAGCCACCGTGTCGCGCGGTACTATGCCGCAATATTATCATGGTTGTCGCGGCACGTCATATGTCTCGAGCTTCACGCCCCGGAACACGCCCACCGACACATTCTTCGGCGGCTCGGGCTGCACATACTTGACCACTTCCTTGACGACTTCCCGCACTTCAGCTGCCGCCGCTGGAGCGGGCTTAGCCTTGCCCAGCTCGTCAAGCCGGCTTCCAACGCGCTCCACGGCCTGGGTGAGCCCGGCAATCTTGTCCTCGGCACGCTTGCGCTCAGCTTCCGCCAATGCGTCCGCGGCAGCTTTCTTCTCGAGCTCGGCCTGTCGCTTGGCGACGTCTTCTGGCATTTCGCCGGTCAGGTCGGAAAGCGTCACCCGTTCGGTGGCCTCGCCCTTGCTGGCCGCCGCCTGGCGCAGCGCCAGAGACAATTGGCCGGCGCCGGCTGCCAGGGTCAGCTTCTGTGCGTCCTTGGTGCTGACCTCGAGCGTCACTGACTTGACGACGGTCGGGCTGTCCTTGCTCACATCTGCAACCTGGTCGATGGCGAGCACCTTCATGCTCTGCAGCAGCACGTCGACGAAACTCTTGTCCGCACCGTCGTCGCCACGCACCGTGCGCGTCAGCAGAATATCGACGCGGTCGCCGGGGAAAACGAATCCAGCCACCCCAAGCACGTCGTTGACCCTGATGGAAACGGCTTTCATGCCTTCGCCCAGCACCGCCGAGAGCGTGGCGCGCTGGCCGGGGCCGGTGATCTTGGTGGCGAGAACGGGCTCGTTGGTGCCGATCGCCTGCAGCGCCTGCTTTACGCCTTCGCCAGCCAGCATCTCTTTCGTTGTCTTGAAAGCGCCGGCCGGAACCGCGCCCGCCGGCCACGCTATCTCGCGCAACTTGTCGTCGGTCAGCGTGTCACCGAATTTCAAAGGTACGGCCGCCACCACCACCGTATCATGCGGGACGTCATCCGTCCGCGCCATGGCATTGCGCTGGCTGGCCAGCCAGATATTGGCGAGCACCACCGCCAGTACGCCGAACACGCCGGCGAGGACAATCATGATAAGCGTATTAGCGCGCATCTTCCCACCCCACCATCGCCCGCCGGGCGAATGTCAGCCCCTTCAAAGCGCAGAATTCTGGGCCGAAATCGAGCGATTCCGGCCCAGAAGGTTTTTAGCAAGTGCCACCGGCACTACCATCAGCCTTCAGGCCCTTGCCGTTCAGGTTCGCGCAAAGGCCGGTGAATTGACTGCCGACCCATCCGCCGATGGCAATAACCGCAATGATCGATGCCGCCGCAATGATGCCGATCAGGATCGAGTATTCCACCATGGCAGCACCGTTCTCATCATCGCGGAACTGCCTGGCTGCAATGATAAGCCTTTTCATGGCTGTATCCTTCGCCTCAGCAGGTGCCGCCAGCGGTACCATCAGCCTTCAGGCCCTTGCCGTTCAGCTTCGTGCAGAGGCCGGTGAACTGGCTGCCGACCCATCCGCCGATGGCAATAACCGCAATGATCGATGCCGCCGCAATGATGCCGATCAGAATGGAATATTCGACCATGGCAGCGCCGTTTTCATCGTCGCGGAACTGCCGGGTCATCGTCATGAGCTTCTTCATGTCAATTTCTCCCTTTGGAGGTTTGAACCCGACGAGACAGAGCCAAGGATGAACTCCATACCCAAGCATCCCCCGTCATCTCGATCCTAGGTCCCGAGAAATTGCGGAGTCAAACGGGATTAACGGTTCCTTAACTTCCCAATACATGAACTTGCGAGTTGAGAGCGGCTTTAAATTTCAGCAAGAGCTTGATTCGTCTAATTTTTCAAGCGCCCTTAACCATTCGTTCACAATTATGCGTAAGGCCTAATAAAGTGACAGCTACTTTAGATGTGTAGCATATCCCTTTATATCTAGGGGGTTATAGCCAGATATGGAGTGGATTCCGATGTCGGAGCACGCAAGGGCACAGGAGGATCTAAAGCTTAGTCGCACACTCATGTTTGGCAACGCGGGGATCATAAATAAAAACGATATTTTTTGGGTGCGCTCCTTAACTATGTTGAAAGTATTGCCGGCATGTGAGGCGCCCCGGCGCTTGTGCGTCGCTTGGTTAACGTTTAGTTTCCGCTAATATGCGCTGGAGGGGTATAAGGGATTATGCTGGGGCGGTTTATCAAGGGACCAAGCGAGCAGCAGGCCGCGACAAAGGCCGAGCCGCTGACTGTACTGCCCATCGTTCCGGCTGTTTCTCCAGTTGTTGATATAGAACCCCATGGCGACGACTTCCTGACGCTGAAAGTCGAACTGCATCGCCATTTGATTGACAGGTTCAATCTATCCGCGCTCGAAACCGCGTCCAAGGACGAGATTCTGAACGAGATCCGCCCGATCGTGCGCGAGTTCGTGCGCAGCCACAGTGTGCCGCTGAACGCTCGCGAGCTTGATCAAATTACCAGCGAGACTGCCGACGAGATGCTGGGACTCGGCCCGATCGAACCGTTGCTCAAGGATGACACGATCACCGATATCCTGATCAACACCCACAAACGCGTCTTCATCGAGCGGCGTGGCCTGGTTGAAGAGACGGCCATCCGGTTTCGTGACGAGGCGCATCTGCTGCGGGTCATCAACAAGATCGTTTCAGCCATCGGCCGGCGCGTCGATGAATCCTCGCCGATGGTCGATGCCAGGCTGGAGGATGGATCGCGCGTCAACATCGCGGTGCGGCCGATCTCGGTCGACGGCCCGCTGGTGTCGATTCGAAAGTTTTCCAAGAATCCCTATTCGCTCGAACGCCTGGTGGCGCTCAATTCGATCCGTCCGCCAATGGTCGATCTGCTGCGGATCGCCGTGCAGGCGCGCAAGTCGGTCCTCGTTTCGGGAGGGACGGGCAGCGGCAAGACGACTTTGCTCAACGCGCTGTCGAGCTACATTCCGTCCAGGGAGCGCCTGATCACCATCGAGGACGCGGCGGAACTGCAGCTGCAGCAGCCTCATGTCGGCCGGCTGGAGACACGCCCGCCCAGTGTGGAAGGAAAGGGAGAGGTTCGCCAGCGCGAGCTGGTCAAGAACGCGCTCCGCATGCGTCCCGACCGTATCATCGTCGGCGAGGTTCGCGGCGAAGAGGCCTTCGACATGCTGCAGGCCATGAACACCGGCCACGAGGGCTCGATGACCACCATCCATGCCAACACGCCGCGCGATGCGATCTCGCGGCTTGAGCAGATGGTCGGCATGGCGGGAATGCCGATGACGCATGAGTCCATCAGGGCGCAGATTGCTTCCGCCATCGACGTCATCGTGCAGACACAGCGCCTGTCCGACGGCGGCCGGCGCGTGACATCGATATCGGAGATTACCGGTATGGAAGGAAATGTCGTCCAGATGCAGGAGATCTACACCTTCGTGCGTCGCGAGGTGACGGTTGACGGTCAGATCGTCGGGGAATTTCGCGCTACCGGCGTTCGCCCACGTTTTGCCCCGGAAGCGGCGACTCTCGGGCACCATTTCGCCAAGGACGCCTTCAATCCCCAGGTTGCGCTCTAATGCCCACCGGCCAGACCTTGCTCTACTTTATTTACACGCTTACGGCCGCGGCCGTCATTCTCGCCGGCGAGGCGCTTTATCTGTCTTTCGCCGATCGCCGATCCCGTGCCGGCATGATCAACCGGCGGCTGAAGCGATTGTCCGATGAGGTTCCGGCCGAAAGGACCTTGCAGGGATTGCTGCGCGAACGCGGCCTGACGGATACCGGTGATTTTCTTTTCGGCATGGTCGGCTTGAACAGGCTCTACACCCAATCCGGCATTACCGGAAACCCGCTGACTTTCGCCGCGATGTTCCTGGCCTCAGCCCTTGCGATCGCGCTGCTTTTCTCATTCCTTCTGCGTTTTTCCATATTGCCTTGCATCCTGATTTTTCTGGTGACCGGATTTGTCCTGCCACTTCTGCTTCTGCGTCGTGCGCGCAGGAAACGGATCCAGAAATTCGCGAAACAGCTCCCGAATGCACTCGACATGATCGTGCGTTCGCTGCGGGCGGGGCACCCGGCAACGGTGGCCATAGGTCTGGTCGCGCGCGAAATGCCCGATCCGATTGGCACGGAATTCGGCATCGTCTCCGACGAAATCACCTTCGGACTGAGCATCGAACAGGCGGTGCGGAAGCTTTCCCAGCGCGTGGGCTTCGAAGGCCTCCACCTATTGTCTGTGTCGCTGTCGATCCAATCGAAAACTGGCGGCAACCTGACCGAGATCTTGGCTAATCTTTCGTCGGTTCTGCGCGAGCGTCAAAAACTCAGGATGAAGATCAGGGCGCTTTCGTCGGAGGGCCGGGTGTCCGCGTGGATCATTTCGCTTTTCCCGCTCGTAATGTTCCTGCTCCTCCAGCTCGCCGCTCCGACATATTACGGCCAGATATGGCACGACCCTTTGATCATGCCGGTGTTCGTGATCTTCGGAACATGGGCGCTGCTGGGTGACTTCATCATGTATCGCATGGTCAATTTCGATTTCTGACAGGAGCGAGCCATAAACCTGCTATCGAATATTCAGGGACTGAGTTTCCTGGTTTCCACCGCGGTGTTCGTGGCGGCTGCGTCGCTGTTTCTGTTCGGTGCGCTTGTCTTCTTGCCGGCGTTGCAGACGCGCAAGCTGGTTGCCCAGAGCCTGACGTCGGAAGGCATCGTCGACCGCCGCTCGCTCGCGGGGCAGGAACAGTTGCTCAAAATCTCGGCGCAGCGTCCAGTTGACGCCTACTTTCGATCGATGGAGAAGGAACGCAACGAGCCAAATGCGCTCGAGGCGAAGCTTTTTCGCGCCGGGTTTTATCAACCCAGTGCTCCGCTCATCTACACCTTGTCGCGGCTGGGCGCGGTCTGTATCGGCTTTTTGGTTGCCTATGCCCTCCTTGTACGAGTACTCCCGCCTCAACTCCCTGCTTTCATGGCCTTTGCCGGTTCCGCGTTGTTCGGACTCGCCTGCATCGTGATCCCAGCTATCCTGCTCGACCGCTTCGAGAATGCTCAAAAAAATATCTATCGTCGCGGATTTCCCGATTTCATGGACATGATGATCACCTGTGCCGACGCCGGCATGAGCCTGGAGGCGGCGGTCGAACGTGTCGGCGCCGAACTGGCCGGCACCCACAAATGGCTGGGCATCCAGCTTGCGATCATGAACCTGCAATTGCGGGCCGGCAAACCGTTGCGGGAGGCGCTGCGTGAACTCGCGGACCGCATCGGGCTGGAAGAGGCGCGCTCCCTGGCCGTGCTGTTCCGGCAGTCGGAGGAACTCGGCACCAGTCTGACGGATGCGCTGCGCGTCTATAGCGACGAGATGCGCGGACAAAGAATTCTGAGCGCTGAGGAGAAGGCCAACGCCCTGCCTGTCAAAATGATGATCCCGTTGGGATTATGCATCTTCCCGGTGGTCATGATGGTGATCATGTTGCCGGTGATCATCCGCATGAAGGGCATTTTCTTCTAAACGGTTCTATGCTTTGATTCTAAAATAGAGTCGCCGGACTCTGGGGGATAAAATGACAGGGCCAATGCGCCTCGCAACCGTCGTCGCTGCCAGTCTCTTGATGGCAGCCCTTGCCGGCTGCCAGACAAACGGCGCCGACACCACTGGCGGTGTCGTGCGCACCAATGAACCCTCGAAAGGCGATGTGACGTCCTTTGGCGATGCGTTCGACGGATTGAAGACGGTCAGCGACGTCGAATATTACGCATCGGACCAGGCCGTGGCCGAAGCCAAGAACCAGTTCCGCGCGGAAAACTATGGCAACGCCGGCGCGCTGTTCTTCAAGGCGACGCAACTGGCCCCCAATGACGGCGGCGCCTGGATGGGACTGGCCGCTTCGTGCGACCGGATCCACCGCTTCGACCTCGCCGATCGTGCCTATGGCCGCGCCTTCAAGCTGATGGGGCCGTCGCCCGAATACTACAACAATGTCGGCTATTCCGATCTTCTGCGCGGCAAACTGCAGGACGCGCGCGGCAATTTCCTCAAGGCTTATGAGCTGGCACCAAACGATCCGACCGTAGCCAACAATCTGAAGCTGCTGTCGTCGAGCGTGCAGAACATCGAGCGCTAGCATGCTGCTCGTCGAAGCGCTGCTGTTGAAGGCCCTCGCCATCCCGCTGCTCGCCAGGATTGCGTGGCTCGACTTCACGACGCAGAGGATTGCCAATCGCGATGTGCTGCTGCTGCTCTGCCTGGGAGTGGGGTCCCTGTTGCTGCTTGTGCTCCGATCCGGATCCTGGTTGGACATGGGCTTGAGCGCGGCTGCCGGCCTCGTGCTGTTTGTAGCCTTGTTCCCGTTCTGGGTCTTGCGCAAGATCGGCGCCGGCGACGTCAAGCTGATGGCGGTCGTCCCTTTTCTGACTGGCGGCGAAGACCTCGTCGTTTTTTCCGTGCTGCTCCTGGTTTTCGCCCTCGTCACCGCAGGAGCAATGAAAAATCCATTCCTGCTGCCCGCGGGCGCCTTCCGCATCTACGTCCAGCATCTCGATCGCAAAGGCGTTGTGCCGTTTGGCGTGCCGATCTCGGTCGCGGCGATCTGCACGACAGCCCTCGTGATCTATGAAAATATGGTGTTGGCGAACAGTTCTGGAATCCTGAATCAGCTTAACTAACCCCGGCAGCGCGGGCAGCCGCCATCGACCAGAAGATTCCGGTTGTGATCGTCGATTGGATGGCACCTGCGCGATCGACTGCCAAGGGGTCAACGGACATAGGCTTGGCGCCCTTGATCTGGTCCTTGCAGGTACTTCGCTTCGTTGCCGCGCTGATGGTCGTATATGTCCACGCGGCCCAGACCGCCGTTACGGCCACCGGATCCAATGGCCTTTTGCCTCACGATTTGCAGGTGGCCGGCTTCGCAGGCGTAGACATCTTTTTTGTCATATCCGGGGTGATTATTGCCAGGACGGCACCTTGCCTGACCTGGCGATCCTTCGCTTGGAGACGGTTCCGGCGCATCGTTCCGCTCTACCTGCTGATCAGCATCCCCTATGCGATCGTCGCCTACAAAACCGGCTTCGGCTGGCGGGACGCGGTGGCGACACTCCTGCTGTGGCCCGCTACGGATCAAATGACCGCGCCAGCATTGCCCGCGGCCTGGACGCTGTGCTTCGAAATGCTGTTCTACGCCGCCGCAACCATGGTTCTCGTCGACCGGCGGCTGCTTTGGGGTCTCCTCGGTATCTTCGGCCTCGCAATGATGTTTCGCTCGGCGGGTCCGGTGCTGCAGTTTCTTGGCAACCCGCTGATCATCGAGTTCGGCTTTGGCATCGCTCTCGCCTATGCACCCAAGTGGAGACCGGCGGTGTGGTGCCTGCCGATCGGCGCCGCGGCGATGATCGCTGTGGGATTCATCGGGATGGCGCCGCAAGGGGGGACGATGGAGTTTCTCGCCGGCGATAACGGGTTCCAGCGCGTGCTGGTTTACGGTCTCCCGGCGGCGATGATCGTCTTCGGCACGATGCAGATCGACGCACAGCCGAGCGCATGGACGGTTCTCGGTGATGCCTCCTATATGCTTTATCTGATCCACACTCTGCCGATAACGCTGCTTTTGATGGTGTGGACCGTTTTTCCGATTCCTGCCGACCTCATCATCGTGATCGGCACCGCAACATCAGTTCTTTTCGCTTGGCGGATGTACATCCGGTTCGAGTTGCCGCTGCGCAAATTCCTGCGCCGGTATGATCCCCAGCTGAAGACTGGCCGCCATCCAACTGGCCTGGCACTACGGGATTGACGCATGCGCTTCGACAGAAGCTGCCCAGCTTCGAGACGGAAATCTTGTTCCCGACGACTCTCCATGATCGGCGGCGGCAGTCACTAAATATTACGTGAGGGAACGCCCGGGCCGCCAGTAGCTTTGACAATCGAGGCGGTTGTCGCCTCGTTCAAAACTCCAAGGAGATCAAGAATGCCCAATCAAGGTGGAAGCCATGAGCAGCATGTGAAAGCAGGCCAGCAGAGCCATAAGAACATGGACGACAAGAACCGTCAGCAGCAGGCGGCGGGCGGCAGCCAACGCCAGCAAGGTGACGGGTCGGGCACGCGCGGCGGGACCCATGAACAGCATGTGAAGGCTGGCCAGCAAAGTCACAAGAATCGCTAGCCAGAGCTTGATGGCACCGAGCCCGTCCCGAGCAATCGGGATGGGTTCTGCATGTCACACCACTCATCGAAAGCCGCCCGGTTCACTGCCGGCCAGCAAACCGAGAGAAAAGGATTTTGATGCCCGATCCGAGAGAACCCGATCCCAACCGCGATGTACCCATGCCGGCTCCCAATTGGAAGCCCGAGCCGATCGGCGAACCGGAGCCGGACCGATTGCCCGACGAGGCGCCGCTACCCAATCCCGACGAGAATGAAGAGCCCCCGATGCATGCGGCCGGCTGACCGGATTGCGCACGTCGTTGGGGTCACTCTTCGTCGAAGCGGCCGCCTTCCCTCGAAGGATCGCGTGAAATGACCGCCTCCTCGACATCGTCGGGCAATGCCTCGTCGCTTTCCTGGTAGGGGTTGTCGTCGTCTTCCTCGGGCAAGTCGCCTTCCTCCTCGGCCCCGTCTTCCACCGCCGCATTGTCGGGAAGGATTTTCGCCCCTGCGAGCGCGTCCCAGTCCTGCTGCCCCATGGCGGGACCTTCGGTTTCGTCGGGGTCTTCGGCCTGCACCGCCGGTTGCTCTGTTTTGCGGGGGTCCATCGTCGTTCTCCGAAATCCTGAGGAGTTGCCCCGGTCGCCTGGCGCCCGGGGCACAAACTTGCCAGCTAGGCGGCCTGTTCCAGTGCACGCTCGTTGACGCCGCCCTCGCCAAGGCTGGAAAGGGCCTCGTCGGTCGCCATCTCCTCCTCGAGGGTCGCGTTGAGGAGGTTGACCACGTCGCCCTTGCCGAGCTGTTCGGCCCAGGCGATCAGCGTGCCGTAGCGCGCGATCTCGTAGTGTTCGACGGCCTGCGCCGCCCCAACCAGCCCGGCGTCCAGCGCGGGGGCGCCCTTGTATTCCTCGAGGATTTCCGAACCTTCCTCGAGGATGCCGTCGATGGCGGGGCAGGTCTTGCCCCGGGCCGGCTTGTCGAGAAGCTCGAAGACCTGTTCGAGGCGATCGACCTGGCCCTCGGTCTCCGCCAGATGTTTCTCGAACGCCGCCGCAAGGTCCTCGGATTCGGCGCCCTTTGCCATTTTCGGCAGCGCCTTCAGGATTTTCTTCTCGGCATAGTAAATGTCCTTCAGCCCGTCGAGGAACAAGGCTTCAAGGCCCTTCGTTGCCGCTTTCTTCGCAGTCGCCATAATTGTCATCTCCAATTGTCGTGAAGCCCACCATCGGTGTAGCTGGGACTCAACTTGCTATCGGGACGGTTGTTCCAGCCGTCTCGCAAAGAGGCTGCCTCCGGCTCGGCCCACGCGCCGCCGCGGGGCGAACTCCCTCACTGGATCTGCCGCATGGTGCACTGGCGCGGCGCCTTGTCCGGCCGCCAGCGCAACAATTTGGTGCCATGCCGGAACCTGTCGCCGGTGACGTGATCGAAGCGGACCTCGACCACCAGTTCCGGCCGCAAGGGTTCCCATTCGCCGCTGCGCTGCGTGCTCCAGCGGCTCGGTCCGCCTGGCGCCTTGCCGGTGAAGCCAGGTCCGCCACGCAGCTTTTCCAGCTTTCGGGTGACGCCGGCCCGGTCGTCCCTGCCGATGGTCGAGGTAAAGCCGACATGGTTGAGTTTGCCGCTCTCCTCGTAGAGGCCGAGCAGGAGCGAGCCGACCTCCTTGCTGCCGGCCAGATAGCGAAATCCGCCTACCACGCAGTCGGCCGTACGCAACCGTTTGACCTTGACCATCGCGCGTTCGCCAGGCCGGTAGGGGTCGGCCAGCAATTTGGCGACGACGCCATCGGTGGGGCCGTGGCCGGCCCCTTCCAGCCAGCGCCTGGCGGCCGCCGGATCGGTCGCGCTGGGCGAGAGCCGCAAGCCGGGTTTGGCGCTATCCCGAACGAAGCCTTCGACCGCCCGGCGGCGGCTCGACAACGGTTCGTCAAGCAGGATCGTCCCGTCCGGCGCAACCGGCATGTCGAACAGGATCAGCCGCGCCGGCGTTTGCACGCTCAGCTTGCGGATACGGCTTTCGGCCGGGTGAAGCCGCATCTGCAGTGCGTCGAAAGAAAGCTGGCCTTCGAGTTCGATGACGATTTCGCCATCGACAACGAAGTTGCGGGCCTCGACCTGCTGCAGCATGGCGACGAGCTCCGGGAAGTAACGGCCGAGAGGTTTGCCGGATTTCGCGCGCAGGTCGACATCCCTGTCGCCTTTGAAGGCGAGGCAGCGAAACCCGTCCCATTTGGGCTCGTATTGCCAAAGGCCTTCGCCTTCCGGGAGGGCATCGGCGGCCTTGGCCTCCATGGGAGGCGTGTCCAGGGGGAGGGCAAACCTGTCCTTCATTGAGCCGTTCAGTGGGCGTGGTGTTCGGCATTCCTCTTGCGCGTCGCCGCCGCCTTCTTTGCCGATTCGGACCGGCTCGCGGCCGATCGGGAAGCCGACGCCTTTCCGCCGCTCTTGCCGCCCTTGTGCGCTGCCGGATGGCCCGTGTGCTTGCCACGCCCGGAGCCACCTTCCTTCTTGCCGCCACCATCGTCCTTGTTGACCGTTGCCCATGCGCGGCGCTCGGCTTCCTTGTCGGAGACGCCACGCTTCTCATAGCCTTCGGCGATATGGTCGGCCTTGCGTTCCTGCTTGTCGGTGTATTTGGATTTCTCGCCTCGTGGCATGATCGCTACTCCTTCTCGCTGGAGGTTGAACGTTAGGCCGGCGCCCGGGTTCCAACGCGGTCGGCGAACCGCCGTTCCCGACATCGCCCATGACCGCGGCCTGGCTGCTACTCCTCAGGCGCCGTCGCTGGTGCGGTGTAGCGCCGCCGTACGGCATCGAGCACCCGTTTGCGGCTCTCTTCCGCCGAAAGCTTCCTGTCCTTTTCCGCCTCGGCGGTTTCGCGGGCGAGGTCCTTGTCCCTGATCTGGTGGCGGAACCATTTCGAATAGTCGCCCGCGCGCAGATGGAACTCCCAGGTCTTGTCGTCTATGCCTTCGGCCATCTGGGCAAAGATCATCAGATTATGGGCCCTCAGGTTCATTGCATCGTCGGGACCGCGGAAATAGAAGCTGCCGGTCTCATCGAGTTGGCCCTCGGCATATTTGCGGCTGTGGCGCTTGAGAGACTGGCGAGGTTCGATCACCTTGACCGTCGTGAGTTTTTTGCGCACCTGCGGCCGCCAGAAAAGAACCCGGTCGCCCTTGGGCGTGGGAATGTCCTTCGGTGGCTCGATGCCGGTCTCGCGGCAGAAGGCCTTCACCACGTCCTTCGCCGTCGGTCCAAGGGCGATAACGGCCGTAACCAGGCGCAGGGCGTCGGTCGAAATCGCTTCGGGATGGACGGTGATCAGGATTGTTCCCGGCAGTTCCAGGGAGAGCACGGAGCGCGTATCGTCGCGCCGCTTCGGAAGAAGATGGTGCGCTTCGTCGATGACCAGCCAATGCGGTCTCGCGGTGCGGCGGCGGAAGCTGCCAAGGCCAGGCAGCAGGTCGGCAAAGAAATCAGGCCGTTCGTTGACACGCAGCGAAAGCCCGTTGACGACGACATTGCTGTCGGCCTTGGCGACCAGATCCAGCACCTGCGCCTTTGTGGGCGCGCTCGATCCGTCCCCCAGCCGAACCGCACCCTCGAGGCCATCATAGTCGCCCTCAGGGTCGAAGACGCAAAACTGAAATCGGTTCTCGACGAAGCGTTCCGTCAGCGCGGTGGCCAGGGTGGATTTGCCGATGCCCGAACTGCCGGCGATGAGCACGCTGTCGGTCGGCGACAGATAGATGTCGTCGCCACCGGACGATCCCAGAACAATGCCGTCATGACGCCTCGGCACGATCCCGTGGTCGCGCTTGATCAGCTTGGCGATCAATTCCTCGACGCCTTTGCCGCGTGCACCGCTCGTGACCAGGGTTGCGGTGCTCTTGACCGCGGGTATGGCATTGTCGACCGCAACGCTGCAGCCGCAGGCCTGCAGGAAGGCATGATCGTTCTCGGCGTCGCCGATACCCACCACATTATGCGGCGACAGGCGAAGATCCTCGAGCGCGGCAGCCAGCCCGGTGGCTTTGTTGACCCCGCTCGGCAGGATCATCACCGCACCCTTGTTGAAGATGATTTCGAGCTCGAGCCCCATCTTCTTGATGACTTCGAGCACGGTCGCCTGGTGTGGCTCCCAGGTGGCGACGATCGAACGTCCCACCGAAAGTGGCTTCACCCCCTGCTTTTTCAGTCTGGCGACGAATTTGGGCTCCGGCGATAGCGAGATCACCCGCTCCTCCTCGCTCGCCGGGGTGTAGATCAGGGCACCGTTCTCGGCGACGACCTTGTCGAACAGGCCGACATCGGGAAACACGCGCTTGAGGTCGGGCAGCTCGCGTCCGGTGACCAGAAGCAGTTTACGGCCACTTTTCTTGAACCGCTCCAGCGCGGCGAGCGTCTTCTTGGAGACAGCCCCGTCATGCGCGAGCGTCCCGTCATAATCGGTCGCCAAGGCAATGAAATACATTGCGATGACCTCAGTAGCCGCCGACGATCGGCAGGATCTCGCCGGTGATGTAGCTCGAGCAGTGCGGAGAGGCCAGGAACACATAGGCCGGAGCCAGTTCCTCCGGCTGTGCCGGCCGTTTCATCGGCGTGTCCGCGCCGAATTTCGAGACGTCGCCGGCTTGCTTGTCGGACGGATTGAGTGGCGTCCACACCGGGCCAGGCGCGACCGCGTTCACTCTGATGCCCTTGGCGATGAGATTGCCCGAAAGCGCGCGCGTGAAGGCATGGATGCCGCCCTTGGTCATCGAATAGTCGACCAGTTGCTTCGAGCCGTCTATGCCGGTAACCGAACCGGTGTTGACGATCGCCGAGCCTGGCTTCATGTGCGGCACCGCTTCCTGTGCCATATGGAAATAGCCATAGAGATTGGTCTTCAGCGTCGTGTCGAAATGTTCTTCGGTCAGGTCGCTGAAGTCGCTGGAATGGATCTGGAAAGCGGCGTTGTTGACCAGCACGTCGATGCGGCCGAATGTTTTGACCGTGGCCGCCACGGCATCGTGGCAATCCTGCCGTTCGCTGACGTCGGCCTTGATCAGGATGCAGCGTCGACCTTCTTTTTCGACGGCGGATTTCGTCTCTTCGGCGTCCCTGTCCTCGGCCAGGTAGACGATCGCGACATCGGCGCCTTCGCGGGCGAACAATACCGCCACCGCACGACCGATGCCGGAATCGCCGCCGGTGATGAGAGCCACCTTCTCCTCGAGTTTCCTTGATCCGAGATAATAGGGAGCATCGTAGAGCGGGGCAGGTTCGATCGCCGCTTCATGCCCGGGTTTGGCCTGATGTTGCTTGGGGAAGGGCGGCTCGGGATAGGTGCGCGCGCCTGCCTGCATGGCGTGCTCCGCCTTGCCGTTGCGCTTCGATTTGTCCTTGGCATCGACGCCGCGCTGGATATGGCGCTGCTTGGCGGCTTCACCGGCGGTCCGGGATTTCGTCTCCATGGTGGTTCTCCTGGGCTGAAGAAAGTTCGCGCGCCAAACCGAAAGGTCAGCGCGACGCATAAGCTTGTCGAGAGGTGTCGCCGCCCGTCCGCGTCAGTCCTTGACATAGGCGCCGGGTTGGCGGCCCGATTTTGGAGACTTCGCGTCCTTCGAACGTTCGGAGATCGCCGGGCCCGCACCGGATGTCTTTTCGGTTGCAGGGCTGGGTGTCGCCTTGCCAGGCGGGTTCTGGCCTTCGGACTGATGTGTTTTCTCATTTGTCTGATCCGCCTGCCGCGTGAGCCCCATCCCGCCTGCCGGCGGCTTGTTGCCCGCCGCATCGGGCGAGAAATCGTCGCTCGGATCCGGGCCGGTCCTGGCGGGATACTTCCGTGCGCCGGTTTCATATTCGGTCCTGTCGCGTGCCATGGCTGCCTCCGTGTTTGCCTGAACGCAAAACAGCCGCGGGCCGATCAGGTTCCGAACAAACGCCTTTGAACCGCCATGCAGGCTGTGCCGCCAGGGCAAGTGTTTCGCATCGGTCGCCAAAAACAGAATGTCGTTCCTTACGGATCGCATAGGTGCGATATAAATATCGGCTACTGGCGATATACGGGGAATTCATGGATCACGATGCCATCCTGAAGGCGTTGGCCCATCCGGTTCGGCGCCAAATGTTGAACTGGTTGAAAGAGCCGGAAATGCATTTCACGAGCCAGGAACATCCACTGGCCATGGGCGTTTGCGCGGGGCAGTTCGAACGTTGCGGTCTGTCGCAATCAACCGTGTCGGCCCATCTCGCCACGCTTTCATCGGCGGATCTGGTGACCACACGCCGCCTTGGTCAATGGGTCTTCTACAGGCGGAACGACGAAACGATCGCCGCTTTCCGCGCTTCGCTCTCCGATATCTGAACCTGCATTTGCTTGAGTATGAAAGGCCTTCCGATGACCACACTTTTCGACCCGATAGCGGCCGGCGACCTCGCCCTCGCCAACCGCATCGTCATGGCGCCGCTGACGCGCAATCGCTCGCCGAATGCGGTTCCAGGGGATCTGTCCGTCACCTATTACCGCCAGCGTGCCACCGCGGGCCTGATCGTGACCGAAGCGACCGCGATCACTCATCAGGGCCAGGGCTATGCGAATGTGCCGGGTCTTTACGCGCCAGAACAGCTCGCCGGGTGGAAGAAGGTCACCGACGCAGTGCACGCCGAAGGCGGCAAGATCGTCGTTCAGCTCTGGCATGTGGGGCGGATTTCGCACACATCGCTGCAGCCGGGAGGCGGCAAGCCTGTTGCGCCGTCGGCGATCCGCGCGAAATCCAAGACCTTCCTGGTCGGAGCGGATGGCAGCGGCAGCTTTGCCGAGACGTCCGAGCCGCGGGCACTTGAGGAAGGCGAGATCCAGGGTATCGTGCAAGACTTCCGGCGTGCGGCGAAAGCGGCAATCGAGGTCGCCGGTTTCGACGGCGTCGAGATCCACGCGGCCAATGGCTATCTTCTCGACCAGTTCCTGCGTTCGGGCAGCAATCATCGGACCGATGCTTATGGCGGTTCGATCGAGAACCGTGCCCGCTTCCTGTTCGAGGTGGTGGAGGCGGTCGTCGGGGAAGTCGGCGCCGGCCGGACCGGCATTCGGCTCTCGCCGGTGACGCCGGCCAATGACTCCTCCGATCCCGAACCCCAGCCTTTGTTCGAATACGTGGCCAGGAAACTCGGCCGCCATGGATTGGCCTATGTCCACGTCATTGAAGGTGCGACGGGCGGGGCCCGTGATTTCCAGCAAGGCGAGCGGCCGTTCGACTATGCCGCCTTCAAGGCGGCCTATCGCGATGCGGGCGGTGCCGGCGCCTGGCTGGTCAACAATGGCTATGACAGGGAACTCGCGGAAGCTGCGGTGGAGGCAGGGCGTGCCGATCTGGTCGCTTTCGGAAAATTGTTCATCGCCAATCCCGATCTCGTAGGCAGATTACAGCAAGGCATCGCGCTGAACGCCCCCGACAGCAATACGTTCTACGGGGGCAATTCGAAGGGATATACGGATTATCCGACGGCGGCATAGCAGCTCGCCGACTGAACCGAAGTTCCGGCGGGTCGCGGTCAATCCCGCCATGCCGGAACTTCGGCGGATCACTCAATGCCGCTCGGGATGCCCAGCCCATGACACATAAAAAGCAGCTGCGGCTCGGCGCGTTCATGCGCCCGGTCAGTTTGCACACAGGCGCCTGGCGTTATCCCGGCGCCTATCCGGACGCCAATTTCAACTTTGCCCATCTGAAGCGCTTCGCCCAGACGCTTGAGGCGGCGAAGTTCGATGCCTTCTTCATGGCCGACCATCTGGCAGTGCTCAACATGCCGATCGAAGCGCTGCGGCGCAGCCATACGGTGACGTCGTTCGAGCCATTCACGCTGCTGTCGGCGCTGGCCGCCGTCACCGATCATATCGGGCTGGTCGCCACGGCATCGACGACCTTCGACGCGCCCTATCATGTCGCGCGCCGCTTCGCCTCGCTCGATCATATCAGTGGCGGCCGCGCCGGCTGGAACATCGTCACCACGTCCAATCCCGACGCGGCGCTGAACTTCGGTCTCGACGAACATGTCGAGCATGATGAGCGCTACCGGCGGGCGCGGGAGTTCCACGATGTGGTGACCGGGCTGTGGGACAGCTTTGCCGACGACGCCTTCATCCGCGATCCTGAAAGCGGGCTTTATTTCGATCCGGCGAGGCTGCATGTGCTGGATCACAAGGGCGAGCATCTTTCGGTGCGGGGGCCTCTCAACATTGCTCGGCCGGTGCAGGGCTGGCCGGTCATTGTCCAGGCCGGCGCGTCGGAAGCCGGACGGCAACTGGCGGCCGAGACGGCGGAGGTCATCTTCGCCGCGCATGCCGACCTCGCCGCCGGGCAGCGGTTCTTTGCCGACGTCAAGGGCCGGGCGCAGAAACTCGGCCGCTCGCGAGACGACATCAAGATCCTGCCCGGCGCCTTCGTGATCGTCGGCGACAGCGCCGAGGAAGCACAGGCCAAGCGGGCCAGGCTCGACAGCCTCGTCTATTACGAAAGCGGCATCGCCTCGCTGTCGATAGCGCTCGGGCATGATGCATCCGGCTTCGACCCGGACGCGCCCTTGCCGGACATTCCCGAAACCAACGCCAGCAGGAGCGGCCGGGAGCGCGTCATCGAACTGGCGCGCCAGGAGAAACTCACCGTCAGGCAGCTCGCGCAAAGGCTGGGCGGCTATTCCGGCCTTGCCTTCGTCGGCACGCCAGGGACCATCGCCGACGACATGGAGGAATGGCTCGTCGCCGAGGGTTCCGACGGGTTCAACGTCATGTTTCCCTATCTGCCCGCCGGACTTGACGATTTTGTCGGCAAGGTCGTGCCTGAACTGCAGCGGCGGGGCATATTCAGGCAGCAATATGAAGGATCGACGCTGCGCGAGAATCTCGGCCTGAAGCGGCCTCCCAACAGGTTCTTCGCGTAGAACGTCATCCGAGGAGAACTATGCAATGTCGACGCTGACGAACACCCGCATCGTGCTCGCGGCGCGGCCGCAAGGCCGGTCCAAGCAGAGCGATTTCCGCGTCGAGTCCGTCGCCATCGGCGAGCCGGGGGAGGGCGAACTGCTGTTGCAGATCCTCTATCTGTCGCTTGATCCGTATATGCGCGGCCGCATGAACGCCGCCAGGTCCTACGCCAAGCCGGTCGAGATCGACGGCGTGATGGAGGGCGGCACGGTGGCGCGCGTCGTCAAATCTCGCCATGCCGGCTTCGCCGAGGGCGATATCGTGCTGTCCCACTCGGGATGGCAGAGCTTTGCCGTTTCCGACGGCGTCGGGTTGCGCAAGCTCGAACCAGCGGCGGCGCCCGTCACCACCGCCCTCGGGGTGCTCGGCATGCCAGGCTTCACCGCCTATGCCGGCCTGCTCACCATAGGACGGCCAAAAGCCGGCGAGACCGTGGTCGTGGCGGCCGCCGGCGGCGCGGTCGGATCGGCCGTCGGCCAGATCGCGCGCATCAAGGGAGCTCGTGCGGTCGGCATTGCCGGCGGCCCCGAAAAATGTGCTTTCGTGCACCAGGAGCTCGGCTTCGACGCGGTCGTCGATCATCGCGCCGATAATTTTGCCGAGCAACTGAAGGTTGCCTGTCCTGGAGGCATCGACGTCTACTTCGAGAATGTCGGCGGTCCTGTCTGGGATGCGGTATTTCCACTGCTCAACGAGTTCGCGCGCGTTCCGGTCTGCGGATTGATCGCGCAGTACAACATCCCTGCGGATTCCGGCGCCGACCGGCTTCCGGCGCTGATGCAGCAGGTGCTGCATCGCAGCCTGACGATAAGGGGCTTTATCCAGCGCGAATTTGTCGATCAACGCCCAGCCTTCTATCGCGAGATGGCCGAATGGATAGCGTCCGGGCGTGTGCGGTACCGGGAAGATATCGTGGACGGCATAGGGAATGCGCCACAAGCGTTTCTGGGGCTTCTCGAAGGAAAGAATTTCGGCAAGCTCATTGTGCGGGTCGCGGGATAGTCATCTCCCGGACGGCCAATTTCGGGAGGCAGTCTTTTAGGAATGAGAGCATGGCGATACACTTCCGTGCCTGCCGGCCGGCTTCATGGCCGGACTCGCCCCCGCAGGCAACCCCGTCGAGCAGCTTGATAAGCGCGCTGCCAGACACCGCCATGCTTCTTCTTCAGCGCGTCCCGGGAAGAAAAATCTTCTCCGATTTCGTCCTACGGCGATCGTCAATTCCTTTCGTTCGGTACCAATGTCTATAAAAACTATGGACATTCTGGCACACTGGCTCGAACATACAACAAGGCGTCCATCATGACCAATCCGGCCATTGTCGGCTTCTCCGGCAATTTCACGCGGCCCTCCAAGACCCGTGGCTTCGTTGACCATATCGTGACGGAAATTGCCGGGCGATACGGCCTCTCCGCCAGCACCCATGACATCGTCGATCTCGGTCCCAGTCTTGGCAGTGCCAAAGGGACGCGTGACCTGGATGGACAGGCCCGCGCCGTTCTCGAGCGGATCCTGGCCGCCGATGTCCTGGTGGTCGGCTCGCCCACCTACAAGGGCAGCTATACCGGTCTGTTCAAGCATTTCTTCGATCTCGTCGACCCGGCCGCCCTCAGGGGCAAGCCGGTGCTATTGGCGGCGACCGGCGGCGGCGACCGCCATGCGCTGATCGTCGAGCATCAGCTGCGGCCGCTGTTCGGCTTCTTTGAAGCCTTTGCGCTGCCGACGGCCGTCTACGCCTCGGAGAAGGATTTCGTCGACGGCGTGCTGGCATCCGAAGCGATCCGGGCCCGCGTCGGCCTTGCGGTTGACGATGTCGGCCTGGCGCTCTTCGGCAGGCAGCGCGCCAGGATCGCCGCCGAGTAGCGTGCTCCGGAATAAATCCCGCGCGCCAACCTCGTCAGGCGCGCGGTGGTGCGACTTCCAGGCGCTGCCTGAACCTCTTGGCCGTCCGGGTGGCAATCGGACGTGACCAGCAATCCAAATGTCCAATCCGTCAAGGTTGCCGTGGTCCCAGCCGATGCCGTAGACAAGCGGTGGTGAATCACGTTTTCCGTTGGCGGAGAAGAAACACATGTCGGATCGGATGAAGATCATCGCCGCTGCCAGGTCGCATGGCGGCGTGCAGGGCGTCTATTCCCACGCTTCGGAAGTCTGCGCCTGCGACATGACGTTTGCCGTCTTCGTGCCGCCGCAGGCCCGTGAAAGACCTTGCCCTGTCGTATGGTACCTCTCCGGTCTCACCTGCACCCACGCCAATGTCATGGACAAGGGAGAGTACAGGCGCATGGCCGCCGAGCTCGGCCTGATCATGGTCTGTCCCGACACCAGCCCCCGCGGCGCCGATATTCCCGACGAGAAGGACAATTGGCAGTTCGGCAGCGGCGCCGGCTTCTATCTCGATGCCACGCAGGAACCCTATGCCAGTAATTATCGCATGTATTCCTATGTCACCGAGGAATTACCGGCGCTGGTCGCGGCGGAATTTCCGGCCGACATGACGCGTCAGGCGATCTTCGGCCACTCGATGGGTGGACATGGCGCATTGACCATCGCGCTGAAGAATCCCGAACGCTTCAAGAGCTGTTCGGCCTTCGCGCCGATCGTACAGCCCAGCACCGCCGGCTGGTCGAAGCCGGCCTTCGAAAAATATATCGGTTCCGACGAGAAATCATGGCGGCGCTACGATGCCACCTTGCTCATCGAGGATGGCCACCGCTTCCCCGAGTTTTTCGTCGACCAAGGGACATCGGATGGATTTCTCGACGACGGACTGAGGCCCTGGCTCCTGGAAGCGGCCTGCGCCAAGGCCGGCATTGCGCTGACGCTGCGCATGCAGGACGGCTACGATCACTCGTATTTCTTCATTTCGACATTCATGGACGACCATCTGAGATGGCACGCCCGCAGATTGTCCGACGCCGGAGCATAGGACCTTTCGCTGTTCCGTCCGCTGCCCGACAAATCCGCCGGGCGGTCAGCGCTTCCTCGCGGTCTCTAATCCCGCAGCAGGTCGAACATCAGCTTGAAGAAACGGTCCGCGTCGACTTCGTGGGCGATACGCGCATTGTCTTTTTCACCGCGCTCGCTCCAGAAATCGGCAACCGTCGCGCCGAACGCATAGGTGCCCGACAGATCGACGCCGATATGGGCCGGGCGCGTGCGCACCAGCGTCGGGTCGATGGCGAGCGCCAGAGCCAACGGGTCGTGCATGGCGCCGCCGACGCCCATCGAGTTGCGGTGCAGCTTCTCGTAGAACAGCAGCCAGTCGTTGACGAGCTTGCCGAGCGGCGTGTCGATCGTGGCAAGCTCGGCATATTGCGGCGCCTCGATCAGCACCTGCATGGTGACGTCGAGGCCGACCATCAGGATCGGTACGCCGCTGTCCAGCACGATCTTCAGCGCCTCCGGGTCGCAGAAGGCATTGAATTCCGTCGGCGTGATGATCTCGCTCTTGCGGTAGAACACACCGCCCATCCAGATCAGTTCCTTGATCTTGGGCAGCACATCGCGGTGCTTGAGGATCATCAGGCCGATATTGGTCAGCGGTCCCGTGGCGACGACCAGGATCGGCTCGGGCGCGGCGCGGAGCTTGTCGGCCAGGAAATCGACGGCGTGCCGGTCGACCGGCTTGATCGTGGCCTGCGGCAGATAGGGCGAGCCCTCGAGGCCGCTCGGTCCGTCGGCGGTGCCGAGCACCAGCGGCCGCGCGAGCGGACGGTGACACCCCCGCGCGACCGGCACGTCGCCGGCGCCGATGTACTCCAGGATGCGCAAGGCGTTGGCGGTCGTCTTCTCGACCTCGGCATTGCCGCATGTCGTGGTGACGCCGACGAGTTCGATAGCCGGCGAGCGATGCGCCATGACCAGCGCAATGGCGTCGTCATGGCCGGGATCGCAGTCGAACAGGATGGGAGTTGCAAGGGTCATTTTTATCGGTCCTCACGCCGCTTGTTCGTAGCGCGCGATGGTTTGCTTGAAGATGTTCAGGAAGCGGCGGCCGTCGAGATCGGTGCAGATGCGCGTGGTCTTCGGTCCGCCGCCGGGCAGCAGTTGCCGGCCGCGATGGGCAACCGTCTGTCCGCGCGCGAGGCGCCCGTCCAGCACGACATCGACGAAGAGCGGTTCGGTCATCGTGGCCAAGGCCGGGTCGAAGGCCAGCGCCACGGTGATGACGTCATCCATCGGGAAGCCGACGAGGTCGAAGAACTCGCGCCAGATGTCGATGTAGATCGGAAAGCTGTCGGTGATCATCTCCAGGACGGCATTCTTCCGCGCCACGGCCTGCATGTCGGCGATGTCGTCGCGCGTCAGCATCGAGGCGGCGACGCGGTTGTCCTCGCAGATGTCGAGCGGCACCAGGATCTTGTCGACGTCGGCGTTGAGCACGATGCGCGAGGCCTCAGGATCTGCCCATATGTTGTATTCCGACAGCGGCGTGATGTTGCCGGGCGTCTGGAAGTTGCCGCCCAGCACCATGAGCCGCTTCAGCGCGCCGGTCAGGCGCGGCTCCTGCAGCAGCGCCATCGCCGCATTGGTCAATGGGCCTGTGGTCACCAGCGTGATCTCGCCCGGATTGGCCATTACGGTATTGATGATGAAATCGACGGCATGCCCCGGCGTCGCCTGACGCGACGGGGTCGGCGCCGGCGGGTTGAACTTCTTCAGCCGGTCGCCGAAGCGGGCAACGAGCCGCTTCTCGAAATGGACCGGCGCCTCCATGTCGGCCTTGGCATTGCCGACGATCGGCCGCCAGGCGCCGGCATGAACCGGGATGTCGTCGCGCCCGGCAAGCGTCAGCGTGTTGAGCACGACATTGGTGACCTGCTCGATCGGGCCTGCCGCGCCGGTCACCGTGGTCACGCCTTCGAGCCGGACATTCGGGTTCGCCGCGGCAAACAGCACGGCCAGAATGTCGTCGCCGGCGGAATCCACGTCGAGGATTATGCGTTCCATGGGAGTTCCTTCATTGCGGATTTTTGTCGACCGAGGCGCTGTTCCTGTCCGTCGACAAGAGTTTCTGCATCGACGCCAGCGTCTCCTTGATGATCTTTGGCCGTGCCTGGTAGGACAGCACGAACAGCGCCGTCAGTGCCACGACATAGGGCACGGTCAGCACCAGATAGGACGGAAACCCGAAGGTCTGCAGGCGCAGCGAGAAGGCGTCGGCGAAGCCGAACAGCAGGCAGCCGGCCAGCACCTTGAGCGGATCGCCGTTGGAGAAGATCAGGATCGCCACCGCCATGAAGCCGCGGCCGGAAGACATGTTCTCGGTGAACATGGTGATGTAGCCGAGCGACAGATGCGCGCCGGCCAGCCCCGCCAGCAATCCGCACAGCAGCGAGGCGATGTAGCGGACGCGGGTGATCGAGATGCCGAGCGCCTCGGCCGCCTCGGGTTTCTCGCCGACGACGCGGATATAGAGCCCGAGCCGGGTGCGGTTGTAGAACAGCACCAGCAGCGGCACCGCGATGAACGCGACATAGACGATCGGCGTGAACCCCGAGATCAGCGGCGCCCATGAGCCGAGCAGTGCCTGCGCGCCGGGTATCTGCACCTTCGGCAGGCCGACAATGCCGTGACCGACGATCGATCCGCGCGTGCCGAAAATCGCTTTCATCAGCGAGATCGTCATGCCGCCGGCGAGGATGTTGAGCGCCAGCCCGACGACCACTTCATTGGCCCGGAAGGTCACCACCAGAACGGCAAAGGCGAGCGCGAAGGCAAGTGCTGCGGCCACACCGCAGGCGACACCCGCGAAGGCCGAACCTGTCCAGATCGAGCCGATGACGGCGAAGAAGGCGCCGGCCAGCATCTGCCCCTCGAGACCGATGTTGAAGATGCCGGCCTTGGTGGTGAACGACCCGCCAAGAGCGACCAGGAGAATGGGCGCGGTGGTGCGCAGCGTCGCCGCGATCAGCGCGACGTTGATGAGCTTATCTAGAATTTCCATCGCCGCTCCCCCGCCTGGCTGTCGCCGCGGCGTTTGATCAGAACCTGCGCCGATACGCTGAGGATGATCAACGCCTGGATCACGGTGATGATTTCGCGTGACGCGCTGGTATCGACCTCGAGCAGCAGCGACCCGCTGCGCAGCGCGCCAAAGAACAGCGCCGTGACGATGGTGGCAACCGGCGAGCCGTTGGCGAGCAGGGCGGCGATCAGCCCGTCGAAGCCGAAGCCAGGCGCAAAGCCTTCCATGAACCGGTGGTGCACGCCGAGCGTCTCGACGCCGCCGGCCAGTCCGCCGACGGCGCCCGAAAGCAGCAGGACCACGAAGCCCTGACGTTTCACGTTGACGCCGCCATATTCGGCGAATTTCGGCGCCGAACCGACCATGGTCACGCCGTAGCCCCAGCTGGTGTAGCGGAAGACCAGCGCGACGCCGACCGCCAGCAGCAGGCCGATCGCCAGTCCCCAGTTCAGCCGCGAGAATGAAAAGATCTCAGGCAGATAGGCCGTCGCCAGGATCGGCGGTGTCTCCGACCAGCCGCCGGGCCGCTTGAACAGGAAGATGGTGAAATAGGAGGTGAGCAGAACGGCGATGTAGTTCGACAGGATCGTCGAGACCACTTCGTTGGTGTTGTAGCGGGCGCGGAAATAGGCAGGGATGGCGACCCAGGCGGCACCTGCGGCGATCGCGAGCGCCAGCGCAGCCAGCGTATGGATGCCTGGCGGCAGGGAAAAGCTGAAGCCGACCCAGGCGGCGGCAAATCCGCCCAGGAAAAGCTGGCCCTCGATGCCGACATTGAACATGCCGCCGCGCAGCCCGATGCAGGCGGCGACGCCACAAATCAGGATCGGTGTCGTCTGCAGCAAGGTACCGGCAATTTTCTCCTGGTCGCCGAAGGCGCCGCGCAGCAGCGTCATCAAGACACGGACCGGGCTTTCGCCGACCATGAGGATGATGATGGCTCCCAGCAGCAAGGCAACGCCGATGGCGATGATCTGACCGGAAAAGGCGCGCAAGCGGTCATTCATCATGCGGGCTCCAGCTCAGGCGACACGCCCGCCATCATCATGCCGATACGGTCCTCGTCGGCATCATCACCGGCGACTTCGCCCATGATCCGCCCGTTGAACATCACCAGGATGCGATCGGCAAGCGCCGCCAGCTCATCAAGCTGCACGGAAATCAGCAGGATCGCACGGCCGGCCGCGCGCTGGCGCATGATCTCGTCATGGATGGCCTCCTGGGCGCCGATGTCGACGCCGCGCGTCGGCTGATCGATCAGCAGGAAGTCGGCACCATTGGTGAATTCGCGCGCCAGCACGACCTTCTGGATATTGCCGCCCGACAGCCGCTTGACGGGATCGCCCGACCCTTGCGCGCGAATATCGAAGCTCTTGATCAGCGCTCCGGCATTCCCGGCGATCGCCTTCCAGTCCAGCACGCCGCCGCGGCTCCACGGTGCACGATGCTGGCGGCCCATCAGCGTGTTTGCCGCGATCGACGCATTGCGATCGACCCCGCGCACCATGCGGTCGCCCGGCACATGGGCAAGGCCCGCCTCGCGTATCGCGGCTGGGGAAAGCATGGTGAGATCCCGGCCTTTCAGCCATGCCTCGCCATGGCTTGCCGGCCGCAGGCCGGAAAGCACCTCCGCCAACTCCGTCTGCCCATTGCCGGCCACGCCGGCGATTCCCACCACTTCGCCAGCGCGAACGGTGAAACTGGCGCCGCGAACAGCCGGCAGCCGGCGGTCGTCACGCGCCCACAGATCCTTGACCTCGAGGACGGCGCCGCCATGCAGCGCCGCGCGCGGCCGGCGGTCGAAACTGACCTCGCGGCCGACCATCATGCGCACCAATTCGTCCTTGCTGAGTTCCGATGTCGGACGAGTTGCCACCTTCCTGCCGTTGCGCAGCACCGTCACCGTGTCGGACACCTCCATCACCTCTTCCAGATGGTGCGAGATGAAGATCACCGTCATGCCTTCGGCCACGAAACTGCGCAGTGTCTGGAACAGCTCACGGCTCTCCTGCGGCGTCAGCACGGCGGTCGGCTCGTCGAGGATGATGGTGCGGGCGCCGCGCACCAGAACCTTGAGGATTTCGATGCGCTGCTCGATGCCGACCGAGAGCAGTCCGACGCGCTCCGTCGGGTCGACATGCAGCCCGAAACGCTTCGACAGGTCGCGTGTGCGTTCGATCTGGGCGGCATGGTCGATCAATCCATGACGGCGGATTTCCATGCCGAGAAAGACGTTGTCGGCGACCGAGAGCGAAGGCACCAGCTTGAAATGCTGGTGCACCATGCCGAGCCCGGCCTTGATCGCGGCGGCCGGATCGGCGACCACGGTCGTCTCGCCATTCAGCCGGATCGAGCCCTCGTCCGGCTGGAGCAGGCCGAACAGGATGTTCATCAGCGTCGTCTTGCCGGCGCCGTTCTCGCCGATGATGGCGTGGATTTCGCCCCGGCGTACGACCAGGTCGATGCCGTCATTGGCGATGAAGGCGCCAAACCGCTTGGTGATGGCAGCCAGTTCGACGGCCATCGCGGAGGTGCTGTGGAGGGGCGGTGACCCCGGCGCGTTCGACACGATGCTCTCCCAGATTGGGGGCTCACATAAACTGGACGCTGATCCGTCGCGGCAAGCCGCGGCGGATCAGCGTAGCGCTTTCTTGGGAGGGATGCGCTGGTGTTGGCCTATTTCGCCTTGGTGATCGCGATCTTGCCGTCGACGATGCCCTTTTTGATGTCGTCCAGCTTGGCGGTCACGTCGGCCGGGATCGTGGGGGCAATATCGTCGCACACCTTGAACTCGACACCGCCCGAAGCGAGGTCGAACGTGCGGGTGCCGGCGGTCACCTTGTGGCCCCCGACTTCGTCCTTGATCAGCGTGTAGACCGCGATGTCGCCCCGCTTCAACATGCTGCCGAGCACATTCCCGGGAGCCGTGCCGCACATGTCGATATCGACGCCGATCGAATATTTGTCGGCGGCGGCACTTGCCTGCATCACGCCTTCACCCGTCGGGCCGGCAACGTTGTAGACGATGTCGGAGCCCTGGCCGTAAAGCGCCTGGGCAAGTTCGCTGCCCTTGGCCGGGTCGTCGAAGGTTCCGGCGAACACGGAATTCACCTTCACATCGGGCGCGGCATATTTTGCGCCCTGCTCGTAGCCGCCGAGGAAGTTGCGGATCACCGGGATATCGCGGCCGCCGACGAAACCGATTGCCTTGCCGTCGCCGATCTTGGGAAATTCACTGCCCTTGGCCTCGACCATGCCGGCCAGCGCGCCGGCGATGAACGAGCCCTGCTCCTCGGCGAAGTTGGCGTAGATCATCTTGGGATTGTCGAGCACGCCGTCGATGAACACGAAGCGCTGGTCGGGATATTCCTTGCTGACCTTCTGCAACGAGTCCACCAACTCCCAGCCCATCACGAAGATGAGGTCGTATTGCTTGCCCTTGGCGAGGTTTTCGAACTGCTCCTCATAGTCGAGGGCACGATTGCCGGTGTCGACCAGCTTGAGGTCGATGCCGAAATCGGTCTTGGCCTTGTTGAGGCCGTTGACGATCGAAACGCCGAAGCCTTGTGCGAAATATCCCGAGATGGCGGCCACGGAAACCTTGGACTGTGCGGCGGCCGATCCCAACGAAACGGCAAGCATCGTGCCGGCCAGAAACAAACTCTTGAGCGCCCTTGTCATGTCATTCCCCTTCAGCTTTTTTCAGCTTTTGAAGCCACGCCTTGACCATCCCTTAAATATCGCCGGGACACTGGCGAGTTCGTTGATGGTCATATGAGTTTATGAGCGGCCAAACAGGCTGTCAATCGTCCTCCGGTGCAGTTTTCTAACCGCTTTGTCCGCATGGTCCTTGTCGACGCTTGACAAATATCGGCGATGCATAATTGTTGGTACTCTAACGAGTTTCATCAGAACGACGGGACGAAGGAAACGCGCCATGCCGGCTGTTGTGGTCAGGAAATTTCTGGTTCAGGTCGAAGAGATCTTCCATGAGGGCGGCCCCTTCGCGGCCCGCCCGCCCAAGCGCGGCGCGATCGTGGCGGTCATCGCCAACCCCTTTGCCGGACGCTACGTGGAAGAGATCACCGGATTCATGGAGGACCTGAAGCCGCTCGGCCTCGACATGGCCCGGCGCCTGATCGACGCCATGGGCGAGGGGGTTTCAGCCATCGAAGGCTATGGCAAGGGCGCCGTCGTCGGCGCCGCCGGCGAGCTCGAACACGGTGCGCTCTGGCACAATCCGGGCGGCTACGCGATGCGCGAACTTCTCGGCAACGCCAAGGCTATCGTGCCGTCGACCAAGAAGGTCGGTGGCCCGGGAACGCGCATCGACATTCCGATAACGCACATAAACGCCTCCTATGTGCGCAGCCATTTCGACGCCATCGAGATCGGCGTCGGCGATGCGCCGCGCAGCGACGAGATGGCTGTCATCCTGGCGATGACCACCGGGGCGCGCGTTCACGCTCGGGTCGGCGGCCTGGCGGCAGCCGATATCAAGGGCGAGGACGGCTTGCGATGAGCCCTGAAATCCGCCGCGTCATTACCATCGTCGAGGAAACCCTGATCGAAGGCGGCTGCCCCGTCGATCCGCCAACGCGTCGCGCCGCGGTGATCGCGGTGATCCGCAATCCCTATGCCGGCACTTTTGTCGAGGATCTGTCGGCGCTGAGTGTCGTTGGTGAGGCGTTGGGCGACATCTTGCCCAGGCGGGCCGTCGCGGCCCTCGGCATTGGCGGTGACCAGGTCGAGAGCTTCGGCAAGGCGGCCGCCGTCGGCGCCGATGGCGAGCTAGAACATGCCGCCGCCATCCTTCATCCAACGCTCGGTGCCCCGTTCCGCGATGTGCTCGGCAAGGGGGCCGCGCTCATCCCCTCATCGAAGAAACGCGGCGGCCTTGGCGTGCCGCTCGACATTCCGCTCGGCCACAAGGATGCGGCGCGGGTGCGCAGCCATTTCGACGGCATGGAGGT
The DNA here is from genome assembly GCF_004792105.1 of Mesorhizobium sp. M8A.F.Ca.ET.161.01.1.1. Taxonomy (NCBI): domain Bacteria; kingdom Pseudomonadati; phylum Pseudomonadota; class Alphaproteobacteria; order Hyphomicrobiales; family Phyllobacteriaceae; genus Mesorhizobium; species Mesorhizobium sp. M8A.F.Ca.ET.161.01.1.1. The sequence continues at coordinate 247,235 of NZ_SRTD01000009.1, read as the reverse complement.
TCGCGTTCCCGACGCACCGCGTGCCGACGAGATCGTCGTCGCCATCGCCGTCACCGATTCCGGCAGGCCGCATCCGCGTGTCGGCGGGCTGACCAAGGACAAGATCGTCGGCAAGGACGGCGTAAGTTGATGCGTTCGCAGGTGGCTGCCGCTACGCCGCCCTGACTTCCGGCACCCGCATCGCCGGCGGAGTATTACGGCTGCGGTTGGTGCGCACCTCACCGTCGATGATCACCATGCCGATGCCCGGCAGATTGCCGAGCGCCACGCTGTCCAGCAGTCCGTCACCGGCGCCACCAATCGCCTGGTCGATGAAGATGAGGTCGGCGGCGCGGCCGACCTCGATGATGCCGCGGTCAGCCAGTCCGCGCACGCGCGCCGTGTTGCCGCTGGCAAGGCAGAACGCCACTTCAGGGGCGATACCGCCCAGCGAAGCGAGCATCGTCAGCGTCCTCAGGATGCCGAGCGGCTGCACGCCCGATCCGGCTGGGCTGTCGGTGCCGAGGATGACGCGCGAAAGTTCGCCGCGCTGCCTTGCCAGCTCGAGCACGAACAGGCCGGTGCGCAGATTGCCGTTGTGGACGATTTCCAGCGCGCGCGAGCCGTTCTCGCAGATCTGCCGGATCTCGACTTCCGGCAGTGCCGTCGGTCCGCCATTGACGTGAGCCACGATGTCGGCATCGACCTCCAGCACGACATCGGCGCCGATGCGGCCGGAGCCGGGCAGGGATGGGCCGCCCGTATGGGTCATCGAGGTCATGCCGTATTTGCGCGCCCAGCCGATCATCTGGCGGCCGGTCGGACCGTCCTTGACGCCGCCGAGCCCGACCTCGCCGACAAGCGTGACGCCGGCCTCGGCAAGGCTGCGGAAATCCTCCTCGACCAGGCCGGGTTCCAGGATGGGAGCGCCGGCCAGGATCTTCATGCCGTTGGGGCGGAAGTTGGAGAAGGTGCGCTGTGCCGCGATCGCCAGCGCCTTCAGCCCGACCAGGTCGCGCGGGCGGCCCGGTGTGTGGACCTCTCCCGCCGAAATGATCGTGGTGACGCCGCCATGCACGGTCGAATCCATCCAGCCGATCTGGTTCTGCCGCGGCGTCCAATCGCCCGCGACCGGATGGACATGGTTGTCGATGAGCCCCGGCGCCACGGCGCAGCCCATCGCGTCGATGATCGTCGCGGCGTTGCCGCCGTCGACCTCGCTTGCCTTGCCGATGGCGGAAATGCGCCCGTCGGCAATGACAAGGGTGTCGGCCTCGAGGATCGGTCGGCCGAGGTCACCGCTCAGCATCAGGCCGATATTGCGGACGACGAGCGTGTTGGCAGACGACTTGGGGTCGGACGACATCGGTTCTCACTTCTGCTGGCATGGAAAGGTCCCGACGCGGGCTTACTTGCCGCTGTCGCCATTCGATGGATCGTCGTCGTTGATACGCGTGAGCAAGCGAAGCAACGTCGCCTGCTCGGCGGGTGAAAGCGGCGACAGGAAGCGGCGCCCGACTTCGACGCTGCGTTCAAGCCGTTCGAGCGTATACTCGGTTCCCTTCTCGGTCAGAGCGATCATCGACAGACGCTGGTCGGTATCGGAGGCGCTGCGCGTGATCAGTCCGTGCTTGAGCAGCTTGCGCATCACGATGCTGATGGTCGACGGGTCCATCGCCGTCAGCCGGCCGAGGTGGTTCTGCGAGACCTCGCCATGTTTGAGGATCGTGGCAAGGGCGGCGAACTGGGTCGGCGAAAGGTCTTCGCCCGCCATCACCTGCTGGAACCGCAGCGTCGCGCGCTGATGCGCCTTGCGGATGACGTGAGCCGGATGGAGGTCCAACGCGTATCCGGTCTGCGCGTATTGCTGCAGCACCTGCTCGCGGCTCAGCGGCGGCGCCTTGCCGCGCTGCCGCTTCTGTGTCGCGTCTTTCTCGGATTTCTTTTCGGTCGTCAAACCGGACTCCTGTTGCCTGTCTTGGATTTGCTCACTCCAGGGCTCAAGCCGCAACTTCAGCCGGTTGCAGTGAGGCTCCATCGCGAAGAGCCGCGACGACATCAGCCGAACCGCTGACCACGCCGAAATGAGTCGCTATATCGTAGAGCGAGCTTTCCTGCTCGCGCGGTCCCGTCGCCGCGCAGCAATCGCTTGGCACCACCACTTCATAGCCCTGGAAAAAAGCGTCGTGGACGGTCGAGCGCACGCAGATATTGGTGACCACGCCGAATATGACCAGCTGGTCGACCTGCATGTCCTTGAGCGTCAGGTCGAGGTCGGTCTGAAAGAAGGCCGAGTAGCGGCGCTTGATCACGTGGATCTCATCGTCGCGGGCACCCAGGTCCTCGATGATTTCAGGTCCCCAGCTTCCTTCCACGCAATGCGGCGTGCGCTTCACCCATTCGCGCTCGCGGCGCATGCCCGGCCGGTGCGCGTCGTGAACCCAGATCACCGGGACGCCGGCGGCGCGCGCAGCCTCGATGACAGCCAGTTGCGGTGGGACCAGCGTCTCATAGCCAGGCAGGACCATGGCCCCGCCGGGCTTGCAGAATTCATTGACCATATCGATGACCACGATCGCCGCACGGTGTCGATCGAGGCGCATCGCGTCGTCGTGCCGGTGTGAGGAAAAGACGTCCACGGCCATGGCGGTCTCCTTGGGTCGATCGTTGATGCTCATACAAAAAACCCTGGCGAATGCCAAGTCAATCCCGTTCGACGCAAAGCGGTGACCGCCAGCCTTGCGCACGTTGGTCGCACCAGCGTATGCGCTATTTGTCCGGCGCGACATGGCCTTGACAAGAGGTGGCAATCATGTGCTCGATTTGTATGACCATCAATGATATTCAGATCGCCAAGTTTGCCGGGCCGAGGGCTGTGATATGAAGACAATCATCACCGGGGCCAGCGGTCTGCTTGGGCGCCATGTGGCCGAGGCCCTGGTTGCGGCCGGCCACGATGTGCTGGGCATCGACGCGGTGGCGCCCGCCGGCGCGGCATGGCGGCACGCCACCGCCGATCTGACGGATCTGGGATCGACCCTGCAGCTGGTACGCGATTGCGATGCCGTGGTGCATGTGGCGGCGATCCCGCGCCCAACCGGGCGGGCCGGCGGCGAGGTGTTCAAGACCAACATCGCGACCGCCTACAATGTCGTCGAGGCCGCTGCCCTGGCCGGCGCCAGGCGCCTCGTCTATGCCTCGTCCTTCAGCGTCTTCGGCTATCCCTTCTTCGAGAAGACGGTCATTCCGCCTTATCTGCCGGTCGATATGAACCATCCGGTCGGTGCGCAGGATCCCTACGGCCTGTCGAAATGGCTGGGTGAGGAGATCGTCGACGCCGCGGTGCGCCGCGGCGCGTTTTCAGCCGTCAGCATCCGCATGCCGTGGATCCAGACCCCGCAGTCCTTCTTCGCCGGCGTCGGTCCTCGCCGCGCCACCGCCGACAGTGCCCGCGACCTGTGGAGCTATCTCGACGCGCGCGATGCCGGTCAAGGCTTTCTGCGGGCGCTCGAGTGGCAAGGCAGTGGCCATCTGCGCGTCCTGCTCAGCGCCGCCGACACCTTCATGGAGGAGGAAAGCGAGCCGCTCGTGCGCCGGGTCTATCCAGCTGTCCCGCTGTCGCGGCCGATTGCCGGCTTCGGTTCGGTGCTCGATACGGCCCATGCGCGCGAAACGATCGGCTTCGAGCCGCGGCACTCATGGCGTTCCTATCCAAAGCCGGAGACCCAGGGATGAAGCGGTTCGACCGGAAGAAAGTCCTCGTCACCGGCGGTGCCGGCGCCATTGGCAGCGCCGCGGTCCGGCGTTTTCTCGACGAAGGCGCGCGGGTCGCGATCGTCGACCGCAACGGCGCGGCGGCGCGGCAACTGGCCAGCTCGCTTGGCAAAAAAATCATCGCCATCGAGGCCGACGTCACCGACGAGAACAGCGTGCGCGGCGCCGTCGAAACGGCCGTCGAGGCCTTCGGCGGGCTGGATGTGGTGTTCAACAATGCCGGGATTTCCGGTGTCGTCGCTCCCGTGCACGAGCTGCCGGTGGAGGATTGGGACGCCGTCATCCGCATCAATTTGCGCGGTATCTTCCTCGTCTTGCAGGCATCGCTCCAGGCCATGATCAAGGCCGGAACCGGCGGCTCGATCGTCAATATGGGATCGTCGATGGCCGGTTGGGACGTCCTGTCAGGCGGCGCCGGCTATGTCGCGTCGAAACATGGCGTGGTCGGACTGACGCGGGTCGCGGCGCTCGATGCCGCGCCTTACGGCATCCGGGTCAACGCCATCTGTCCGGGCGTCATCGAGACGACGCTCGGCGTGCCGGCTTCTGGGGAGGGCGATTTCAAGAGCAGCGTCCAGCATTTCGCCGACCGGATTCCGTTGCGCCGCATCGGCCAACCGGACGATGTCGCCGCGGCGGTGGCTTTCCTCGCCTCGGACGAGGCAAGGCATGTCACCGGCGTCGACTGGCTGATCGACGGCGGCCAGACCCTGCAGAGTTGGGCCAACGCGCCGGCCGGCGACACGTTTCCGAAGGTTCGCTAGGAGAGGCCGGACGGGCTCTTCTCGTCAGAAGCCAAACCGGTCCTTCACCCGGCCCGAAAGGATCGCCGCCTTGACGCCAAGCGGCCAGAAGCGATGGAACCGGATTGGCTTCAGCCCCGATATCGGCATCGGGAAGGGCGTGGTCGCGTCGCCGCGAAGGCGATTTGCCAGCGCATTGCCCATCGCAGAGGCCATGGCGACGCCACGGCCATTGTAACCAAGGCAAATCAGGATGCCGTCCTCCGGCTCGTGAACGTGCAGGAGATGATCCTTGGTGATGGCGACCCGGCCGTTCCAGCCATGTGTCCACGCGGTTCCAGCAAGCACCGGCCAGAGCCGTAGCGCATAGTCGGTAAGGTAGCGGATGGCGGAAGCATCGCCGATGGGTCTCATCGGTCCCCGGCCGCCCATGAGAAGCCGGTTTTGCGCATCGACGCGGTAATAGACGGTGATATTGCCGGCTTCGTAAACGACGGGCCTTTGAGGGAGGATTGCGGCCGCGACCGTTGGTGACAGCGGTTCGGTCGCCGCGATGGCGCTGAACACCGGAACGAGCGACTGCTCCAGGCGCGGCCACAGGTCGCCGGTATAGCCGTTGGTCGCGACAAGGACCTTTTCGGCGCTGACAGAGCCGTCTGCCGTCTTGAGGACCCAGCGTCCGGCCTGCCTGTTCAGCGAGAGGACTTCGCTGCCGCCGAATATCCGCGCGCCGGCCTTCCGCGCGGCGGCAGCCAGGCCGAGCGTGTATTTCAAGGGATGAAGGTCGCCGCCGCGGGCATCGAACATGCCGGATATGTATCTGTCGGTGCCGGTTCGCGCCGCCATCGCCTTTGCGTCGAGCAAGCCGACCGGCATCCCCCGCCGCTTGCATTGCGTTGCCGTGGCCCGCACCGCGGCTGCCGGCTTCGGCCGGATGGCCGCGCGTATGGTGCCGTTTTGCCGGGCCTCGCAATCGATCGACAGGCGCTTGATGAGGCCGAAGGTGAAATCCGGCGCACCGCAGGAGAAGTCGATCATCCGCTGCCCGAGATCGGGGCCGAACATCGCCTCGATCGTGTCGGGATCGTATTTGAGACCGGGATTGACCTGGCCGCCATTTCTGCCCGACGCCCCCCAGCCCGGCTGATGGGCCTCGAGCACGCAGACGTCGTCGCCGGCTTCCGCCAGGTGCAAGGCGGTGGAAAGGCCTGTGAAGCCACCGCCGACGATGGCGACCCTTGCCCTGTGCGCCCCGGAAAGGGCAGGGTAATTGGCTGTGCCGCCGGCCGTATCGCGATAGAGGCTCCTGGGCGGGCTGCTTGCGGGCATGGACGAGGCTCTTACGACAAGGCGGCTGGCTTGAGATATCTGGCTTTCAATTGCCCGATATCTTGCGCGCGTGGCAGACCCAGACTTTGGTGTCGGGTACGCCAGGCAATTCTGCGTGGCGTCGGGAAATCACAACAATTGCGACAGGGCGGCCATGAAGTGGTCATTCTCCGACGGCGAGCCGATGCTGACGCGCACATAAGTGTCGAAGCCTGCCTGTTTCCATGGCTTGACGATGACGCCGTTCCGCAGCAGGCCTTCGACGAAGGTGGAGGCGTTTTGCCGGCAGTCGAAGAACAGGAAATTGCCTCGGGACGGGGCGACTTCGAGGCCCTTGCCCGCCAGGAAACGCTCGACGCGTGCCCGCTCCGTCCTGGCCAGCGCGACGACCTTGGCAAGGTGCTCCTCATCGGCGAGCGCCGCAAGCGCCGCCGCCTGCGCGACGCCATTGGCGTTGAAAGGCGTGCGCACCCTGTCGAGCAACGCGCGCAATTGCGGGTCGCCGACAATGCCGAAGCCGATCCGCAGCCCTGCCAGTCCGAACGCCTTGGAAAATGTCCGCAGCACGATCCAGGGTTGATCGCGTTTGCTCAGACAGGGCAGGGACGAGACATAGTCGTCGCCTTCGGCATATTCGGCATAGCTTCATCCACGACGATCAGCGTCTCGTCGCTGACAGCGTCCAGGAGCCTCGACAGATCGCCGCCGGAGAGCCAGCTGCCGGCCGGGTTCATCGGATTCGAGAACAGCAGCATGCGAGGCCGTTCGCGCACCGCCTCGATCAGCGCGTCGAGATTGATGCTGAGATCGCCGTTGACGGTTACACGGTTGACGCTTGCACCCATCAGCGTCGCATAGTCCTCGTGCAGCGGGAACGATGGATAGAGCGTGACGACGACGTCGCCGGGCCGCAGGACGGCACGGCTGATGACGGAGAGGAGATCTTCCGATCCGTTGCCGAGGATGACCTGATCCTCGCCGGCCGCATGTCTGGTGGCGATGGCCTGCCGCAGTTCGCGCCCGGCCGGATCCGGATAGAGGCGGAACATTTCGGAGCCGCCCTGCATCATCTTGGCCAGGGTCGGGCTCGGGCCGATCGGGTTTTCATTCGAGCCCAGTTTGGCAATCCTGGCCGGGGCGTATCGCAGCATGACCTCGGCGATGGTCAGCCCGGAATTGTAAGGCGACAGGCGCGTGACTTCGGTGCGGACCATGTCTGAAGCGTTGGACATGTCTGGTCTCCTCCATCGCCGGCCGATTATTGTCGCCAGACAAACCTCGAACAATCGCCGCCCGTGGCATCTCGTATTAAAGAGCCAACTATGTGGTCGCGCGTGCGGCGGACGACGTCACCACTATCGCACTCGAGGCTGTTTGTATATGCTTGTATATGTAAGTCGATCTGATAGTCTCTGTGCCACGCAACCGGAGCGGCCAAGGAGGATCATATGCGCAACGCTGCTCTTTTCGACCTCTCTGGCAGGAAGGCGCTTATCACCGGCGCCAGCCGCGGCATTGGCCGCAGCATCGCCGAGGCGCTGAGCGCTGCCGGCGCCGACGTCGCGGTCACGGCGCGTAGCCTGGACTCGCTTGATGAGACGGCGGCGGCCATTCGGGCGGGCGGCGGGGTTGCGCATGCCATTGCTCTTGACGTGACCGACGTCGGCCAGTGCCGCGCGGCTGCTGCCGAGGCAGCCCGTCTGCTTGGCGGCCTCGACATTCTCGTCAACAATGCCGGGGTGGAAGAGGTCCGGCCATCGCTCGATGTCGACGAGGCGCTGTGGGACCGGATCGTCGACACCAATCTCAAGGGGGCGTTCTTCTGTGCCCAGGCGGCGGCGCGGCAGATGCGGGATGCTGGCCGGCCCGGCGCCATCATCAACCTCTGTTCGCTGACGTCAGAAGTCGGCATTCCAACGGCGGTGCCGTATGGCTCTTCCAAGTCGGGTCTGCTCGGCATGACACGGGCTCTCGCGGCGGAGTGGGCGCAGCTTGGCATCAGGGTCAACGCCATTGCCCCAGGCTATTTCAGGACGGCGATGACGGAGGTGTTTTACGGCAATGAGGCATGGCGGCAATCCATGCTCGCCAAGATTCCGCAGCACCGTTTCGGCGATCTGCGCGATCTGCACGGCATCGCCGTGTTCCTTGCCTCCGATGCCGCCGCCTACATAACCGGCCAGTCCATTCCGGTGGACGGCGGGTTCCTTGCCTCGGTCTGACGTAGATCGTCGATGTTTCGAATTGAATGTCGTCTTCCGCAGATGTGACCGGTCGGCACATTGCGCTCTGAACTGAAGGAAAAATCCATGTCCGACATCAGCTTCCACGATCTGTCATCCCTCGATGCCACTCGGCGGGCCGGGCTGCTGAAACGCGCCGAGGGCGATCTGTCGGTCTTCATCGAAAAGGTTCGCCCGATCATCCAGGCGGTCAGGGACGAGGGTGACGCCGCCCTGATCCGCTTCGCCAGGGATCTCGACAAGGCCAATGTGGCCGAAGGCGGACTGAAGGTGTCGGAAGCGGAATTCGACGCGGCATTCGACAAGGTCGAGAAGGATGTCGTCGAGAGCATCAGGTTCGGCATCGACAACATCCGGCATTTTCATGAAGAGCAGAAGCCGGAAACCATGTGGCTCAAGGAGGTCCGCCCGGGCGCCTATGCCGGCGACAGGTACACGCCGATCGCCTCCGTCGCGCTCTACGTGCCGCGCGGCAAGGGCGCCTTTCCGTCGGTGACGATGATGACGTCGGTTCCAGCCGTCATCGCCGGCGTGCCGCAGATTGCCATCGTGACGCCACCAACCCCGGATGGTTCCGTGGACGCGGCCACACTGGTCGCCGCTCGCCTTGCCGGCGTCGAGACCGTGTACAAATGCGGCGGTGCCCAGGCCGTCGCCGCGGTCGCCTACGGCACCGAAACGGTGAAGCCGGCACTCAAGATCGTCGGCCCGGGCAGCCCCTGGGTGGTGGCGGCCAAGAGCGTTCTGTCCTCGATCATCAACACGGGTCTGCCGGCCGGACCGTCGGAAGCCATCATCTTTGCCGACGACAGCGTCGACGGCGGCCTTGCCGCGCTCGATCTGCTGATCGAGGCCGAGCACGGGCCGGATTCCTCCGCCTATCTTGTAACCCACAGCCGAAAGGTTGCCGAAGCAGCGCTCGCGGCACTTCCCGAACACTGGTCGCGTATGACCGAACAGCGTGTGGAATTCTCGCGCGCGGTGCTGACGGGAGAGCGCGGCGGCATCGTGCTGACCGGGTCGCTGGAAGAGTCTTACCGCTTCATCAACGACTATGCGCCCGAACATCTCGAGATCCTCTCGAAGGAGCCGTTCGCGCATCTCGGCCACATCACCGAGGCGGCGGAAATCCTGATGGGTCCGCACACGCCGGTGACACTTGCCAATTTCGTTCTCGGGCCGAATGCCGTGCTGCCGACCAGCCGCTGGGCGCGGACCTACGGGCCGCTCTCGGTAACGGATTTCGTCAAGCGCTCGTCGGTTGGCTATGTGACCTCGGCCGCCTATCCGGAACTGGCGCGGCATGCCCGCCGGCTCGCCCGCTACGAAGGCTTCAGCTCGCATGAAAACGCGGTTTCGGAGATCCGCGACCGCTATCTCGCCGGCTGAGGGGGGCCATCGCGATGAAGGCGGCGCGACTTTATGGACCGGGGGATCTGCGCGTCGAGGATGTCGCCGCGCCAGGTATCCCGGATGCCGGCTGGGCAAAGCTCAGGATCGATGCCGCCGGAATCTGCGGTTCGGACCTGCACAATTTCCGCACCGGCCAATGGATAAGCCGTTCGCCTTCGACGGCTGGCCACGAACTGACCGGCACGGTGATGGCGCTGGGCGAGGGCGTCGACACAATCGCTGTCGGCGACAGAGTCGTCGCCGATTCCCGTTTCTGGTGCGGGGATTGCGCGCAATGCCGCGCCGGCAGGCGGCATCTCTGCGGGTCGCTGGGTTTCGTTGGAGAAATCTGCGACGGCGGCTTTGCCGAACAGGCGGTGTTGCCCGCACGTCTGCTGCATGTCATCGACGCCGGCCTTGACGAACGGGTCGCCGCCATGGCCGAACCCCTCGCGGTCGCGCTGCACGCGGTGCGGCGTCTGCCGAAAACGGTCGGTTCGGTGCTTGTCGTCGGCTGTGGGCCGATCGGTGGTCTTGCCGCGTTGCTGCTCTCCCGAACCTTCGCCGGAACCGTGCTTGTCGCCGACCGCAACCAGGCACGTTGTGCCCGCGTGGCGCGGGTGACGGGCGCCACGATCGTCGATCTCCACCGCGATGCCATTGCCGCCGCGACCGCCGAGGCCCCGTTGCTGGCGGCCGTCGAGGCGACGGGCAGCATCGCTGCGTTCAACCAGTTGCTCGGCGTTCTCGATCCCGGTGGCGCGGTGGCGATGGTCGGGATATTTCATGGCCGCCTCGACATCGACCCCAATCTTCTGGTCGAGCGCGAGATTGCATTGCTGGGATGTCACGCCTTCGCCGACGAATTGCCCGACGCTGTCCGCATGCTGGGTGAACTCAGCGAGCCGCTTCTGGCCTTGGTCGACCGCGAGATAGGCCTGGACGATATTCCAGCCGCCTATGAGCGGCTGTTGGCCGGGAAGAGCGATGGCTTGAAAACAATCATCCGCATGCGGCAACCTGCCGGAAAGGATTTTTGAAATGATCGATTTGCCCGATACGGCGAGCCCCCTTTACGAGAAGGTGAAGGACTACATCCTGACCAACATCGGAACGGGCAAATGGGGCAAGGACCGCAAGCTGCCGTCCGAGAACGAGCTGGTGGTTTCGCTGGGTGTGTCACGGATGACGGTTCACCGGGCCTTGCGGGAACTGACCGCCGCGGGATTCCTGATCCGGCTGCAAGGCGTCGGAACATTCATCGCGCCACCCCGGCCGCAATCGACTCTGATCGAGATCAACAACATCGCCGCCGAGATCGTCGAGCGCGGCAACAGGCATCGCTCCGAAGTCCTGGTCCTCGAAACCATCGTGCCGACGAAGGAACTCGCGCTGTCGTTCGAGTTTGCGAAGCGCACCTCGATCTATCACTCCGTCGTCGTCAATTTCGAGAACGACCTGCCGGTGCAACTGGAAGAGCGCTTTGTCAATCCGGGCCTGATCCCCGACTATGACAAGCAGGATTTCACCAGGACGGCGACCTATGACTACCTGATGCAGAAGACCCCGGTCACCGAGGTCGAGCATATCATCTCCGCCGTCCCGGCCGACAGGGAGTCGGCGCAGCATCTGGGCATCGATGTCGGCAGTTGCTGCCTTCTCCTGCATCGCCGGACATGGACTGGGGCGGTCGTGGCCACGATCAGCAAGCTGACCTATGCCGGCAGCCGCTACTCGCTAGGCAGCCGCTACTCGCCTTCCAGGGCAAGCTGACTTCGACGAACCAATGCAAGCCGAGGCTTCGTTCAAATGTATATACATGTATCGATAAGAGTGCTTCGGCTGGTGGACGCACGGGCTTGCGGAGTCTGGGGATGACGGCGACACCGAGCCGCACGGCCCGGATACGGGCTCTCGCGCAGCATGATGTGGCCGAAGCGCAACGCGCGCTGACTGCGTTGCTGGCCGACTTGTTCGGGATGAACCCCGGCAACGTCCGCATCAATGTCGACAAATACAGCCTCAACTCCCTGAATGGCTTCTTTGACAGTGACGGCCAACCGTATTTCTTCAAATTCCATCAGGAAGAACGGGAAGAGGCGATGGCCGGCGAGTATTACCGGGCCGAAATCCTGTCGCGCGCCGGCTTGCCGGTCGACCAGCCCGTGCATATGTCCGCCCAGCCCGGCGAGCAGATCCTTGTCTATAGCCGCCGCGTGGATCCTCGATTTTCGGATGTGCTGTTCGCGCTGGACACCAAGGACGATGCCGGCAGGCGGCGCGAGGCGGTTCTTGCCGAGCGTGACCTGTCCGCCAGGCTGCTCGATGTCTATCTCGAAACGCTGCATCCGGTGACCGTCGCGCAGGTGTCGGCCGAGCCGATCCACCGGCTGTTTCATGAGCGGCTGATCGACGCCGATACGCGTTTGTCGCCAGGTGGCCGCCTGGCCGATTTCTACGTCGGCAAGTCGTTTGTCTTTCCCGGCGCGGAACTGGATTGGGATCGGTTTTCCCGGCTGAAATTCGTCATCAACGGGCAGCGCTACATCAGCAGCATCGGCGAGCTCTTCGCCGCCGCCGCGGAGCGCCTGCGGCCGGACCGGCTTGCCGATGCCGGCGGCGTGGTCGCGCATGGCGACGCCCACAATGCCAATGTCTGGTACGTGGAGACGGCGGGACGGGCGGAACTGTCCTTCTTCGATCCGGCCTTTGCCGGCTCGCACATCCCGACGCTGCTGGCCGAGGTGAAGGCGACGTTCCACAACATCTTCGCCCATCCCTTCTGGCTCTACGATCCGGCCATGGCGACCCAGGCTTTTCAAGCGCGGGCGCGGCTGGATGGCGACTTTCTGTATGTCGACACGGACTGGGATTTGAGCCCGATCCGCCGCGACCTTCTGGAGGTGAAGGCGATGGAGCTGTGGCGGCCCTTGCTGCTGGAACTCAAGCGTCGCGGCATGCTGCCGGCGGATTGGCGAACGGTGCTGCGCTCTGGGCTGTTCCTGTCGCCGACCCTGGTGATGAACCTGCGGGCCGGCGCGCGCAGCCACACGCCGGTCTCGTCTCTCATCGGGTTTTCGGTAGCGGTCATGGTCGGCAGCGAGCCCGATGGCGGAACCGACCGGATGACCGGTTTTCTCGATCGGATCGATCCTGAAAAGCATGAGTAGTCAGGCAGGGGACGCGCCGGATCAACGCAAAATTTGAGTCACTTCAACTTGTATATGCATGTATGTATTTTAGCCTTGACATCCGCTTCCGCTGACGCTGAAATGTGCCAGCACTTCAACCACGAAGTGGCGGGCAAGACGCCGAGGCACAGTGCCGCAAGAGCAGAACCCGCAGTCTCACCAGACCGGATGCCTGGGTAAAAAAGCGGTCTGATCACCAAGGGGAACGAAAGATGACGCTTAACCTAGCAGGACAATTTCGCGCGTTGGTGATGGCCGTTGCCGTCGGGCTCACCGCCGCCCCGACAGCCCATGCCGCCGATGCGGCCATTCCCACGACGCCCGAGGCCGGATCGTTCAAGATCGGCATCGAGCCCTGGCTTGGCTATGGCCAGTGGCACGTTGCCGACGCCAAGGGCCTGTTCAAGACGAACGGTCTGTCGGATGTCCAGATCGTCAATTTCGCCGAGGACAAGGATATCAACGCCGCACTGGCCAGCGGCCAGCTCGACGCCGCCAACATCGCCACCCACACGGCGATGGGCATGGTTGCGGCCGGCCTTCCGGTGAAGATCGTGCTGCTGCTCGATGTCTCCATGACGGCAGACGCCATCGTCGCCGGCAAGGACGTCACCTCCATCGCCGATCTCAAGGGCAAGCAAGTCGCCTTCGAGGAAGGCACGACGAGCGACATCCTACTCAAATACGCGCTCGCCAAGAACGGCATGTCGATCGACGATGTGAAGGCCGTTCCGATGCCGGCGTCCGATGCCGGCGGCGCGCTGATCGCGGGTCAGGTGCCGGTCGCGGTCACCTATGAACCCTATCTCACCGTCGCCATGGCGCAGAACAAGGACGTCAAGCTGTTGTTCACCGCCGGCGAGGATCCCGGCCTGATCAGCGACGTGCTGGTGGTGCGCGACGAAGTGATCAAGTCGCGGCCCGGCCAGGTGCTGGCCATGATCAAGAGCTGGGACGCCGCGCTCAAGGACTACAATGCCGATACATCAGGCGGTCGCGCCATCATCGCCAAGGCGGTCGGTTCCGACGTCAAGGACCTCAACACCGCCTTTGACGGCGTGCGCTACTATTCCCTGGCCGAAAACAAGACGGCGCTCACCGGCGATTTTACCACCAAGACATTCGCCGATGTCGAAGCGGCGGCGAAGAACGCCAAGCTGCTTCAGGCCGATGTGACGCCGGAGCAGATGATCGACCCGTCCTTCGTCAAGGCGGCGGAATGACGAAGGCCGGATCGCGGTGGTAACGCAGATGTCGGGAGAACCCACCGCGAAAACCGATCTGGCCCGTTCCGCAGCGAAGCCAGTCACGAAGAAGGCCACGCGTCGCCGATCCTCCGGGATCGGCGTGCCGATCGCCCGGTCACGTTTCCTGGCGATAGCGGTGGCCGTCTTTGTCGGCCTCGGCCTCGCCTGGTGGGCGGCGACCGGGCTGGAATGGGTAAAACCCATCTTCCTGCCGTCGCCGGGCAGCGTCGCGACCCAGATCGCCAAGCTCGCGGCCGACGGCACCTTGTGGCTGGACCTCCGGGCCTCCATGTACCGCATTTCCATCGGCTTTCTTCTCGCCTCGGCACTGTCCATCCCGATCGGCGTGCTGATCGGCAGTTTCCGCTCCTGGGAGGCTGCGATCGAGCCGCTGGTGGATTTCATCCGCTATATGCCGGTTGTCGCTTTCGTACCGCTCTCCATCCTGTGGGCCGGCACCGGCGATACCCAGAAATTCCTGATCATCTTCATCGGCACCTTCTTCCAGCAGGTGCTGATGATCATGGACAATGTGAAACGGGTCCCCGCCGACTTCATCGGCCTCGGGCGCACGCTCGGCCTGCCGGACCGCAAGATCCTGACGCGCATCGTCGTGCCCAGCGCCTTGCCGGGCATCTGGGACACGCTGCGCATCAGCCTCGGCTGGGCATGGACATGGCTGGTTCTGGCCGAACTCGTCGCGGCGACATCCGGTCTGGGCTATCGCATCACCGTATCGCAGCGCTATTTCCAGACCAACACCATCATCGGCTACATCCTGCTCCTGGGCGTGCTTGGCCTCATCACCGACCAGGTCATGAAGGCATTGGAGAAGGTGCTGTTCCGGCAGGATGGCCACTCGCAATGAGGAACCGCCGATGACTGTTCCCAAATTGCGCATTGCGGGTCTCGACAAGAGCTTCGGCGCCGGCGAGCGGCGCACGGAAGTGCTGCGGGACATCAATCTTGACCTTGCCGACAACGAGTTCGTCTCCCTCGTCGGCACGTCGGGCTGCGGCAAGAGCACGTTGCTGTCGATCGTCGCCGGACTGCAGGATTTTGACGCCGGCGATCTCAGCATCGACGGCGCGCCGATTCTGCAACCGGGTCTCGACCGTGGTGTCGTCTTCCAGTCCTACACGCTGCTTCCCTGGCTGACGGCGCGGCAGAACATCGAGTTTGCCCTCAAGGCCGCCGGCTATGATCGCTCCGCCTGCCGCGAGATCGCGCTCGAGCATCTCGACCTCGTCAAGCTGTCGCAAAGCGCCGATCGCTTCCCGTCCGAACTGTCGGGCGGCATGAAGCAGCGCGTCGCCATCGCGCGCGCGCTCTCCTATCGCCCCAAAATGCTGCTGATGGACGAACCCTTCGGCGCGCTCGATGCCTTGACGCGGCACCAGATGCAGGAACTCCTGACCCAGATCTGGGAAGAGCACAGGCTCACCGTGCTATTCGTCACGCATGACGTCGAGGAGGCCGTCTATCTGTCGGACCGCATCGTCGTCATGGGGATCGGCCCGGGACGCATCATGCAGACCTTCAACGTCGACATCGAGCGCCCGCGCCGCGAAGAGGTGATGGAAACGCCCGCCTTCATGGATTTGCAGCGCGGCGTGCACAAGGCGATCCGCGAGGCGTCAAGACGTCCCGAAATGGCGTAAACCTTCGTTGGTCTCACCGGCGGTCAGGAATTACGGGCCGTGGGGACTGCATATCTCGAGCGTCCATGCGATGGTTCCGCAAAAGTCGCCGGCATACCCACGGTAACTGCCGTAGCCATTGTAATAGCTGTCCATCCAGTTGCTGTTGTCGGTCGAATTCTCGCCGGTCCAACTGCTACCGACCCAACCATAATGGTGTCTGTGTCCGCGGTTCGCGGCGTGCGTGTTGCCATTATGGGCGGTGGTGACGCGGACATAGTGGCGCCTGACAACGGTGGCATCGGCGCCTGTGGCAAACGGGACAACGCTCGTCGCCAACGTCAACACGATGGAACAGAGGAATACACTTGGCTTTTTCATAAGCATGTCTCCTTTTCATTCGAGACATATGGAAAAGAACGCGCGCCTCGCTGCACATGTTCCTTCACGAAATCGGGCTTCACGGTCCCGGGACGGCGTGCAGTCAGCGGCCACATCAGGGGATCTCGCAAATAAGGTCTTCTCGGCAAGGATATGGAGCAATCCGTCCGGTTCGCGCCATGCCAGCACCGGCTCACGTCGCCTTGCCGGCCGCCGCATCCATTCCCATCTCTTCGTCGGAAATGTCGTCGAAGGAAGCGTAGTTCATGTTGTAGAGGCGGGCGTAGAGACCTTTCGTCTTCATGAGCTGCTCATGGTTGCCGCTTTCGACGATCTCGCCATTCTGCAGGACGATGATGCGGTCTGCGCCGCGGATGGTGGCCAGGCGATGCGCGATGACCAGCCCGGTACGCCCTTCGAGCAGTTTGATCAGCGCCTTCTGGATCAGCATCTCGGTGTAGGAATCGATGCTGGCGGTGGCCTCGTCGAGCACAAGGATTTTGGCATCGGCCACCAGCGCGCGCGCAAAACTGATCAGCTGGCGCTGGCCGAGCGAGAGATTGCCGCCGCGCTGCTCGAGTTCGGTGTCGTAGCCGTCGGGCAGGTCTTCGATGAAGTCGTGCGCGCCGACGGCAACTGCTGCGCGCACCACTTCTTCGCGGCTGGCGCCGGTCCTGTGATAGCGGATGTTCTCCAGCACCGTGCCGGAGAACAGGAACGGCTCCTGCAGCACCATGGCCACCTGGTCGCCCAACGAATCCTGCGTCAGGTCGCGCACGTCATGGCCGCCGACCAGGACCTCGCCCGACCAGACATCGTAGAAGCGGTGCACCAGCGCCATCGAGCTCGACTTGCCCGATCCGGTCGGGCCGACAAGCGCGACTGTCTCGCCTGGATTGACGCGGAAGGAGATGTTCTTCAACACCGGCTGATTTTGACGGTAGCCGAAGGTGACGTTCCTGAACTCGACCGAACCATCCATGTCGCGCGACAGCGCGATGGCGCCGTCCTTGTCGCTGACGTCGACGGGCACGTCGAGCACTTCGGAGATGCGCTGGCCCGAAGCCATGGCCCGCTGCATGACGCTGTACTGCATGGTGAGCGAGCGGATCGGATCGAAGAAGCGCTGGATGTAGAACAGGAACGCCACCATCACGCCGATATCGAGGCTGTGCGACAGCACCATCGACCCGCCGACGACGATGACGGTCGCCATGGCGATGCCGGTCAACGTGTCGACGATCGGCACCATCACCTGTGCATATTTCGCCGACCGCAGATGGGCGTTGAGATTGGCCAGAACCTTTTCGTCGTAAAGGTCGAAATTGACATGCTGGCGCTCCAGGCTCTGCACCGTACGCACGCCGTGGATGCCTTCGGCAAGCGCGCCGTTGGCGATCGAGTTGGTTTCGTGCGCGGCCATGAAGGCGACCTTGGCCCGCGGCAGCCAGAACAGGCGCACGATGAACAGCATCGGCATGGTCGACAGCGTCAGCAGGCCAAGCCGGAAATCGAGCCAGAGCAGGACGGTGACGATGCCGAAAAGAAGCACGATATCGCCTACCGACATGACGGATGTTTCGAGGAACTCCTGCATCGAATTGACGTCGCCCTGCAGGCGCGACATCAGCCTGCCGACCTCGGTCTTGTCCATGAAGCTCAGCGAGACACGCTGCAGGTGGCTGAACATGGCGCGGCGCAGGTCGGACAGCACGTTCTCCGCCACCTTGCCGACGACGCTTTCCTGCACATGGCTGGCGGCATAGTTGATGAGGATGATCACGGTGAAGGCGGCGATCGCGGATATCATCACCGAGCGGTCGAGCCTGCCTGGCGCCATGCCGTGATCGATGGCGTAGCGGATGACCAGCGGGATCGCCAGCTGTGTCAGCGTGAACACCAGCACGGCGGCGACCGAGATGAAAATCCGGCCCTGATACGGTCTGACGAAGCTCCAGATGCGCCTGACGATGCGCGGGTCGTAGGCCTTGCCGAAGACCTCTTCCTCATCGCGGTGCGAGCCGACGACCGCCTTGGTCGGGCGTCCGCTTGTGTCTTCCTTCTCGTCGTCGTCCTGCGTCGACATCAGGCGGCTCCCTCGAGCCGATCGTCGTCCGGCCGTAGCTGCAGGTCGTAAAGCGCGCGGTAGCGTCCGCCGAGCGCCAGCAATTCCTCATGCGTGCCGCGTTCCACGATCCGCCCGCCCTCGACGAACAGGATCTGGTCGGCATGCATCAGCGAACTCAGCCGATGCGAGATGATCAGCGTCACGCGATCCCGGGCGAAGCGCTTCATCGCCGCTCGTATACGCTGCTCGGTGCCGGCGTCGACGGCGGCCGTGGAATCGTCGAAGACCAGCACCGATGGCCGCAACATCAGGCTGCGCGCTATGGTCAGGCGCTGCCGCTGGCCGCCGGAAAGCGACGCGCCACGTTCGCCGACGACCGTGGTGTAGCCGGCTGGAAGGCCGATGATATAGTTGTGCAGCTGGGCATACTCGGCGGCCTGGCCGATGCGGGTCTCGCGCGCCCAGGGATTGCCATAGGCGATGTTGTTCTCGATCGAGGTGGTGAACAGGAACGCGTCCTGCTGGACGACGCCGACCGCCTTGCGCAGCGACTGCAGCGTGACCTTGCGGATGTCCTGTCCGTCTATGGTGATCGCGCCCGACGTCACGTCGTAGAAGCGCGGGATCAGATGCGCGATGGTCGACTTGCCGCTGCCCGGCGGGCCGACGATACCGACGGTCTCGCCCGGCCTGGCTTCGAACGAAACGCCCGAAAGCGTCGGACGCTCGCCCGCGCCCTCATAGCGGAAACCGACATTGTCGAAGCGCAGCACGCCCTCGGTGATGACGAGCTCCCTGGCGTCGGGCGCGTCCTTGATGTCGAGTTCGGCATCGAGCAGTTCGAACAGCCGCGTGCCACAGGTCGAGGCGCGCGCGAAGGAGTTGACCATCAGGCCGAGCTGGCGCACCGGCATCTGCAATATGGTCATGAAGGTGAGAAACTGGGCCAGTGTGCCGACGCTGATCTGCCCCGCGATCACCTTCTGGCCGCCGAACCAGAGAACCAGGCCCATGGCGGCCAGGAAGGAAAAGTTCATGGCGCTGGTGTTCGAGACGCGGATGTCGACGCGCTCATTGGCGAGTTCCAGCGCATCCTGCTTGGCGCGGTCGAATTTTGCCAGCTCATGCCGCTGCGCCGCGAAGGCGCGCACGACACGGATGCCGCCGAGATTCTCATCCATCACCCGGCTCAGCACGGACAGCCGCTCCTGCAGCGTCAGCCAGGTGCTGCGCAGTCGGAGTTGCGTCACCGAAGAGCGCCAGGCGACGAACGGCACGAAGCTGAGGCTCAACAACCCGAGCACGAGATCGGTGCTGATCAACAGATAGGCGCCGACGCCGATCAGCACGCCGAGCAGCACCACGCGCAGGATGCCGGTGGAAAAGAACATGCGCACGCCGTCGAGGTCGAGCAGTCCGAGTGTGATGAGATCGCCGGTATGGACCTTGTCGTGGAAGGAAAAGCTGAGCCGCTGGATCTTCTCGTAGAAGGCGAGCCGCAGCTCATAGCCGGTCTGATGGCCGACGGCCTCGCCATAGTAGTTCTGCGCCATGGTGAAGAGGCCGCGCAGGATGCTGACGGCCAGCAGTGTCAGGGCCGTATTCCAGAGCGCCTGCTCGGCCGCGGTGCCGGCCCCCGCGGCCATCACGCCTTGCGCCTGATCGATGGCGCGCCCAAGGAGGCGCGGAATGAAGAGCTGCAGCGTCGCAGCGATAAAGGTCGAGACGAGGGTGATGGCAACCTGCCAGGGATGGCGCAGCGTCATGCGCACGATGCGCAGCAAGGTGCTGAGGCCCTTGCCCCAGGAGGCTTCCGCCACATGGGCAAATGATTTGCCGCGCCTGGCCGCGCTGGTTGCATCCGTGTGCAAGGAAAATACCCAGACCGATCCGGACATTAGCCCGAACGAATGTAGCAGACTCAATCAGATAGCTGGATTTTACGCGCGTCCGGCTTGCCCGTACAAGGGGCCAATGGCGACATCGCACTGTACCTGAAAGGGGTACCGCGTGCCTTCTCGGCCATGGCCATCAGGGCCTGATCGGCGGCGCGGTCACCGGCAAGATCGTGTCGCAACTCGCTGCTGGTCTGCCGCCGGTGATCGATCTCACGCCGTTCCGGGCGGATAGGGTCGGAGTGTTCAGCGCCTGCTCTACCAGCAGGCCTTCCGTCCTGCATGAGGGGAACGACGTGACCGCGACCACAGACACACACGCCGTTGAGTCGATCGATCCGCAACGCGCCTACGCCGTCCTGGTCTGCGATCTGATCGGCCTGCGCTTCGACGCTGACGGAAAACCGGACCCTTCGGAGGTGCGGGCCCATATCGAAGCCAAGGGCGGCCGCTTTCATGCGGCCGGACTTGGCGACAAGGCCGCTCTCGAACGCGGGCGCGTTCATTTCTTCTATCAGCCGGATCTCAGCACTCGCGAAGAGCTGATCGAAGCCGCCGGC
The DNA here is from genome assembly GCF_004792105.1 of Mesorhizobium sp. M8A.F.Ca.ET.161.01.1.1. Taxonomy (NCBI): domain Bacteria; kingdom Pseudomonadati; phylum Pseudomonadota; class Alphaproteobacteria; order Hyphomicrobiales; family Phyllobacteriaceae; genus Mesorhizobium; species Mesorhizobium sp. M8A.F.Ca.ET.161.01.1.1. The sequence goes on along the minus strand of NZ_SRTD01000009.1, from coordinate 226,793 downwards.
GACGGACGCTATGATGCCGTCATAGCCGCCGCGACCTTCCTGCCCGCCGAAACCGTCTTTCCGCTGGCCGGCGTGCGGATCGGCGCCGGCACCGGCAATATGGGCTCGCGCTCCTGGGGTGGCGGCAGTGGCGAGGGCGGCACCGCGGTGCTGATGAACACGCCGGGCATCAACAGCCGCGCCACGGCGCAGATGGTGATGAAGGCGATCCTGAAAGTGCTGCCGGATCTCCCAGTCGACACGCTTCACGGCCGTGTGGCGCGTGGTGCTTTCGACACCGGCAGGGACCTGCGCGATTTCCCCACCGAAAAGCTCGAAGGCAAGACCATCACGATCATCGGCTACGGCAATATCGGCCGCGAGGTGGCCAAGCTTGCCCGCGCCTTCGGCATGCGCGTGGTGATCCACGCGCGGCCACGGCACCGCGACTGGATAGAAGCCGAGGGCTTTGCCTTTGCCGCGGACCTTGTAGAGGCGGCCGGAGGCGCCGATGTGCTCAGCGTTCACGTTGGCCTGGGCAAGCAGGATGCGCAGACCGGGCGCTACGCCAATGCCGGGCTCATTGGCGCGGACGTCTTGTCCCGCATGAACAAGGGCGCGGTGCTGGTCAACTACGATCGCGGCGAGCTTGTCGATGTCGGGGCTCTTGATGAAGCTCTGAATACAGGCCGGCTACGCCACGCCGCCATCGATGCCGACCTGTTCAGGGATGCCTCGACCGGCCGCCTGTCCGGGCCGATGCTGCCTTATCTCGGCCTCGCCGAGAAGCATGGCGCCAGGCTTGAGCTCCTGCCGCACGCTGCCGCCGATACGGACCACCCGTCGCGCGTCGCAGGCGCCAAGCAGGCTGTCGACCAGATATTCGACGTCATCTGCCGCAAATCGGTAACGAATGCGAAAGGCACAATGCCGCAAGGCTACCTTTCCCTTGGCGCCACCACGCCTCCAGGCATTGGACCTGTGACGGCGGACCACCTTTTGAAACTGACCTCCAGCGACTGCGCCGAATTGGCGGATCTCTGCGATCGGCAAGGCCGTCTGTGGAAGGCTCTCTCCGATACCCCGCCTGCCGAGCGAGGCGCGATTGTCGTCGAACAGGGCGACGAGCTTGTCCGGTTGATCGACCGCTTCTGCCTTCTGGCCGATAACCTCAATCTCAGGGGACCTTTTCAGAAATAGTCCGGAGTTCTCAGTCCCGGGGACCGGCCACCATACGGGCGACCCGCGTCATGTCGGCGCTCATCTCACGATCGTCGTCGAGCGGGCTGACGAGCGCACGCACCGCAGCAAAGGTGCGCTGGGGTCCTTCGCCCATGCTGTCGACGACGCCGCGCAACTCCACGCCCGTGGCCGCGAAGATCAGTTCCATCGCAACGAGATAGCGCAGGCGTTCGACAATCTCGGCGGTCTTGGCCACCACGCGCGGCGCCATCGACGACTGGTCCTCGATCCCATCCGAAACGGCCAGCGGGCTGAGTGACATCGGATTGGCCAGATGCCGAATCTCGGCTTCCAGCGCGGCCAGCGGCTTCTGCAGTTCCGCGTAGCCCTGGCGGCTGCCGCCCCTGGCCGACAGGAAGCGCGGCAGCTCGGCAATTGTCGGCGACATCAGCTTCATGCAGCGGTTGGCGGTGCCCACCGCGCAATGCGCGAGCGCCTGGCCGAGCTGTTCCCAGGCCAGCGTCATGGCAGTGAGGTCGAAATTGCCGTTCGAGACGACGCGTTCGTCTTCGGGCAGGATCACCGGGTTGTCGCCGGAATGGGTGAGTTCGATCTCCGTCGCGAGCTTCGCCTGTTCGAACGCGTTGAGCAGGCCGCCCCAGACTTGCGGCACACAGCGATAGCTGAGCGGATCCTGAAGCCGCCGCGCCGCTCTGTCCTTCCACAGGCCGCTTCCGGCGAGTTCCGCGCGCAGCCGTGCGCCGATCTCGCGCTGGCCGAAGGCCGGCCGCGCGGCCAGGGCATCCTCGTCGATCGCGGTCAGCGAAGAACGGAACGCCTCATAGTTGAGCGCCACCGCGGCCAGCGCCCAATCGATGAGATGGGCGACATCCTCGAGACACAGGCATGCCGTGCCGGTCGACAGGCTGTTGGCGACGATGATGGCGTGGCCGTCCTTCTCGCGCAGGTCAAGCGGTTCGAGCCCGGCCAGCGCCAGCGCCTCGCCCGACGGCATGATCCTGCCTTGGAACTCCGTCTCGCCGTCGCCGCGCAGCGCTCGCGCCATGTGGCCAAGATGGGCAAGGTCCGCCGCGCCGATCGATCCCCAGGTGGGGATCACCGGATGGACGCCGGCGTTGAGCGCCGCCACAAGGCCCATCACCACGCGTTCGGAAGTGCCGGTGCCGCCGGCGGCCATGCCTGAGATGCGCGCGGTCATCAGCGCGCGCACCGCCTCGGTCGGAAGGGCAGGGCCGATGCCCATGCTGTGGCTGAGGGGCACGCTGTGCTGGAAGGCGATGAGATCGGCCTGCGCGAGCGGCGTGTCGACACAGGCGCCGAGGCCTGTCGTGACGCCGTACATCGGCTTGCCGAGCCCGGTGAGGTGCTCGATCAGCGCGCGGCTCGCCCGGATGCGCCGCATCGCCTCCTCGCCCAGCATCAGCCGCGCGTTGCGCCGCGAGATCTCGGCGACGTCGGCCGCGCCAAGCGGCTTGGCGTCGAGCAGTATCATTCGGGCTGTCATGTCTCGCCTGTATCCTTTGACCAGAGGCCCGGACCAGCGGCGCGGCGGGCGTCGCCATTTGTGGCGGCATGCCGGCTGGACTGCAAGCCATTCCCATTATGGCAGCGATGAGAAGGCAGGCGCAGGGACCAGGATTTTGCGATTACGCCGATCGCTCCGCGACAGCGTCCGGCACCACCACCAGCTTGCCGACAAAATCCTTTGCGACGAAATCGGCCTGCGCGTGGTGGAAATCGGAGAGCTTGTAGACGCCACCGACCAACGGTCTGATCTTGCCTTCCTCGATGTAGCGAACGATGCGACGGAAATCGGCACGCGTGCCCTGGCTCGAACCATGCAGCTGCAGCTGTTTCAGATACATGGTGCGCAGGTCGAGCTGCACCACAGGTCCGGCGATCGCGCCGGCGGTGGTGTAGCGGCCCTCGGGCCTCAAGATACGCAGCAGGTCGTTGAAGATCGCGCCGCCGACCAGGTCGGCCACGACGTCGATCGGCTGGCCGCCGGTCACCTCGGCCACGGCTTGCGGCAGGTCGGCGACGCCGCGGGTGATGACAGCCTCGGCACCGATGCCGAGCACGGCCTGTTCCTTGCCCTTGCCGACGACGGCATAGGGAATGGCGCCGCGTGCGCGGGCCAGTTGCACGATGCCGGAGCCGACGCCGCCGGAGGCGCCGGTGACCAGCACACGCTCGCCGGCTCTCAGGCCGGCGCGTTCCAGCATCTGTTCGCCGGTGAGGTAGGCGCAGCAGAAAGTGGCGAGTTCGACATCGCTCAGCGTTGTGTCGACGACATGCGCATTCTCGGCCGGCACGGCCTGATACTCGGCGTAACCGCCATCGCGGCCGTGGCCCATATAGTCGATATCGGCGAGTGAATCGTCGTCGCGGTTGTAGATGGAGAAATCGACCATCACCCGTTCGCCGATACGGTCCGGTGATACACCTTCGCCGACGGCGGCGATGGTGCCGACAGTGTCGGTGCCCTGGATGCGCGGGAAGGTCAGCGTATTGCCCTGCCTTCGCCAGGTCGACACCGCGCCCGCATCCTCCTCGGTACCATAGGCGCCCTGGCGCACCCAGACATCGGTGTTGTTCATCCCGCAAGCGCTGACCCTTATGAGCACTTCACCTGAAGCGGGGGCAGGCACTTTGACATCGGTGCGGTAGACGAGTTTTTCAGGTCCGCCATGCCCGGTGAGCAGCACGGCGGCCATGGTGGCGGGGAGGGTTTTGGTCATGGCATTCATGGGTCGGTCTCAGAGATTGGCGAATACGCTGTTCACGGCATCGGCGGTCTTGGCCACCACGATGTCGGCCTCCTCACGGGTCAGGCACAGCGGCGGCGCGAAGCCGAGAATGTCGCCCTGCGGCATGGCGCGGCCGATGACGCCGCTGGCGGCAAGGGCCGTTGCGACCTGCGGTCCGATCTTGAGCGAAGGATCGAAGAAGACACGGTCGTCGCGATCCCTGACGAATTCCACCGCCGCGAGCATGCCGTCGCCGCGCACCTCGCCGACGTGTTTGTGACCGCCGACGGCCTTGGCCAGTTCGGCACGGAAATAAGCGCCGGTCTCGCCGGCATTCCGCACCAGGTCCATCTCATCGATCAGTTCGAGATTGGCGAGGCCGGCTGCGACGCAGATCGGATGCGCCGAATAGGTCCAGCCATGGCCAAGCGAACCGAGCTTGTCCGAACCCTGCACCAGGACCTGCCACATCTTGTCGGCGACGATGACGCCCGACAGCGGCGCATAGGCCGAGGTCAGGCCCTTGGCGATGGTGATCAGGTCGGGCTTGATGCCGTAGTGGTCGGAGCCGAACATCGTGCCCAGCCGGCCGAAGCCCGTCACCACCTCGTCGGCGACCAGCAGCACATCGTATTTCTTCAGCACGGCCTGGATCTTTTCCCAGTAACCGGCCGGCGGCGGCACGATGCCGCCGGTACCCAGGATCGGCTCGCCGATGAAGGCTGCAACCGTGTCGGGACCTTCGGCGAGGATCATCTCCTCCAGCTTGTCGGCGCAATGCTGCGAGAACTGCTCCTCGCTCATCGAGCGGTCGGAGCGGCGGAAATAGTAAGGCGCCTCGGTATGCAGGATCGGCGCCCGCGGCAGGTCGAAGGCGTTGTGGAAGAGGTCCAGCCCCGTCAGCGAGCCCGTCATCACCCCCGAGCCGTGATAGCCGCGCCAGCGCGAGATGATCTTCTTCTTCTCCGGCCGGCCCAGCACATTGTTATAGTACCAGATCAGCTTGATGTTGGTTTCGTTGGCATCCGAACCGGAGAGGCCGAAATAGACCCTCGACATGCCCTTCGGCGCGCGGTCGATGATCATCTTTGCCAATGTGATCGAGGCCTCGGTGCCGTGCCCGACATAGGCGTGGTAATAGGCGAGGTTCTTCGCCTGCGTGGCGATGGCATCAGCGATCTTCTGGCGGCCATAGCCGACATTGACGCAATAGAGGCCGGCGAAGGCATCGATGCTCTTCCTGCCGTTGTTGTCCCAGACGGTGACGCCTTCGCCGCCGGCCATGATCCTTGTCGGCGATTCACCGCGAGCGTGCGTGCCCATATGGGTCGACGGATGGAAGAAATGGTCGCGATCCCAGGCGTTGAGTTCGTTGGACTGGTCGAGCATCTTTTTTAACTCCTTGAAGGACAGACCGGGCGCGGCTTAAGCCACATCCAGGCATAGATATTTGAGATCGGTGAAGGCCTCCAAGCCGTGGCGCGAGCCTTCGCGGCCGATGCCGGACTGCTTGACGCCGCCGAAGGGGATCGGCGCGCCGGTGATCTTCACACGGTTGATGGCGACCATGCCATAGTCGAGCGCGCGACCCATGCGCTGCTGACGCGCGCCATTCTCGGTCACGACATAGGCGACGAGGCCATATTCGGTGGCATTGGCACGGGCGATCACCTCGTCCTCGTCGTCGAAGGAAGTGACGGCGGCGACCGGACCAAAGGTCTCCTCGCGCATGATCAGCGCTTGGTCGGGCACATCGGCCAGCAGCGTCGGCTGGTAGAACAGCGGCCCGGCCTGATGGCGCTTGCCGCCGGCAAGGCAGCGGGCGCCGTGGGCGAGGGCATCCGCGACCTGCTCCTCGACCTTCTGGACGGCACGTTCATGCATCAGCGGCCCGATGTCGGTTTCCTCGGCAAGGCCGCTGCCGGTCCGCAGCGCGTCAATGCGCTTGGCGAATGCGGTGCAGAAGCGGTCGTAAAGCGGACGCTGGACATAGATTCGGTTGGCGGCGAGGCAATCCTGGCCTGATGTGGCGAATTTGGCGTCGACAGCAATGGTCACCGCCTTGTCGATATCGGCATCGGCAAAGACGATCAGCGGCGCGTGGCCGCCGAGTTCCATGACCAGCCGCTTCATCGTCGGCGCACTTTGCGCGGCGATCAGCCGGCCGATCTCGGTCGAGCCCGTAAAACTCATGGCCCGCACGCGCGGATCTTCGCACATGCGTCCAACGATCGTCGCGGCCTTGCCTGTGACGATGTTGAAGACGCCGGCCGGCAACCCGGCGCGCTCGCCGAGTTCGGCCAGCGCCAGCGCCGAAAGTGGCGTCTCCGAGGAGGGATGCGCGACGATGGTGCAGCCGGCGGCAAGCGCCGCCGCCGCCTTGCGGGTCAACATGGCCGACGGAAAATTCCACGGCGTGACCACGCCAACGACACCGAGCGGTTCGCGCCGCACCATCATTTCCGCGTTCGGCAGATGGCCGGTGACGCTCTCGGCGTTGAGGCGCTTCGCTTCCTCGGCATACCATTCGATGAAGGAGGCGGCGTAGTCGATTTCGCCGAGCGACTCTTTGAGCGGCTTGCCCTGCTCAAGCGTCATCAGCAGAGCCAGATCAGCCTTGGCGGCGATGATCAGCTCGAACCATTTTCGCAGGATTTTCGAGCGCTCCTGCGGCAACAGCGTCCGCCAGGCCGGAAAGGCGCGCGCCGCGGCGTCGATGGCCTTTGTCGTCTGTCGGCTGTCGAGTGCTGCGACGAAGGCGACGGTGGTGCCGGTCGCCGGATCGGTGACCTCGAAACTCTCGGCCGCATCGCTCGCCGTCCAATGGCCGTCGACGTAAGCGAGTTCGCGCAGCAGCCGGCGGTCGGCGAGCCGGTCGAGCGCTTCGTGGCGATGCGAGCGGGCGAAATGCGCGGACATGGTCGAAGCCTCCCGGTTCGGTCTGATGCGGGAAGACTATCCTTCACCGGCAGACAGAGAGGCTGTTTGGGCGCCTGATCAGAGAGAGAATCTCTCTATTGCGCCGTGAGGGCAGCCCGTTTCTCCGGCGCTATGCCGATGCCGGCAACAGGTCCGCAATGGGCAGCGCGATATCATCCTTCACCGTCTTGATGACGATGTAGGTGAAGTAGCGGTCGATGCCGATCTCGCGATCGAGCAAGCCGTCGACCAGCCGCTGATAGGCGTCGATGTCGCGCGCCATCACCTTCAGCACATAGTCAACGCCGCCACCCACCGACCAGCAGGCGACGATCTCGGGGATATCGCGGATGACGCGCTCGAAGCGGTCGAAATCGGCCTGACGGTGGCTGGCCAGCGTCACCTCCATCAGCACTGTGGCGACAGGCGCCACGACGCGCATGGCGATGCGGGCGTGATAGCCCGAGACGATGCCGGCTTTTTCCAGCTTGCGCAGCCGCATCCAGCATGGCGTCGGCGACAGCCCGACCTGCTCGGCCAGCGCCAGCTTGGTGATGCGTCCGTCACGCTGGATGGCGTCGAGGATTTTGAGATCGATCGGGTCGAGTTTCGCAGCAGTCATCAGCGCCCACTTTTTCGTCCATCCTACCATGAGGGCGCATTATTTCGATTGTCAATTGCACTGATTTCGATCTCTAATAAGTCATGACATTGTGGCAACCCGATCCCGCGCTTATCCGCCGGCCAGCCTATCAATCATTGGCCGACCAGTTCGCGCGCGCCATCCATGACGGACGCCTGGCCAATGGCGCGAGGCTGCCGACGCATCGCCGGCTGGCGGACGATCTCAAGCTCTCGGTGCAGACGGTCAGCCGGGCCTATGAGGAATTGATCCGCCGCGGCCTGATTTCGGGCGAGATCGGGCGCGGCAGCTTCGTCCAGACACAGCGCCGCGAGCCGGACCCGCCCTATCTGCCCGAGCGCCTCGGTGAGGTCATCGACCTCTCGATCCTGAAACCGGTCTGCGAGCCGATGCACCTGGAGCGGATGAAGCAGGCGCTGGGCTGGCTTGCCGAAAACCTGCCGTCGAGTTCGGCACTGTCGTTCCGGCCAAACATGGTGTTCCCGCGCCACCGCGCCGTGGCGGTCGAATGGCTGAAACTGTGCGGCCTCGAAGCCTCCGCGCAGAACATCAGCCTGACCAATGGCGCCACCGCCGGCATGACGGTGGCGCTGATGAGCGTCGCGCCACCGGGCTCCACCGTTGCCACCGAGGCGATAGGCCATCACACGCTGGTGCCGCTCGCCCGCTATCTCGGTTTCAACCTCGAAGGCCTGCCGATCGACGAAAACGGCCTGATTCCGGAAGCGCTGGACGAGGCCTGCCGGCTGTCCGATATCCGCGCCGTATTCGTGCAGCCTTCGGTGATCAATCCCACGGCAACGCTCATGGATGGGGCGCGCCGTGAGCAGATCGCGGCGGTGGCGCGCAAGCATGACATCGCCATCATCGAGAACGATGTGCTCGGTCCCCTGGTCGAGGATCGACCGCCGCCGGTCGCTGCTTTCGCGCCGGAGCGGACGCTCTACGTCACCTCCTTCACCAAGATCACCGTGCCCGGCCTGCGCATAGGTTATCTCGCCGCGCCCGACCGTTACGTTGCGGCCGTCGCCAACCGGCATCTCGTCTCGAACTGGATGGCGACACCAATGGTGGCCGAGATCGCCACCAAATGGGTAACCGACGGCACCGCGATGGAGCTGGTGCGCTGGCAGCGCGCGGCGTTGCGTCGCCGGCAGGATATCGCTGGCGAGGTACTGGCCGGCGTCGACTACCGTGCCCGTCGCGACGGATTGCATATCTGGCTGCAACTGCCGGCCGACCGTTCCGAGGAGAGCTTTGTCGCCCAGGCTCGGTTGCAAGGCGTGGCCATAGCCCCGGGCACCTCGTTCCGCATATCGGATGCGCCCTGGCATCCGGCAGTGCGCATCTCGCTGGGTTCGACCACCGAGGGGGAACTGCGCGCCGGTCTCGGCGTTGTCACCAAGCTCTTGCTTGGCGATCCGGAGCATCTGCTGCTCGCAATCTGAACGCGCCACCCACTATCGCCAGGTGGTTCTGGGGCAACGGCATGCCCAAAAAGCCAGCTGCGATTGACCGGAAAATGTGCGCAATCAGAATAATTGTCATGATATTATTTTACCAATTGACATGATTTGGCGTGTTCCCCATCGTTAAGGGCACAGGCTTCTCCAGCACGGGGAAATTCATTTGTCCGCAACCGCGCCCATCATCAAGGTCGACGCCATCTCGAAGAGCTTCGGCGCCTTCAAGGTGCTGGACGGCTTGTCCATGCAGGTCATGCCGCGCGAGAAGCTGGCGCTGATCGGCCCCTCTGGCTCGGGCAAGACCACGATCCTGCGCATCCTGATGACGCTGGAGCGCATCGACGGCGGCCACATCCAGATCGACGGCGAGCAGCTCTACCACATGGAGCGCAACGGCCAGCTGCTGCCGGCCGACGAGCGGCATCTGGCAAAAATGCGCCAGAAGACCGGCATGGTCTTCCAGCTGTTCAACCTGTTTCCGCACAAGAGCGTCATCGACAATGTGACGCTGGCCCCGATGCTGACCAAGGGCACACCGCGCGCCGCCGCCGAAAAACGCGCGATGGAACTGCTCGACATGGTCGGCATGGCCGACAAGGCCAAGGCGATGCCGGCCCAATTGTCCGGCGGCCAGAAACAGCGCGTGGCGATCGCCCGCGCGCTCGCTTTGCAGCCGAAGATCATGCTGTTCGACGAGGTGACATCGGCGCTCGACCCGGAACTGGTCGAGGAAGTGCTTAACGTCTTGTGGCGGCTCTGCGCCGAGACCGACATGACCATGCTGCTGGTCACGCACGAGATGGGTTTCGCCCACGACTTCGCCGACCGGGTGCTGTTCTTCGATCGCGGCCGAATAGTCGAGGAAGGCAAGCCCGACGAGATTTTCCGCAATCCCAAGCAGGAACGCACGCAAGGGTTCCTGAAGAAGATCATCGCGGCCGGACACCGTGTCTGACCGCATGCCGAAGGCGGCAATGCCGTCCTGAAATCACGCAAACCAAGACAAGAACAAAGGAGTTGGGAACAATGAAGAAACTTGGCATTCTGGCCGGCGTCGCCGGTCTCGCACTTTCGGCCATGCTGGCCGCCTCGATCCCGGGTTCGGCCGACGACAGCAAGCTCGAGCAGCTGAAGTCGCAGGGCTTCGCTCGCCTGGCCATCGCCAATGAGCCGCCCTATACGGCGGTCGCCGCCGACGGCAAGGTTTCGGGTGCCGCGCCCGACGTGGCGCGCGAGATCTTCAAGCGGCTTGGCGTCGCCGACGTCGTCGCCTCGATCTCGGAATATGGCGCGATGATCCCCGGCCTGCAGGCCGGCCGCTTCGACGTCGTCACCGCCGGCCTGTTCATGAAGCCGGAGCGTTGCGCTGCGGTCGCCTATTCCGAACCGGTCCTGTGCGACGCCGAGGCGATGCTGGTGAAGAAGGGCAATCCGAAAGGCTTCAAGAGCTACGAGGATGTCGCCAAGGACACGTCCGCCACCATAGGCGCGCCGGGCGGCGGCACCGAGGAGAAGCTGGCGCTCAACGCCGGCGTGCCGCGTGAACGTGTCATCGTCGTGCCGGACGGCCAGAGCGGCCTGAAGATGGTGCAGGACGGCCGCATCGACGCCTATTCGCTGCCCGTGCTCTCGATCAATGATCTGATGAAGAAGGCCGCCGATCCGAACCTCGAAGTCATCGCCCCGGTGCAGGGTGCGCCGGTCTATTGCGACGGCGCCGCCTTCAAGAAGGGCGACGAGGCGATGCGCGACGCCTTCGACGTCGAACTCGCCAAGATGAAGAAGTCGGGCGAGTTCGCCAAGATCATCGAGCCCTACGGTTTCTCCGCGGCGGCGGCGATGTCGACCACGCGCGACAAGCTCTGCGCCGCGAAGTAGCGCTTCCTTTTTCCTTCTCCCCGTGAACGGGGAGAAGGTGGCCCGAAGGGCCGGATGAGGGGCAGCACAAGCTTTGCTTACGCTGGCACTGCCCCTCATCTGCCTGCCGGCATCTTCTCCCCGTTGAACGGGGAGAAGGAAGCTAACCGCCAACGTTGGAACCCAGATGACCCAGTGGTCCGGCTATTTCGGCCTGATATTGCAGGGAGCGCTTGTCACCATCGAGCTGACGCTGATGGGGTCGGTGCTTGCCCTGATCATGGCCTTTCTCGCTGGCATGGGGCGCCTATCGCGCTTCTTCGTGCTGCGGGCCCTGGCAACGGCCTATATCGAATTCTTCCGTGGCACCTCGATCTTCGTGCAGCTGTTCTTCGCCTATTTCGTGTTGCCCTTGGTGGGTTTCGAACTGACCCCGCTGCAGGCCGGCGTCTTGGCGCTGGGCTTGAATGTCGGCGCCTATGCCGCGGAGGTGGTGCGCGGCGCCGTGCAATCGATCGGCCGCGAACAGCATGAGGCCTGCATCGCGCTCAATCTGGGCCGCTGGCAAGGCATGCGCCATGTCATCCTGCCGCAAGCGTTTCTGGTGATGCTGCCGACCTTCGGCAACAATGCGATCGAGCTGCTCAAGGCGACATCGGTCGTCTCGCTGATCTCGCTCGCCGACCTGACCTTCCAGGCGCAGGTGGTGCGCGCCCAGACCGGCAACACCATGGTGCCGTTCACCACCATTCTCGTCATCTATTTCATCCTGGCGCTGCTCATCTCGTGGGGGGTGCGCTCGCTGGAACGCCGCATGGCGCGCGGCCTCGACGGAGTGCGCGTCTGATGGCCGGCGCATTCCTGATGAATTGGGTCCGCTGATGGATTGGGATTGGGATTTTGTCCGGCAGATCCTGCCGACGTTGATCCAGGGGGTGAAGATCACCATCCTGGCGACGCTGCTCGGTTCGGTGCTGGCGGCGATCGTCGGGTTGGGCATCGCGCTGGCGCGCCGCTCGCCCAACAAGGCGGTGTCTCGCACTGTCGGCTGGGTAGCCGAATTCATCCGCGGCACACCGCTCCTGGTGCAGCTCTATTTCATCTTCTATGTGCTGCCCGACATCGGCATCCTGCTGCCGCCGCTGGTCGCCGGCGTCATCGGGCTCGGGCTGCACTACGGCACCTACACGGCGGAGGTCTACCGCGCCGGCATCGACAATGTGCCGCGTGGCCAGTGGGAGGCCGCCAAGGCGTGCAATCTCAGCGCCCGGCAGACCTGGTCCCACATCATCATCCCACAGGCCATTCCGCCGATGATCCCGGCATTGGCCAACTACTTCATCGCCATGTTCAAGGAGACGCCGCTGCTCTCGGCGATCACCGTGCTGGAACTGATGAACCAGGCAAAAAGCGTCGCCAACACCTATTATCGCTACCTCGAGCCGATCACGCTGGTCGGCGCCTTCTTCCTTGCCATCAGCCTGATTTCGGTCGTGCTGCTGCGCTGGCTGGAACGCCGCTACGGCAAGATCGAAAGATAACGGATGAAGCCTTTGCCCCAGATCAAGCTTGTGCCCAACCGGCCAGCGCTCGATGAGCGTCCGCTGGAGCGGCGCGTTGGCCTCATCATCCTGGCCACCGACCATACGACCGAGCCGGATTTTCGCCGCATGGTGGCGAGCGAACGGATCGGCGTCTATGTCGCGCGCATCCCCTATGCCAATCCGACGACGCCTGAGAACTTGCGCAAGATGCAGCCGGCGCTGACGGCGGGCGCGGCCTTGATCCTGCCTGACGAGCCGCTCGACGCCGTCTGCTATTCCTGCACGTCGGCCTCGGTGGTGATTGGCGATGCCGAGATCGAGACGGCGATCCAGGCCGCCAAGCCAGGCGTGCCCGTCGTCACGCCAACAATGGCCGGCGTGCGCGGGCTGAACGCGTTCGGCGTGCGCCGGATCAGCATCCTCACGCCCTACACCATGGAAACCGCCAGGCCGATGGCGACCTATTTCGCCGAACGCGGCTTCGACATCCTAGGCTTTACCTGTCTCGGCTTCGAGGATGACCGCGAGATGGCGCGCATTGCCCCGGCAGCGCTTGTCGACCTCGCACGCCAGGCAATGCATCCGCAGGCCGATGCGCTGTTCGTGTCCTGCACGGCGCTGCGCGCTGCGCTCGCGGTCACCGGCATGGAACAGGCGATCGGCCGCCCGGTGGTGACCAGCAACCAGGCGACCGCCTGGTACTGTCTGCGCCTTTGCAGCGATGAGACGGCCCATCCCGAATTCGGCAGTCTGATGACGCTGCCCTTGCCGTGCGGCTGACGACCATGGCGACAGTGACCCTTGGCGATATCCGTGCCGCGCGCGAGCGAATTGCCGGCAAGGTCGAGCGCACATCGATCGTGCTTTCGGCGAGTCTTTCCGAACGGCTGGGCGTGCCGGTTCATCTCAAGCTCGAGCATCGCCAGACCACCGGCAGCTTCAAATTGCGCGGTGCATCCAACGCCGTTGCATCGCTCGATGCCGAGGAGAAGGCGCGCGGCGTCGTCGCGGCATCGACCGGCAATCATGGCCGCGCGCTCGCCCACGCGGCGAAGCTCGAGGGCATGCGCGCGGTGATCTGCATGTCTCGGCTGGTACCCAAGAATAAGCTGGACGAAATCCGCCGCCTCGGCGCGGAAGTCCGTATTGTCGGCAACAGCCAGGACGATGCCCAGCAGGAGGTCGAGCGGCTGGTGACGGAGGAGGGGCTTGTCATGCTGCCGCCCTTCGACCATCCCGCGATCATCGCCGGGCAAGGCACGCTCGGGTTGGAGATGATCGAGCAGGTCCCGGATGCCGCTCTGGTGCTGGTGCAACTCTCCGGAGGTGGGCTGGCCTCGGGTGTAGCGGCCGCAATCAAAGGCGTTAGCCCCGGCACAAAGATAATCGGCGTGTCGATGGCGCGCGGCGCCGCGATGAAGGCCAGCCTCGATGCGGGCCGTCCCGTCTTGGTGGAGGAACTGCCGACGCTGGCGGATTCGCTCGGCGGGGGCATCGGCCTCGACAACCGGCTGACCTTCGCCATGAGCCGAGACCTGCTCGACGATGTCGTCCTGCTCAGTGAGGACGAAATCGCCGCCGGCATTCGCCATGCCTATGAACTGGAACGCGAGATCGTCGAAGGAGCAGGTGCGGTAGGCATCGCAGCACTGCTCGCCGGCAAGGTCAGGGCGGAGGGGCCGGTGGTGGTTCTGCTTTCCGGCCGCAACATCGACATGGAACTGCACAGGAAGATCGTCTGCGGGGAAATGCCATCGATTTCGGAGCGCGCCGCATGAGCAGGATGACCATCCTCACCGAAGCTGAACTGCGCACGATCGTGACGCTCGATCTCGACGCCGTCGCTTGCGTCGAGAATGCTTTCCGCGCGCTGGCAACATTGCCGGTGGCGATGCCGCCGATCCTGCGGCTCGACATTCCGCAGCATCGCGGCGAGGTCGATGTGAAGACCGCCTATGTGCCTGGTATCGACGGCTTCGCCATCAAGATCAGCCCCGGCTTCTTCGACAATCCCAAGCTCGGCCTGCCCAGCGTCAACGGCATGATGGTGCTGCTTTCGGCAAAGACCGGTGTGGTCGACGCCTTGCTGCTCGACAATGGCTATCTCACCGACGTCCGCACCGCCGCCGCCGGCGCCGTCGCGGCCAAACACCTGTCGCGAGAGGACTCGTCCGTCGCCGCGATCTTCGGCGCCGGCGTCCAGGCCGGGCTACAGCTCCAAGCCCTGATGCTGGTGCGGCCGATCACGCGGGCCCGCATCTGGGCGCGCGATGCCGCCAAGGCAGAGACGGCCGCGGCCGCCTTGCGCGAAAGGCTCAGCATCGACGTGGGCGCTGTATCAGACGCAGCCAACGCTGTCGCCGGCGCCGACATCATCGTCACCACCACGCCGTCGACCGAGCCGCTGATCAAGGCCGGGTTTGTCTCGGCCGGCCAGCACATCACCGCCATGGGGTCCGACGCCGAGCACAAGAACGAGATCGCGCCGGCGATCCTGCGCATGGCCGATCTGTACGTCGCCGACAGCGCGAAGCAGACGCAGCGGCTGGGCGAACTGCACCATGCCATCGCCGCCGGCGTGATGGCAGCCGGTGCCGAGGTCACCGAACTTGGCCAGATCATCGCCGGCGAAAAACACGGTAGGCGCTCGGCCAGCGACATCACCATCGCTGACCTGACCGGCACCGGCGTGCAGGACACTGCGATCGCCACGCTCGCCCGCGACCGCGCGCTGGCGGCCAATGCCGGAACCATTTTCGAAAGCTGATCCTGGCCGCGGGAGCATGATCTGGAAAAGTGGCAACCGGTTTTCCGACCAGATCGTGCTCCGACAAAACAATACCTGGAGACAGATTCAACGAAGTTGAAGCGGGCTCCAGGCCCAACAAACGAGGACCAACAAAAAATGCAGCCGAACCTGAAATTCTCGCGAAGCGAATACGCGGATCGCCTCGCCAAGACGCGCAAGGCGATGGAAGCCAAAGGCGTCGATCTCCTTGTTATCAGCGATCCATCCAACATGGCCTGGCTGACTGGATATGACGGCTGGTCCTTCTATGTGCATCAGGCGGTCATCGTGCCGCCGTCGGGCGAGCCGGTCTGGTATGGCCGTGGCCAGGACGCCAACGGCGCCAAGCGCACTGCTTATCTCGCGCATGACAACATCGTCGGCTATGCCGACCACTATGTGCAGTCGACAGAACGCCACCCGATGGACTTCCTGTCCAGCGTGCTAAGCGATCGCGGCTGGGGCAAGCTTGTCGTCGGTGTCGAGATGGACAATTACTGGTTCTCCGCCGCCGCCTTCGCCTCTTTGCAGAAGCATCTGCCCAACGCCCGCTTCGTCGACGCCACCGCGCTGGTCAACTGGCAGCGCGCGGTGAAGAGCCCGACCGAGATCGACTATATGCGCAAGGCCGCCCGCATCGTCGAGGCGATGCACCAGCGCATCTTCGACAAGATCGAGGTCGGCATGCGCAAATGCGATCTGGTCGCCGAGATCTACGATGCCGGCACCCGCGGCGTCGACGGCATCGGCGGCGACTACCCCGCGATCGTGCCACTGCTGCCGTCAGGCGCGGACGCCTCGGCGCCGCACCTGACCTGGGACGACAAGCCGATGAAGCGGGGCGAGGGCACCTTCTTCGAGATCGCCGGCTGCTACAACAGGTACCACTGCCCGCTGTCGCGCACCGTCTTCCTCGGCAAACCGACGCAGGAATTCCTCGATGCCGAGAAGGCGACGCTGGAAGGCATGGAAGCAGGTCTTGCCGCCGCCAGGCCGGGCAACACATGCGAGGACATCGCCAACGCCTTCTTTGCCGTCCTGAAGAAATACGGCATCGTCAAGGACAACCGCACCGGCTATCCGATCGGTATTTCCTATCCGCCGGACTGGGGCGAACGCACCATGAGCCTGCGTCCCGGCGACCGCACCGAGCTCAAGCCCGGCATGACCTTCCATTTCATGACCGGCCTTTGGCTGGAGACAATGGGGCTGGAGATCACCGAGTCCATCCTGATCACCGAAACCGGTGTGGAGTGCCTGGCCAATGTGCCGCGCAAGCTGGTGGTGAAGGATTGAGCCCGATGTCCAGTCATCGCCCGTCGCCGATCGCGCCGACCGTCGATTTCGATCGCGACGGCGTCCAGCATGGTTTCCTGCGCTTGCCCTATAGCCGCGACGACTCGGCCTGGGGCTCGGTGATGATCCCGATCTGCGTCATCCGCAACGGCAAGGGGCCGGCGGCACTGCTGACCGGCGGCAACCATGGTGACGAGTATGAGGGGCCGCTGGCGCTCTACGAACTCGCCCGAACGCTCGATCCCAGCCAGGTCAGCGGCACGGTGATCATCGTGCCGGCGATGAACTATCCGGCTTTTCGGGCCGGCACGCGCACCTCGCCGATCGACAAGGGCAACATGAACCGCAGCTTTCCCGGCCGGCCGGACGGTACGGTCACGCAGAAGATCGCCGATTATTTCCAACGCGAGTTGCTTCCCCGCGCCGACATCGTCTTCGACTTCCATTCCGGTGGCAGGACGCTGGATTTCGTGCCGTTTTGCGCTGCTCACACCTTGCCCGACAAGGCACAGGAGCAGAAAGCCTTTGCGGCGGTGGCGGCATTCTCAGCGCCGTTCTCGATGCGCATGACCGAGATCGATGCGATCGGCATGTATGACACGGCGGCCGAAGAGATGGGCAAGGTCTTCGTTACCACCGAGCTCGGCGGCGGCGGCACATCGCGAGCCGAAACGGTGCGGATCGCCCGGCGCGGCATCCTCAACGTGTTGCGTCACGCCGGTATCGTCGCCGGGGCGGTCGAGACGCGCAAAACCCAGTGGCTGGACATGCCCTCGGGAGATTGCTTCTGCTTTGCCGAGGACGACGGCATGATCGAAACCATGGTCGATCTTGGTGAGCCCGTCGAAGAAGGCGCGGTACTGGCCCGCATCCATTCCACCGGCCGCACCGGCGTTGCTCCGCGGGAGATCCGGGCGAAAATGTCGGGCATGCTGGCGGCACGGCATTTCCCCGGACTGGTCAAGGCCGGCGACTGCGCCGCGGTGGTCGCCGTGAAGGTCGATTGACTGACGTGATTTCTCCGCCCGGACCAAACCGGGCGGACCCAGCCATCGACAGCTTCTCGTGTCGCTCTTCGGCCAGAAACCAAACCGCTCTCGTACACGGGGATACTTATATCGCCGGATGTTTTCCACTAGGCTGGCGATCGCGTGGCATGGGAGCATCGATTGCGCGGATTTATGGAAGGCCTGATCGAGAGGCCGCAGACGGTGGCGGAACAGGTCGCCAATGTCCTGCGCGAGGCTATAGCCAGCGGATCGCTGAAGGCAGGCACCACGCTGCGTCAGGATGAACTGGCCGAGCAATTCGGTTTCAGCCGCATGCCCATCCGCGACGCGCTTCGCCAATTGGAGGCGGAAGGCATTGTTTCCATTCATCCCACGAAGGGCGCGCATGTCGCCGGTATGGACGGTGCCGAGATCGCCGAAATCTACGCGGTGCGCGAATTGCTCGAATGCGAGGCGCTCCGGCTGTCCGTTCCGGCCCTGCCCGGCGCCAAGCTTGAAGAAGCCGAGCAGGTGCTCGACCAGATCGACGCGGAGCGCAATGCGGGCCGCTGGGGCGCCCTGAACAGGGCCTTTCACCTGTCGCTCTACGATGCCTGCGGCAACCGCCGTTTGCTTGACCTGATCGAGGCGCATCACAACGCGGCCGACCGCTATGTCCGCATCCTGCTGTCGAACCTCGACTACCGCACCCGCTCTCAGAGCGAGCATCGCGATCTGCTGGCCGCTTGCCGGCGGCGTGACGAGAAGAAGGCCGTGAGCGTTCTGAGGCAGCATCTTCGCGAAGGCAGCGACACACTCGTCAATGCGATAGACGGCGGCGGACTGTCGCGAAAATCCTGAGCCCGAGGGGCAGGGCCGTCCGCGATCGATGCCGTGGCCCGCGGTTGCCAGCGCGGCGGTTCGCTGCCACATATTGCAACATCAACGTTCGACAAGAGGATCACCATGTCTCCCGTCAGCCACCTGCCGGCACGTGCCCTTGCCCCGCGCCGCCATGATGAGATCCTGCGGCGGCTGGGTGCCCAGGGCTCTGTCAGCGTCGCCGAACTGGCTGGGTTCTTCGATGTCTCGCGCGAAACCATTCGCCGCGATTTGAAGTTGCTTTCGGACCAGGGCAGGCTCGGCATCGTGCATGGCGGGGCCGCCCGTTTCGAGCCGAGCGAGCCGGCGATGAGCTTGCGCAGCCAGGAAAATGCCGGCGGTAAGGCGGCGGTCGGCAGGGCTGCCGCCAGGCTGGTCAGGGATGGCATGGTTGTCTTTCTCGATTCCGGCACCACCACCTTGGCCGTCGCCCATGCCATGACGGAACTGCACGATCTGACGATCTGCACGGCCAGCCTGAAGATAGCGCTGCATCTATGCCATGTCCCCGGCATGCGCGTGCACATGCTGGGCGGCGAAGTCGACCCCGGCGAGGAGGCGGCTGTCGGCATCGACACGCTCGATGCGATGGCCCGCTTTCGTGTCGACATCGCCTTTCTTGGTGGCGGCGCGCTGTCGCCGGACGGGGAGGTGACCGACTTCACCCGCGCCGGCGCCGAACAGCGCGGCCGCATGATCGCCCTTGCCGGGAAGGCCTATTTCGTGCTCGACGCCAGCAAGTTCGGCAAGCTGACGCCGCTCAGGATTCCCAACTTCGAACGTGCCGCCGGGGTGATCGTCGACGCCAATCCCGAACCGGCGCTTGCCGAAGCGCTTTCGCAAAAGGGTCCAGAACTCATCGTCGCAGCTTGATGTGACATTTTGTGACTTTATGGGTTGATATTTGGTTTTCTCGTGCTAATGTCCCGGCCATCCTTCAAATGGCGGAACGCTCATGGCCCATGAATTTCCCACCCAGGCTCGAATCGTCATTGTCGGCGGCGGCATCATTGGGTGCTCGGTCGCCTACCATCTGACAAAACTCGGCTGGACCGATGTTGTCGTGCTCGAACAGGGGCAACTCAGCGGCGGCACCACTTGGCACGCGGCTGGTCTTGTCGGCCAGTTGCGCAGCCATTCCAACATGACCAGCCTGATCCGCTATTCCACGCAGCTCTACAGCGAACTGGAGGCCGAGACCGGTCTTGCCACCGGCTGGAAGAATTGCGGCTCGCTCTCAGTTGCGCGCACGGCCGACCGCATGACGGTGCTGAAGCGCACGGCTGCGTCGGCGCGCGCCCAAGGGGTAGAGATCGACGTCATCTCGCCCAGGGAGGCTGGCGATCTGTGGCCTGTCATGGCGACAAACGATCTCGTCGGCGCTGTCTGGCTGCCCGGAGACGGTAAGGCCAATCCCACCGATCTCACGCAATCGCTTGCCAAGGGCGCGCGCAATGGCGGCGCCAAAATCTTCGAGCGGGTCAAGGTCACTGGTATCAGCGTCAGCAACGGCGTCGCTTGCGGTGTCGAGACCGACCATGGCGACATCGCTGCCGAGATCGTCGTCAACTGCGCCGGCCAATGGGCGCGCAAGGTCGGGCTGATGTGCGGCGTGTCGGTGCCGCTGCATTCGGCCGAGCACATGTACATCGTCACTGGCCGGATAGAAGGCGTGCATCCGGATCTGCCCGTCATGCGCGATCCCGATGGCTTCATCTACTTCAAGGAAGAGGTCGGCGGCCTGGTCATGGGCGGCTTCGAGCCGCATGCCAAGCCGTGGGGCATGAACGGCATTCCCGAAAATTTCGAGTTCGCGCTGCTGCCGGATGATTGGGACCAGTTCGAAATCCTGATGGAAAACGCGCTGGTGCGCGTGCCGCAGCTGGCGCAGGCCGAGGTCAAGAAATTCTACAATGGTCCCGAGAGCTTCACGCCAGACAATAATTTCCTCCTCGGCGAGGCGCCGGAGTTGAAGAATTTCTATGTCGGCGCTGGCTTCAATTCGATGGGCATTGCCAGTGCCGGTGGCGCCGGCAGGGCGCTGGCCGAATGGATCGTCAACGGCGCGCCGACCATGGATCTGTGGCCGGTCGACATCAGGCGCTTCGCCTCGTTCAACAACAATCCGCGCTGGCTGCATGACCGGGTCAAGGAGACGCTCGGCCTGCATTACGCCATGCCATGGCCGAACCGCGAACTGGACACCGCGCGGCCATTCCGCCGTTCGCCGCTTTACGACCGGCTCGCCGCCAAGGGCGCGTGCTTCGGCTCTAAGATGGGTTGGGAGCGCGCCAACTGGTTTGCGGGTCCAGGAGAGACAGCCGGGAACGACTATGCCTTCGACCGCCAGAACTGGCACGCGGCGGTGCAACGCGAGATGAAGGCGACGCGCGAAGCCGTCGCCATCTTCGACCAGACCTCCTTCGCCAAACTTCTTGTCCAGGGGCGCGACGCCTGTGCCGTGCTGAACCGGATCTGCGCCGGCGACATCGACGTGCCGGTCGGCACGTCGGTCTACACCGGCGTGCTCAATGCGCGTGGCGGCTACGAAAGCGATCTCACCGTGATGCGGCTTGGCGCGGAAAAATTCCTCATCGTCACCGGCTCCGCCCAGGCCGTCCACGATGCAGACTGGATCGTCAAGAATATCCCGGCGGACGCGCATGCGATACTGACCGACGTCACCTCATCCTATGCGGTGCTGGCGTTGATGGGACCGCGTTCGCGCGACCTCCTGGCCAAACTGTCATCGGCGGATCTTTCCAATGGCGGCTTCCCCTTCGCCACCATCCGCGAAATCGATATCGGCTATGCCACAGCCTACGCCAACCGCATGACCTATGTCGGTGAGCTCGGCTGGGAACTGATCGTGCCGACCGAATTCGCGGTCGGCGTCTACGAGGCGCTGCATGAAGCCGGTCGTGAATTCGGCCTTGCCGACGCCGGCTACTACGCGCTCGACGCCTTGCGCATCGAAAAGGGTTTTCGCGCCTGGGGTCGCGAGTTGACGCCTGATATCAACCCGTGGCAGGCCGGCCTTGGCTTTGCCGTCGCCATGGACAAGCCGGGCGGCTTCATCGGCCGTGATGCGCTCGCCGCCGCGAAATCCTCGTCGGCGCCGACCAGGCGCATCGTGCTGTTCACAACAGACGATGCCGAGCCGATGCTGTGGGGCGGCGAGCTGATCCTGCGCGACGGCAAGCCGGTCGGCGAGGTGCGCTCGGCTGCCTACGGCCACACACTCGGCCGTTCGGTGGCGCTCGGGCTGATCGAGCACGGAACGGGCGTCGATGCTTCATTCCTGGCCAACGGCCGTTTCGAGATCGATCTTGCCGGCGGGCGCCATGCGGTTACCGCGCATTTGCGCAGCCCCTATGATCCGAAGTCGGAGCGGGTGAAGGCCGATGCAGTGGAGATCAAGGTCGCGGCTTAAAGCATGATCCCGAAAAGTGGGAACCGGTTTTCGGAAGAGATCATGCTCAATTAGTCCGCCGACATCGAGCGCGCCATGTCGAGAAAGGCGCGCACCAGTTTGCCGCCGCTGCGCTCGCGCAGGCAGATCAGCGCCTCGTCCATCAAGGTCTCGGGCGCATCGATGGTGATCGGGACGAGCCTCGAATCTTGGCCGAATTCGGCCGCCGAGACAAAGCCGATGCCGGCGCCCGAGGCGACGATCTCGCGCACGGCTTCGCGGCCCTCGGCTTCGATCACCGGCCTGAGCTCGACCTTCGACGTCGCCGCCAGGTCTTCGAGCTTCTGGCGCGTCTTGGAACCGCGCTCGCGCATGACCAGCGATTCCTGCGCGAGCTGCTTGAGCGTCAGCGATTTTTTCCCTGCCAAAGGATGGTCGATCGAGGTGAAGGCGATGATCGGCGTCGAGTTCAGTTTCAGCACCTCGAAATCGCGCCCGGCGGGCACCTCGCCCAGCACGCCGATGTCGGCATCGTAGCTATAGAGGCTGCTGATCACCGTCTCGGTGTTGCCGGCGCGCACTGAGACCTGTACGCCGGGATAGCGGGCCCGGAAGCTGCCGAGGATGTGAAGCAGATGGTGCGCTGCATCGGCGACGATGCGCAGCGTGCCGGAACGCAAAGCGCGCGACTCGGTCAGGAGCTCGAGCGCCTGTTGCTCGGTATCGAACATGCGGTGGGTTATTTCGAGCAGCTTCTGGCCGGAATGGGTCAGAGTAACCTGCTTCTTGTTCCGATTGAACAGCAGCACGTCATACTCTTCCTCCAGCTTGCGCACCTGGTCCGATATCGCCGGCTGGGTCAGGAACAGTGCTTCGGCGGCCCGCGAAAAGCCGCCGGAGATCGCCACCTGGTGAAAGGCTCGCAGCTGAACATAGCGCATCCTGTGTGCCTTTCGGGTCTCGAAGCCACCTGTACCTTATCATAAGCCTGGCTCGCCAAAAGGACGGAATAAACGATTCCGCTGATGTCTGGGGATGAGCCCTCCCATGTTCACAGCCGTGTCATGAGCGGCATGCAGCCTGTCCAATACAGTTGTGTTCATCGTTCTAATCGATACATCGATACAAAATAACGATTTTACAAATATGTCGTCCGGACCAACAATGGCGCCACATCAAAAAAGCAGCGACCTGTCGGAGGACATCATGCTCGCCGAGACGAAATTTGCCGCGGAGCCGCTGGCCAGGCCGGCCCTGGGCGAGCCCTATCTTTTGACCCCCGGGCCACTCACCACGGCCTATTCGGTCAAGCAGGCGATGCTGCGCGACTGGGGATCGTGGGACGGCGACTTCCGCGCCATGACATCAGACATGCGCCGCCGCCTGCTGGCGCTGACCGGCGACGCGAAAGGCGAGTTCGACTGCGTGCCGATGCAAGGCAGCGGCTCCTTCTGCGTCGAGGCGATGCTGGGCTCGTTCGTGCCCAGGGATGGCAAGGTTCTGGTGCTGGCCAATGGGGCCTACGGCCTGCGCGCCGCGCAGACCATGCAATATCTCGGCCGCGCCCATACGTTGATCGACAAGGGTGACTACCTGCCCCCGCGCGGCGACGAGGTGGCGGCCGCTCTCGAGGCTGATCCTGCGATCACGCATGTCATCGCCATTCATTGCGAGACCAGCTCCGGCATTTTGAACCCTGTCGCCGAGATCGCCGAAGCAGTCCATGCCAAGGGTCGCAAACTGCTGGTCGATTCCATGAGTGCCTTCGGCGCAGTCGCGCTCGACGTCAACGAGATCCGTTACGAGGCGATGGTGTCGTCGGCCAACAAATGCATCGAGGGCGTGCCCGGCTTCGGCTTCATCATCGCCCGCAAGAGCGAACTCGAAGCAGCCAAGGGGCGCAGCCATTCCCTGTCGCTCGACGTTCACGCGCAATGGGCGCACATGAACAAGACCGGCCAGTGGCGCTACACGCCGCCGACGCATGTCGTCGCCGCCTTCCTGGAGGCGCTGCGCCAGCACGAGGCCGAAGGTGGCGTCGCCGGCCGTGGCGCCCGCTATGTCAAGAACCGCGACGTCATGGTGGCGGGCATGCGCGAACTCGGCTTCGAGACGCTGCTTAGGGACCGCTGGCTGTCGCCGATCATCGTCACCTTCTTCAACCCGGCCCACGCCAACTTCGCCTTCGATCGTTTCTACGAACTGATGAAGGACAAGGGCTTCATCATCTATCCCGGCAAACTGACGGTCGTGGATTCCTTCCGCGTCGGCTGCATCGGCCAGATGGACGAACATGTCATGCGCCGCGTCGTCGAGGCGGCGGCGCAATCGCTTGATGAAATGGGCGTCGACACCGCCGCTCCACCCGCGGCGGCAATCGCCGAGCGCGCCAAACTCGCCGCCTGAAGCGGCCGTTTTCGAGGATTTTTGATGAACCAGATGTCTCCCATCAACGTCGCGGTCAATGGCCGCACCTACGCCTGGCCGCGTGTGCCAGCCATCGCCATCTGCCTTGACGGCTGCGAGCCGGCCTATCTTGACGAGGCGATCAGGGCCGGGCTGATGCCGGCCCTGGTCAGGATCAAGCAGAAGGGCACGGTGCGCTTTGCGCACTCGGTCATTCCGAGCTTCACCAACCCCAACAATTTGTCGATCGCCACCGGTCGCCCGCCCTCGGTGCACGGCATTTGCGGCAACTATCTCTACGAGCGCGAGACCGGCAAGGAAGTGATGATGAACGACCCGCGCTTCCTGCGCGCGCCGACCATTTTCCAGGCCTTCTACGATGCCGGCGCCAAGGTCGCGGTGGTGACCGCCAAGGACAAGCTGCGTGCGCTGCTCGGCAAGGGCCTCGCCTTCGACGAAGGCCGCGCGCTGTGCTTCTCGGCTGAAAAGTCGGACACCACGACAGTGGCCGAGCACGGCATCGACAATGCCTCGAAGCATTTCGGCCTCCCTGTGCCGGAAGTCTATTCGGCCGAACTGTCGGAATTCGTCTTCGCCGCCGGCGTTCAGCTGCTCAGGGAATTCCGCCCCGACATCATGTACCTGACGACGACCGATTATGTGCAACACAAATATGCGCCTGGCGTGCCGCAGGCCAATGCCTTCTACGAAATGTTCGACAAGTACCTGACCGAGCTCGATGCGCTGGGCGCGGCGATCGTCGTCACCGCCGACCATGGCATGAAGCCCAAGCACAAGGCGGACGGTTCGCCCGACGTCGTCTACGTCCAGGACCTGCTCGATGAATGGCTGGGCAAGGACGCCGCCCGCGTCATCCTGCCGATCACCGACCCCTATGTGGTGCATCACGGCGCTCTCGGCTCTTTCGCCACCGCCTATTTGCCTGATGGCGCTGATCAGGCCGGCATCATGGCGCGGCTGGCCAAGATCGACGGCATCATGCTGGTCGTCGACAGCCCTGATGCCTGCGAGCGTTTCGAACTGCCGGCCGACCGCATCGGCGACATCGTGCTGATCTCGACGGAGAACAAGACGATCGGCACCAGCGAGCACAGGCACGATCTGGCGGCCCTCAACGAACCGCTGCGCTCGCATGGTGGCCTGACTGAGCAGAAAGTACCGTTCATCGTCAATCGCGTGCTGCCGGATCTGCCCAATGAGCCGACACTGCGCAATTTCGACGCCTTCTACTATGCGACGATGGCGGCGGCGCTGGCAGGCTGAGCGCTGATGTCGACCCCCACTCCGTCGAGCTTCGCTCGGCACCTCTCCCCCGATCGACGGGGGAGAGGAAAGCCGCCCAGCCGATTGCGCCGCGCTTTGGGCCGTAAACGACTAAGCGCTGACCTTGCCGAACTTCCTCTCCCCCGTCGATCGGGGGAGACGTGGCCCGGAGGGCCGGAGTGGGGGGCGATCCTCCGCCGCAACGCGTCCATAAATCTGCTGGAGCAGAGCCTATGACCATACTCGATACGTCCATCACAGTCCGCCACGAGCCGATGCGCATTGCGGGGCGCAAGGTCGACGCCGACGACGTCGTCCCCGTCCACTACCCCTATACCAATGCTGTGGTCGGCACCGTCGCCGCTGGTCGGGCCGAACACGCCCGTCAGGCCTTCGAGATCGCCGCCGGCTACCGGTCGAAGCTGACCCGCTACGAGCGCCAGCAGATCCTGTTTCGCACGGCGGAAGCTCTGGCGTCGCGCCGGGAAGAAATTTCCGATCTCATCACGCTCGAGCTCGGCATCTCCAAGACGGATTCGCTCTACGAAGTCGGCCGCGCCTATGACGTGTTCACGCTGTCGGCGCAGATGTGCATCCAGGACGATGGCCAGATCTTCTCCTGCGACCTCACCCCGCACGGCAAGGCGCGCAAGATCTTCACCACGCGTGAGCCGCTGAAGGCGATCTCGGCGATCACGCCTTTCAACCACCCGCTCAACATGGTCTCGCACAAGGTGGCGCCGGCCATCGCCACCAACAATTGCGTGGTCGTCAAGCCGACCGAGCTGACGCCGATGACGGCGCTGCTTTTGGCCGACATCCTTTATGAAGCCGGCCTGCCGCCGGAAATGCTGTCGGTGGTGACGGGATGGCCGGTCGACATCGGCAACGAGATGATCACCAACGAGAATATCGATCTGATCACCTTCACCGGCGGCGTGCCGGTCGGCAAGATGATCGCCCGCACCGCCGGCTACAAGCGCCAGGTGCTGGAACTCGGCGGCAACGATCCGCTGATCATCCTCAATGATCTCTCCGACGAGGATCTGGCAAAGGCGGCGGACCTGGCAGTGGCCGGAGCGACGAAAAACTCCGGCCAGCGCTGCACGGCGGTCAAGCGCATCCTGGTCCAGCAAAGCGTCGCCGATCGTTTCGTGCCGCTGGTGCTGGAGCGCGCGAAAAAAATCCGCTTCGGCGACCCGATGGACCGTTCCACCGATCTCGGCACCGTTGTGCACGAGAAGGCGGCGGCACTGTTCGAGACCCGCGTCCACATGGCCGCCGAGCAGGGGGCTGACATTCTTTACAATCCGGGCCGCCAGGGCGCGCTGCTTCCGCCGATCGTTGTCGACCACGTGCCGCACACATCCGAACTGGTGATGGAAGAGACGTTCGGGCCGATCATCCCCATCGTGCGCGCGCCCGATGACGACGAGGCGCTGATCGCGCTCTCCAACTCGACCGCCTTCGGCCTGTCGTCGGGCGTCTGCACCAACTCGTTTCCCCGCATGCAGAAATACATTGCCGGCCTGCAGGTCGGCACCGTCAACATCTGGGAAGTGCCGGGCTACCGCATCGAGATGTCGCCCTTCGGCGGCATCAAGGATTCGGGCAATGGCTACAAGGAAGGCGTCATCGAAGCGATGAAGAGCTACACCAATGTGAAGACATTTTCGCTGCCCTGGTCCTGACCAGGCGCGACCGACGGACAGAAAACAGAGGGAGCGGCCAACGCTCCCTCATTCGCGTTTCGGAGATGATGATGGCCGCGATATCCGAGCTTGTGCATACAGAGGGCGATTCCAACACCACGGCGGCGCGCGGCCGCTGGGATGCCGGCCAGGACGATCCCCGCATTCGCGGCCTGCTTGATCGCGATGCCGCAGCCTTCATGCACCAGAGCCTGTCCAGCCCCTGCCTTTCGACGATCGCCAAGGCTGAAGGCATCTGGATCGAGGATACCGCCGGCCGCCGTTTCATGGATTTCCACGGCAACAGCGTCCACCATCTCGGCTACGGCCACCCGAGATTGGTGGCGGCGATCAAGAGACAGCTCGACGAACTCTGCTTCGCGCCGCGCCGCTTTACCTGCGAGCCCGCCGTCGAACTGGCGGAGAGACTGGCGGCCCTCGCGCCTGGCGACCTCGGCAAGGTGCTGTTCACCACCGGCGGCTCGGATGCCATCGAGGTCGCGCTGAAGATCGCGCGCGCCGCGACCGGCCGTTTCAAGACGGTGTCGTTCTGGGACGCCTTCCACGGCGCCGGCTTTGGCGCGGCAAGCGTCGGCGGCGAGGCGACCTTTCGCTCGCACATATCAGGTCCGATGATGACCGGCACCGAGCATGTCGCGCCCTGGGACGGCTATCGCTGCCCCTATGGCCACGATTCCCTAGAGGCTTCTGGGCTCGCTTGCGCCAACATGATCGCCTATGTGCTCGGCCGCGAGCAGGATGTGGCGGCGGTCGTTGCCGAGCCGATGCGCGCGACGCCCAATCCGCCGCCGCCCGGTTTCTGGAAGCGGGTGCGCGAAGCCTGCGACCGGCATGGCACGCTGCTGATCTTCGACGAAATCCCAACCGGCCTCGGCAAGACCGGAAAATTCTTCGCCCACGAACATGACGGCGTTACGCCCGACATCGTCGTCCTCGGCAAGTCGCTGGGCGGCGGCATCCTGCCGATCGCCGCCGTCATCGCGCGCCGCGACCTCGACGTCACCGGCGGCTTCGCCATCGGTCACTACACCCATGAGAAGAACCCGGTGACGACGCGCGCCGCGCTGACGACCATCGACATCATCCTGGAGGACGGGCTGGTGGAGCGTTCGGCCGAACTTGGCCGGCATATGCTTGGACGGATGCAGGACCTGATGGCGCGTTCGCCCCATGTCGGCGATGTCAGGGGCAGGGGGCTGATGGTCGGGGTCGAACTGGTCGAGGATCGCGCCTCGCGCCAGCCGGCACGCGACCTCGCCGAACGTGTCTTCTATGCCTGCCTGGAACAGGGACTGAGCTTCAAGGTCAGCCAGGGCAACGTGCTGACACTCTCGCCGCCATTGGTCATTTCGAAGACCGATCTCGACCGGGCGCTCGACATCGTCGAGACCGCGGTGCTGGCGGCCTGACCATGAAGGCCGTCCGCACTGACCACGAACTCGAATGTCCTGAAATCGATGCCGGCTTGCGGGCTAGGGGCGTCGACCTGGTGACGTTGCCGGACGGCATTCCCGAAGCTGAACTCGCCAACGCGGTTGCCGACGCCGACCTTCTCTTGATGTGCTACACGCCGATCACCGCGCGGGTGATAGACGCGGCGCCAAGGCTGAAGGGCATCGTGAAATATGGCGTTGGTATCGATGCAATCGACATCGCCGCCGCAATGCGACGTGGTATTCCCGTGGTCAACGTGCCCGAATATGCCGAGGAAACCGTTGCCGAAGGCGCCTTTGCGCTGATGATCGCGCTCGCCAAGCGGCTGCCTGCGATCACGCAGGCAATGTCGCGCGATCGCTGGATCTGGCCCGAGCAACGCTGGCTGGGGCGTGATATTTCCGGCGCCACGCTTGGGCTCGTCGGCTGCGGCAAGATCGGCCGCAGCATGGCGCGCATGGCAGGCCAGGGATTCCGCGCACGCGTCCTTGGCTTTGATCCCGCTGTCGATGCAGCGACAATGCGCGCCGCCGGCATCGAGAAGGCCGACGACCTCCATGCCATGCTGGGCGCCTGCGATTTCATTTCCATCCATTGCGTTCTGAACGACCAGACACGCGGCCTGATCGGCAAGCATGAGCTCGCCTGCCTCAAACCCTCGGCCATCATCGTCAATGTCTCGCGCGGTGCGTTGATCGATGAGGCGGCCCTCGTCGAGGCGATCGTCGCCGGTCGCATCGGTGGTGCCGGGCTCGATGTCTATTCGGCGGAGCCGCTGTCGAAGTCAGGCCATCCGATGAGCGCGCTGTTCGGTCGCGACAATGTGATCCTGTTTCCGCATCTCACCTTCTTCACGCATGAGGCGATGCGCCGGCTCGAGGACGACACGCTCGCGCGCTGTTTCGAGATTCTCGAAGGCCGGCCGGTGACCGTCCGTTCGCATGATCCGCGATTGCGGGCGCAGACGGGAGGTATTGTGTTCGGCTGATAAGCGAGATTTTTCAAGCTGATAGCTGCCTTCGGCCCAGCCACATTCATGGTCAAGACGTGGATGCGACAGTTCCATGACAAATATCAGAGGAATTTTGGCTCTCATAAAATAAATAGATTTTACTTATCGATCGCCGATCCCCAGAGTTGTCACAACGAAGACATCCAACCGGCTCAACGTCCGTCAGAAACCCAAGGCCGGTTGGTCCTAGTGCATCGCAGAATGTGCCTTCAATCAAAGGGGAACTCGTCATGAAATCAAGAAACGCAACCATGGTCGCGGCCTTCGCCGCATTGCTTGCATCGGCGGCCCTCGTCGGGCCGGCGCTCGCCGACGGCGTCGTCACCGTCTACTCCGCCGATGGCCTGCATGATGGCAATGGCAGCTGGTACGAGACCGAATTCGCCGCCTTCACCAAGGCCACCGGCATTACCGTTCAGTATATCGAGGCAGGTTCGGGCGGCGTCGTCGAGCGCGTCGCTAAGGAAAAATCTAACCCGCAGGCCGACGTGCTTGTGACCTTGCCGCCCTTCATCCAGCGCGCCGCCGCCGACGGCCTGTTGCAGGACTACAAGCCGGAGGCCGCGTCCCAGATCGACGGTGGCACCGACAAGTATCGGCCGCTGGTCAACAATTACATGAACTTCATCTACAACAGCGCCGTGCTGTCGGAAGCGCCGAAGAGCTACAACGATCTGCTCGATCCGAAGTTCAAGGGCAAGATCCAGTATTCGACCCCCGGCCAGGCCGGTGACGGCACCGCCGTCATGCTGCAGATCATTCATGCCTTCGGCGGCGAGGACGCCGGCTTCGAGTTCATGAAGAAGCTGCAGGACAACAATGTCGGCCCATCCGCCTCGACTGGCAAGCTGACCGCGCTGGTCAACAAGGGCGAGCTGCACGTCGCCAATGGCGACCTTCAGATGAACATGTCGCAGATGGCCGACAATCCCAACATCAAGGTGTTCTGGCCGGCGGGGCCTGACGGCGTGCGCTCCACCTTCGCGCTGCCCTACGAAATCGGGCTGGTCACCGGTGCGCCCAATGCCGACAATGGCAAGAAGCTGATCGATTTCCTGCTGTCCAAGGAAGCCCAGTCGACTGTAAGCTCGATTGCCATCGGCTTGCCTGCCCGCAAGGACGTGACGCCCTCCGACGCCAACTTCGCCAAGCTGCAGGAGGCCATGAAGGGCCTGACCATCTGGTCGCCGAACTGGGACGAGGCGCTGAGCAAGCTGCCCGACTACGTCAAGAAATGGAACGAAGCGACCGGAAGTTGATCCGCCAAGGAAACAGTCCGGAGAACAACGCCATGTCGGCAGCCGCCTTCACGGGTTCCGAAGTCACGGATATCGACGCCGCGAAAGTTCGCGGCGCCGGCTCCAATGTCCACTTCGACAAGGTCGTTGTCGCCTATGGCGCGCATGTCGTCCTGCATCCGCTGACCCTCGACATCGCGCCGGGCGAAATCCTGGCGATGATCGGCCCGTCCGGGTCCGGCAAGACGACCGCCTTGCGGGCCGTGGCCGGCTTCGTGCGGCCGAGAAGCGGACGTATCCGTATCGGCGCCACCGACGTGACCGATCTGCCGCCCTACGAACGCGGGCTCGGCATGGTGGTGCAGAACTACGCGCTGTTTCCGCATATGCGGGTCGAGGACAACGTCGCCTTTGGCCTGCGGGCACAAGGCGCCGACAAGGCGCTTATCGGCGAACGGGTGAAGGATGCGCTCGCCACCGTCGGCATGGCGACGTTTGCCCGGCGTTATCCACGCGAACTTTCGGGCGGCCAGCAGCAGCGCGTCGCGATTGCCCGCGCCCTTGCGGTGCGGCCACGCGTGCTCCTGCTCGACGAGCCGCTTTCGGCGCTCGACGCGCAGATCCGCCGCAACATGGTTGAGGAAATTGCCCGGCTGCACCGCAGCCTGCCCGGCCTCACCATCCTCTACGTCACGCATGACCAGACCGAGGCACTGACGCTTGCCGACAAGATCGCCATCATGCGCGACGGCAGGGTCTGTTCGCATGGGCCGACGACCGAACTCTATCGCCGCCCGCCAAACCGTTTTACCGCCGAGTTCCTCGGCCGCGCCAACCTTCTGCCGGTGACGGTTGCCGAAGCTGCCGGCCCGAAAGGCTTTGCCACGGCAAGGCATGGTCATGCCGTGCTCACCAGTGCCGGTCGCGACGAGAAGGCCGGCGACAAGAGCCTGCTTTGCATCAGGCCGCAGCATCTGAGCCTCACGGCAGACAGCGAGCACACCAACCGCATTGTCGGCACGCTCAGGGAAGTGCACTGGCAGGGCGAACTCACCCATCTGGTTCTCGATGTCGATGGCACCCCGGTGCGCGTCTCGGCAACAAAGCTGCCTATGGCCCTGCCGGAACCCGGCACAAAGGTACCGCTGTTCTTTGCGCCAGCCGATACGTCGCTTCTTCCGGAAGACGCCGGTGTCTGAAGCGCTCGCCATTGGTGCGCCCACGGCCAGGAAGCGAGAGCCGGGCCGGCTGTGGATCGTGCCGCCGGCGGCCCTGCTGGCGCTGCTGTTCTTCTACCCGCTGGCGCTGATTGTACGCCAGGCGTTCCTCGACGACAGCGGTGTCGCCAATGTCGCGGAGATCATCCGCGTCCTGCATTCGCGCTTCTTCCTCAACGCGCTGGTCAACACGGTGACGATCTCGGTCACCGCGACGGCCGGATGCCTGATCGTCGGCCTGCTGCTGGCGTTGATCCTCGCCTTCGTGCCGTTTCCCGGCAGCGGCTTCATCGCCCGGCTGATCGACACCTTCATCGCCCTGCCGACCTTCCTGGTGACGCTGGCCTTCACCTTCCTTTACGGCTCCGCCGGCATGCTCAACTCGGGGCTGATGGAGGCCTTCTCGCTGCCGCTGCCGCCGGTCGATTTCCTCTATTCGACCTGGGGCGTCGTGCTGGCGGAAGTCACGGTGTACACGCCGTTCATCCTGCGGCCGTTGCTCGCCGCTTTCTCGCTGGTCGATCGCGGCCAGATCGAAGCCGCGAGCGTACTCGGCGCGCGGCCGTTCCGCATTGTCCGCCAGGTCATCCTGCCGGCGGCGGTGCCCGCGCTCATCGCCGGCGGCAGCCTATGCCTGCTGCTCACCGTCAACGAATTCGGCATCGTGCTGTTCATCGGCGCCAAGGGCGTCATCACGCTGCCGCTGCTGATCTACGGCAAGGCGATCCAGGAATCGGCCTACCAGGTCGCCTGCATCATCGCCGTGGTCAACATCGCGCTGTCGCTCGGCCTGTTCGGTCTCTACCGGTTTGCCGCCGGCCGGTTGGGAGTCTAGCATGCTGGTCTGGTCGCGCTCCGGCCGCTTGATCATCTGGGTGATCTTCGCGCTGATCTTCGGCGTGCTGTTCCTGGCGCCGCTGGCGGTCATCCTCTTGTCCAGCCTCGCCGACCAATGGAACGGCGTGCTTCCCAATGGCTTGACCACGGAGCACTATGCCGATGTCGCCAAGGGCGCGGCCTGGAACGCGGTCAAGGCGAGCCTCGTCACCGGCTTCGCGGCAAGCGCATTGGCGCTGGTCAGCGGTACCTGGGCGGCGTTGTCGCTTCGCCTGCAAGGGCCGGCCATGAAGCGGCTGCTCGGCCTCTTGTTCTTCATCCCGAGCGCCGTGCCTTCGGTGTCCGTCGGCCTCGGCCTGCTGGTTGCGTTCAGCCATCCGCCGCTGTTGCTCAACGGCACGATCGCAATCGTCATGATCGCGCATTTCGTGCTGATCTCGGCTTTCACCTTCGGCAACGTCTCGGCCGGACTTGCGCGGCTGTCGCCCGACTTCGAGCAGGTCGCGTCAAGCCTTGGCGCGAGGCCAGCCTACCGGCTCTGGCATGTCACGCTGCCCTTGCTCGCGCCTTACCTGGTTGCGGCCTTCGGACTGAGCTTCGCGCTCTCCATGGGCGAGCTTGGCGCGACCGTGATGGTCTATCCGCCGGGCTGGGTGACGCTGCCGGTGTCGATCTTCAGCCTCACCGATCGTGGCGACATCTTTGCCGGGGCCGCGCTCACCATGATCCTGGTGGCGGCGACGCTGATCCTGCTGCTTGGGCTGGAGCGCATCACCAAGCGTGCCACCGGTTCGTAGGCGCTGAAGCTCAGCTCTGCGCCGGCTGCCGTTCGACGATGTAGATATGGTCGGCCGCCAGCACCACCTCGCCGCGCTGGTTGATGACCTCGCATCGCTCGATCACGCGTCCCGACCCAGGCCGCTTCGGATCGTCCTCCTTGGCCACGATGGTGGTGCGCGTACGGATCGTGTCGCCGATGAACACCGGCTTGATGAAGCGCAGCCGGTCATAGCCATAGGAAAAGGCGACAGGGTTGATCACGTTCGCCGTCAGCCCGATGCCGACCGAGAACACCAGCGTGCCATGCGCGATGCGCTGGCCGAACGGCGTCGTCTTCATGAATTCGGCGTCCATGTGGTGCGGGAAGAAATCGCCGGTGTGGCCGGCATGAACGATGAAGTCGGTCTCGGTGATGGTGCGGCCGCTGGTGAGGCGTGACGAGCCGATCTCGTAGTCCTCGAAATAGGTGATCTGTTCCATCAGGGCCTTTCCGCGATCGGCGTCGCAGGCGCCGCGCTCGAACGATAGGCCGCTTCCACCAGCGCCATTGTGTTCCAGGCGTCGTCGACCGAGCTGATCAACTCATCGTCTTCGCCTGATGCAAAGCGCTGGACATTGGCCATGCGGCCGACGAAGGCGTCGGGAAACCATTCGCCGGCCAAAGGCACTGATATCCAATCGCTCCCGCCTTTCGGATAGATCTCCAGAATATCCGGCTCGCCCTTGGGATAGTCGAGGTTGAGGCCGAGCTTCAGATAGGCCGCACCCTCGGTGCCGCTGATGCGGAACTCGCAGGCCTGGTGCCGGCGCCCGAACTTGTGGTCGTGGTTAATCGACAGCGCGCAGCGCACCGTGTCGCCATAGTCGAGAATGGCACTGGTGCGCGTCTGCGCCACCTTATGGTTGGGGTGGCCAAGCGTCTTGGCATGCACGCCCTTGGGATCGCCGAGCAATTGCCGGATCAGGTCGAGATAGTGGATCGAGTGCATGGCGATCTCGACGCGCGGCGCCTTGAGCAGGAATTCCCACAACTGCCACGGCGTCGCCAGCGCCAGCCAGGCGTCGAAGTCGACGACCTCGCCGAGCCAACCCTTGGCGATTGCGTCCTTCAGCGCCAGCATCATCGGCGCGAAGCGCAGCTGGAAATTCACCGCCGCCTTGAGCTTCTTGGCGCGGCAGATTTCGAGGATTTCGGTTGCTTCGCCGAGATAGTTGCCCATCGGCTTCTGGATCAGTGCGAACGCACCGTCGGGCAGAGCCTTCAGGATCTCGGCATGCCGCCCCGGTGGCGTTGCCAGATCGAAGATCGCGTCCTTCACTGCAGCGGCTTCTTCCGCCGAACGGAACGCCGTCACACCCCATGTGTCGGCCAGGACCCGCGCCTTGGCCTGGTCCGGATCATAGAGGCCGGCGATCTGAAATCCCGCCTTCCGGTACGCGGGAAAATGCGCATCGCCGACGATGGAGCCGGCGCCGAAGGTGACGATCGGCCGGGACTTTGAGGGTTTGGGCCAGGACTGGACGAGCGAGGCAGGGTCGAAACCGCCCTCAGTCCCTTCAGTCATGGTGAAAAACCTCGTCCATCGCGGCCCACCACTCGCCCTCCTTGCGTGTCGCCAGCGGCTCCTGGCAAGGTATGCAGACCGCCCACCACTCCTGCGTCCTGGGATCAGCGGCCATCTTGGCCATGTCGGCGGCATAATCGGTGCCATGGTATTCGAAATTGGAAAACAGCAGGTTCTCCGGCCTTTTCAGGTAGATCGAGTAGTTCTTGATGTTGCAGGCCGAAATCATTGTCAGCACGTCAGGCCAGACGGCGGCGTGCAGGCGAACATATTCCTCGACCTTTTCCGGTTTTAGCCCCAGTACAAATCCCATCCGCTGCATATCAGCTCCCTTATGCCGTGATCGCCGTGGTGAATTCGGCGATGCTCATGCTCTTCACCGCGTCCCAGTCCCAGTCGATGCCGATACCCGGTTCGTCGGGCGCCAGGGCGTGCCCATCCTCGATGCGCATGCGCTTGCCGGTCAACTGGTCGAGTTGCGGAATGTACTCGACATACCTGCCGTTCTGAACAGCGCAGGTCAGGCTGACATGCAATTCCATAAGAAAATGCGGGCAGACCGGAATGTCGAAGGCCTCCGCCGCATGGGCGATCTTGAGCCAGGGCGTGATGCCGCCGATGCGGCCGACATCAACCTGCACGATCGAGCAGGCGCCCTTCTGCATGTATTCCCGGAAATGGCGGATGGAATAGAGCGACTCGCCGATCGCGATCGGCGTCGGCGTCGAGTTCGACAGCCTGATATGCCCGTCTATGTCGTCGGCCGGCAGCGGCTCCTCGATCCAGGCGAGGTCGAGTTCGCGCAACCTTGCCGCACGCCGGATCGCCTCGTCGACCGAAAATCCCTGATTGGCGTCGGTCATGATCTCATAGCCGTCGCCCACCGCCTTGCGCACCGCCGACAGGCGCGCAAGATCCTCGGACCCATGCGGCCTGCCGATCTTTACCTTCGAGCCGCGAAATCCCTTGGCCTTGGCAGCGAGCGCATCATCGACCAGCGCCTGCGTTTCGATGTGCAGCCAGCCGCCCTCGGTCGTGTAGAGCGGGCAGCGGTCCTTGGCGCCACCGGCCAGTTTCCACAGCGGCAGGTTCTGCTTCTTCGCCCTGAGATCCCAGAGCGCCGTGTCGATCGCCGCGATGGCGATGGCGGTGATGGCGCCGATCGTGGTCGCATGCGTGGCGAATTCGAGATCGTGCCAGATCGCCTCGATCATGTCGGGGTCGCGGCCGATCAGGCGCGGCGCCAGATGGTCGCACAAGAGCCGCATCACCGAGGAACCGCCAGTGCCGATCGTGTAGCTGTAGCCGGTGCCGACCGCGCCGTCGGAATCGGTGATCGTCACGATTGGCGTTTCCTGGCTGACGAAACTTTGGATAGCGTCGGTGCGCTTGACCTTGGGCACAAGGTCCACCATCCGCAACTCTATCTTTTCGATCTTGGCCATGTCCGTCATCTCCGCAAAGTCTTGCCGGTGTCGGCGGCAAACAGATGCGCCTGTGACAGGTCGAGGCTCATCGCCACTTGTTCGCCCGGCTTCAGCGGTCGCGGGTTCAACATGCGCGAGACCCAGTCGCTGCCGTTGAACTCGACGAACACCAGCGTCTCGTTGCCGAGCGGTTCGGTGACGGTGATCGGCAGTTCGATCTGATGCACGTCGGCGGCACCACCGGAGCTGATGCCATGGCCGGTCGGATAGATGTCGTCGGGCCGCAGCCCGAACACGACCTTGTCGCCGGTGGCGACATTGACCTTGAACTGGGCGGGCAAAGGCAGCTTCTCGCCGCTGGCGAAAACCAGCTTGCCATCATCGATCGTCGCCTCGTGCAGGTTCATCGGCGGGGAACCGATGAAGCCGGCAACGAAACGCGTCGCCGGCCGGCGGAACACTTCGTCGGGCGTGCCGACCTGTTCGATGTAGCCGTCGCGCATGATGACGATGCGGTCGGCAAGCGTCATCGCCTCGACCTGGTCGTGGGTGACGTAGATCACCGTCGATTGCACCTTGGCGTGCAGCTTCTTGATCTCGGTGCGCATCTGCGTCCTGAGCTTGGCGTCCAGATTGGAGAGCGGCTCGTCGAACAGGAAGACATCGGGATCGCGCACGATGGCGCGACCCATGGCGACGCGCTGACGCTGCCCCCCGGAAAGCTGCGACGGGCGCCGGTCGAGCAGCGCATCGAGGCCGAGGATGGCCGAGGCCTCGGCAACGCGGCGGTCCATGTCGTCCTTGGCGGCCCCGGCGATCTTGAGTGAAAAGCCTAGATTCTCGCGCACCGTCATATGCGGGTAGAGCGCGTAGGACTGGAACACCATGGAGATGTTGCGCGAGCGCGGCGGCAAATCGTTGACGACGCGCCCGCCGATCTCGATCGAGCCGGCGCTGATCTCCTCCAGCCCGGCGATCATGCGCAGCGTCGTCGACTTGCCGCAGCCGGACGGGCCGACCAGCGCGATGAATTCGCGGTCGGTAATATCGAGATCGATGCCATGCACGATCCCGATATTGCCGTAGCGCTTGGTCAGTTTTTTGAGGGAAACCGTTGCCATGGGGTCAGCCTTTCACCGCGCCGGAGGTCAGGCCGCCGACAAGGTGTTTCTGGACAATGTAAGTGAGGGTGAGCGCCGGAATGATCATCACCACGGCGAGCGCGCACATGCCACGCCAGTCGATGGTGAACTCGGCCGTGTAGTCGAGCAGGCCGACCGGCAGCGTCTTGGCGCTGACCGAGCGGGTCAGTTGCGAGGCCAATGCGAACTCGTTCCAGCAGGTCAGGAAGGCAAAGATTGCCGCCGACGCAATGCCCGGGCCGGCAAGCGGAAACTCGACTTGCCAGAAGGCCTGCCAGCGCGTGCAGCCGTCGATTTGCGCCGCTTCCGCAAGGTCCTTCGGCACCTGGCGGAAGAAGCCGTCGATCAGCCAGATGGTGAAAGGCACGTTGAGCGCGACATAGGCGAGGATCAGGCCGAAATGCGTGTCGATGATGCCGAGCCGCACATAGAGGAAGAACAGCGGCAGCGACAGCGCGATGCCCGGCACCGTGCGCGTCAGCATCAGTCCGAGGAAAACGCCGGATTTGCCGCGGAAGCGGTAACGCGCGAAGGCATAGCCGCCGGCCATGCCGATGGCGACCGCGATCACCGTCGAGGTCACGGAGATGATCAGCGAGTTGCGGAAATATTCGATGACCGGGATGCCGCCCTTGCCGATGCCTGAGAACATCGCGACATAGGCGTCGAACGAGATATCCTGCGGGATCCACACCGGCGGCTTGGCCATGATCTCGACCGTCGGCCGCAGCGACGACAGCACGATCCAGA
Source organism: Mesorhizobium sp. M8A.F.Ca.ET.161.01.1.1 (assembly GCF_004792105.1). NCBI lineage: Bacteria > Pseudomonadati > Pseudomonadota > Alphaproteobacteria > Hyphomicrobiales > Phyllobacteriaceae > Mesorhizobium > Mesorhizobium sp. M8A.F.Ca.ET.161.01.1.1. The sequence continues at coordinate 188,261 of NZ_SRTD01000009.1, read as the reverse complement.
GGCCGGGCAGGCAGATGGTCAGCATCGCCAGGAACAGGCCGACGCGATAGACGATACCAAAGAGCCGGCGCTTCAGGCGGGCGGAAGAATTCTCGTCCATTTTCACCACTCCGCCCTTCACCACTCAGCGCCGATCTGCGTGCGCGCCGCGGCGAGCTTGTTGAAGAAATAGACGGTGAAGGCGATCGACAGCAGGATCGAGAAATAGGCCATGGCGTTGGCCATGCCCATGCGTCCGTCGCTGTAGGCGGTGCGGGCCACCAAAGTCCACAACAGCTCGGTGCGCCCCGCCGGCCCGCCATCGGTCATGATCTTGACGATGTCATAGGCGCGCGCGACGTCGAGCGAGCGGATGGTCATGGCGATGTAGGCGAATGGCATGACGAAAGGCCACGTCACATAGCGGAATGTCTGCCACGGCGTGCAGCCATCGACGCGCGCCGCCTCGATCGGCTCCTTGGGCATGGCGAGCAGCCCGGCGAGGATCAGGATGGCGAAGATCGCCGTCGAGGACCAGATCTCGGCAATCGAGATGGCGATGAAGGCGAGATGGCCTTCGATCAGCCAGGGGATGGCATCCCTGGTGATGCCAAGCGACTGCAGGGCGTTGTTCACCAGGCCGATATTGTCGTTGAACATGAACTTGAACTGGAAGCCGACGAGGATCGGCGAGAACATCATCGGAAACATCATCAGAGTGCGCAGGATGCGCTGCCCGCGCGCCGCCTTCTCGACCAGCATCGCCAGGCCGAGGCCAAGCAGCATTTCGAGATTGAGCGCGATCGTCAGCAGCAGAACCGTGCGCCCGAACGCCCACCAGAAATCGGTGTTGCCTAGGATCGAAAGATAGTTGCGTAAACCGACGAAGACGAAAAACGTCTCGGGCTTGGTCAGCCGGAACGGCGTGAAGCTGGAATAGAGCGAGAGCAGCAACGGCACCACGACGACCGCCGCCAGCACGATGATAGCCGGAAGCAGCAGCAGGAATGGCGCGGATGGCTTGAAGCCCTTCATCGGGGTCCTTTGGTGTCTGGCATGCAATGTTGGGCCGAGGCCCGACCCGGTGAACAGTACCGGCAAGACGCGATCGCCTCCCCCATTCACGATGGGAGAGGCGGCCTTTGGAGCATTGGTTAGAGTTTGCCGGCGTCCTGCAGGATCTGCGTCGCCTTGGCGGCGGCTTCATCCAGTGCCTGCTTGGAGGTCTTGTCGCCGAGGATCGCGGCCTGCAGCTCGGGATAGACGGCGTTCGAAATCTCGATCCACTCGGGCGTCTGCGGCACGGCAAAGGCGTGCTTGGCTTCTTCCTGGAAAGCCGACAGAACCTCCTTCTTGTAGGGATCGTTGGCCGCCTGCTGCAGGTCCCAGTCCCAGACCGCGCTGCGGGTCGGCAGCGGGCCGGCGGCGGCCTCGAACTTCTGGCTGTCCTCGTTGGTCAGCCACCACACCAGCGATGCGGCAGCCTCCTTGTTCGGGCAGTTCTCGGTCACCGAGAATCCATGGAAGCCCGACCAGCCGGTGCGTACTCCGGCGGAGCCTTTCGGCGCGACCTTGACGCCGACATTGCCGGCGACCTTCGACGACTTCGGATCGTTGAAGAAGCCTGCCCAGCCCGGCCAGTCCAAATTGATGGCGACGGTGCCGGAGGCAAAGCCCTGGCCGAGATCGTCCCAGAGATAGTTGGTGGTGCCGGCCGGAACGGCCTTGGCCTTGTAGAGGTTGACGAACCAGTCGAGTGCCCGGATGCCAGCCTCGGAATTGAAGACGGGCTTGCCGTCCTTGTCGAGATATTCGCCGCCCTCGGCGACAACCATCTCGTAGAAGCGGCCGTTGATCGCCTCTTCCTTGCCGGCGAATTGCGTGCCGTAGAAATTGGGCGGATTGGCGAAGAACTCGGCCTGGTCGGTGACTTCCTTCCAGGTGTCCGGCGGCACCAGGTCATAGCCGTATTTCGCCTTGAACTTGGTCTTGTTGTCGGCGTTCTCGTACAGGCTCTTCTGGTAGTAGAGGGCCGAAACGTCGAACTGCGCGCGCGGCAGCATCTCCAGCTTGCCGTCGATGGTTGCCGCCTTGATGGTCGAGGGTACGAAGGCCTCGATCTCCGACTTCGGCAGCAGTTTGCTGAGGTCGGTGTAGAGGCCCGTATATTGCGGCGCGAACGAGGAATGGTTCCAGCCGACGCACCAATTGGTGCTGCCCGAGGCGATGTCGGACTTCAATTCTTTGTCGATGTCGAAGCCGTTCTTCTTGGTCAGGATGTTGACCTTGGCGCCCGTCGCCTTCTCCCATTCGGGTATGCGCTCGTAGAGCTTTTCATATTGCTGGCCGCCGATCAGCTTCACGTCGACGGTCACGCCCTCGAACTTGCCGGGCAGGTCGCCGGCAAGGGCTGCGCCTGCGCCTGACGCAAGCACCAATGCGCCGGCGCACACGCCGGAAAGCAGTCTGTTCATCGATATCCTCCCTGGGTGCGCCTCGATGGCGCCCGCAACTCGTCACGTGACAAAAGATGCTACATTCATATACAAACAAAACATTCATACGTACGTCAAGGCGAAATTTGTTTCCGTCGGCGGCGTTCCTGCGTATATGAAGAGCTGAATTCACTGGAGGGATGGGCCATGGACGACAGCGAAGACGAGCGCTACCGCGCGCCGGCGCTCGACAAGGGGCTCGACATTCTTGAACTGCTGGCGGGCGTCGACGGCGGCCTGACGCAGGCCGAAATCGCCAAGAAGCTCGACCGCAGCCCCAATGAATTCTACCGCATGCTGGACCGGCTGGTGCGGCGCGGCTACGTCACGCGGCTCGATGGCGACCGCTATTCGCTGACACTGAAGCTGTTTGGCCTGGCCCAGTTGCACGCGCCGGTGCGGCGGTTGGTTTCCTATGCGACGCCGCTGATGCGCGAGCTTGCCGAGACCTCGCAACAGGCCAACCAACTCGTTGTTTTTGATCGCGGTTCCGCCGTGGTGATCGGCCAGCAGGAAGCGCCGAATTACTGGGGCATCTCGATCCGCGTCGGTTCCCACATCAGCCTGTTCGACACCGGTTCGGGCCACGTCCTGCTCGCCTTCCGTTCGCCGGAAGAGCGCCAGATGATGATTTCCGAGCACGTCCGCAGCACTGACAAGACTGCGCAGCCGGCCGAGTTCTTCGCCCGTCTCGACCAGATCCGCGACCGCGGCTACGAGATGATGGCTTCCATGCAGACGGCAGGCGTCTTCAACCTCTCGGCCCCGGTGCGCGGTTCCGACGGCAAGGCCATCGCGGCGCTATCCATCCCCTACATCACGGTGGTCAATGCGCCGTCCGCGCCCGATATCACACGGACCATCGAGCTGTTGCTGGCAACCTGCGAAAAGCTGTCGCATCTGGCCGGGTCGGCTGTCGGCTCAGCGGCGTGAATTCTTATTTGAATGAAGAATTCCTCCGTGAGATGATCTGAAAAAAGCTATCGGAGGAGCCTCGCCATGATCATCGACACCCATCTGCATCTCATCGATCGCTCGGCCCTGCGCTATCCCTGGCTTGCCGGCGTGCCGGCGCTGAACCGCGATTTCTCTTATGAGGAATATGCGGTGGAGGCCCAGCGTGTCGGTGTCGGGCGCGTGCTGCATATGGAGGTCGATGTCGATCCGGCCGACATAGAGGCGGAAACCGCCCGTGTCGAAGGCCTGTCGCGGCAGTCCGGCAGCATGTTGGCCGGGGTGATCGCATCCTGCCGACCGGAAGAGGGTGACTTTCCTGCCTATCTCGAACGCCAGCGTGCGAACCCCTTCGTCAAGGGTTTCCGCCGCGTCCTTCACGTCGTGCCGGATGAGCTTTCGGAAGGGGCATTGTTCCGCGACAACATCAAGCGGCTTGGCGGCACCGGCCTGACCTTCGACCTCGTCGTGCTGCCGCACCAGATCCCCAGGGCGATCGCGCTCGCCGATCTGGCTCCCGATGTCCAGTTCGTGCTCGATCATTGCGGCGTCCCCGACATCAAGGGCAACGCCGAGCATCCCTGGCGCGAACATATGAGCGAGATCGCGCGGCGTCCGAACGTCATGGCCAAGGTTTCAGGCGTGGTCGCCTATGCCGATCCCGGCAGTTGGACCGTCGAGACGCTGCGGCCTTATGTCGAACACACGATCGGTGCGTTTGGCTGGGACCGTGTCGTCTGGGGCAGCGACTGGCCGGTCTGCACGCTTGGCGGGGGTCTGTCGACCTGGGTGGCGGCGACCCATGCGCTGCTTTCGGGCTGCGGCATTTCGGAGCGCGACGGGCTGCTGTCGGGCAATGCCCGCAGGCTATGGCGGTTGAAGTAACGATGCAGTTCAGGTCCCTCAGGTGGGCGCCTGGGTACTGGCCCGGAACAGGCTGATGAGATCGGCGACGACCTGGCCGGCCGGATGGCCGGAGGTCAGCCCGGAATTGATGCGGTCGGACGCCGCCTGCTGGAACGCCATGTAGCCGTCATGGCGCGGCCGCACCCAGGCGCCCACCAGCGTTGCGCGCGTGTCCCGATAGAAGCTGCCGGTCGCTTCATTGACAGCCTGGTCCTCCCAGGCAGCCGCGTGGCCCGGCTGGCCGCCGGCGGCGGCATAGATGCCGCGCTGGACATCGCAGCTGGCGACCCAATAGGCGAAATCGATCGCCGCCTCTTTAGCCTCAGAGAAAGCTGAAACGGCTATGCCCGTGCCGCCGAGTGCCGAGCCGATCGGACCATCGGAACCAATGACCGGGATGTCGGCAAAGGCCAGCCTGTTCGCGCGAAAACCCGACGCCGCATAAGAGACATAGCCGTAGATCAGCGGTGCGCAGACAATGCGGGAGCCGGCCTCCGCCATGCGCTCCGAAACGGCGATCGGGTCCATGTCGAAACAGGCCGGGTCGAGCAGCGCCGCGATCTCGCGCATCCTCTCGAAGACTTCGCTGCCTGTCTCGATAGCGATGAGATCGTGGGACGGGTCGGTCCCGCAAGGACGTCCGAGGTTGCCGGCCAGCGTGTAGAAGGTCATCAGGCAATGCGGCGGCCGCAGCGGCAGCAGCACGCGGCCCTGGCGGGCGAGATCGAGCACCTCGCCCCAGGTCGCTGCCGGCGCATCGAGCGCATCCGGCCGCCAGGCCTGCACCTGCGCCGCCGCGTCGATCGGAAACGCCCATTGCCGGCCTTGCCAGCTGTAGCTCGGATAGGACTGGCCGACGCTGCCGGAGGCGAGCGCCGCGCGCTCGGCCTCGCGGCCGGCGACATCGAGCGGTTCAAGGCAGCGCTCCGCCGTGATCTGGCCGACATGCGGATGGTCGATGACGATCAAATCATAGGCCCGCGCCAATTCCTCGACCGGGAAAGATTCGAAATCCTGCAGCGAGCGCTTGTCCCATTCGACGGCAACGCCGGTTTTCTGCTCCCACCGGGATGAACACGCGACCATCGGATCGTAGCCGCGCGGGTGGCTCCAGGTCATGCCCTTGAGTTTATGCACGCTCACAGATCGAACTCCGCGCGGATTTTCGCACTGTGTTCGCCGATGCGCGGCGCCGCGCGGTCGACCTTGGCTCTGATCCCATCGACCCTGAGCGGCGAACTGGTGGTGAGGATGGAAACATCATCCTCGCGCGTCACCGTCTGCAGCATGTCGAGCGACTGGAAGCCTTCGCTTGCCAGCATCTCGGGCCAGGTCAGCACCTTGGCGCACCAGATGTCGGCTGGTTCGAGGATATCAAGCCATTCGTCGATGGTCTTGGTGGCAATTCTCCGCGCGATGATTGCCTTGATGTCGTCGCGAGCGGTGAACCACGATGCCGGTCTGTCGCGATAGGGGGCCAGTTCTCCGAGCGACAAAAGGTCGGCCAGCTTGGGGATCGGCGTCATGGCGATGGCGAGGTAGCCATCCTTGGCCGGATAGACGCCGTAAGGCGCCGACAGATAGGCATGCGCGCTGCGGAAACTTGAGCGTCTGGGCAGGCGGCGGCCGTCATTGAGATGCGTGGTCAGCACCTCGAACTGGAAGTCGACCAGCGCTTCCAACAAGCTGGTTTCGATATGGCTTCCCTGGCCGGTGATGCCGCGCCGAACCAACGCGGCCAATATGCCTTGCGCGCAGGCCGCGCCCGCCAGCATGTCGCCGATGGCGAGGCCGAACGGCACCGGCCCCTGGTCCTCGTCGCCGTTCAGCCACATCACGCCGGAGCGCGACTGCGCCAGCAGGTCCTGGCCGGGCCGCTTGACCCAGGGACCTTCCTCGCCATAGCCGCTGATCGAGGCATAGACCAGGCGCGGATTGATCTGGCGGACGGCCTCGTAGTCGAGGCCGAGCCGTTCGATGACACCCGGCCGGAAATTCTGAATCAGCACATCGGCCTTGGCCAGCAGCCCGCGCAATGCCTTGAGGTCCGCCTCGTTCTTCAAATCGATGGCCAGGCTTTCCTTGGCCCGGTTGATGGCATGGAAGATGGTGGAATCGCCGCCGATCTCGGTGTCGCTGAGATAGAGCCGGCGCGACAGGTCGCCCCCGTCAGGACGTTCGATTTTGATGACGCGGGCGCCGAGATCGAGCAGCCTGAGCGAGCAGTACGGCCCGGACAGGAACTGGCTCATGTCGACGACGACGAGGCCGGCAAGCGGCAATTCGGCTGCTGCCGGCATCTTCATTTCTCCGTCTTGCCGACGAAATCAGCAGGGTTGCGGTATTTCACCGTCTGCAAATGCTCGCAATACAAAACGAGTTCGCCTTCACCCTTGAAGACCTCGTAGCTGGCGCGGATCAGCCCCATCTCCTTGTAGCGGGGCTTTTTGTCGAGGTTGGAGCGGATCGAATAAATCGTGTCACCAATGAAGACGGGCTTTATGAAGCGCAGCTTGTCGTAGCCATAGGAGAAGGCGTTGACACAGTTGGTGGCGACCAGCCCGAGGCCCGCCGAGAAGACGAACGCGCCGGCAATCAGCCGTTTGCCGAAAATGCCCTCGCTCTCGGCAAACATCTGGTCCTGCACATAGGGGTGGATGTCGAGGACCAGTGTGTTGAAGAGGTGGCTGTCGCCCTCGGCCATGGTGCGGCGCAACGAGCGGATTTTCTGGCCGACCGGCCAGTCCTCGTAGAACCAGTTCTCGGCGTTCCACACCGGCAGGGCGGCATGATCGGCAGGCATGTTCGCAGGGTGCGTCGAGGCAACGCCGACGGTTGGCGCGAAATCGTTCATGGCGCAATCCACCGATCTCGCGAGAACGCCCGGTCTATCATTCGAGCACGCATCAAGGCGCCTGACTGCACGACGTCTCCTCCCGTCAATCTTCTTTTGTAAATACTATTTTCACATATGGGGTTGCGTTGCAAGCGAGGACAGGCGAAATTTTCACCGGTTTTGGCGCGCGGCAGCGCGGGCAGGCAGGAGGAAATCATGCGCGGTGTCTGGAATGCCTGTCTGGTGTTTGTCGGCAGTCTGAACCGCGAGGCGCCGTATTTTCAGGGCGCCCGCGGTGTTGGTCTTGGTGTTTACAGTTTTGATGAAAGGACGCTGGCTGTTCAAAAGCTGGCTGAGACCAACGACATCGACAACCCGACCTTCCTGTCCGTCACCCCCGATGGTTCGCGCCTCTATGCCAACTCGGAAGTGTCTACCTGGCGGGAGGGAACTGTCTCCGCCTACAGCTTCGATCGGGCCTCGAACAGGCTGAGCTATCTGAACAAGCAGCCCGCCCTTGGCAGCATCACCGCCCACAACAGCATTACCCGTGACGGGACGAAACTCCTGGTTGCCAACTATGGCGCCGGGCAGGGTGGCCCGGATCGGGCGGTGGCGATCTATGCTTTTGACAAGGACGGTGCGCTGTCCGCGCCGCTGGCCAGCGTGTCGCACAAGGGCATCGGAACGAATGCGGCGCGGCAGGAGCGGTCGCATGCGCACAGCGTCAACGAAACCATTGCCGGTGGAACGGCAATCGTCGCCGACCTCGGCATCGACCGGCTGGTCTCCTACCGGATCGGTCAGGACGGGGGTCTGGTGAAGCTCGCCGAATCCGCACTGCCAGCGGGTGCCGGTCCGCGTCACATCGCCCTGCACCCGAACGGCCGCTTCGTCTTTGTCATGAACGAGTTGGATTCGACGATTGTCTCGATGGCACTCGACAATGCGACCGGCAGGTTGTCGATCATCGACATCAAGCCGGCGGTGCCGGACGAGGCGCGTGAGACCAACCACTGCGCCGATATCCAGATCTCGCCGGATGGCCGTTTTGTCTATGGCGGCAACCGCGGCCACGACAGCATCGTCATCATGGCGGTCGATCAGGAGACCGGCGGCTTGCGCCTTGTCGGCTATGTTCCTTGCGGGGGTGCCACGCCGCGCAACCTTGCGCTGACACCGTCGGGCGGTCATCTGTTCTCGGCCAACCAGAACGCCGACCGCATCTCGATCTTTGCCCGCGATGCCAGCACCGGCATGCTGACCGACACCGGACGCGCCATCGAGATCGGCACGCCGATGTGCGTCAAGATCGTGGGTTGATCGCCAGCAGGCTCGCCGGACTCAAGCCTCTTGTATTGCCGAGAGCTTCCAGGTCGAGCCATTCTGGCGCGTGAACGTCCACAACTCTGTCGCCTCTGTCGGATGATCCTCGTCACCGTCGACGACCTTGCCGCTCGCCCGCTCGCGCGTCACGTCGCGAGACTCGTAGCGCAATGCGGCCGTGGCGTAGTCGCGGTCATCCTCGCGCCAGCTTTCCGCGATGTCGGCCTGCAGCAGGGTGACATCGGACACTTCGTTTCTGAGACCTTTCTGGGCATTGTCGGCCAGTTCTTCCGACAGATAGGACACCATCTCGGGCGTCACCGACCGGCGCAATGCGGCATGGTCTTCGCGGCCGAATGCTTCCTGGACCTCGGTCAACAACTGCTGGAAGGCGTCGAGGTCCGTCTGGGCCAGCGTGATCTCCTCGGATCCGGTGGCCTCATGGCCTCCGCCCGAACCGCCGCCAAAGCCGGGAATCGTGAAGGAACCCCCGGTTCCGGTCTCCTTCTGTGCCGTTGCGCGGTTCTCGAACCGCGAAGCCTGGGCATTGCCCATGCCGGCGAGCGCGGGCGCGGGACCACGCGCGGATTGCGACCGGAAGAACCGGATGGCCAGCATGATGGCGCCACCGATGAGCAGGGCCTGGAGCAGGAATCCGAACATGCCGGCGAGGCCGCCGAAGCCCTGGCCCACGAGCAGTCCGATCAGGCCGCCGAGCAGCAGGCCGCGCATCATCGTTCCGCCGAAGCCGCTCATGAAGCCGGGCCTCTGCGGGCCGGCCTGCGGCTGCCGGGCAGCATTGTTGACCCCGGTGTTGGGTGTCATCGAACGCTCGACCGGCGCGGTCGGCGCCGGCGCGGTCCTGGTCGGCGGTGCCGACTGGAAGGTGCGCGTGCCCCGACTGCCGAAGCTGCCGCCGCGACGCGCCTCGGCATGATCGATCGCGACCATGGAGAAGGCGAGGAACAATCCAGCGAAGAGGGCGGCAAATCGGCTTGTGCGGGAAGTCATCGTGATGACCTTTATCGATGTGGTTTCGGAAATTTCAGCAAGACGTCGGCTGGGTGGCGGGCGTCATGCGGTCAATCGAACAACTCTTCGAAGAACGACTTCTTCCGCTTCGGATAGCGTTGGCCATGCGAGCGGGAATAGTCGTCATCGCGGTCCCGGCCATGGTGCGGCTGGGAGAATGCTGCCGGCTGTGGTTGCGGCGCGGGCGGCGCATCCCTGCCGGAGCGCTCGATGATCTTGTCGAGTTCGCCACGATCGAGCCAGACGCCGCGGCACTGCGGACAATAGTCGATCTCGATCCCCTGGCGTTCGCTCATTACGAGCGCGACGCGGCAGGAGGGGCAAACCATACCAAGCAGAGATGATGTCATCAGGGGCTCCGAACCAATGAAGGAATGAGCCCGCTCGACCGAAAAGAATGGAAAGGGGCCCGTTATAGCGGTCCGACATCACGGTCGCCGAAAAGCGACAGTCAGAGGGGCCCGGCCCGCATTCGGGATTTAGGAATGCGGGGCGGCGCCTTCAAGGGGTAATATTGCCGGTGAGAATGATTGCTGCTCAAACCGTCATGACGATCTTGCCGAACTGCTCGTTCGATTCGAGATAGCAATGCGCCTCGACGATCTGGTCGAAGGGAAACGTTCTGTCGATGATCGGCCTCAGCGTGCCGTCCTCAAGCCCTTGGAGGATGAACGCCTTGGCACCCTCCAACTTCTCCGGATTTCCGGTGATCTCGTGGACGAGATAACCGTGCAACGTCAGTGTCTTTCCTAGCACCGCAGGCAACGGGAACGGCGTCGGCTCGCGGCTGAGGCCACCGTATTCGATCAAAATGCCGCCCGACGACATGGACGCGGTCAACGGCTCGAAGATCGGCCCGGCGATCGGATCGAACACGACGCGTACGCCTTGCGGCCCGGCGATCTGGCCCAGTCTTTCCGCCAGTTCCTCTTCCTCGAGCACCACCACATACGCTGCGCCGGCGTCGAGAAGTGCTTGCCTCTTCGCTGACGTCCGCGTCACCGCGATCGCTGTCGCACCAACCCTGTTGGCAATCTGGATCGCGGCGAGCCCGACGCTGCTGGAGGCGGCGGTGATGACGACGAAGTCTTGTCGACACAGCCCAGCGATATCGATCAACGCACCATAGGCGGTGAGGTACGGCATCCAGATCGCCGCCGCCGTCCCCCAGTCGAGGGACGGCGGGTGTTTGACGATAAGCCCGGCGGGAAAGGTGACAAGCTCGCCATAAGCCGGCCAGCGAACCATCGATTGCGGCGGGATGACACTGACGGCATCGCCGGGGCTCAGCCCGGTCACGCCTTCGCCAATTGTCTCGATGACGCCTGCCGCTTCCAGCCCAAGCCCGGAGGGCAGCACGGGTGTCTCGATATAGCTGCCCGCGCGCAGCAGCGCCTCGGCGCGGTTGAGGCCGAGTGCCTTGACGCGGATTTGAACCTCATCCTGGCCCGGCGGGGGAAGATCGACCTCCTCGATGCGCAGGACCTCGGGACCACCATGCTGGTGGAAGCGGACGATACGGGTCATTTTGCTCACTCCAAATTATCTGAACCGAATGAGCTATGAGGCGAAGCCCGTTGGCGATAAATGGCTGTTTATATTGTGCAGTAGAAACCAGGAGTTTCGAAAATGGATAGGCTTGAAAGCATGGCCGTGTTTGTGAGGGCCGTTGATCTCGGTTCGTTCGCGGCGGCGGCTACCGTGCTCGATCTATCCGGACCGATGGTCGGCAAGCATGTCCGGTTTCTTGAGGACAGGCTTGGCGTGCGTCTCATCAACCGGACCACGCGCCGCCAGAGCCTGACCGATTTCGGCCGCGCCTATTATGAGCGGTGCCGGCTGGTGCTGGCCGAGGCCGAAGCCGCCGATGCGCTTGCTGCTGATCAGCTCTCGGAACCGCGGGGAAAATTGCGCGTCACCATGCCGGCGCATTTCGGTCGCCACTGCGTGACCCCTCTATTGCTGCAATTGGCGCGGCGGTATCCGATGCTGGAGCTCGACCTGTCGCTGAGCGACCGCTTCGCCGATCTCGCCGAGGATGGCTACGACCTCGCCATTCGGACCGGTGAACTGGACGACAAGGCAGGCGTGATTGCGCGCCGCGTTGCACGCCAGGACATGGTCGTCTGTGCCGCGCCTTCCTATCTGGAAATTCATGGCGAACCACGGCGGATCGAGGACCTCGCCGGTCATCAGGCGATTGTCTACCGCCGGCTGGGCATGATCGCTCAGCCCTGGCTGTTTCCGCGCGAGGGACAAGCCGCGCTCGAGGTCATGCCAAACGGCCGGCTGCGGCTCGACGATCTCGATGCCATCGCCGATGCCGCCGTCGGCGGCATGGGCCTCGCGTGGCTGCCTCGTTGGCTGGTTCGCGAACGTATCCAGGCCGACGCGCTGGTCGAGCTGCTGCCGGACCAGCCACGCTATCCCTATGACTGTCATGCGCTCTGGCTGCAGACGCCGCATCTGCCGCTCAAGGTCCGGCTGGCCGTCGACGCATTGGCGGCCGGCTTGCCGAAAATGATGGCGTGATCGCCAGCAGGCGACTAGCCCTCTTTGAGGTGTCGCGTTCCGGTGCCATATGAAGGTGGCTGGCGGAATGCGCGCATCGCAGGAGAGACGGTTGATGACCAAGGGTTCGGATCTGTTCGTGGCGGCCCTCGAGAACGAAGGGGTCGATCGGATTTTCGGCATCCCGGGCGAAGAGAATCTCGACATCGTCGAGTCTATCCGCCGCTCGTCGATCCAGCTGATCCTGACCCGCCACGAGCAGGCGGCCGCTTTCATGGCCGCCACCTATGGCAGGCTCACCGGCAAGCCGGGTGTGTGCATCACCACCCTTGGTCCCGGCGCGCTCAATCTGACGACAGGGGCTGCCTATGCGCTGCTCGGCGCGATGCCGATGATCATGCTCACCGGCCAGAAGGGTATCCTGTCGTCGCGGCAGGCGCGCTTCCAGATCGTCGACATCGTCGCGGCGATGAAGCCGCTGACCAAGCTGTCGCGCCAGATCGTCTCGCCCAGGATGATCCCTTCGCTGGTGCGCGAAGCCTTCCGCGTCGCGCAGGAGGAGCGCCCCGGCCCCGTGCATCTGGAGCTGCCGGAAGACATCGCGGCGGCGCAATGCGAGCCGGTCGCGCTGGTGCCGACGCACCCGGTCGACCTGCCCATAGCCAGCGCGGACGCGCTCGATCGCGCCGCCCGCATGATCATCGAGGCCAAGCGTCCGCTGCTGATGTTCGGCGCGGCGGCGTCGCGCCCGCGCGTCACCCCTGACATCGCCCAATTCGTGCTGCGCACGCAGATCCCCTACTTCACCACTCAGATGGGCAAGGGCACCGTGCCCGGCGGCACCGAACTCTACATGGGAACGGCGGCACTCTCGGAACGCGACTATGTGCACGAAGCCATCGAGCAGGCCGATCTGATCATCACCATCGGCCACGACACGGTCGAGAAACCGCCCTTCATCATGGGCGCCAACGGACCGAAGGTCATCCATGTCGGCTACCACTCAGCCGACGTCGAGCAGGTCTATTTTCCGCAGGCCGAGATCGTCGGCGACCTCGGTCCGTCGCTGGCGCTGCTGGCGGACCGCGTCGAAGGCAAGATCCACAACGCGCAAGCTCTGCTGCCGCTGCGCGAAGGCATTCTGAGCCGCATCGCCGCGCGCGCCACCGAAGACCGCTTCACGCCACAGCGCATCGTGCACGACGTGCGCGCCGTGATGCCGGCCGAGGGGATCCTCGCGCTCGACAACGGCATGTACAAGATCTGGTTCGCGCGCAACTACCGCACGCGCATGGCAAACACGCTGCTGCTCGACAATGCGCTCGCCACCATGGGCGCTGGCCTGCCGTCGGCGATGATGGCGGCTTTGCTCTATCCCCAGCGCCGTGTCATGGCCATTTGCGGCGACGGCGGCTTCATGATGAACAGCCAGGAATTGGAGACCGCCGTCAGGCTCAAGCTCAACCTCGTCGTCCTGCTGCTCGAAGACCATGCTTATGGCATGATCCGCTGGAAGCAGGCGGTCGACGAGTTCCCGGATTTCGGCATGACCTTCGGCAATCCCGACTTCGTCAAATACGCCGAGGCCTATGGCGCCAAGGGGACCAGGGTTGGCGCGATAGCCGACCTGCAACCGACGCTGGAACAGGCCTTCACCGGTGGTGGGGTCCACCTCGTCGTCGTGCCGATCGACTATTCCGAAAACACCAGGGTGCTTGTCGACGAATTGCGCGAGCGCCTGCCGGCGCCAAAGGCGAGCTGACGGCAGCGGCACCACCGCCGTCAGACCGGTTGTGGCCTACACCTTGCAGTAAGGCGTTACCGGGGCGATGGTGCCGAAATCCTTGGCGATCTCGTAGCCGATGCCGTCCGCCGCCGCCTTGCCGACATAGGAATGGCAAAGCGTGTGGTTGTTCGAGGCATCGACGCGGATCTTGCCTTGCGGTGCGTCGAACTCGATCGTCGGCAGCGCCTTCAGCACATCGTCGTCCTTCAGCGAGCTCGCTTTCTCGGCGGCCAGAGCATAGAGATGCAGGCCGTTGTAGCCGGCTTCGCCGATGCCGTTGACCATCTTCTCCTGGCCGAACTTTTCGCGGAAGCTCGCGATGAACTTCTTGTTGACCGGATTGTCGAGCGCCATCCAGTAGGGCTGCGGCGCGTAGGTGCCGGCGGCGACACCGGGCGGCAGCGCGTCCTTGTTGAAGACCTCGTCGAGCGGCGCGATCAGCGGCTGCTTGATGTCGAAGCTGCGGTACTGCTTGAGCTGGGTGACGGCGTCGTTGCCGACCACCATCGACCAGACGACATCGGGCTTCAGAGACTTGATCTTCTGGAACGCCGGGCCGAAATCGGTGGTACCGAACGGATAGTAGTCGGCGCCGATGATCTTGCCGCCGGCCTTTTCGTAAGCCAAGGTGATCGCCTCGGTCATCTTCTGCGGCCAGGCATAGTCGGAGGCCATGATGTAGATCGTCTTGCCGAGGTTGTCGGCCACCCATGGCATCATCGGGTCGACCTGCTGCATCGGGATCGGGCCGGTGGCGACGAAGTAGCGGTTGCATTCGCCACCTTCGAAATTGGTCGGGTAGAAGAACAGCTTCTTGGCTTTCGCGGTCACCGACAGCGTGGCGCTGCGCTCGGGCGAGATGATCGTGCCCATGATCACGTCGACCTTGTCTTCGTTGAGAAGCTTGCGCGCCTTGTCGATCGACCCCTTCGTCGTGGTCTGGTTGTCTTCGATGAAGAGCTCGACCTGGCGGCCGCCGATGCCGTTGGCGGCGTTGAGCTCTGCGGCGGCGAGCTTGTAGCAATTGAGCAGCGTCTCGCCGAGGATCGCCTGCAGCCCGGTGATCGGGATCGACAGTCCGACCTTGACCGTATCGGCGGCACGCAGGATCGACGGCGCGCCGACGATGGCGAAGGCGGCCGCGGCGCCGCCGGATTTCAGGATAGTTCTTCTGCTTATCATTGTTGTGTTCCCTTCCAATCCCAGGCGCGCCCCATGCACGCCTTACAAAGCCAGGAGATCCTTCAGCAGGGTCTCGTCGGCGAATGCTTCCGGCGTGCCCTCGTGCACGATCCTGCCCTTCTCCATCACCAGGCAGCGGTCCGCCGCCTTGAGAACGAGATCGAGATTCTGCTCGACCAGAACGATCGCGATGCCGCGCTCGCGCGCGATGCGCGGCACAAGCTCGGCGATCGACTGCACGATGTTGGGCTGAATGCCTTCCGAGGGCTCGTCGAGCAGCAGCACCGACGGCAGGCCGCACAGCGCCCGCCCGATCGCCAGCATCTGCTGCTGACCGCCCGAGAGCGTGCCGGCGATTTGCGCCTCGCGTTCGCGCAGGATCGGAAAGTAGCCGAAAATGTCGGCCGGAATGCCGCCGTCGCCGCGGTCCCTGGCGGCGCGGGTGCCGACCTCCAGGTTCTGCCGCACGGTGAGCTGGTTGAAGATGCCACGCCCCTGCGGCACATGCGCGATGCCCGCCCGCGCCCGGCGGAAGGCCGGCGCGTTGGTCAGATCCTGGTCGCCGAGAACCACCGCGCCGCCGCTCGCCTTCAAGGCGCCGGCGATGACGCGCAGCAGCGTCGTCTTGCCGGCGCCGTTGCGGCCAAGCAGGCCGACGACTTCGCCCGGTGCCACGCTCATATCGATGCCGTTCAGCACCGGAAGCAGGCCGTAGCCGGCGGAGACGGCAAGTGTCCGCAGCATCGTCAGCGCCTCCCCAGATAGACGTCGCGGACCATCTCGTCGGCCTCGATGTCGTGGAAAGGACCGCTGCGCAGCCGGCGGCCCTGATGCAGCACCAGCGTCTCGCAGTTCAGCGCCCGCACGAAGCGGATGTCGTGCTCGACGGCGACGATAGAAAACTCACCCTTCAGGCGCAGCAGCATTTCGGCTGTGGCAAGCGTCTCCAGCGGCGTCATGCCGGCGGTCGGCTCGTCGAGCAGCAGCAGCCGTGGCTCGATCGCCAGCGCCATGCCGATTTCCAGCCATTGTTTCTGGCCATGCGCCAGTTCGCCGGCCAATGTAGCCGCCCGATTGGTCAGCGCGACCAGCTCCATCAATTCACCGATTGGCCGGGCCGGCGATGGGGCGCCCCACCGTGCGACCTTGAGATTGTCCTCAACCGAGAGGCTGGGGAAGACCGACGGGATCTGGAATTTTCGGGCGATGCCGAGCCGGGCGATGCGGTGCAGCGGCAGGCCGCCAATGTCGTGGCCGAGGAAACGGACGTTGCCGCTGGTCGGGCGAAGCGTGCCGGTCAAAACGTTGAGGAAGGTGCTCTTGCCGGCGCCGTTCGGCCCGATGATGCAACAGAGTTCCTTGTCGCGCACCGTCAGGTTCAACCCTTCCAGCGCTTGCAACCCGCCAAAGCGGATGCCGACATTTTCGGCCTGGAGCAGGACGTCGCTCATCGCGCGTGCCTCCGGCCTTTGAACAGGCTCTTCAGCCGCGCGTAGATCGACAGGATGCCGTCCGGCAGCACAAAGACGATGATGACGAAGACGCAGCCGAGCAGCAGCGGCCACAGGCTCGGATTGAAGCTGCTGATGGTCTGCTGCGCGCGCTGGATGGCGATGGCGCCCAGGACCGGGCCAAGCAGCGTGCCGCGCCCGCCGACCGCCACCCAGACGATGACTTCCGTCGACAGCAGCAGCCCGGAGAGATCTGGCGCCACAAGCCCCGCCATGCAGACATAGAGCGCGCCGGCAAGGCCGGCGATCGCCGCGGACAGGACGAAAGTGACAAGCAGCCGCAAGGGTGCATTGTGACCAAGTGCCGCCGCCCGGACCTCATTGTCCTGGATTGCGGTCAGCACGGTGCCCCAGCGGCCACGGCTGATCGACCACAGCACCAGCACGGCCACAGCGACGATGGCCGCGACGAAGATATAGCTCGGCAGGTCCTGGCTGAGTTCGACATGCATCCCGCCAAGATCGAATGCGATCGGCGGGATGCCGATCAGGCCGCTGTCGCCGCCGGTGACCGAGCTCCAGGAGATCGCGGCCTGCTGACAGATGACACCCATGGCGAGCGTGACGATGGTGAAATAGCTGCCGCGGATGCCGCCGAAGAACAGGAAGTAGCCGATGATGGCCGCGACGAAGGCCGCACCCGTGACCGCGCCTATGATGCCGAGCACGCTGCCGACAGGAATGGCGTCGTTGAGCGTGACCAGCGCCATGATGTAGCCGCCAATGCCGAAGAAGGCGGCGTGGCCGAAGCACAATATGCCGGTACGGCCCCAGAAGAAATCGAGGCTCGCCGCGAACAGCCCGAAGATCAGCGCATCGCGGATCACCGTCAACTGATAGCCGTCGGCGATGAAGGGATAGAGAACCGCGAGCGCCACGCAGACGGCGAAGATCAGCAGCCAGTTGCGGTCGCGGGCGATCATCGCGACGCTCCGTTGAACAGGCCGTTTGGCCGCAGCCGCACGGCAACGATGGCCGCGAGCAGCACGATCGCCTGCGCCAGCGATGGCGAGATCTGGTAGTTGAGGATGCTGGTCAGCCCGCCGACGAAGACGCTGCCGGCGACGAGGCCGCCGATCGAGCCGACACCGCCGACGATGACGACGAAGAAGGCGTTGGCGAGATAGTTCACCCCCATCTGCGGCAATACGATCGCCAGCGGCGCGACCAGCCCGCCGGCCAGGCCCGCGATTGCCGCACCGAAGGTGAAGGCGATGGCGTAGGTGCGGCGCGTGTTGATGCCAACGCCCTCGGCCATTTCCCGGTTCTGGATGACGGTGCGGATGTCGAGCCCGAAGGATGTGCGGCTGATCAGCAGGACCACGCCGAGCAAAGTCAGCATGGCGATGCCGATCAGGATCAGCCGGTAGGCCGGATAGACAGTGAAGAACAGGTCCAACGTACCCTCGATCGGCGGCGTCACCGGCTTGGCGCCAAGCCCGAATGTCAGCTCCAGCCCTTGCTGCAGGATCAGGCTGACACCCCAGGTGGCGAGCACGGTCGAGACCGGCCGCGAGTAAAGGTGGCGGATGATGGCGAATTCCAGGATGCAGCCGACCACCGCGCCGGCTATCGGGGCAGCAAGCAGCCCCAGCCAGAAGGAGCCGCCGATACTCTGGACGAAATAGACCGCGAAGGCGCCGACCGTGACGAACTCGCCATGGGCCAGATTGGTCACGTTCATCAGGCCGAAGCTGATCGCCAGCCCGAGCCCGACCAGCATCAGGATGCTGATCAGCGTCAGCGCGTTGAGCAGCGTGGTGACGACAAAGTCCATCGCGTCAGGCTGCGCTGGCGAGGCGTTGGCGCAGGCCCGCGAGCAGGCCCTCGGCGGCGTCGATCACCTGAGCCTGGTGTGGTTGCAACTCCTGGCCGGCCCATTCGTCGATATGGTCCGACAGGGGATCGACCACTTCGGTGCGATGGTTGGCCAAGGTTTCGATGACGGCGTGGCCACAGAACGGCACGTAGCCTTCGGAGTAGCCGCCTTCATGCGTCATCATCAGGCGCCCGTTCGAGACCTCGGCGGCCAGGGCCACCATGCGCGCGGCAAGGCGCCGGAAACATTCGCTGTTGAGCATCATGCGGCCGAGCGGGTCGAAGCCCGACGCATCGAAGCCGGAGGCGACGATGACAAGGTCCGGCTTATAGGCGCGCAGCGCAGGGGCGACGACGCGGTCGAAGCTCGCTTCATAGGCGCCGGTGCCGCTGCCGGCCGGCAGCGGGATGTTGATATTGTAACCTTCGCCTTCGCCCTTGCCGTTGTCGGCCAGCGCGCCGCGCCCGGTCGGATAGAGATTGTCCTGGTGCAGGGAAATCGTCAGCACAGACGGGTCGGAATAAAACACTGTCTCGGTGCCGTTACCATGATGCACGTCCCAGTCGACCACCGCGGCGCGGCCGAGCAGCCCTTCATGCTGCAGCCGGCGCACCGACACGCCGATGTTGGAGAACAGGCAGTTGCCCATGGCCTGATCGGGTTCGGCATGGTGCCCTGGGGGACGCGCCAGCGCATAGGAATTGTCGACGCGGCCGGTCAGCACCGCGCGCATCGCCGCATAGGTGGTACCGGCGGACAGCAGGGCAATATCGAAGCTGTTGAGGCCGATCGGCGCTTGCGGCCCGGCGAAACCGGAACCGCGCTCGCTGAGCATGCGGATATCGTCGATATGGCGCTGGGTGTGCACGCGCAGCAGGTCCTCGACCGTCACGGGCTCGGCGATGATCGGCACCAGATGGCGCGACAGGCCACTCACCTGGATAAGGTTGTTCAGCCGGCGCTTCGAGCCAGGCGATTCCAGATGCCGGCCAGGCTCCACGAAACGGCCGGGCGGCATCATGTCGGCGCTGGAGCCGGTATCATGCCACATCAGCTGTTCGTGAAAGACGTAGCCTGTCGCCATCCGCGGCATCCTCCGAAAACCAGATGACGCTAGCAGGCTAACAATCGCCTGGCCCGACCCTAAAGAGGGGGCCATGTCTGCAATCTATGCCCCTCCTTTCGGAGGGGTGCGGACGTTTGTGGCGGCCTGCGCGGCGCGCACGGCCTGGACGCGGTTGGATACCGAGAGCTTGCCGAAAATGTTCTTCAAATGCCACTTCACCGTCGTTTCGCTCACCGACAGCGCAACGGCGATATCGCGGTTGGACATGCCTTCCGACAAGCAGTGCAGCAGCTCGGACTCGCGCTGGGTGAGCTGTTCCTTCTCGGCAACCGGGATGGCCGGCTTGCGCGTCGCCACCGGCGGTGTCTGCGCGGCATCGATGATGCGCGTTGCATAGGCCGACAATGCCGGGTCGGTCTTTGCCTGTGCCGCGCGCAGCCGCATCAATGCCTCGACGACAAGCCTGCCCTCGTCGACGAAGGAGCGGATGAAGCCGGAGGGCTGGGCAAGGCGCAGTGCTTCGAGCAGATGCCGGTCGACCTCGCGCTGGTCATGGCCGGCGCTCTTGGCGCGCAGGATCTGCGCCAGTATGTGACGGCGCATGCGCCCGCTGCCTTTCGTTCGCTCCAGCAGCGCGTCGAAAATCGCGGCCGCCCCTGCGTAGGATTTCTCCGCCGTCAGCAGCCGGCCTTCGGCGAAGAACTCGAATTCGTTGGCGACCGTTGGGACGGTCTCGGCGCTTTCGCCGCGATGCTGGCTCAGCAATGCGCGTGCCTCGGCGACGCGGTTCTGATCGATCAGCAGCCGGATGCGATCATGCACCAGCACCGAAGCGAGGCGGCGGTAGACGGAGCCGCGCACGCGCTGATAGACGCGCTCCAGCATGTCCAGGGCCGCGTCGCCCCGGCCGGTCAGCTGCAGCACGCGGGCATAGGTCGGCACGCTGGCCAGGGGATAGACAATGACCGCGGCACCCTCGATCAGCGGGCCGAGATTCTCGACCAGCGCCAGTGCTTCACCGGACGCGTTGGTCTCGTAGGCGAGTTCGGCAAGCAGCGTACCGGCGAGCGCCTCGGCATAGGAGTTCGCGCCGATCCGCGTCCTGGCTTCGATGATCGCGTTGCGCAGCAGCCGTTCGGCGGCCGGCAGCCGGCCGGCCGATCGCTCGATGACGGCCATGTAGCAATTGGCGATGGTGACGCCGAGCAGGCTGCCGCTTCGCTCATGCGCCTTGCGCGCCGCGTCCACCGCCGCGCGCGCGCCTTCGAGGTCGCCCAACGCATAGAGATTATAGCCGATGACGTTGGCGGTCGCGCCTTCCATGAACCAGGCATCGGGCGCGATGATGCGCAGCGCGGCCAGCGCGGTGTCGCGTGCGTCCTCGAACTGTTCCAGCGTGCTGTGGACCGCAGCGGCAAGGACCTCGAGTTCTGCCTCGATCGTGGTGCCGGTCAGCGTGCCCGGATCATTGCTATCAGTCGGCCCGGTCTCGACCAGCTTGCGCGCATTGGCGAGCGTCTGCTGGGCAATCTCGGGCTGGCTCGAGTGCACCGCAAGCCACAGCACGACAAGCTGCAGCCGGATGCGCTGGTCGATCAGTTTCCTCGGCAGCAGCGCCAGCAACTGGCGCACGTAGAGAAGCTGGCACTGGGCGATGAGTTCGAGCGCGCTGTTTTCGACGAACACGGCCGCGCGGGCTTGGTCGCCGGCCGCGAGCGCATGGCCGATGGCCTCGGTCAGCATCTTGCGTTCGGCGAACCATTCCGAAGCCGCCAGGTGCAGCGGGGCGATCATCTCCGGTTCGCGCCGTTCCATCTCGCGGCTGAGAAAGTCATGGAACAGATGATGATAGCGGAACCAGCGGCGCTCCTCGTCGAGCGGTACCAGGAACAGGTTGCGGGTCTCGATCTCGGTGATAGCAGCCTCGGCGTCCGCCGCGCGTATCACCGCCCGGCAGGCCTCGGCGCTGAAACGCTCGAAGATCGAGGAGTAGAGCAGGAACTTCGCCAGCGCCGGCGGCAGCTCCAGGAACACTTCCCCCATCAGGAAGTCGGCGACGTTGCGGTTGGCGCCGGTGAAATTGCCGATGACGGTTTCGGGCGCATGGGCGGCGCTGAGCGACAGTGAGGCGAGCTGCAAGCCCGCGGCCCAGCCTTCGGTGCGCGAGCACAAGGTTTCCACCGTGCCGCTGCCGATCGAGAGGCCAAGCTTGTCGTTGAAGAAGGCTTCGGCTTCGGACGAGGCGAAACGCAGATCGTCCGGGCCGATTTCGAAGACATCGCCGAGCACCCTGAGCTTGCCGAGCTGCAGGTCGGGCAGGTTGCGCGAACCGATGACGAAGGCGACGTTGGCGGGGGCCTGCCGTGTCAGGCGCTCCATGAACCGCTTTACCGCCGGTGCTTCGACAGCGTGATAGTCGTCGAAGAACAGAGTGATGTCGGCATGGCGTGCCGCAAGACCCGCCACAAGGGCCGCCAGCACCACGTCAAGCTGCGGGATCGGGCTCGACTGGAAGGCGAGGTCGAGCTCGGCCGGGTTCTGCACGAGATGGCGCAGCGCCCCAACCAGATGCGACAGGAAGGCGCCTTCGTCATTGTCCGTCGCTTCGCAGGACAGCCATGCCGTCAGCCGGCCGTGGCGCGAGACCTCGGCTGCCCATTGCGCCATCGTCGTCGATTTGCCGAAGCCGGCGGGCGCGGCGAACAGCACGATGCGCGTGTCGACATGCCGCTCCAACCTCGACAGGATGCGCTCGCGCCGTACCCACCTTCGGTGGTGGGGCGATGCCTGGCCCGCGGGTTGCGAAGACGGTCTCATCTGGCGCCGGGCACCCATTCCGTTTCGATCAGCGGAATTTGCGGCGCGCAATCGCGCGGCAGGGTTCCCTTGATCCGCGGATCGTCGGTGATCTCGAAGCCGGCCGCGAAGGGTTCAAACCCGCAAGCCCGGTAGAAGCCAATGACGCTGTGATGATCGATGCTGCTGGTGTGCAGCCAGATACGCTCCGGCTTTAGGCGCCATGCCTGATCGAGCGCGCCCGCCATCAGTCGCTTGCCAAGGCCTCGGCCGGTCAAGGAAGGGAAGAGACCGAAATAGGTGATCTCGATCTCGTTCACGTCGGCGACAGTGAATTCGGCCATGCCGACATGGCTGCCGCTTTCATCGTGGCCGTAATAGAG
Source organism: Mesorhizobium sp. M8A.F.Ca.ET.161.01.1.1 (assembly GCF_004792105.1). Classification (NCBI taxonomy): domain Bacteria; kingdom Pseudomonadati; phylum Pseudomonadota; class Alphaproteobacteria; order Hyphomicrobiales; family Phyllobacteriaceae; genus Mesorhizobium; species Mesorhizobium sp. M8A.F.Ca.ET.161.01.1.1. The sequence continues at coordinate 165,679 of NZ_SRTD01000009.1, read as the reverse complement.
ATGCTGGCGCGGGTCGGCGAAATGCGCCGCGATGTCGGCGTCCGACATTTCGGCGGCGCGATCCCAGAGCCAGGGAGCGCCGATCTCGAGAAAGACCGAACGGTAGAAGGCGGGCTCGGGGTTGGTGACGCGGGTCATCGCCAGCGGATGCGCGAGACCCTGCACCGGCGCGCGCGCTTCCATCCATGTCACGGCATTGACGATCTTGCCGGCCGGGATACGCCGGTAGCCGGACGCGAGATCGGTGATTTCATCCGGCAATGTGCCTTCGGTGACTTGCATCTGTCCTCGATCTTCCGTCGCGCAGCCTACCGGCATGTCAAGAAGCTGATGCCAATTCTGCGGCCGCCTGCCAAGAGGCTGCAGGGGTGGGCCATAATTTTGGCCGGCCTGTCTTCTTGCCTTTTCCAGAGATGGCATATGAGATATGATACACCATTCACAGGAAAGCGGAATATCATGCCTGAGCGAATTGCGGATGAGGCCATTTTGCGGGCGGTCGACGATGGTTTCGACCGTCAGCTCGCCTTTATGGCCGATCTCGTGCGCTTTCCCTCCCAACGCGGCGAGGAGCATGCCGCGCAATCCTTCATGGCGGCGGCTTATGAAGCCGATGGCTATGCGGTCGATATGTGGCGTGTCGATGTCGACGCGATCCGCGACCTGCCCGGATTTTCTCCCGTTGCGGTTTCCTATGACGACGCATTCAACGTCGTCGCCACTCACACGCCGAAAAACGCCACCGGCCGCTCGCTGATCCTCAACGGGCATATCGATGTCGTGCCGACGGGACCGCTCGATCGCTGGGTCCGCGACCCCTACGATCCGGTGATCGAGGATGGCTGGATGCATGGCCGTGGCGCCGGCGACATGAAGGCCGGCCTGTCGGCCTGCCTCTATGCGCTGGCCGCCTTGCGTGGCCTCGGCTACCAGCCGGCCGCGAAAGTGTTTCTGCAGTCGGTGGTCGAGGAGGAGTGCACCGGCAATGGCGCGCTCGCTTGCCTGCAGCGTGGCTACCGCGCCGACGCGGCCTTCATTCCCGAACCGCTGGAGCCAAGGCTGATGCGGGCGCAGGTCGGCCCGATCTGGTTCAGGGTCGAAGTCGATGGCGACCCGCAGCACGCGTCGGGCGCCTTCTCGGCCGGCGCCAATGCCATCGAAAAGGCCTTCCTCATCATCCAGGCGCTGAAGCAGCTCGAAATCGTCTGGAATGCGAGGAAGGTCGACGACAGGCATTTCTGCGATCACCCGCACCCGATCCGCTTCAATCTCGGCAAGATCGAAGGCGGCGAGTGGACGTCGAGCGTTCCGGCGCGTTGCGTCTTCGAGATGCGTGTCGCGACCTATCCCGGCCAGAAGCTCGAGGACGCCAGGGCCGAGTTGGAAGCTTGCATCGCGAATGCGGCGCGCGCTGATCCGTTCCTCGCCAATCGTCCGCCAAGGATGACCTATAACGGCTTCATGGCCGAGGGTTACGTACTTGAGGGGGCCGACGAGATGGAAGCCGTGCTGCGGCGCAGCCACACCGCCGTGTGGGGTGAGCCGCTGACGGAACACGTCACCTCGGCCACCACCGATGCGCGCTTCTTCGGCCTTTATGCCGACACGCCCGCAATCGTCTACGGCCCGATCTGCCGCATGCCGCATGGCTATGACGAGGCCGTCGATCTCGACTCCGTGCGCAAGGTCACGCAGACCATTGCGCTCTTCATCGCCGACTGGTGCGGTCTTGAACCCATAAATGCCGAGGTCAGGCCATGAACGCGGCCGTATCGGATGCCTTCGGCGAGACGCTTGCGGAGGATGCGCCTGATGTCTCGATCGCCGAGGCGCTTGCCCTGTTGCGCCGGCACTATGGGCTCACCGGCAGCGCGCGCCCGCTGCCGGGCGAACGCGACCATAATTTCCATATCCAGACCGAAGGCGAGGGCGAGTTCGTCCTGAAGGTCTCGCATCCGGCTGAAGAGGCCGGCTTCACCGATTTCCAGAACAAGGCGCTCGACCACATTCTGACGGTCGACCCTTCCTTGCCAGTTCCTTCCGTGCGCAAGAGCGTCGAAGGCGAAGCACAGTTCATGGTAGGCGTCGGCGGATCGCCGCCGCGCATCGTCCGGCTGGTCAGCTATCTGCCCGGCCAGCTGCTTTCGCGCTCGCCCACGTCAGCGGCGCAGGACCGCAATCTTGGCATCTTCCTCGCCCGGCTTGGCCGGGCACTGCGCGGCTTCTTCCATCCGGCCGCCGGCAGCGACCTTTTGTGGGACATTCGCAAGGTCGCCAAGACGCGGCCCATGCTGGCGCACATCGCCGATGCCGGCCATCGCGCCATGGTCGAGCGCGTCATCGACGCCTTCGAGGAACATGCGGCGCCGGTGATCCCCGGCCTGCGCGCCCAGATCGTCCACAACGACATGAACTCCTACAATGTGGTGATGGATGCCGCGCGGCCGGAAGTGGTGAGCGGCATCCTCGATTTCGGCGACATGATCCATTCGCCGCTGATCTGCGACCTCGCCATCGGTGCCGTCTACCGCTGGCCGGCTGAAGGTCACCCTCTGGCGCCCGCGGCCCGCTTCGTCGCCGGCTATCAGTCGGTGCAGCCGCTCGAAATCGAAGAGCTTGGCATCCTCTTCCACCTCATTCGTGCACGGCTTGCGCTCATCGCCAACATTGCCAGCTGGCAGGCCGGGCGGTTTCCGGCCAAACGCGACTATGTGCTTCGCCTCATCACCGAGGTCTGGACCTCGCTCGAACGGCTGGACGGTCTATCGCCCGCTGACGCCCGCCGCTATTTTCTCGACCATTCCAAGCCGGAGTAGATGCCCGTGTCCCAGTCCTCGCCCGCAAGTGCCTCCGCCGACACCGGAGTTTCCGCACGAGAGCACGCGCTGCTCGAACGCCGCGCCAGATTGCTCGGGCCGACCTATCGCGCCTTCTACCGCAACCCGATCCATCTGGTGCGTGGCAGCGGTGTCTGGCTCTACGATGCCCAGGGCCGAAAATACCTCGACGCCTATAACAACGTCGCCTCGGTCGGACACTGCCATCCGCGCGTCGTCGAGGCATTGTCGGGACAGGCCGCCACGCTCAACACGCACACGCGCTACCTCAGCGAGATCATCCTCGATTACGCCGAAAAGCTGCTTGGCACGCTGCCGCCCCATCTCGGCCATGCCATGTTTACCTGCACCGGCAGCGAGGCCAACGATCTCGCCATCCGCATCGCCCAGCACTCCAGCGGCAACACCGGTGTGATCATCACCGAATTCGCCTATCACGGCGCCACCATCGCCACCGCGCAGTTGTCGCCGGCGGCGGTCGGGGCCAAGGGCGTGCCCGCGCAACACCGGACCGTGGCGGCGCCGGACACCTTCCGTGACGGCGGCCGCGCCGCGCATGATTTCGCCAAAAATGTCGCCGCCGCCATCGAGGATATGCGCGCGCGAAACATCCGTCCGGCGGCGCTGCTTCTCGATTCCGCCTTTTCCAGCGACGGCATCTTCTTCCCTGATGCTGCAGTCATGCGCGAGGCGGCCGATCACGTCAGGAAGGCGGGCGGCATCGTCATTGCCGACGAGGTCCAGTCCGGTTTCGGCCGGCTTGGCCGGGGCATGTGGGGCTTCGCCAATTATGGCCTCGAACCTGACATCGTCACCATGGGCAAGCCGATCGGCGACGGACATCCGATGGGCGCGGTGATCGTGCGGCCGCAGCTTGTGAGCTCGTTCGGTTCGAACACCGGCTACTTCAATACCTTCGGCGGCAATCCGGTCGCGGCCGCTGTCGGCATCGCCGTGCTCGACGTGATCGAGGGCGAGGGGCTGATCGAGAACGCGCGCACGGTCGGCACCTATACCGGAGAATTGCTGGACGCCTTGAAAGGCCGCCACGGCATGGTCGCCGATGTCAGGCACAACGGTCTCTATTTCGGGGTCGAGTTGACGGCGGAGGATGAGGCCACTGCCGCCGCCAAGACCTCATCCGCCGTTGAAGCCATGCGCGAGGATGGCGTGCTGATCTCGTCCTGCGGTCCGCGCGGCAATGTCCTGAAGATCAGGCCGCCACTGCCCTTTGCCAGGGACAATGCCGAGCAGCTGGCCGAGACGCTCGATCGCGCGCTGTCGGCATGGTGAGCTGAGCGGGCGCATGCTGAAGCTCGAGCATCAAACCCTCAACGACCGCGCCTATGGCGCGCTCAAGCAGGAATTGATTTCAGGCGGTTTCAGCCCGGGCCAGACACTGGTCATCCGCAAGCTCGCGGAAACCTTTGGCATTTCGACCACCCCGATCCGCGAGGCGTTGCAAAGGCTGGTCGCCGAGCGGCTTCTGGAACTGCAGAACAACCGCTCGATCATCGTGCCCTTGCTGTCGGAGCCCGCCTTCGCGGAGCTGACGCGCATCCGCATCGCCGTCGAGGGATTGGCGGGCGAGATGGCCGCCACGCGCATGAGTGAGAGCGCGCTGGCCGACATACAGGTCGCGCTCGCCGGCATGCAACGCGCCATCGAGGCGCAGGACGCCAGGACCTATCTTTCCCTGAACGAGGCCTTCCATTTTGCTATTTATGAGCACGCCGGCGCGCCGATCCTCCTGAACATGATCCGCGATCTCTGGGGGCGCGTCGGACCTTATCTGAAGCTCCTGATGCGGGCCGATCGCTACATTCCGCAGTCCAATGACGCACATCACAGGATTGTCGCCGCGCTCGAACAGCGCAACGGTCCGGCCGTTCGTGTATCCCTTGAACAGGACATCGCCGTGGCGGCCGCGGTTCTCTCCGAAAATCTTCGCACGACAAACTGATCGGACGGCAGGCCCGGTCGGCCTATGCTGTTTCGTCCATCCGGTCGCGCAGCATGCTCCAGCCGAGCAACATGTTGGGTGCGTGTCGCAGCAGGGCGTGAAACGGAATCGGCGCCGGTGGCGCGAAAGGCAGTGGCAACTCGCGGGCGTCGGTTCCAGCGGCCCAGTCGGCCAGTACCTTGCCCATCGCCGTCGTCATGGCGATGCCGCGTCCATTGCAGGCGCGGCCGGCGATCAGGCCCGGGCCGAGGTCCAGGAGGTGCGGCAGGAAATCCGGCTCGACGGCGGCCATTCCCGACCAGCCATAGACAAGCGGGGGCAGGTCGGGCAGGTCGAGACGGGCGGCGAGCCGGCGCCAGATTGTTTGCGGTACGCGTCTGTCGGCACCGGCGCTTAGAATATGCATGCCGCCGCTGATCAGCCGGTTATCGGCATCGAAGCGGAAGGTGAAGAGATTGCGCCTGGTGTCGCCGACGCCTTGCCCCCCGGGAAGCAGACGCGTGCGGATTTCGAGCGGTAGCGGCGCCGTGGCGATCTGGAAAACCTTCAGCGGAAAATAAGTCCGCTGCAGCGACGGATCGAGCGACCCGCCATAGGCGTTGGTGGCGATCAGCACCCTGGCGGCGCGCACCGAGCCCGATGGCGTTTTCAGCGCCCAGCCGTCGGCCACGCGATCAATCGACGTGACACGTGCCTGTTCGAAAATCCGCGCGCCGGCCTTTTCCGCCGCATCGGCCAATCCGCGTGCATAGGCGACCGGATTGAGTACGCCGCCGGAACGGTCCATCCAGCCGCCGAGATAGCCGCGCGCGCCGGTCAGCGTTGCGACATCCTGCCGATCCAGGGTGACGACAGGCCGTCCACGCTGCGCCCATTGTCCCGCGCGTGATTTGACCTTCTCCAGGGCCGCCGGCGAGTGCGCCGGCTGGATCCATCCGTTCTGCACCGCGTCGCAATCGATGCCGTGCTGCCGGATCAGGCCGAAGACGAGGTCGGCGCTGTCGGCGGCAAAATCGATGAGGCGTTCGCCGCGTTCCGGGCCGAGATGGGCAAGGATGCCGTCCGGGTCCATCTTGGCGAAGTTCGGCACGACGAAACCGGCATTCCGGCCGGTCGCGCCCCAGGCGATAATTTCGGCTTCGAGAACGGCGACGGAAAGTCCTTTTCCGGCGGCATGCAGTGCGGTTGAAAGCCCGGAAAAACCGCCGCCGACAATGGCGAGGTCGACATCGAGGTCGCCATTCAGCGCAGGTCGCTGGCGACGATCGTGGCTGACGGCGTGCCAGAGCGAAGCGCCATGCGCCTCCTGCCTGACCATGGCATTCATGAGTTGGAACTGCTTTTGGCCGTGGCCAGTTTCGCCCGCTTGCCGAAGCGTGCCCGCCGCGGCCTGTCGCCGAACAGGCCGTTTGGCCTGATCAGAAGGATGACGCAGAGCATGACGCCGATGGCAACGATTTGCAGCGAGGCGGCGCGCGCCTGCTGCTCGGGCGGGAAGAACACGCTGGTCGCCGTGCCCGATCCGGCCCATATTCCCCAGACCAGCACACTGCCGACGACGGCGCCGAGATTGCTGCCGGAGCCGCCGACGATCAGCATGACCCAGACCTGGAAGGTCAGGATCGGCAGGTAATTGTCGGGTGCGATGAAGCCGGTGAAATGCGCCTGCAATGCGCCGGCCAGCGCCATGATGGCGCCGCCGACGGCAAAGGCCTGGACGCGGTAGAAACGCGCGCTCTTGCCGAGCGAGATCGCCGCACGCTCGTCCTCCCGCAGCGCCTTCAGCACGCGGCCCCAGGGACTGCGCGACAGATGCTCCAAGGCGAGATAGGCGATCAGCGTCACCACCGAGACGACGGCAAGGTTGGACAGGTTGAACAGCAGTGGCGTCTCCGCCAGGCCGCCGAAGGGGCGCGGGATGAAACCGATGCCGAATGGGCCACCCGTCAGCTTCTGCGCGTTGAGCGCGACCAGTTGCACGACCACGGCGACACCGAATGTGGTGATCGCCAGATAGTCGGATCGCAGACGCAATGTGGCCATGCCGGTAAGTGCCGCGGCGATACCGCCAACCACCATGGCGCCTGCCCAGCCGACAAGGATCGGCAGGCCGAAACCGCCCAGCCTCGCGGCGTCGTCCGGTGTCGTCAGCAGCGCCGATGTGTAGGCGCCGATGGCAACGAAGCCGGCGAGCCCGACATTGAACAGGCCAGTCAGCCCCCACTGCAGATTGAGCCCCAGCGTGACCAGCGAGAAGATCAGCGCCGTGGTCAGGAAGAAGGCGCCGTAGCCGACGAGATCGATCATCTTTCCCGAACTCCGAAAAGGCCGATCGGCCGCACGAACAGCACCGCCATCAGTATGATGAAGGAGACGGCGGCGCGCCATTCGGCACCGATCAATTGCACGGCGCCGGCTTCGGCGAGCCCGATGATCAGGCCGCCGAGCACCGCGCCCGGGATGCTGCCGATGCCGCCGAGGATGGCGGCGGCGAACATCGGTAGCAGCATGTCGAAGCCCATGAAGGGGCGGATCTGCACCAGAATGCCGATCATCACGCCGGCAACGCAGGCAAGCGCGCCGCCGACGATCCAGGTGACGCGCACCACCTTGGCGACGTCGATGCCGACGATCCGGGCCAGCGCCGCGTTCTGGCTCAGCGCCTGCATGGAACGCCCGGTCTGCGTACGTGTCATCAACAGATGCACGCCGAGCACGAGCACGGCGGTCAGCGCCAGCAAGGCGATCTGGTCGGGCGTGATGCGGATGCCGAAGCCGACCGGCATGGCGATCTGGATGGCTCGGCTGAAATAGGTTGGCCGTGAGGTGAAGGTGAACTCCAACAGGCTCCGCAGCGCCATCGAGGCGCCGAAGCTCGCCATCACGACGATGATCGCCTGGCCTTGCGAGCGCAGCCGCGAGAACAACACCTTGTCGAGCAGCAGCGCCAGCAGTGCGGTGAACGCCATGCCGACGACCAGGGCAACAAGGAGCGGCCAGCCGAAGGACAGCGGCCCGATCGGCGCCACCTTGCCGAATGTCGCGCCGATGGCGCTGACCACGGCCAGCGTCGCATAGGTGCCCCAGGCCATGAAGTCGCCATGGGCGAAGTTGGAGAAACGCAGGATCGAATAGGTGAGCGTCACGCCGATGGCACCGAGGCCGATCATCGAGCCGGTCAGCAATCCGTCGACGATGAACTGCAGGCTCATGCAGCGCCTCCCTGCTGGCGCTGGGGACGCTGGCCGAGATAGAGTTCGGCGACGACCGGGTCGTTCCACAATTCCGAGGCGACGCCCTCATGCCGGTCCTTGCCTTCGACCAGAACATAGGCGCGGTCGCCGATGGCAAGCGCTGCCTTGGCGTTCTGCTCGACCAAAAGGATGGTGACTCCGGACTTGCGGATGCCGGCCAGCATCTCGAACACCGCCGAGACGAACTTTGGCGACAGGCCAGCCGACGGTTCGTCCAGCACCAGCACCTTGGGGTGGACGATCAGCGCACGTGCAACCGCGAGCATCTGCCGCTGTCCTCCGGACAGATTGCCGGCGGCCGTGCGGCGCTGGCGGACAAGGTCGGGGAAGGCGGCATACATCTCCTTGAGGCGGGCCGGGATGTCGCGCCGCTCGAGGATGCCGCAGGCAACCCTGAGATTGTCCTCGACCGACATCAGCGGAAAGATATTCTCGGTCTGCGGCACGAAGGCGAGGCCAAGCCGCACCATGGTGTGGGCCGGTGCCGTGGTGATATCCTGGCCGTCCAGGAACACTGAACCGCCGGTGATCGGCACGAGGCCTGCGATCGCCTTGATGAAGCTCGACTTGCCGGCGCCGTTGGGACCGAGGACGACGACGATTTCACCTTTTCTGACCGTGATCGAGGCGCCGCGCACGATCGGCACGCCGGGTTCGTAACCGGCTTCGAGATTGTGGACATCGAGGACGGTCTCGCTCATGCGGCGCCCCCGAGATAGGCCTCGATGACGCGCGGGTCGCGGGCGACTTCTTCCGCCGTGCCTTCGCTGAGCAACTGGCCGCTCGCCATCACAAGGACGCGGTGGCAGAGCCGCGTCACCATGTCGATGTTGTGCTCGATGAGCAGGAAGGTGATGCCGCGCGCATTGATGTCGCGGATGCGGTCGATGATGACTTCGAGCAGCGTCGCGTTGACGCCGGCCGCCGGTTCGTCGAGCAGGATGATCGCCGGATCGGCCATCATCACCCGGGCAAGTTCGAGCAGCTTGCGCTGGCCGCCGGAAAGCACGCGCGCCGGCTCATGCGCGAGGTGGGTGAGGGTGACCAGTTCCAGCAGTTCGAGCGCCTTTGCCCGGGCGGCTCTTTCCTGCGCCGCCACCCGCCACGGCGTGACGAAGTTGGCGAGCAGCCTTTCGCCCGCCTGGCCCTGTGCCGCCAGCATGATGTTCTCGATCAGCGTCAGATTGGGGAGCGGGCGCGGGATCTGGAAGGTGCGGCCGAGACCTCGGCCGATGCGCAGGTGAGCGGCTTCGCCGGAGACGCGCACGCCATTGAGCAAGATGTTGCCACTGGTGGGCAGGATACTGCCGGCCAGCAAGTCGAACATGGTCGTCTTGCCGGCGCCATTGGGTCCGATCAGGCCAAGGATTTCGCCCGCTTTGACGTCGAACGAGACATCGTTGACGGCGACAAGGCCGCCGAACCGCCTGACGACCTGGCTCGCCGTCAGAACCGGCACACGGGTCTCCCGCGCTTGGCGTTCCGCTACCTCGCTCATCGAACCCTCTGGCCGAAGACGATCGTTGCCGCCTCCTGATTATGATTTGTGATCACACTTGCTTTGATCACGCTATTCGGCTTTAATTTCATCCGCAAGCCGAAAACCCGCCGAGAACGGAATTCCATGCAAAAGGCTGCTGTCGGAAAGAACAACGAGGCGATCGCGGCCCAGCTCGCGCCGGTCGGCCGTGAGACTGTGCAGGATCGCGTCTATTCCGAACTCCGGCGCGCGCTGATCGGCGGCCTGTTCGAGCCAAGCCAGGTGCTGACCATCCGCGGTCTGGCCGATGCGCTGGTCACCTCGACCATGCCGGTGCGCGAGGCGCTCGGCCGACTGATCACGGAAAAGGCGCTGGAGGCGCTGCCCAACCGCTCGGTGCGCGTGCCGCCGATCACGCTGGAACGTCTCGACGATCTTTTGCGTGCCCGCGTCCTGATCGAGGGCGAGGCGATCGCACTTGCCGCGGCGCGCATGGGGCCGCGCCAGATCGCCGCCATCGAAACCATTCTCGGTGAATGGGACGAGATGCGGGCGCCGAAACACAAGAAGGATGTCGACCGAGAAGTGACGCTCAACCAGAGTTTTCACTTCGAGATCTACCGATCCTGCGGCTCGGCCGTGCTCATCCCGATGATCGAGAGCCTGTGGCTGCAATCAGGTCCTTGCATCCGCGTCGCCATCTACGCCTTCTCGGAGGCCGGCGAGGTCGACACCGCCCAGTATCACCGCCGTATCGTCGAGGCGCTGACCACGCAGGACGCGCCGGCGGCGCGCGAGGCGCTGGCCGCCGACATCAGCCGGCCCTTCACCTTCCTGCGGAACAAGCTGCAATCCGCCGCCGCGAAAGGCCAGACATGACCTCCATCAGGATCAGCGAGCCTCGTTCGAAGCTTTCCGTCACCGCGCTCCTGTTGCCCGGGAAAGCGCCGGAAAACGCCGCCTTTCTCACGGCGTATCTGGCCACGCCACGCGTCGTCCCCGGCATCCACGCGATGTGGACGGGACCGGAGATTTCCTGTCCGGTTCCCGCCGCCGATCTTGAAGGCCAAACCTATGCCAAGCCCTTGCCGGCGGAGAACGCGACGCTGACGCCGCAGCCGGGCGACATCGTGCTGTCCTACGTGCCGCCACGCATATGGGGCGGCAATCCCAATGCCATCTTCGACATCGGCCTGTTCTACGGGCAGGGTGCTCGGCTTCTGTTCCCGATCGGCTGGCTGGCCGGCAGCGTGGTGGCGCAGGTGCTTGCCGAGGAGCGCGATCAATTCGCCGCCGCGTGTGGGGTGATCCGGCGTAACGGCGCCTGCGAAATCACCTTTAGCCTGGTGGAGGGTTGAATGGCTGAACGCGACGACAGTTTCGAGCTCTTCGATCTTCGCGTCGAGGCGGTCATCCCCGAGGGCAAACCGATCTACTGCGGCGCCAAGGCCGGCGATTATTTCGAGCTCAAGGGCGAGATGCTGTCGATGCCAGCGGGGCAGGGTTTTTCGATCTATTCGCTCGCCGCGGTGCTGCCGCTGCTGGCGGCGAAACAGCGCCCGACCCACCGGAACGACTGGATGACCTCGGACGCCGAGATCGCTTGTCCCGATCCCAATTGCGCCAGCCGGTTGCGGATCGTCAGGCTGGCCAAGCGGCGGTTCAGCCATGCCGAAACCACGGCCGTACCGCTGCCGAAGGAGAATGACCGGACATGACCGCCAAGGCCTTCGAGCTCAGCCCCGGCTATACCGTCTCACGTGTCATACGAGGCGGCTGGCAACTGGCCGGCGGCCATGGCGCCATTGATCGGAGCCAAGCGGTGACCGACCTGATCGCCACCTTCGATGCCGGGATTTGGACCTATGACTGCGCCGATATTTACACAGGCGTCGAGGAACTGATCGGCGCCGCGCGGTTGCGGCTGGCCAATGAACGCGGCCTCGATGCGGCGGCCAAAATGAAGGTGCACACCAAGCTAGTGCCTGATCTGGAACGGCTGGCCAACATCAGCCGCGATTATATCAGGGGCATCGTCGACCAGTCGCTGCGGCGGCTGAAGACCGAGCGGCTCGATCTCGTCCAGTTCCACTGGTGGGATTATGCGATGGCCGGCTACGTCGAGGCGATGGGCTGGCTCGAGGAGCTTCGGCGCGAGGGCAAGGTGCGCAATCTCGGCACCACCAATTTCGACACGCCACGGCTCGCCGAAATCCTGGCCGCCGGCATTCCGCTGGTCAGCCAGCAGCTGCAATATTCGGTGCTCGACCAGCGTCCGGCGAACAGCCTCGCGGCACTTGCCGAGAAAAACGATGTCAGTTTCCTGTGCTACGGATCTGTAGCCGGCGGCTTCCTTAGCGACAGATGGCTTGGCGTGGCCGAACCTGTCACGCCGCTCGAAAACCGCTCGCTGGTCAAGTACAAGCTGATCATCGATGATTTCGGCGGCTGGGACCTGTTCCAGCAACTGCTCCAGGTGCTTAAGACCGTCGGCGACCGCCACGGCGTCGACATCGCCACGATAGCCAGCGCCTGGGTGCTGGAGCGGCCGCAAGTGGCCGCCGTCATCGTCGGCGCCCGCAACCAGGCGCACGCGCTGGCCAATGCGGAGATCATGAATGTCGCACTCGACGCCGATGACCGGGCACGGATTGCCGCCGCCATCGCGCGGGGCACCGGCCTTGAGGGGGACGTCTACACGCTGGAGCGTGACCGCCACGGCCGCCACGGCTCGATCATGCATTACAATCTGAACGCGGGCCGGGTGTGAAACCATGGACGACAGGCTGTTTTCGCAGGCTAGCGCCGAGATCACCGACCTGCACCGCTTTTTCGTCGACTGGTTCGTCGCCGCGCGGGCCGACAAAGTGGATTTCGGCCGCTTCGAAGCAGTCATGGGCGAAGGCTTGACCATGATCGCACCAGGCGGCCAGATCCTCGACCGCGATGCCGTGATCAACCATGTGCGCTCCAGCCGCGCCACTTGCGACGACGGCTTCGCCATTTCGATCGAAGACATCAAGCCCGGATGGCAGGATGGCGATACGATCGTCGTCCTCTACGTCGAGGCGCAGTCGCGTGGCGGCAGGCATAGCCGCCGCCAGTCTAGTGCCGTTTTCACCACCAGTTCATCGGCGCCCAATGGCGTCCAATGGCGGCATCTGCATGAAACCTGGCTGCAGGTGCCGGAACACTGAGACTTTCCAGACGTCAAATCAGTTCGTGTAACTCAAGGGGAACAACAATGAGAAAGACGATACTCCAACTCACCACCGCGCTTGCTCTTGTCACGATTGCCGGTGCTGCGCAGGCCGCCGACTGCAAGATCACCGTCGGCCTCGTCATGGAACTGACCGGTCCGGCCGGCGAATATGGCCAGGCCGGCGCCAAGTCGGTCGAGATGGCCTTCCGCGACATCAACGATGCCGGCGGGGTGCGCGGCTGCGATCTCGTCACCGATACCCGTGACAGCCAGAGCCAGGGCAACATCGCGGTCGACGCCGCGACCCAGCTGGTCCAGGTCAAGAAGGTGCCGGTCATCATCGGCGGTATCATTTCCTCGGTGTCGATTCCGATCCTGACCTCGGTCACCGCTCCGGCCAAGATCGTCCAGGTCTCGCCGGCGTCATCCTCGCCGACGCTGACGACACTCGGTCGCGACGGCAAGACCAACGGCATCTTCTTCCGCACCATCACCTCGGATGCGCTGCAGGGCGTGGCCGCCGCCAAATACGCCATCGACAAGGGCTTCAAGAAGCTGGCGATCATCCACGTCAACAACGACTTCGGCGTCAACATGGTGGCAGAATTCTCGCGTGCCTACAAAGCGCTAGGCGGCACCATCGTCTCCGACACGCCCTACAATGAGAAGCAATCGAGCTATGCCTCCGAGGTCACCGCGGCGATGGGAGGCGAGCCGGACGGTCTCTATCTCGTCAGCACGCCGGTCGATGGCGCCACCGTTGCCCGCACCTGGATTTCCCAGGGCGGCGTGCAGAAGTTCCTGCTGAATGACGGCATGAACAGCCCCGACTTCATCGACTCCGTCGGCGCTGATTATCTGAAGGATGCCTATGGCACGTCCTCCGGCACCAGCCCTACCGCATCGACCGAGTATTTCACCAAGAACTACAAGGCATTCTCCGGCATCGAACCGTCGAACCCGGCGGCCGACCGCTCCTATGATGCCGGCGCCATCGTCGGCCTGGCCATCGCCATTGCCGGCTCCGAGGACCCAGCCAAGATCAAGGACGCCATGTACAAGGCGGTCGATCCCGCCGGCACGCCGATCTATGCCGGCAAGGAGGAGTTCGCCAAGGCGCTCGGCCTGATCAAGGATGGCAAGCCGATCCGTTACGAAGGCGTCATCGGACCGGTCGCCTTCGACAAGTTCGGCGACATCACCGGCCCGTTCCGGCTGTGGAAGATCGTCGACGGCAAGGTGACCACCGATGGTGAAATGACCACCGACGACGTCAACGCCCTGCAGGCCAAGCTTCAGTGAGCTGCGCGGTCCTTCCGGCATCAATCTCGGCTCTCGCGATCGATGCCGATATCGCTTGCACGGCATGCGATCACGAATAGGATCGGCCGGCTGCAATTGAAGGATGCGAGCGTGTTGAACAAGGCTACCCATCGGGCCGTCCGGTCGGTGTATGCGGATGACGCGTTTTGCCACACGGGCGCCTGAGCCCGATGTCGCCTGAAACGCAACGACTTCTGTCCGCGCTTGGCGATCGGCTGGGCGCGGGCGGCGTGCTCGCCGGCTCTGATGTCGACCAGCGCTACCGCGACGATCCCGACGGCAAGCTTGGCTTGCTGCCCGAAGTGGTGCTGCGTCCGCGCGATACCGTTGGCGTGGCGGCAGCACTCGCTGGCTGCAACGCTCTCTGTCAGCCGGTCGTCATCCAGGGCGGGCGCACCGGGCTGGCCGGCGGCACACGCGTCCAGTCGGGCGAGATCGTGCTGTCGCTGGAGCGGATGAACGGCCTTGCCGCGCCGGACATCCAAGCCGCCAGTATTGTCGCCGAAGCCGGCGCCACGCTGCAGGCGGTGCAGGAGGCGGCCGACGGCGCCGGGCTGATGTTCGGCGTCGATATCGGCGCGCGCGGTTCGGCCACGGTCGGCGGCAACATCGCCACCAATGCCGGCGGCATCCGCGTGCTGCGTTATGGCATGTACCGGGCGCAGGTGCTGGGGCTGGAAGCGGTGCTGGCCGATGGCAGTGTGCTGTCCTCGCTGAAGGGCCTGCCCAAGGACAATTCCGGCTATGATCTAAGCCAGCTTTTCATCGGCGCGGAAGGGACGCTTGGCGTCGTCACCCGCGCCGCGCTCAGGCTGCATCCGAAGCCTGCCTCCGAGGTGAACGCCTTCTGCGCGCTGCCTTCGCTCGATGCGGCGATCGCCTTGCTTGGGCTGCTGCGGCAAAAGCTCGGCCCGCTTCTGTCCGCCTATGAGGTCAACTTCGCGCCGCTCTATGACGTCATGGTTGCCAGCATGGCCATGCCGGCGCCGTTGCCTGCTGGCTCACCCGTCTATGTGCTGGCCGAAATCCAGGGCAGCGAGCCGGACCGCGATAGCGAGCGCTTCGCCGAGGTTCTGATGCAGGCGGTCGAGGACGGCGTCGTCGACGATGTCGTCATCTCGCAATCGCCGCGCGAATTCCGCACGCTCTGGGATGTGCGCGAAGACGCCAACCGCGTCCTGTTTTCGATCAAGGGCCTGATCGGCGTCGACATCAGCATCCCGCTGGCGCGCATGGGAGCCTTCCTGCAGGAAGCGGATGCCGCCATCCATGCTGTCGATCCCGGCGCCGACATCTATGTCTTTGGCCATCTCGGCGACGGCAACCTGCACTATCAGGTCCTGACCAAGGATCCGGCGGCGGCCTATGGCATCATCTATCGCGGCGTGGCGGCGGCCGGAGGCGGCGTGTCGGCCGAGCATGGCATCGGCCTCGACAAGAAGCAGTGGCTGCATCTGGTGCGCAGCGACGCCGAAATCAATGCGATGCGGCGGCTGAAGTCGGCACTTGATCCGAAGAACATCCTCAATCCAGGACGAGTCTTCGATCTCGGCCCGGCTGCTTCTGCCGGATGATCATCCTGGCTTAAACCTCAATTCCGTTCCGTCGCCATCTGCCTGGGAATGAGAAAACGGGCGGCGAGCACGCAGAGCAGGACAGTGAACATCAGGATCAGCGCCACCAGCGCGTTGATGTCGGGCGAGAAGCCAAGCCGCATCATCGCCCACAGCCTGACCGGCAGCGTGCTTTGCGTGCCGGTGACCAGGATGGTGATCATCGTCTCGTCGAACGACAGAGCGAAGGCCAGGATGGCGCCGCCGACCATGGCGCTCGACAGGTTCGGCAGGATGACGCGCCAGAAGGTCTGCCAGCCGCTGGCACCGAGATCGTAGGAGGCCTCGACCAGCGTGCGGCTCATCGACTGCAGCCGCATCAGCACGGTGCGATAGACGATCGCCAGCACGAAGACCGTGTGGCCGATGACGACGGTCAGCAGCGAGCGTTCGAGGCCGATCTCGCGGAAGAAGATCAGCAGCGCCAGGCCGCTGATGATCGGCGGCATCAGGAATGGCAGGAAGATGATGAATTGCAGAACCGAACGGCCTGAGCGGCGGCCGTGATAGTAGAGCGCCAGCAGCGTCCCGCTGACCACCGACAGGATTACGGTGCAGACGCCGACGACCAGCGTGGTGCGCAGGGCGGCCAGGATGTCGTGGTTCCCCGCCAGCGCCACATAGGTCGAAAGGGTCGGCGACGACCAGTCGACATTGCCATGTGAAACGATGAAGAACGACGACACGATCGGCACGAACAGCGGGCTGTAGAGCAGCACCGCGACCAGTGACGTGATCGCGGCCAGGAAGATGGTGGACGGCCGGGGCAGCGCACTCATACCGACGTCCCCCGGCTGCGTCCGAACCGTTCACCGATGAGGATGGCGGCGATCACCACGATCGCAAGCGCCACCGACAGCGCCGCGCCGAACGGCCAGTTATAGGCGGTGCCGAACTGGCTGTAGAGGATGCGGCCGAAGGTGAAGCCGCTGATCCCGCCGACCATCTGCGGCGTCAGGAAATCGCCGATCGCCAGCACGAAGACGAAACTCGCCGCCGAGGCGACGCCGGGCAGGCTGAGCGGCAAGGTGATGCGCAGGAACGTCTGCAGGCTGCTGGCGCCCAGATCGTCCGAGGCACGCAGCAAGGTCTGCGGAATCCGCTCCAGCGAGAGGAAGATCGGCAGGATGGCGAAGGGGATCAAAAGCAGGCTCAGCGTCAAAAGGATAGCGTTCATGTTGAAGACAAAAAGCGTCGACGGCTGATCCAGGATGCCGAGCGCCACGAGCGCCTTGTTGAGGAAGCCGTTGAGGCCGAGGATGCTGCGGATCGCATAGATCTTGATGACGTAGCTCATCAGCAGCGGCACCAGGAGCAGCATCAGCAAGGCGTAGCGCCACCGTCCTTTCAGCGTCGTCAGGAAATAGGCGGCGGGATAGGCGAGCAGGATGCAGATCACCGCCACCGACACGCACAGCACGATGGTGTTCCAGAACACCGGCAGAAAGATCGGGTCGGTGAAGAACCTGACATAGTTGCCGAGCGTCGGTGCATGGACGATCGTGCCCTGGTCGACGCTGAAGAAGCTGTAGACGAGGAAGATCGCCAGCGGCACGAGGACGAAGATCACCGGCAAGGCGAAGGCCAGCACCGTCACCAGCCGCGACAATCGCCGTTCCGCCGCCTGTGTCGACCCGGCTCCGCTCATGCCAGCACCAGATGGCCTTCATGCGGCGCAAAGCAAAGCGAGACCGTCTCGCCTGATTTCAAAATACTGCCGTCGATCCGACTCGGCATGCGCAACCGCAGGCGCTGAGCGGCGTTGTCCGCGCCCGCCATGATCGTGGCAACCGTCGACGAGCCGGCAAAGGCCAGATCGGCGATGACGCCGGAAAAGCGGTTGTCGCCATCATTGGCATCAGCAAGACGCAAGGCTTCGGGACGGAACGCCGCGAAGGCGCTGGCGCCGTCGGCGGCGGCCTTGAGATGCGGCTGGCCGCTGACCGAGCAGACCAGGCGGCCAAGCGCGGTCTCGATCGGCCGCTGCTCGCCCTGCACGGGACCGAGCTTTCCGGCCACCAGGTTGTTCTCGCCGAAGAAGCGCGCCACGAACTCGCAATTTGGCTTGTAGTAGAGCTCATGCGGCGTGCCGAGCTGGCGGATATGGCCGGCCTGCATGACGCAGATCCGATCGGCCATGCCGATCGCTTCTTCCTGGTCATGGGTGACGAACAGGAAGGTGGTTTTGATCTCGCGCTGGATGGATTTCAGGAATTCCTGCATCTGCCGGCGCAGTTCGAGATCGAGTGCCGCCAAAGGCTCGTCGAGCAGGATCAGGCGCGGCTGGCAGATCAGCGCCCGGGCGAGCGCGACACGCTGGCGCTGGCCGCCGGAAAGCTGCGCCGGAAAGCGGTCGGCGAAACGTCCGAGCTGCACAAGTTCGAGGGCTTGCGACACACGGCTTGCGATCTCCTTGCGCTTGATATGGCGCACCGAAAGCCCGTAGCCGACATTACCGGAGACGGTCATATGCGGGAACAGCGCATAGTCCTGGAACACGGTGTTGAACGGCCGCTTGTTGATCGGCATGCGGCTGATCTCCTGGCCGTCCAGCCGGATTTCGCCGGCGGTCAGCGGCTCCAGCCCGCCGATCAGCCGCAGGACCGTGGTCTTGCCCGAACCCGACGGTCCAAGAACGGTGAGGAACTCACCGTCCCGGATCGACAGGTCGATGTCGTGCAGCACGGGAACCGTGCCGTAGGATTTCGAGACGGACCGCAGCGTCAAGAGGTCGGTGTTCTGGTTCATGGAATATTCTCGCATACGCTTCGGCGGTCCGGAACGTCCGGACCGCCGGGTCCTTCGAGGTCAGGCGCGGAAAAGATCAGGGCGTCGCCTTGACCTCATTCCACATGTCCGAACGCTTGAGCGGATCCTCGACATTGTTGAGCCAGACCAGCTTGTCGTTGCCGCCGGCGCTGCTCGACTCGACCACGGTGTTGCCGAAGCCGGTACGCTCGGAAAGCTCGCCGCCGATCTTCTTGCTCAGCATGAAGTCGATCCACTTCTCGGCCGCCGCATTGTCGCGGACACCCTTGGAGATCACCCAGTTGTCGAGCCAGGCAAGCGCGCCTTCGCTCGGGTTGACGTAGGCGACATGGGCGCCGATCTTCTGCAACGCCTTGACCTGCTGCTGGCCGTAATTGGCCCAGATCAGGGCGACGTCATTGTTCTGGTATATCTGCTGCGCCTCGTCGGCGGTGGTGTAGAAGCTCAGCACATTGCGCTTGAGTTCGACCAGCTTGGCCTTGACCGCCGCCATCTGCTCCGCATTGAGGTTGAACGGATCCTTGTAGCCGAGCGTCAGCGCGGTGAAGGAGAAATTGTGCTCGCCATTGTCATAGGCGAGGATCTTGCCCTTGTAGGCCGGATCCCACAGCACCGACATCGAGGTCGGCGCCGGCTTGACCTTGTCCGTGTCGTAGATCAGCCCGATGGAATCGAAGCAGAACGGAATGCCGTAGACCTTGCCGTCCTTGGTGTCGCCGCTGACCTGCGACAGATCGCGGAAGCGCGGCAGCACGTCCTTCTGGTTCGGCAGTTTCGTGATGTCGATCGGCGATACCAGATCAGCCTTGATGTAGCGCTGCAACTGGGCGGTGTTGACGGCGAAGACATCAAAGTCCTGCCCTTCGCTGCCTTTGATCTTGGCCCAGATCTCGTCATCGCTGCCGATGAAGACGACGTCGACGCCGATGCCGGTGGCGGCGGTGAAGTCTTTCACCCAGTCCGGGTCGGCATAGCCGTCCCAGGCCAGCACGCGAAGGTTCGCGGCCAGCGCCGCCGATGTCATCAGGCCGATGCCGAGCCCGATTGTCGCTAATCTCAGAAATGCTTTCTTCAGTCCCATTTTTAATCTCCCATTGTCGTTCTGGTGGACCGTAATTTCCGGGGCTTTTGCCGTCACAGCTGGGTGACGGCGACCAGTCCCTCGTCCGGCACCGACACCATCCGGTTGCGCAGCGGCTTGCCGAATGCCTGTGCCTGGATTTCATACTCGTCGCCGGAAGCCGTCTTGATACCGGAGGCGTAGCTCATCACCGCCGCCCCGAAGAAATAGGCGTGCAGGTCGCCCGCCCTGCGGTGCATGGGGTAGCGGAAATGGAAATGTTCGAGATTGGCGATCGAGTGCGACATGTGCGCTTCGCCCGACAGGAATTCCTGTTCCCAGATGACCGCGCCGTCGCGCAGGATGCGGGAATGGCCGCGCACTTCTTCGGGCAGGTCGCCGATCAAAAGCTCCGGGCCGATCGAGCAGGAGCGGAGTTTGGAGTGGGCGAGATAGAGGTAGTTCTCGGCCTCCGTCACATGGTCGGAATATTCATTGCCGAGCGCATAGCCGATGCGATAGGGGCGGCCATCAGGCCCATTGAGGTAGAGCCCGACGATCTCGGCCTCCTCGGCACCGGCGCGTGCGAAAGCCGGCATGGGCAGATCGGCGCCGGGCGGCACGACACAGGTGCCGACACCCTTGAAGAACCATTCGGGCTGGATTCCGATCTTGCCGGCGCCGGGCTTGCCGCCTTCCAGGCCCATGCGGAAGATCTTCAGCGAATCCGATTCCTCGGCGTCCTCGCCATGGGTCAGCACATGCATCTTGTCGCGCGCGGCGGCACTTCCGGTGTGGGTCAGGCCGGTGCCGGTGACCAGGAAGCGTGCCGGCTCCGGGTGGTCGACGGGGGCGAGCACGCGGCCATCGCGCAGCAGTTCGCCATAGTCGACCGTGGCCGCACCCGTCCGCTTCTCGACCAGGGCCGTGATCGATGCACCCTGGGCAATCGCCGCTTCGGCGAGTTCCAGCACGGTGCTGGTTTTGTCGAGCGGATGCAGGCGGTTGCCGTCATCGGAAACCCGGCCGACCCGCCTGCCGCCATCGGGCGTTGTGTACTGTACCAGACGCATGAAATACCCTTCTTCCTTTGAGGCTGTACCGGTCACACCCAGCCAGCATCGACGATGAACTGCTGGCTCGTGCACATGCGGCTGTCGTCGGCGGCGAGGAACAGCGCCATGCGCGCGATGTCGGAAGGCTGCAGCCGGTCGGGCAGGCACTGCCTCTCGTCGATCTGGCGTTCGCCGGCCGGGTTCAGCCACAGGCTCATCTGGCGCTCGGTCATCACCCAGCCCGGCACCATGCAGTTGACGCGGATGCGCTCGGGGCCGAGTTCGCGGGCCAGCGCCCGCGTCATGCCGTACACCGCCGCCTTGGCGGTCACATAGGCGGGGCAATCGGGATCGCCGACCATCCAGGTGATGGAGCCGAAATTGATGATCGAGCCGCCGCCCTGCGCGCTCATCTGCGGGCGCACTGCCTGGGCCGCGAAGAACTGGTGGCGCAGATTGACCGCCATGCGGTCGTCCCAATACGCCACCGTCACGTCCTTGGTCTGGTGGCGGTCGTCATTGCCGGCATTGTTGCAAAGCACCTGGATCGGGCCGTTGTGCTGCATCGCCTCCGCGGTCGCCGCCTGCAACTGCTCGACATTGCGCAGGTCGCAGGGAATGAACAGCGGCGCGGCATGCCCCTCGGTCACGATCGCATCGACCAGGCGCCGCGAAGGCTCCTCGGCCAGATCGGCGAAGGCGACGCGGCTGCCTTGCGCACAGAAATGGCGCACCAGGCTTTCGCCGATGCCGCTTCCGCCGCCGGTAATGAACACGCTGCGGCCCTTGAGGCTGGGATAGGTCGCGTAGCTGCCGATCTGATCCGTCATCGCGCGCCTCTCTAGTGGGAATGCCGGGGGACGCCGGCATCGCGCCGGCCGACGAGAAAGTCGAAGTCGCAGCCCTTGTCGGCCTGCAGCACGCGCTCGACATAGAGGCTCTGGTAGCCGCCCAGCGGTGGCGTCGGGGGCTTCCAGTCACGGCGGCGGATGGCCAACTCTTCATCCGACACCAAAAGCTCGAGACGACGGCCGGCAACGTCGAGCTCGATGAGATCACCGTCACGCACCAGGGCAAGCGTGCCACCTGCCGCGGCTTCGGGCGCCACATGCAGCACCACCGTACCGTAGGCCGTGCCGCTCATGCGCGCGTCCGAAATGCGCACCATGTCGGAGACGCCTTCTCTAAGCAGCTTGGCCGGCAGCGGCATGTTGCCGACCTCGGCCATCCCGGGATAGCCGCGCGGCCCGCAGTTCTTCAGCACCATCACCGAGGAGGCATCGATATCCAGTTCCGGATCGTCGATGCGGGCGTAGTAGTGCTCGATATTCTCGAAGACGACGGCCCTGCCGCGATGCTGCATCAGCTCGGGTGTTGCCGCGGACGGCTTGATGACCGCTCCGTTGGGCGCCAGATTGCCGCGCAGGATCGAAATGCCGCCCTCCTTGGTCAGCGGCTCGCTCAGCGGCCGGATGACCTCACGGTTGTAGTTGGGCGCACCGTCGATCAGTTCACCGATGGTCTTGGCGCTGACGGTCATGGCGTCGCGATGAAGAAGCCCCACTTCATCAAGCGACGCCATGACCGCAGCTAGCCCCCCGGCATAGTAGAAATCTTCCATCAGGAACCGGCCCGACGGCATCAGGTCGACAATGGTCGGAACGTCGCGGCCAAGGCGGTCCCAGTCATCGAGGCTGAGATCGACACCAACCCGGTTGGCGATGGCGATCAGATGCAGCACCGCATTGGTCGAACCGCCGATCGCGCCGTTGACGCGAATGGCGTTCTCGAAGGCCTGCCTGGTGAGGATCTGCGAAATCGTCACGTCGCGGCGGACGAGATCGACGATCTGGCGTCCGGCCAGCTGGGCGAGCACGCCACGGCGCGAATCCACGGCGGGGATCGCGGCGTTGTCCGGCATGCCGATGCCGAGCGCTTCCACCATGCTTGCCATGGTCGAAGCGGTGCCCATCGTCATGCAGCTGCCCGCCGACCGGCTCTGGCCCTGCTCGGCGGCGAGGAAGTCGGCAACCGGCATGCGCCCGGCCTTGACCTCCTCGGCGAATTTCCAGACATGCGTGCCCGAGCCGATATCCTGTCCACGGAACTTGCCGTTGAGCATCGGCCCGCCGGAGACGGCGATCGTCGGCAGGTTGCACGAGGCAGCTCCCATCAAGAGCGCCGGCGTGGTCTTGTCGCAGCCGACCAGCAGGATGACGCCATCGATCGGATTGCCACGGATGGATTCCTCGACATCCATGCTGGCGAGGTTGCGAAACAGCATGGCGGTCGGGCGCATGTTGCTTTCGCCCAGCGACATGACCGGGAATTCCAGCGGCAGGCCGCCGGCCTCGTAGACGCCACGTTTGACGTGGTCTGCCAGCGCCCGCAAATGCGCATTGCACGGGGTCAGTTCCGACCAGGTGTTGCAGATGCCGATCACCGGGTGGCCGTCGAAAGCGTCTGCGGGAATGCCCTGGTTCTTCATCCAGCTGCGGTGCATGAAGGCATTCTTGCCCTCACCGCCGAACCAGGCTTCGGACCGCAGTTTACGTTTGGTTTCGGTCACGATTGCTGGCCCCGGTCGTTGCGGCGTTTGTTGCGGTTCTCGACGCTGCGGCGCACGTCGTCCTCCGCATTGTCGATGAGCACCAGCAGCGCCTTTTGCGCCCCGGCGGCGTCGCCGGCGGCAATCTTCTCGGCCACTTCCCGGTGCAGCGGCAAGGAATGGCGCTGGCCTTCCGGATTGTCGTTGGAAAGGCGAAAGCTCATTACCAATGCGGTCTCGACCAGCGCCGCCAGCGAGCCGATCAACTCGTTGCCGGTCATGCGCAGGATGGTCTGGTGGAACACCAAATCGGGCTTGGCGAAGCGGTCGCCGTCATCGCTGACTGCTTCCATTTCGGCTAGTGCCGCATGGATCTCGGCGATCTGTGCCGGCGTTGCACGCCGCGCGGCGAGGGCTGCCGACATCGGCTCGATGGCGCGGCGCAATTCGAACAGCGCCCGCACATCCTCGGCGCTGACACCGCCGGCATAGCGCCAGGACAGGACGTCGGGGTCGAGGAAATTCCAGTCGGAACGCGGTCGCACCCGCGTTCCGGTCTTTGGCCGCGATTCGACCAGCCCCTTGCCGGCCAGCACCTTGATCGCCTCGCGCAGCACCGTGCGGCTGACCCCCAGCATCTCGCTGGAATCGTCGGCATTGGGCAGGGCCTCGCCGGGCAGGAAGTCGCCTTGCACGATGCGCAAGCCGATCTGCTCGACAACGGTGGCGTGCAGCGCGGTGGAGCCGCTGGAAACCGCCACGGCAACCCGTGACGTGCGTGCCGTGCTGAACGATTTTCTATTCTTCATACTATTCATATGATATGTCTTATCGCCATGGCGATTGGAGTCAAGGGATTGGGGAGTGCCGATGACAAAGAATTCCGCTGTGGCAGTCGCGCAGCGCACGGAGCTGGTCTCGATCAGTGACGGCATCGCGACGGTCGAGATTGCTCCGGCCGCCGGCGGAGCGCTGGCGTCGTATCGGTGGTGGCAGGATTGTTCAGCCGTGGATTGGCTGCGCCCGGCCGATCCAGTGGCGATCAGCCGTCGCGATGCTGGCGCCATGGCTTGCTTTCCGCTCGTTCCCTACTCCAACCGTATCAGGGGTGGCCGCTTCGAATTCGCGGGGCGTTCGATCCAATTGCCCAGCCAGCCTGACGATCCACACTACGAGCATGGCCATGGCTGGCGTCACCCGTGGACGGTCGTCAGCCACCAAGCCAGCATGATCGTCCTGCGCTACCGGCACACCGCCGATACCTGGCCATGGAGCTATGAAGCCGAGCAGAAGATCTTTCTGGCTGACGGCAGGCTTTGCATGACCATTGCGGTGCACAACCTGTCGGACGCGCCGATGCCGGTTGGCTTCGGCCTCCATCCGTATTTCCCGTCGACACCGTGGACGCATGTCCAGGCCCGGGTATCAGGCATGTGGGAAACCGATGCGGAGGTCCTGCCCATCCGGCATGTCCCGCCGCCTGCTGGGGCCGATCCATCCATCGGCTTTGACGTATCGGAGGTCGACTTCGACACGGTCTTCACGGAATGGACGCGCCGCGCCCGAATCTCCTGGCCCGAACACGAACGGCAGCTGGACATCGAGGCGGAGGCGCCGCTCGATTTCCTCGTCCTCTACACGCCGCCGGGCGAACCGTTCTTTTGCGCCGAGCCGGTCAGCAACATCACCGACGCTTTCAACCGGATGGATGACAAGAAGATCCATACCGGCTGCATCGTACTGGCGCCTGGCCAGAAGCAATCCGCCAGTATTCGCTTCACACCGTCGCTGGCTGTTTGACGGTCAGCCGTCCAAAGCAGTCCGGTCAGAACGGATAATGCTGGCCAGGGTCCTCGATCGTCACCCAGCGCAAATCGGTGAATTCGGCGATCGAGGCCTTGCCGCCGAAACGGCCATAGCCGGAGCCCTTGACGCCGCCGAACGGCATCTGCGCCTCATCGCCGACCGTCGGCCCGTTGATGTGGCAGATGCCTGCCTGGATGCGGGCGGCGACGGCCATGGCGCGGCGGATGTCGCGGCTGAAGACGGCGGACGACAGGCCGTATTCGGTGTCGTTGGCGATGCGTACCGCCTCGTCTTCGCCTCGCGCGCGAATGACCGGCTTCACGGGTCCGAAGGACTCTTCCGAATAGACGCGCATGGCGGGCGTCACGTGGTCGAGGAGCGTTGCTTCCACGACCGTGCCGGTGCGCTTGCCTCCCGCTAGCAACGTCGCGCCCTTGGCCACGGCATCGGCGACAAGTTCTTCCATCTTGTCGGCCGCCTGGCTGCTGATCAGCGAGCCCAGCACGACATGGCCGCGCGGATCGCCCGCCGGCAGCTTCGAGGCGCGGGCGGCGAGCTTGGCGACGAACTCGTCGGCGATCGTTTCGTCGACGATCAGCCGCTCGGTCGACATGCAGATCTGGCCCTGATGCATGAAGGCGCCGAAGGTCGCGGCATTGACCGCCGCGTCGATGTCGGCATCGTCCAGCACAACCAGCGGCGCCTTGCCGCCGAGTTCGAGAAGCGCGGGCTTCAGGTGCCGGCCGGCGAGCTCGGCGATGATCCGGCCGACCTTGGTCGAGCCGGTAAAGTTGACGCGTTTCACCGCGGGATGCGCGACCAGCGCTTCAACGATACCGGCAGCGTCTTTAGGATCGTTGGTGACGACGTTAATGACGCCCTTGGGCAGCCCTGCCTCGACCAGCACCTGGCCGATCAGCCGATGCGTGCCCGGGCACATTTCGGAGGCTTTCAGCACCACGGTGTTGCCGCAGGCGATCGGCATGGCCACGGCGCGTGTCCCGAGAATGACCGGCGCATTCCAGGGTGCGATGCCGAGGCATACACCGGCCGGCTGGCGGATCGCCATGGCGAGCGTGCCCGGTTTGTCGGACGGAATGATCTCACCCGAAATCTGCGTCGTCATGGCCGCAGCCTCGCGCAGCATGTTGGCTGCCAGCATGACATTGAAGCCGGCCCAGGGGCCTGTGGCGCCGGTCTCTTCCATCATCAGCCTGGTGAATTCACCGACCTTGGTGGCCATCACATCGGCCGCTCTAGAGAGCAGTGCCCGCCGCTCGCCGGGCCCGGTCTTCGACCAGGCGGAAAAGGCAGCGGCGGCTGCTTCGACGGCGGCGTTGGCATCGGCCACGCTTGCCGCCGCCGCGCGCGTCGCCAATTTGCCGGTGAACGGGTCCATGCGCTCGTAGGAAGCCTTGCCTGTTGCCGCCTTTTCGTCGCCGTCGATCAGAAGTCCGATATCCATAGTTGTTTCCCTCGCTCGATGGAGCTTCACAGATTAGAAGCCGAGCACTTCGGCATTGATGGATGCTTCGAGGCCACCGTCAACCGGCACATTGGCGCCGTTGACCCAGCGCGCGCCGTCCGAGCACAGGAACAGCACGACAGGCGCGATGTCACCCGAAGTGCCGGTACGTCCGACCCGGGCGATATCGCTGTCGACGCGGGCATCGCCAAGCACGCTGCGGAACTGTTTCAGGATCGGTGTTTCGACCGGGCCAGGGCTCACCGCATTGACGCGGATGCCACGGTTCCTGAACAGCTCCTGATGTGCCGCGCGCATCGTCCACAGGAGCAGCAGTTCCTTGGACACGGGGTAGCCTTCCTCGTTCTTCATCGCGTGGTCGGCGACCACTTTGGCGACATCGGGGAAACCTTCGATGCCGACCATCGAGGCGGCGCGGTTGAGATTGGCGCGCCAGCCATAACCGGCGATCGAGGCGACGTTGACGATGGCGCCGCCTTCGCGAAGGCTGGGCGCAAGCCCTTCCGAGAGCGCACGCAGACCGAAGAAGTTGACGGCCAGCGTCGAGGCCGCACCGGTGTTGCCGGAGAGGCCGGCGACGTTGCAGAGTGCATCGATGCGCTGCGGCAGGCGCGCGATGAGCTCATCGACGCCCGCCTTCGACGAGATGTCGGCCTTGACGAAACTGCCAACCGCTGCGGCCGGCTCGCGCACATCGGCGCCGATCACGTCGGCGCCGAGCTGGCCGGCAAGCTCCGCCGTGCGTGCGCCGATGCCGGAGGCAGCCCCGGTGATGAGGATGGTCTTGCCGAAAAGCATGCTCATGCCTTCTCCTGATATGTTGTGGCTTGCTGCGACGGGATCATGCCGCCATCGGCGACGTTCGCCGGCAGCTTGACGCGGTAGCCGACCGGCAGCAGGCGCAGCCCAAAGCGCTCCTCGATCGTTCCCCACAGGCCGCGCGGCAGGAAAAGCGAAAACAGCACGGCGGTGGCGCCGAGGCCGATCAGGTACCAGACGCCGGCGCCGCCGAACCAGGTCTCGATGAGGAAGAAGACCAGCGCGCCGAGAATGGCGCCCTCGAACGTGCCGATGCCACCGACCAGAACCATGAAGATCATGTAGGCTGTCCACTGCACGTTGAAGTAGGTTTTCGGCTGGAAGGTGATGGAGGTCGCCAGCCACAATGCGCCGGCA
This sequence comes from Mesorhizobium sp. M8A.F.Ca.ET.161.01.1.1, assembly GCF_004792105.1. Lineage (NCBI taxonomy): Bacteria > Pseudomonadati > Pseudomonadota > Alphaproteobacteria > Hyphomicrobiales > Phyllobacteriaceae > Mesorhizobium > Mesorhizobium sp. M8A.F.Ca.ET.161.01.1.1. The sequence goes on along the minus strand of NZ_SRTD01000009.1, from coordinate 138,107 downwards.
ATGCCGATGCCGAAGGCGGCAAGCACGAACAGCAGCCGCTTGGTGCCGGTGACGCGCACGCCGACCGAAGCGGCCGCATCCTCATTGTCGCGAATGGCGCGGATGGCGGCGCCCGTGCTGCCGCGCAGCAGGCCGAAGAGGGCAGCGAGCAGGGCCGTCATCGAGGCCAGCGCCAGCCAGTAGATGGTCACCCGCCTTATCGAGGCATCGTAGACGTTGAGCGAGATCAGCGAGGTGCCGGTTTCGCCCTGCACCAGCCGGTCGAGATTGACCAGCAGATGGGTGAGCGCCGCGATCACCCACATGCCGATGGCGAACTCGCCATTCCTCAGCCGCAGCATGAACAGCGACAGCGGCCAGGAAACCGCGCCGACGATAATTCCCGATGCAAAGAGCGCCAGGAAAGGATTGAGACCGGCATCGGCAAGACGGATGGCGAAATACGCGCCAAGCCCGAAGAACACCTGCTGGCCGACCGAGACCAGGCCGCCGAAACCGGCCAGCGCGTTCCACATCGCCGCCAGGATCACATAGATGAACAGCGCCGTCATGCGGTCGACCGCGCCGGCCGAGAGGAATTGCGGCGCGATGGCGAGCAGCGCGATGACGATGGCCACGGCGATAGCCGCGATGCGCGAGGTCGCGGTACCACGCTCGATCATGGGCGAAGTCGGACCGACGCTCATGGTGCGCTCCGGGAAGGCAGGTGCAACAGCCAGCGCAGGCCAAAGCCGGATGCCGAAAGCCGCACGAACAGCACGACAAGGAACACGGCATGACCGCCGATCAGAAATCCCTGCGGATGCACTTGCGCGCCGAGCGTCTGGGCCAGCGCCAGCACGATGCCGCCGATCAGCGTTCCCCACAGCGACCCGGCGCCGCCGATCACCGCCGCCTCGAAGGCGAACAGCAATTGCGGCGCGCCGGCATAGGGATCGAAGGTCGCGCGCATGCCGAGGAACGCGCCGGCAAGGCCGACGGTGACCATGGCGATGGCGGCAGCAACGGCGTTGGCACGCCGTGCATCGACGCCGACCAGGCCGGCGGTGTCGGGGTCTTCCGAGGTGGCGCGGATCGAGCGGCCAAGCCGGGTGCGGGTCAGGAACAGCTGCAGCCCGCCAAGCAGGACCACGGCGGTGGCGAACATGATCACCGCGAGCTTGCCGACATAGATGCTGCCCGGCCATTCCCAGGAATCATAGGACAGGCTGCCGATGAAGGGCGCCAGCGAACGGGTGTCGGCGCCGAACTGTTGGAACAGCATGTTGTCGATGACGATGGCGAGGCCGAACGTGGTCAGGATCGGCAGCAGGGCGCCGCCGCGCGCACTGCGCTCGAGCAGGAAGCGCTGCAGCGCCCAGCCGATCGCCGCCATCACTGGCAAGACGATGAGCAGGCCGAGAAACGGCGGGATGTGGAACTGCGAGGCCAAAAACCACAGCGCATAGGCGGCGAACACGGCAAGGCTGCCATGGGCGAGGTTGATGATGCGCATCACCGAAAACATGAAGGACAGGCCGCAGGCGATCAGCGCGTAATAGCCGCCGAGCAGGATGCCCTGGATGATCTGGTTGCTCATGCGGGAACGCTCCCGGTGCCCTTCCGGTGCAGGCCGAAATAGGCTTTCGTCACCGCGTCGCGCGAAACGCTCCTGCTCGGCCCTTCGAGCGCGATGCGCCCCTCCAGCATGCAGATGACCTTGTCCGAAACCGACAGCGCCCGATTGAGGTCCTGTTCGACGAGGATGATTGTCGTGCCCGAAGCGATCAGCCCCTGAAGTGCCGCATAGACCCGGTCGACGATCAGCGGCGAAAGACCAAGCGAAACCTCGTCGAGCAGCAGCACGTCGGGATTGCTCATCAGCGCCCGGCCGATCGCCGTCGCCTGCTGCTCGCCGCCGGAGAGATGACCGGTCTTGGCGTGTCGGCGCGGCTTCAGATTGGGAAACATGTCCAGCACTCTGTCGACGCTCCAGTCGCCCGGCCGCCCAGTGGTCTTGCCCAGCAGCAGGTTCTCCTCGACCGTCATCCGCACGAAAAGTTTTCGCCCTTCCGGCACCAGCGCTATGCCCATGCCGACGCGTCTGTGCGACGGCACGCTGGTGAGATCGGCGCCATCCAGAAGCACACGGCCGGCCGCCGGCTGGTGCGCGCCGGCGATGGCCCTGAGCAGCGTCGTCTTGCCGGCGCCATTGGCGCCGACCAGCGCCAGCGTTTCGCCGCGCTTGACGCCGAAGCTGACGCCGCGCACCGCCTGCAGCAGGCCGTGCCGGACAACCAGGTTCTCGACCGACAGCAGGCTCATTTCGGGCCTCCGCCGAGATAGGCGCGCACGACCTCCGGGTCGGCCATCACCGTTTGCGGCTCGCCATCGGCGATGATCCTTCCCGCGTCCATGCAGATCAGCCGTTCGGCCACCTGCAAGAGGATGTGCACGATATGCTCGATCCAGACGATGCCGATCTTGCGCCGGCGCAATTCCTTGATCGTGTCGACAAGCTCGCCGGCTTCGCCATCGGTCAGGCCGCCGCCGATCTCGTCCAGCAGCAGCAGCGTTGGCCGGGCCGCCAATGCGCGTGCCAATTCCAGACGTTTCCGGTCGAGCAGGCCGAGCGTCTCGGCGCGCCGGTTGGCGACCCCAAGCATGCCGCACAGCTTCAGCGAGCCGAGCGCCTCCTCATAGGCCTCGTCGCGGCCGAGCCCCGCGCCATGTGACGCGGCAACAAAAACATTCTCGAAGGTGGTCATGCCGCTGAATGGTTTCGGCACCTGATGCGTGCGCACCAGGCCCAGCCGGCAGCGCGCCGTGGCCGGCAGCGCTGTTACATCGCCGCCCTTGAAGGAGACCGAGCCGGCGCTCGGAGGAAAGGCGCCTGAAAGCACGCTGAGCAGCGTGGTCTTGCCGGCACCGTTCGGGCCGACAATGCCGACCGCCTCGTCGGCGGCCATAGCGAAGTCGACGGCCTCCAGCACCACGAGCGCGCCGAAGCGCTTGTGGATGCCGGCGGCGGCGAGAACAGCCTGTTGTTGCGGATGGGTCACCAGGTGGTCCTCGTCAGCGGTCCATCAGCCGTTGTAAGGCAGAAGCTTGGCTTCGACCGGAACGTTCGGATCGGTGGCGTTCTCGGTCACGACGTAGTCGAGCGGGAACTTGCTGCCTTCCTTGGCGGCAATCCATTGCGTGCCGATGATCGGGCCGGGCGACACGTTGGCCACCGGGCCGCCGGTGAAGTCGACCTTGCCGATCATGGTTTCGGTCTTGAGCGTGCTCAGCGCCTTGGCGACCGCCGCCTTGTCCTTGGCATTGGAGCTCGCTTTCAGCGCCTCGAAGCCGGCGTCGAGCAGCGACATCGAGGCGCCGAGCTGCTGCGTCCATTGTTTGCCGCTCGCCGCCTCGTAGCCGTCGGCAAGCTCGGTCCCCGAGACGCCGGTCAGCGGCGACTTGTATGGAAAGGCCTTATGCCAGTAGGCGGCGCTCGAAATCTTCATGCCGAGGTCGCCGAGCGCCTCGATGTCGGAGGGAAACAGCCCGGTCTTGGCGACCTGGCAGATCTTGATCTGCTTGATCAGGCCTTGCTGGGCCGCCTGACGCCAGAAGGCGGCGAAGTCAGGCGGGATCGGGAACGAGTTGAAGATCTCGACGCCTTCCTGCTTGAACAGCGCGATCTGCGAGGAATAATCGGTGGTGCCGGTCTCATAGGCGCCCGGGTCGACGATGGTGAAACCCTGCTTGGCCAGCAACGGCGCGAGATGAGCTCGGATGGCGTTGCCGTCGGCGTCGTTCGGATACATGACGCCGACCTTCTTGTTGGTCTCGATCAGGTTCCACTGCGAGACGTAGGCCCTGAAGAATTCGTCGACCCCGAAGCCGAAATGATAGGTCCATTTGAACGGCGAGGGCGCGCCGGGCTTGGCGCCGCGGCCGAAATACCAGGCTTCCCACGGCATGACCGTCGACAGGCACGGCACGCCGGCGGCTTCGCAGGCATCGGCCACCGGGTTGATCACCTCGGGCGTCGATACCGCGAGCATCAGGTCGATGGCCTGGTTGTTGATCAGGTCCTTGGCGAGCTGGCCCGCGCGGGAGGGATCCGATTGCGTGTCCTGGTCGAGGATTTCCACGCTGTATTTCTTGCCGCCGAGCTCGATGCCGCCGGCCAGCGCCTTGCGGGCTAGGTCGAGCACATAGCCGTCGGTCTCGCCGAAGCCACCGAGCGGTCCGGTGCGCGGGCTGACGAAGCCGACCTTCAGCTTGTTCTCAGCCTGGGCGAAGGCCTTGCCGCCACCAAGCGCGAGTGCCGCGCCGCCAGCCATCGAGGTGGCGAGAAACTGGCGCCGCGACACGCCACGAATACTGGATCTGCTACTGCTAGCGTAGGTCATGCATTCCTCCCTCTGTGGTCCTCCATCGGTACAGTGCACCAGTGATTTGGTTCGGTAAAATGATATTTTGCGGTGTTTCATTAACCCTGGGGTTAGCGGATTCCTGAGGGAAGACGGAGCCCGTCTGACCAGTCGATGCCTTAGCTGCCCGATCTGGCCGCCTCGCGAATGGTTTGCAGCAGAATGGTGAAGGCCGGCGAGGGGGCGGTGTCGGTGCGCATCGTCAGGCCGACCGGCCCCTTGGTCTCGTCGGTGTCGACCGGCAGGGAGACGAAGGCGCCGTTGGCGATCTCGTTGGCGACCACGCCGGCCGAAATGATCCACACCGCATTGCTCTGCCGCATGAAGGCGCGGCCGAACGAATCCGAGACGGTCTCGATCTCCGTGGCCGGCGCGGTCATGCCGTTGGTTATGAACAGGCGATCGACAAAGGGCCGGATGACGGATTCCCGGGTCGGCATCAGCACCGGAAATTCGTCGAGGCTGGCGAAGATGTCGGCTCCCGGCTGCAGCAGCGGATGTCCGGCCCGCACCACGAACAGCACCTGTTCGGAGTAGAGATGTTCGAAGAAGAAGCCGGTCATGTTCTCGGGCGCCGCCAGCCGTCCGACGACGAGATCGAGCGCGCCGGTGCGCAACTGTTCGAGCAGAACGGCGTTTTCGCCTGTGACGATCTTGAGCGCGGCGCCGGTATTTTCCCGCAGGAACAGGCTCATGGCTCGCGGCATGACCTTCGCCGACACGGTCGGCAGCGCGCCGATGCGGATCGGATGGCGATTGACGGCGCCGTCCTGGCGGACGGAATCGACACCGCGCTTGAGAGCCGTTATCGCCGAACCGGCATGGCCGAGGAAGATCTCGCCAAGCCGCGTGACGCGGATGCCGCGCCCGTCACGCTCGACGACGGCGACACCGAGCGCTTCTTCCAGTTCACGCAGCGTCTTGGTCACCGCCGGCGCGCTGACATGCAGAAAATCGGCGGCGCGGGCCACGCTGCCTTGTCGCGCGACTTCCAGGAATGCCTGCAGGTGACGGAACCGGATGCGGCTCTCGGACATGAATTTGATAACCCCTGAGTTAATGAAACGGCGCAAAATATCATTTTACCGAACCAAACGCCTTGTGCAATGTGGAGATGGAGGATTGAAATCGTGCCATTCGTCACCCTTGGCGGCATCACGCTGCATCACCGATATGTCGAGGCGAACGGCAGGACGCCACCGGTGGTGTTCATCAATTCGCTGGGCACCGACTTTCGCATCTGGGACGAAACTGTCTCGGCGCTTGAGGGGGAAATGCCCTTGCTGGTCTACGACAAGCGCGGCCACGGACTGTCCGACATCGGTGACATCAGGTCGATCGACGATCATGTCGACGATCTCTCGGCGCTCATCGATCATTTCGGGTTGGAGAAGGTCGTGCTGTGCGGCCTGTCGGTCGGTGGCATGATCGCGCAAGGGCTCTATGCCAGGCGCCCTGGGATCGTCGAGGCCATGATCCTTTGCGACACGGCCCACAAGATAGGCACTATGGACAGCTGGAACACACGCATTGCGACGGTCGAAAGCAAGGGCATTCAGGCCGTTGCCGATGGCGTCCTCAAAGTGTGGTTCACCCCTGCCTTTCACGCGGCGCGGGTGGCCGAGCTTGACGGCTACTGGAACATGATGACCCGGCAATCGCCCGCCGGCTATATCGGGACTTGCGCGGCGGTTCGCGACGCGGATTTCACCGATGCCGCACGCCGCATCGCGGTGCCCACGCTCTGTATCGCCGGCGACCAGGATGGCTCGACACCACCCGATCTCGTCCGTTCGCTGGCCGCCCTGATCCCCGGTGCGCGTTTCGAGATCATCCGCGACGCCGGGCACATTCCCTGCGTCGAACAACCCGAGGCGCTCACCGCGCTGATCCGCGATTTCATCGCATCGCTTGCCCCTGGAGCACAAACTCATGGATGAAGTCCCCGGCAACGCGACCAGATATCGCACCGGCCTTGCGGTGCGGCGCGCCGTGCTCGGCGATCCGCATGTCGACCGGGCCGAGGTCGCTGCCACCGATTTCGACCAGCCTTTCCAGGAACTGATCACCGAGGCTGCCTGGGGAACGGTGTGGGCCAGACCAGGCTTCAGCAAGCGCGAACGCTCGATCGTCACGCTGGCGCTGCTGGCCGCACTCGGCCATGATGAAGAGGTCGCCTTGCATGTGCGCGCCACCGCCAACACCGGTGCGACGCGCGAGGATATTTGCGAGGCCTTCCTGCATGTCGCGATCTATGCCGGCGTGCCGGCGGCCAACCGCGCCTTCAGGATTGCCAAGGAGGTGTTTGCGGAAATGGACGCAGACAAGGCTGCCCATGGCTGAGCCCGGCTCCAACCAGACGCCGGAAACCGGCGCCTTCTTCCAGCGCGACCGCCAATGGCACCCGCCGGCGTTCACGCCGAGTTACAAGAGTTCTGTGCTGCGTTCTCCACAGAAGGCATTGCTGTCATTCGACAACACGCTGTCGGAACTGACCGGCCCGGTGTTTGGCCATGCCATGATCCGTGAACGCGACAACGACCTGATCCACAATTTCGCCAGGCCGGGCGAGAGCGCCATCGGCGAGCGCATCATCGTCCATGGGCGGGTGCTCGACGAGCGCGGCGTTGGCGTTCCTGGTGCGCTGCTCGAATTCTGGCAGGCCAATGCCGGCGGCCGCTATCGCCATAAGAAGGACGGCTATCTGGCGCCGCTCGATCCGAATTTCGGCGGATGCGGCCGCACCCTCACCGGCGAGGACGGCGCCTATGCCTTTCGCACTGTCAGGCCCGGTCCTTATCCCTGGCCGAACGGCCCGAACGACTGGCGGCCGGCGCACATCCATTTTTCGGTTTTCGGCCACGGCTTCGCGCAGCGGCTGATCACGCAGATGTATTTCGAGGGCGATCCGCTGATCTGGCGCTGTCCGATCGTCGGCGGCATTCGCGACAAGGCGGCCGTCGAAGCGCTGATTGCCGCGCTCGACATGCAATCGACAATCCCGATGGACGCGCTTGCCTACAAATTCGATATCGTGCTGCGCGGGCGCCGCTCGACGCTGTTCGAAAACAGACCGGAGGGCAATTGATGGCGCAGTCGCTCGACCGGCCGAAAGAGAGCCCTTCGCAGACCGCCGGACCCTATGTCCATATCGGGCTGACGCCGAATTTCTGCGGCATCGGCGGCGTCTATGAGGACGATCTTGGCTCGGCCATGGTCAATGAGCGGACCAAGGGCGAGCGCATCGAGTTGCGCATTCGCGTGCTCGACGGCACCGGCACGCCGTTGAAGGACGCGCTGATCGAGATCTGGCAGGCGGATGCCGACGGGCTCTACAATTCGTCCGCGGAGATGCGCGGTGCCGCCGATCCGAACTTCTTCGGCTGGGGCCGTTGCCCGACCGACATGGAAACCGGGCTCTGCTCGTTCGAGACCATCAAGCCCGGCCGCGTGCCGTTCCGCGACGGTCGCCTGATGGCGCCACACATCACGCTCTGGATCGTCGCGCGCGGCATCAACCTCGGTCTGCATACACGGCTCTATTTTTCCGACGAGGAAGAAGCCAATGGCGAGGATCCGATCCTGGCGCGTATCGAGCACCGCGTTCGCGTGTCGACGCTGATCGCCGAGCGCCAGGGCGACGCCTATATCTTCGATATCCATCTCCAGGGGGAGAAGGAAACCGTCTTCTTCGACAGTTGATGGACGGAGCAGGACATGACCGTATCGCCCTTCGACCATCCGCTGCTTTCGGGCCTGCTCGGCGACGAGGAGGCGGCGCGGCATTTTTCGGTGGAAGCCGACATTGCCGCGATGCTGGATTTCGAACGTGCCTTGGCCGAAGCCGAGGCCGACCGCGGCATCATCCCCAGGGAGGCCGCGGCGGCGATCGTCAAGGCGATTGCCTCGTTCCGGCCGGATACCGGCAAGCTGCGCGCTGGGGTCACCAAGGATGGCGTCGTGGTCCCGGAGCTGGTGCGCCAGATCAAACTGGCCGTCGGCGAACCGCATGGCGGTTCGGTCCATTTCGGCGCCACCAGCCAGGACGTCATCGACACCAGCCTTGTGCTCCGGCTGAAATCCGTCGTCGAGCATCTCGGCCTGCTGCTGACCGAGACAATCATAAGGCTCGCGTCCCTGGAGGAGCGCTTCGGGGGTAGGGCGCTGACCGGGGTGACCCGCATGCAGCCGGCGATCCCGATCACCGTGGCGGATCGCGTGACGGCGTGGCGGGCGCCACTGCAGCGGCACCAGGAGAGGCTGTCGCAACAGTCGACGCGCCTGCTCGTCCTCCAGTTCGGCGGCGCCGCCGGCACTCTGGAAAAGCTTGGCGACAAGGGGCTGGCGGTGCGCGCCGCACTTGCCGCCAGGCTCGGCCTCGGCGATGCCTCGCAATGGCAGAGCCAGCGCGATGCGCTCGCTGACTTGGCCGGCCTGATGTCGCTGATAACGGGAAGTCTCGGCAAGTTCGGCCAGGACATCGCGCTGCTGGCGCAAGGCGGCACCGACATCGAGCTATCGGGCGGTGGCGGCTCGTCGGCGATGCCGCACAAGCAGAACCCGGTGAAGGCCGAAGCATTGGTGGCGCTTGCTCGTTTCAACGCCACGCAACTTTCCGGCATGCATCAGGCGCTGGTGCATGAGCAGGAGCGTTCGGGTTCCGCCTGGACGCTGGAATGGCTGCTGCTGCCGCAGATGGTCGTCGCGACGGCCGCATCCCTGCGCCTTGCCGCCGAACTGGCCGCGCAGGTCGAAAGCCTCGGCCACTGATGCGCACCCAGGTCGTCATCGTCGGCTCGGGACCGTCCGGCCTGCTGCTCGGCCAGTTGCTCGCCACCATCGGCGTCGAGACCGTCATCCTCGAGCGGTCGAGCCGCGAGCACGTGCTTGGCCGCGTGCGGGCCGGCGTGCTCGAACAGGGCACGGTCGACCTGCTTGGGGAGGCTGGTGCTGCTGAAAGGCTGCATGCCGAAGGCCTTCCGCACTCCGGCATCTCGCTTGCTTTCGACGGACGGCTGCACCGCATCGATCTCACTGCACTCACCGGTGGCAAGCATGTCACCGTCTATGGCCAGACCGAGGTGACACATGATTTGATGGACAAGCGCGAAGCGGCGGGACTGGTCACCGTCTATGAAGCAGCCGATGTCGCGCTGCACGATTTCGACGGTGCCGCGCCTTTCGTCACCTATGAGAGGGATGGCGTCAGCCATCGCATCGACTGCGACTTTATCGCCGGCTGTGACGGCTATCACGGTGTCTCCCGCAAATCGGCACCAGCGCGGGCGCTGAAAACCTTCGAGCGGCAATATCCGTTCGGCTGGCTGGGCGTGCTGGCGGAAGTGCCGCCGGCCGATCATGAACTGGTCTATGCCAATCATGAGCGAGGCTTCGCGCTGTGCTCGATGCGGTCGACGCACCGCAGCCGCTACTATGTGCAGTGCCCTCAGGACGACAGGGTCGAGGCATGGTCCGACGACCGCTTCTGGGACGAGCTGCGCCGCCGCTTGCCGGAGCGGACGGCAGCAGGCGTCACCACCGGACCGTCCTTCGAAAAGTCGATCGCACCGCTGCGCTCCTTCGTCGCCGAACCCATGCGCTTCGGCCGGCTGTTCCTGGTCGGCGATGCCGCCCACATCGTGCCGCCGACCGGCGCCAAGGGTCTCAACCTCGCCGCCAGCGACGTGCGCTATCTCTTTGCCGGTTTGCGCTACTTCTACCGCGAGAAATCCATGGCCGGCATCGACGCCTATTCGCAAAAGGCATTGGCGCGGGTGTGGAAGGCGGTGCGCTTTTCCTGGTGGATGACGACCATGCTGCATCGCTTTCCCGATACCGGCGACTTCGGCCAGCGCATCCAGGAGGCCGAACTCGACTATCTCGTGCACTCGCGCGCAGCGTCGACGGCGTTGGCGGAAAACTATGTCGGCCTGCCTTATTAGAGCCTGTTCCATCCCGATGGATCGGGATGGGGCTCTATCTCTGTTTGAGCATGATCTTATTCGAAAACCGGTATCCACTTTTCGGGATCATGCCTTGGCTACCCCTTGATCGCCGAGCCGACGATGGAATCGACGAAGAAGCGCTGCAGGAAGACGAACAGGATGAGAGGCGGCAGCACGGCCAGCGTCGCGCCGGCCATCACCAGTCCGGTGTTGACCGCGCCCCTGTTGTAGCTCAACAGCCGGCTGAGGCTGATGACGATCGGATAGGCGTCGGCGTTGCCCTGCAGCACCGTCAGCGGCCACAGATAGCTGTTCCAGTGATAGACGAAGGCGAACAGCGCAAGTGCGGCGATCGCGGGCGCCACGCTCGGCGCCACGATCTTGAACAGGATCAAAAGTTCCGAGGCACCGTCCATGCGCGCGGCGTCGATGAGGTCGTCGGGCACCCCGGCGATGAACTGGCGCATCAGGAAAATGCCGAAGGCATTGGCGAGGTTGGGCACGATGATGCCGGCAAGGCTGGCATTGAGGCCGATCGAGCCGACAAGACGATAGAGCGGGATCAGCGTCACGATCGGCGGCAGGAACATGGTGGCGATCAGCACCGAAAACAAAAGCGAGCGGCCGGGGAAGTGGTATTTGGCGAAGGCGTAGCCGGCCATCATGCTGGTGACCAGCACGCCGCCCGTGGTGATCGAGGCGATCACCAGCGAGTTCCACATCGACCGGCCGACATTGACCACACCCGAAACCTTTTCATAGGCCTCGAGGCTCGGCGCATGCGGTATCCAGACCGGTGGCACCTGCATGCTCTCGGCCGGCGTTTTCAGGCTCGACAGCACCATCCACACCAGCGGGAAGGCGGATGCGACGGCGGCCAGCAGCATCAGCGTCGCCAGCAGCGCCTTGCGGCCGGAGGGGCGTCCGCGCGGAAGCCAGCTCGACGATCCCGCGCTCATTCCTGGTTCTTCCGGTTGGCGAGTGCGAAGAGCGCACAGACAACGACGATCAGCGACAGCATCAGCATGACAGCCATGGCCGAGCCCAGTCCGCCCTGCGCGCGTTCGATGCCGACACGGCGGATGTGATAGGTCAAGACATTGGTCGAGCCAACCGGCCCGCCCTGTGTGATCAGCGCCACCGGCTCGAACACTTGCACTGCGTTGATGATGGCGATGACGGCGCTGAACAAAAGCGTGCGCCGCATCAGCGGCAAGGTGATGAAGCGGAACTGCTCGAATCGGTTGGCGCCGTCGAGCTTCGCCGCCTCGTAGAGGCTGCCCGGAATCTGCGTTAGCCCTGCGATTGCCAGCACGGTGAAATAGCCGACCTGCTGCCAGACGTTGAGGAAGACGATCGAGATCAGCGCCGAGCGCGGCGACGACAAGAAGGGCTGCGGTCCGACGCCGATCAGGCCGAGCATCTGGTTGAGCGGCCCCTCGCTCGGCGAATAGAGTTTCGACCAGACCAGCCCCACCGCGATCATCGGCACCATATAGGTGGAGAACAGCACCGTCCTCAGCGCCGTGCCGCCGGCGACATCGTGCTGGTAAACCATCAGGCCGAAAGCCACCGACAGCGGCAGGATCAGGACGACGGACAGTGCGGTATAAATGGCGGTGTTGGTCAGCGCGCCCTTGAAGTCGCGCCCGACCGAGGTCGGCCCGAAGATCTCGCGGAAATTGTCAAGGCCGATGAAGCTGGCGCTGGAAAACGGTGTCTGCGTCGACCAGTCCTGAAAGGACAGCCAGACGGTGAGCAGCATCGGCAGCAGGATGAAGATGCCGATCAGCGTCACGGCGGGCATAAGCATGATGCCCGCCGAGGCACAGTACCTCTGGATCATTACGGTCTGATCATTATTTGGCGGCGCGCTCCAGGATCGAGGTGGCGTCGGCCTGCGCCGTCGCCTGCGCATCCTTGGCCGAGACCTGGCCATACTGCAACGCCTCGATCGTCTGCTGCAGGGATTCCGAGAATTCCTGTCCGCCGGGCACCACCGGGAAGGGCTTTGCGTCGGCGAGCACGCTGACATAGCCGGACAGGAATTCCGAGCCGAGCTTGTCCTTGTGCGCCTCGATGTCGGAGGTGCGCGACGGCAGGATGCCCATCGACATCAGGATGTCGGACATGGCCGACGCGCCGTTCTTGCCGGACTTCGGATTGTTGAGCCAGGCCAGGAAATCCCATGCCGCCTTCTGCTCGGCCTGGCCCGCATTGGCGTTGACCACGGTCATCCAGGAATAGGAGATCGCATGCGGCTTGTCGCCGCTCGGGCCGACGGGGATGGGGGCCGTGGCGATGTCGGTGAACTTGTCGCCCATGCCGGTCTTCAGCGCACTCTCCCACCAGTTGGCCATGATGATCATGCCGGTCTTGCCGGAGACGAAATTGTCGAGGAACGGGCCGGTCGTGTTGGCGTCGGCGGTCGCCATGGCCGGCACGCTGGCGCCGGACTTGATGAGGTCTTCATAAAGCTGGAACGTCTCGCCGGCCTGCTTGCTGTCCAGCGCCGGCTTGCCCTCCCTAACCAACTCGCCGCCATTGGAAACCAGCAGTGACGCGAAGGGATGGACGACGCCCGCGGCCCATGAATTGATCATGCCAAAACCCTGTTGGCCGGCGTCCTTGTTGGTCAGTTTCCGCGCCGCGTCCTTGAACTCGTCCCACGTCTTTGGCGGAGCGGCGATGCCGGCCTGCTTGAACAGCGCCTTGTTGTAGTTGAGCGCGTAGACGTCGATCTCGTTAGGTATGCCGTAGAGCTTGTCGCCGACCGAAGCGGCGCTGACGACGCCCGCCGGCCAGGCGCCCTTGACCTCGCTCGCCACCGCATCGGGGGCAGGAGCGACGAGCTTGTCGCGGGCGAGTTCCGGCAGCCAGAGATCGTAGATGCCACCGATTGTCGGACCGTCCGCACCGCCGCCTTGGGAGCGAAGCGTGGTCAGGAGATCGCCGAAAGGAACGGCGCGCACGGTGACGCTGATGTCGGGATTGGTCTTGGCATAATCCTTGGCCGCCGCTTCCAGCAGCGCCACCGTCTCGGGCGACCAGTGCGTCAGGTAGGAGATGTTGACCGATTGCGCCCAGCCGCTGGCGGGCAGGATGGCAAGACCTGCGGCCAGTGCCAGTTTCGACGTCCAGGCAAACGACATCCCTCATCCTCCACTTGAGCATAGCGATCACGATGACGTTATGACAACATGAAGCGATCGCGCAAGGCCCGTTTGCGAAAAAGCTGCATGCAGAAACTGGCACCATCTTTCCATGGCCACCACAGTGAGATATTTAGTTATTCAAAAACAATAAGTTATTAGAATTTATTGAATCAGATCATTCGACGATGCCGTTCTGAGGGAAAATGACACCTCTTGCTAACAACGCTATGTCGTTATAATGACTTAGGCCGAGCGAATGACTCTCGCGCGGCATCGAAGTGTCGCGGGACGCCAAGGACAGAGAAAAACGGGAGAACTGGCAATGAGCATGCTTTCAATTCACCGGCGCGCCGCGCTAGGGCTGATCGGCGGCCTTGCCGCCGCCTGCGCGGGCATCTTCACGACCCTGCCGGCCAGGGCCGACAGCACGGTGACATTGTGGAGCTGGCGCACCGAGGACGAGGCGGCGATGCGCCGCATCTTCGACGCCTTCGAGGCCAAGAACCCCGGCATCAAGGTCAACATCCAGTTCACCCCGGATGCCGACTACCAGAACCGGCTGAGCACGGCGCTGCGCGGCGGCCGCGGGCCTGATATCGCCCAGCTCAAGGCCTATGGCGAGTTGCAGCCCTTCGTCGATGCCGGCTATCTCGACGTGCTCGACGACAGCGTGCCGGAATTGAAGAACATGCCGGACGCAGCCCTTGGCGGCGCGCGCGGCCGCACCGACGGCAAGGTCTACGGCGTGCCTTATTCGGTGCCGATGATGGGGGTGTTCTACAACCAGGATATCTTTGCCGCGCAAGGCATCGAGATCCCCAAGACCTACAAGGATTTCGTCGCCGCCTGCGAGAGGCTGAAGGCGGCCGGCATCACCCCGATCGCCACCGGCGGCGCCAATGGCTCCGCCTGGGAACTGGAGATCGGCGTCGGCGTCATCGGCCCGACCGTCTACGGCCCCGGCTTCTACGACGAGATGATGACCGGCAAGGCGACCTTCGAGGACCCCCGCTATGTCGCGGCACTGAAGCGCTTCGCCGAGCTGAAGCCCTATTTTCCCGACGGCTTCGCCGGCATCGACTACACCACGGCCACGCAGCAGTTCATCGGCGGCAAGGCGGCGATGTTCCTCGGCGGGTCCTTTGAGAACGGCAGTTTCAAGGCGCAGAATCCGAAGCTGAAATTCTCCATCTTCCCATTCCCGGCCGACGATGCCGGGACCAAGCTCTATACCTCGGCCTTCTCGGACGGCTCCTACGGTCTCGTCTCCGAGAGTCAGAACAAGGAGGCCGCCACCAAGGTGCTTGGCTTCATGGCCTCGGCCGAATTCGCCCAGCTGTTCGCAGACGAGCTCGGCTGGCCTCCGGCCCGCACCGATGTGACGGTGAAGGATCCTGTGCTGGCGCAGATGATGGAAATGTCGAAGAACTCGACACCCTATCTGACGCTGGTCGGCTTTCGCTGGCAGTCGCCGACGGCCTCCTCGGTCTTGCAGTCGGAGATCATCGACATGGTCGAAGGCAACATCGCACCCGAGAAGCTGGCCGCCGATATTCAGGCCGCCGTCGCCACCTGGTTCAAGCCGAAGCAGTGAGGAGCCGGGCCGGTCGCATCGCGGCCGGCCTCTCGCCGGACAGAACGTATGGCCAACCTTCACCGCACAAGCAGCCTGAAACGCACGCAGCAGCGCATGGCCGTGCTTTTCATCCTGCCGGCGCTGGCCGTCTATGCGCTCTTCGTCCTCTATCCCCTGGCGATGTCGCTGTGGGGCAGCTTCTTCATCTGGAAGGGGCTGCGCATGGTCGAGTTTGCCGGTTTGTCGAATTTCTCGCGGCTGTTCGTCTTCCCGAGCGGCGCGCGGCTCTACGGCGCGCTCTGGCACAACACCGCCTGGTTCTTCGGCATCATGGTCTTCCAGAACGGCATCGGTCTTTTGTTCGCCTGGCTGCTGTTCCTGCGCGACAGGGGCGCGGCCTTCTTCCAGTCGGTGTTTTTCTTTCCGGCGGTGCTGAGCCCGGTCATCGTCGGTGCGCTGTGGCGGCTGCTCCTGGCGCCCGGCGGCGTCGTCGAATGGGCGCTGAACGGGCTTGGCCTGCATGAGGGCAGCCTCACCGTGCTCGGCAACAGCCACACGGCCCTCGGAATGCTGATCGCCGTCGACGTCTGGAACTGGATGGGCTTGCCGGTGCTGATCTACACGGCCGGCCTGCGGCAGATTTCCGGCCAGATCTTCGAGGCGGCCAAGCTCGACGGCGCCGGCAATGCACGCATGCTGTTTTCGATCGCGCTGCCGCTTTTGATGCCGGCGCTCGGCACGCTGACGACGCTGTCGTTTATCAACACCTTCAACCAGTTCGACATCGTCTATGTCATGCAGGGCGTGCAGGGCAATCCGAGCTACGCGACCGACACGCTGGTGACCTATTTCTACCGGCTGGCCTTTGGCGCCGAGGGCGCTGTCGGCATCACGGATATCGGGCTGGCGCTGGCCTTGGGCACCGTACTGTTCCTGATCCTCAGCATCGGCACGCTTCTGATGCTGCGCTTCTTCGATCGCCGCACGGTGCAGTTGTGAGCGCGCTGGCGATCCCGCACAGGACCTTCTCGCCGAGACTGGCGCGGCTGCCCGGCTGGACGGTGCTGGTCTGCTGGACGGCCGCGGTTCTGCTGCCGCTCTACATCCTCGTCGTCTCCTGCTTCAAGACGACCGCCGAGATCTATGACAATCGGCTCGGCCTGCCGCAAAGCTGGGCCTTCGACAATTTCGTCCGGGCGTGGACGCGCGCCGATCTCGGCCACAATTTCATCAACAGCCTGATCGTCACCGGCGGCGCGGTCATTCTCACCATCGTCGTCTCGGCGATGGCCGCCTATCCGCTCAGCCGCTACCGGCTCGGCTGGAACGCCATCATGCTCGGCCTGTTCCTGTCGGGCATCATGCTGCCGATCAGGCTGGCCTCGGTCGAACTGTTTACCTTGATGCGCAATCTCGGCCTGCTCGATTCGCTGACCGGGCTGATCCTCGTCTATTCGGCGATCCGCATTCCCTTCGCCGTCTTCATCTTCGCCAACTTCATGCGCGTGTTGCCCTCCGAACTCGACGAGGCGGCGCGCATGGATGGCGCCGGCGAGGCCCGCATCCTGTTCCAGATTATCCTGCCGATGGTGAAGCCGGCGGTGTCGATCGTCGCCATCTTCACGGCGATCGCCGTGTGGAACGACTTCTTCTTCCCGCTGATCTTCATCTTCGACGACCGCTACAAGACCGTGCCGCTGGCGATCAGCGTCTTCGTCGGCCAGTTCCGCACCGACTGGGGCCTGGTCTTCGCCTCGCTGGCGATCTCCATGGCGCCCATCCTGATCATGTATTGTCTGCTCGCCCGCCAGATTCGCGAAGGCGTCGGCGCCGGGGGAGGCATGAAATGATCGAAGACAGGATCTACGCCGCAAGCTCCATCCTGGTCGTCGGCGCGCACGCCTTCGATGCCGAGGTGATCGCTGGGCCGCTGGCCGCCGCCGCCGTTAAACGCGGCGCTTCGGTGACCTTCCTGCACCTGACCATGGGCGAGCAGGGGCATCCCTGCCTCATCCCCGCGCATTATTGCGTGCAGAAGGAAGAGGAAGCGGGCAGGGCCGCCGAGCGGCTTGGTGTCAAGGTGCGCAGCCTCGGCCTGCGCGACGCCTTCCTACCGTCGGACGACGAGACGGCGCTCGAGGTATGCGACATCATTCGCGAACTCAAACCCGAGATCGTCATCACTCATTGGCACGGCAGCTGGCACAAGGACCATCGCGCCGCCGCGCATCTGACGCAAACCGGCATCTTCTACGCCGCCCTGCCGACGGTAGCCAGCGACAACCCGGCGCACACGCCGCAACTGCTCCTGTTCGGCGAGAACTGGGAGGATGATGACGGTTTTCGGCCCGAACATCTCGTCGATGTCAGCGACGGCTTCGAGGCCTGGAGCGAGGCGGTCAAGGAGTACGAGTTGGCGCGGGGCCTGAGCAGCTTTCCCTATGTCGATTACTACAGCGCGCTCTACCGGTTGCGCGGCTGCCTGCGCGGTACGCGTTACGCACAAGCCTTCGCGGCGGCGTCGCATTCGTGGAATGCCGGCAGCGGCCTGTTCGCGCCGCCGTTCGGCAAGGGGCCCGGCCGATGACGCGGGTTCTGGCCATCGATCTCGGCGGCACCAATCTGCGCGCCGCCGTCTTCACCGGCGATGTCGGCGCGCTGGACATGCCGAGCCGCGAGCCGGCTCCGGCAAGCCTTGATGCGTTCGTCGCCCGCACCCAGGCGCTGCGCGCTGGAGCCGGGGCGGTCGAGGCGCTCGGCATCGCGGTGCCCGGGCTCGTCGAAGGTGTCGTCTGCCGCTGGATCCCGAACCTGCCGTTTCTCGACGGCGTCGACGTCCAGGCCCTGTTTCCAGGCCTGCCCGTGGCGCTCGGCAACGACGCGCAGATCGCGCTGCTGGCGGAAGCCGTCGAGGGTGCGGCAAAAGGCATGTCGGATGCGATCCTGCTCGCCATTGGCACCGGCATCGGCTCGGCGGTGCTGGCCAACGGCCGCATCGTTGCCGGCGCGCATGGCGGCGCCTGCTCGTTCGGCTGGGCTTGCGCCGACATCAAGGATCATGGCGAGGAGCGCAGCGGCTGGCTGGAGCGCGTCGCCTCGGGCCGGGCGCTCGATGCGCTTGCCGGCCAGATCGGCCTCACCGATGGCCGCCAACTGATCGCCGCCGCTCAGGCAGGCGAACTCGCAGCGCAGACCTTGCTGGAAGTGCCGGCGCGGCGGCTCGGCACGGCGCTGGCCGGGGCCGTGGCGCTTCTCGATCCGCAGGCGGTTTTGATTTCGGGGGGACTGGCCGAGGCGCTGGAGGTGATGCGGCCGCCGCTGCTTGCCGCGCTGCGGCGTCAGTTGCCGGCGCATCTGCGTGGCATCGATGTCCGGCCCGGCCGGTTCGGTCCGGGTGCCGGTCTTGTCGGCGCGGCGCTGGCTGGTCGCGCCGGGAAAGAGTGGAGACAGGTGCGATGAGCGAAGCGAGCTTTCAGCAGCCGGACCGCAGACGCCCGGAGCCGCTCTGGTATCAGGTCGAGGAGGCTATCCGCGCCATCGTCAAGAGCGGCGAATGGGCGACCGGCGACCAGATCCCGGCGGAAGACCGGCTGTGCGCTCTGTTTGGCGTCAGCCGCATCACCTTGCGCCATGCTCTGCGCAATCTGGAGGAAGGCGGGCTGCTGCGGCGCGAGCATGGCCGCGGCACCTTCGTGCGCTCGACCACGCTGGTGGCCGGCACGCGCGAGCTGACCAGCTTCACCCAGGAAATGGGCAATATGGGCGTGGTCGCCGGCTCGCGCCTGCTCGATTGCAGCCTGACGACGGCCAATGCTGCGGCGGCCGGCGCGCTGGAGATCGAGGAAGGCGATCCGGTGGTGCGCATCCGGCGTCTCAGGTTGGGCAACAACGAGCCGATCGGCATCCAGACGGCGCAGCTTTCGGCGGCGCGCGTGCCGGGGTTCCTCGACGCCGGCCTGCTGCAAGGCTCGCTCTACGAAGCGCTCGAGCGTCACTACGGCATCGTGCCGGTGGCCGCGCGGGAAAACTACCGCGTCGGTGCCGTTGGCGCGGCGGACGCCGACCTGCTCGATCTGCCCGCCGGCAGCCCCGCCTTCATCGTCGAACGCATCACCACCGACGAGCGCGGCCCGTTCGAATTCACCGTCTCCATCATGCGCGGCGACCGCTACGAAATCCGCTCGACGCTGCGCGCCGGGCGCGTCCCGTCGAACCCGCGAAGCTGATCCACCCTCCCAAGCAGACACTTAAACAGGAGTACCCACGTGTCCGATCTCTACATCCACCGTCTCGCCGCTCTCATCGACAAGGCAGCGAAAACCAACGAAGAGGCCTTCGGCCAGGCCGCCACCCGCTTCGCCGATTCGCTTGAAGGCGGCGGTCTGGTCCATCTCTACGGTTCGGGCCATTCGGTGCTGCCGGTGCAGGAAGTGTTCCCGCGCTACGGCAGCTATGTCGGCTTCAATCCGCTGACCGACCCGCGCGTGATGTGGCACAACGTGCTCGGCGCCGGCGGCGTGCGCGAGCTTCTGTGGCTGGAGCGGACCGAGAAATACGCCGAGAAGTTCCTCGATCACCAGCCGCTCAACAAGGGCGATTCCATCATCATCTTCGGCCATAGCGGCCGCAATTCGTCGGGCATCGACACCGCGCTCTACGCGAAAAAACGCGGCATCTTCGTCGTCGCGGTGACCAGCAAGAACAATCTCGACAAGCCTGCCACGCATTCCTCCGGCAAGCGGCTGGCGGATGCGGCCGATCTCGTCATCGACACCTGCTCGCCGATCGAGGACGCCATCGTGCCGGTCGAGGGCTGGAGTCGTCCGGTGTCCGGTTCGTCGACGGTGCTCGCCATGATCCTGGCGCATGAGCTGATTGCCCGCACCGCCGAGCAGCTCGCCAAGCGCGGCATCGAACTGCCGGTCTTTGCCTCGCCGACGATCGCGGGCGTCACGCTGCACGACACCGACGTCATCTACGGTGTCTACCGCGAACGCATGCTGGAAGCGCAGAAGAAGCACCTGCCGACTTTCCAGGCAACGATGCGCGGCGAGTGATACTAGGGGCGGGGGAGGCGCTGCCGCGCCTTCCCGGCGCGATCACCGCCCCAAAAGATTGCGCTCGACGGTTTTCAGATGCGCTAGCATGGCCTGGCTGGCGCTCTCCGGATCGCGGCGCAGCAGCGCGTCGAGAACCGTCTGGTGTTCGCTGCAATAGATGCCGCGGCGCTCCTCGGAAAAGGAGCGCTTCTTCATTTCGAACCACGGTGCCTGATTGCGCAGGATGCGCATCAGATTGTGGATCTCCTTGAGGAATTCGTTGCGCGAGCAGGCGAAGATGCGGTGGTGGAACTCCGCGTCCCAGTGTTCGAAGGTCGGCATGTCCTGCGCTTCGCAGGCGATCTTGTGCGCCTCGCGCACCGCGTTGAGTTCCATGGCGCTGGCATTGGTCGCGGCGAACGATGCCGCCGCCGGTTCCAGCAACTGCCGGATCTCCATCATATCGGCAGGGCTGGTGCCTTCCATCCGGCCGACAACCGCCGCCATCGAGGCCGGATTGGTGGCGGTCAGGAAAGTTCCGCGCCCGACATGGCGCACCACCGTGCCGTCCTCCTCGAGGAAGGAAACGGCGCGCCGCACCGTGTTGCGCGCGACGCCGAACTCACTCGCCAGATCGCGCTCCGGCGGCATGCGGCCATTCTCGATCCACTCGCCCGAGGAGATGCGTTTTTTCAGGACGGTGGCGATATCGTTGGCGACGAGCTTTGGCATGTCTGGCAACTTTTATCTGATCCGATACTGAACCACGCATATCAGCTTCTTGCGCCGCCGTCCATTACGCAGCACCGGAGCGAGTCCGCTGAAACTGGCATATCGCGGCCGGATACTTTTGGTGCGATCAGCCGAGATTCCGCTTGCGGCCTAAACCAATCGGCGATAGCGTGTAGCGAAAGAGCAAAAAATTGGCTCAATATTGGTTCAGGGAGGAACTGGATGCGGGTCGCGACTTTTTCGATATCCGGCGAACGTCGCGTCGGTCTTGTCGACCTCGATGCCCAGACTATCGCGCCTTTCGCTTTTTCGGTCGACCAGGCCAGGTCCGGCATCTTGGCGCTGGTCGAGCGCAACGGCGCCGGCATCCCGCGTACCTTGTCGCCGATCCCGCTTGCGCAGGTCGAGATCGAGGCGCCGATCCCCCAGCCGCGCCGCAACATTTTCTGTGTCGGCAAGAACTATCACGAGCACGCGCATGAGTTCGCCCGCTCGGGCTTTGATTCCAGTGCCGGCGCCGGCGCGATCCCGAAGCACCCGATCATCTTTTCCAAAGTGCCGGAATCGGTGGTCGCCAACCATGCCAGCGTGCTGATCGATCCCTCCGTCTCGACGGCTATCGACTACGAGGCGGAACTCGCCGTCATCATCGGCAAAGGTGGACGCGGCATTTCCAGGGAGAACGCGCTCGATCACGTCTGGGGCTACACCATCGTCAATGACGTCACCGCGCGCGACCTGCAGGGCAAGTACAGCCAGTGGCTGATCGGCAAGTCGCAGGACACGTTCTGCCCGATGGGCCCCTGGGCGGTGACCAGGGACGAACTCGACCTGGCGACCGCCGGAATAAGGTGTTTCGTCAACGAGGATCTGCGCCAGGATTCCAGGATATCGCTGCTGATCTTCGATATTCCCACCATCATCGCCACCCTGTCGCAGGGCATCACGCTGAAGTCCGGCGACATCATCGCCACCGGCACGCCGGTCGGCGTCGGCATCGGCTTCGATCCACCGAAATACCTGAAGGCTGGCGACGTTGTGCGCATCGAAATCGACGGCATCGGCACGCTGGAAAACCGCTTCGCGGAGCATGCTCAATGACGACGGTGACGGTTGGCCAGGTCGTTGCCGAAACTGTCGGCGAGGGGGCTGCCGTGGCGATGATCCACGGCCTTGGCGGCACCTCGAACATGTTCCAGCCGCAGATGGCGGCATTGTCCGCCTATCGCGTCATCCGGCTCGATTTGCCGGGCTCCGGCCGTTCGCCGCGTCCGATCGAGCCGCTGACCATCGAAGGCATGAGCGAGGCGGTGATCCGCGCCTTGGCCGGCATGGGGGTCACGTCAGCCCATTTCGTCGGCCATTCGATGGGCACCATCGTCTGTCAGCAGATCGCGGCGGCGCAGCCTTCGCTGGTTAGGTCGCTCGCCCTGTTTGGGGCCTTGGCCGAGCCGACCGAAGCGACACGGCAAGGGCTCGGCAAGCGGGCGCAACTGGCGCGCTCGGGCGGCATGGCCGACATAGCCGACCAGATCGTCGCCAACGCGATCTCGGCACACAGCAGGGAAACCTCGCCGGCGGCAGTCGCCTTCGTGCGGGAATCGATCACGAGGCAGGATCCCGAATCCTATGCCCGCACCTGCGAGGTGCTGGCCAAGGCGACCGCCGTCGATGTGCGCCGGATCTCGGCGCCGACACTGCTGGTCACCGGCGATGCCGACACGGTCAATCCGCCCGGCGTCGCCCAGGCGCTTGCCGATAGAATCAAGGGCGCCGTATTCTCATCGCTGGATCGGTGCGGACATTGGGCAACGGTCGAGAGCCCGCGCGAAAGCACCCAAAAGCTCGCTGATTTTTTGAGACGGGTTGATAGGTGAGGAATTCCGATCGGGCGTAAACTTATGCGCTCGGCAAGTTGGGAGGCTTGTGATGGCAGACGACAGCTGGAACGGCAACGGCTCGGGCAGCACGCTGTTCACCAATGTGCGCGTGCTCGACGCAACTGGTGAATATCCCTACACCGGCGAGGTGCTGGTGCAGGGCAACCGCATCAAGCAGATCACCAAGGGTTCGTCGCGCTTCGGCTCGTCCTCGTCGTCCTCCTACAGCGGTGGTGCGGCGGGGGGAGCAACTATCATCGACGGCATGGGCGCGACGCTTATGCCCGGCATGATCGACGCGCATCTGCACCTGTCCTGGAACAACGCGCCCGGCATCGATCCCATCCAGATGATGGAGGTCGAGGAACACATGCTGGTCACCATGGAGATGGCCAAGCTGGTGCTCGACGCCGGCTTCACCGCCGGCCGGGGCGCTGCCGCTGCCAAGCCGCGCCTCGATGTCGTGGCCAAGAAATTCATCAACCAGGGCCGTTTCCCCGGACCACGCTATCTCGCGGCTGGTCCCGAGATCACCACGGTCGGCGGTCTCGGCGATTCAGCGCCCTCGCACATTCCGCATGAGGGGCTGAACCTCGGCCTGGTCGTCTCCGGCCCCGAGGAAATCCGCCGCACCGTCCGCCAGCTGATCAAATACGGCGTCGATTCCATCAAGCTCAATTTGTCCGGCGAGAGCATCACCGGCATGGGCGCCGAGGAAACGCCGATGTCGGAGGAGGAGGTTGCTATGGCCGCCTCCGAGGCGCGCTGCCGCAACAAGGTCCTGTCGGCACATGCGCGCTCGTCCGGCTCGGTCAAGCAATGCGTGCGCCACGGCATCCAGAACATCTATCACGCCTCCTTCGCCGACGAGGAGGCGCTCGACATGCTCGAGGCGGTCAAGGACAAGCACTTCGTCGCGCCCGGCATTGCCTGGCTGATCAACACCGCTCGCCATGCCGAGCAATGGGGCATCAAGCCCGGCTCGCCACTCTCGCTCGAATATGAGCGCGAACTCGAAATGTGCATCGACACGATGAAGAAGATGCATCGGCGCGGCATTCGTGTGTGCATCGGCGGCGACTACGGCTTTGCCTGGACGCCGCAAGGCACCAACGCCAAGGACATTCAGACCTTCGTCGAGATGCTCGGCTTCTCGCCGATGGAAGCGATCCAGGCCGGCACCAAATATGGCGGCCAGATCATGAACATGGGCGACGAGCTCGGTCTGATCAAGGAAGGCTACCTCGCCGATATCCTGCTCATCGACGGCGATCCGATCTCGGATGTGCGCATCCTGCAGGACAAGAACCGCATCCTCGCCATCATGAAGGACGGCAAGTTCCACAAGGCGCCGCGCATGAACGAGCAGCGCCGGCGGCTGACGGCATGAGCCTGCTCGACCAGCCATCCTCGTCGTCCGGGCTGTCCTCGGGCGATGGCATGACGCGCGGGCAAGCGTGGGGCCTTGTTGGCCTGCTCGCCGCCGCTGTCATCGCATGGCTGGTCTTTGCCGTCTGGCCCGATTGGCTGAACGCCATCCTGATCTCGAAGAAGGCTTTCGTCAGCGCCATCCTCAACGGCATTACGCTGGCCGGCCTCTATTTCCTCGTCGCCTCGGGCTTCACTCTGATCTTCGGCCTGATGCGCAACGTCAATCTCGCACATGGCTCGCTCTATCTGCTCGGCGCCTATATCGGCTACGAGGTCACCAACCGCACCGGCTACTGGCTGCTCGGCGTCGCCGCCGGCTTCGCGGTGCTGGCCATCGTCGGCGTCGTCATGCAGGTCTTCGTCTTCCGTCGCCTCGAAGGCGACGACCTGCGGCAGACCCTGGTGTCGATCGGCATTTCGATCGTCGCCGCCGACCTGATGCTGGCGGTGTGGGCCGGCGGCACTTACCAGATCACGACGCCGGAATGGCTCGACGGCGCCTTGACCTTGCCTGTCATCACGGCGGTGCGTTCCAACGGCGCCTCGGTTTTCCTCACCTATCCGCTCTACCGCGTCGTCGTGCTGGCGGCGGCGATCGTCATCGGCGTCGGCCTCTGGCTGATGCTGCACAAGACCCGCGTCGGCATGATGATCCGCGCCGGCGTCGACGACCGCGCCATGCTGCAGGCCTCCGGCGTCAACGTGCACGCGGTGTTCGCCATCGTCTTCGCGGTTGGCGCAGGTCTTGCCGGTTTTGCCGGCGTCGTCGGAGGGTCGGCACTGTCGGTCGCGCCCGGCGAGGACGTGCGCTACCTCCTGGCGTCGCTGGTCGTGGTCATCGTCGGCGGCATGGGCTCGATCACGGGCGCGGCCATCGGCGCGCTGCTCATCGGTCTCGCCGAGCAGATCGGCCTCGTCTATTTCCCGACCTACGGCATCGTGCTCACCTTCGTCATCATGGTGGTGACGCTGGCGGTCAGGCCGCAAGGCATCATGGGGAAGGCCCGATGAGCCTCGCCATCGCCACGGACGGCACGACGCAGCAGAGCTGGGTGGAGAAGCTCGGCGCCGGCCACATCATCCTTGGCGTCGCGCTGGTGCTGTACCCGCTCGTGGCGTCGGACTTCTTCCTGACCCAGATCGGCGGCTATTCGCTGATCTTCGGCATGCTGGGCCTCTCGCTTATGTTGCTCGCCGGTTATGGCGGCATGGTCAGCTTGGCGCAGATCACCGTTGCCGGCATATCGGCCTATGCCATCGCCATCCTCGGCAACAACAATTCCAATATCCTCGGTTTCGGCTGGCCGTGGTGGCTGGTGGTGCCATTCGCCGTGCTCGCGGGGGCGCTGGCATCGGCGCTGATCGGCTGGATCTCGGTGCGCACCGAGGGCATCTATACGATCATGATCACGCTGGCGATTGCCACCGCGACCTACTATTTCGCCCAGCAGAACTACGCCATCTTCAACGGCCATTCCGGCTATGCCGGCATCCGCGCGCCGGCCTTCTGGGGCATCGGTTGGCGCGACGCCAAGCCCTTCTATTACCTTTGCCTCGGCCTGGCGGCGCTGTGCTACGCGGCGGTGCTTTATGGCTCGCGCTCGACCTTCGGCATGACCTTGCAGGCGATCCGCGACAACCCGCGCCGCATGCGCGCGCTGGGCTACCATGTCACCGCGCACAAGGTGTTCGCCTGGCTGCTCTCCGGCGTCATCGCCGGTCTGGCGGGCGTGCTGCTGGTCTGGTTCAACGGCCGCGTCTCGCCAGGCACTATCGGCGTCGATGCCGCGATCGATGTCTTGATCATCGCCGTCATCGGCGGGCTGCGCCATCCGATTGGGCCGTTCCTCGGCGCGCTCGTCGTCGTCCTGATGCAGACCTTCGCCATCGACATCGTCGGCGCTGAGCGGTTCAACACGCTGATCGGCCTTGTGTTCCTGGTGATCGTCTTCGTCTCACCGGACGGAATTCTTGGGTTGTGGGGGAGGATCAAGCCACATCTTGCCCAGGAGTCCTTGCGTCCCGGCGCCTAGCGACCGGGATGGAATGAACCACTGCAAAACGAAATCAACGGGAGGAAAAAACATGAGGATGCATAGACGTACCTTACTGGCGCTCGCGGTGTTCACCGGGCTGACCGCGCCGTCGATGGCGCTGGCCGCCGACGACACCGTCAAGATCGGCCTGCTCGCCACCTTCGAGGGACCGTTCACGGTGCTTGGCGAGGACGGCGAACGCGGCGCCATGACCGCGGTCGAAGAGATGAAGGGCATGATCGCCGGCAAGAAGATCGAGATCGTCAAGGGCTCGTCCGACGCCTCGCCCGACAGCGCGGTGCGCGCGGCGCGCAAGCTGGTCGAGCAGGACGGCGTCAAGGTGCTGGTCGGCCCGCTTTCGGGCGACGAAGGCATCGCCGTCAAGGACTACGCCAAGACGCAGCCGAACGTGACCTTCATAAACGGTACGTCGGCCGCGCAGGACACCACTTTGCGCAATCCGGCGGAAAACTTCTTCCGTTTCTCCACCGACGGCGCGCAGTGGATGGCCGGCCTTGGCACCTATGCCTTCAAGGACAAGGGCTATAAGAAGGTCGCCACCGTCGCCGAGGACTATTCCTTCCCCTACACGCAGGTGTTCGGCTTCATGGCCGAGTTCTGCAAGGCCGGCGGCCATGTGCCGTCGAAGTCGTGGGTGCCGATCGGCAACAAGGATTTTTCGTCGGTCATCGCAGCCATTCCCGAGGACGTCGATGCGATCTATGTCGCGCTCGGCGGCGCCGACGCCGTCAACTTCCTGACCCAGTACCAGCAGGGCGGCGGCACCGCGCCGCTGATCGGCGGTTCGATCACCGTCGACCAGACGGTGCTGACTTCGAAGGGCAAGCTGAAGGACGTGCTCAAGGGCACGCCATCGGCCGGACCGACCGCCGACACCAATGACGCGCCGGCGTGGAAGGCGTTCGTCGAGGCCTACAAGAAGCAGCCTGGCGCCTTTCCGTCGCCCTCGCTCTTCGCCCATGGCTATTATGTCGACATGAAGGCGACATTGCTCGGCCTCGACCAGGTCGGCGGCGATGTCTCCGACGGCGGCAAGAAGCTGCGCGACGCGCTGTCGAAGCTCTCCTTCGACACGCCGACCGGCAAGGTGTCGCTCGACAAGAACCGCAACGCCATCGCCGACATCTTCCTGACCGAGGTCACCGAAGGTGCCGACGGCAATCTCCTCAACAAGCTGGTCAAGGTCGTGCCGCAGGTCAACCAGACGCTCGGCATTCCCGAAGACGAGTTCATGAAGCTCGGCGCGGTCAACCGCGACAATCCGAGCTGCCCGTAACAGCCAATATCGAATGCAGCCGCCAGTGACCGAAAGCCTCGCAGCAAACCGCCTCCAGAGCACCGGTGCCTATGCGCTGGAGCTCGATGGCGTGGCGCGGCATTTCGGGGCGCTGGTGGCGCTCTCGGGCATCACCATGAGGATCGCGGCCGGAGAACGGCGCGCGGTCCTCGGCTCCAACGGCGCCGGCAAGACCACGCTGTTCAACGCCGTGACCGGCGACTTCATGCCGACGTCAGGGCGCATACGCTTCTTCGGCGAGGACATCACCGACCTGCCGCCGCATGAGCGCATCCGGCGCGGCCTGCGGCGCACCTATCAGATATCGCAATTGTTCAAGGGCCTGTCGGTTCTCGATTCCATCTTCCTTGCCTGTCGCGGCGTCTCGAGGCGGCGCTTCTCGCTGCTGCGGCCGGCCGCGTCGGACGTCAACATGGTGCAGGCGGAATCGATCCTCAACGCCGTGCATCTGGAAACCTATCGCGACACGCTGGTGGCGACGCTGAGCCATGGCCAGCAGCGCCAGCTGGAGATCGCCCTGGCGCTGGCTGGTGCGCCGCGCTTCATCCTCTTCGACGAGCCGGCGGCTGGCCTGTCGCCAACCGAGCGCCGCGACCTCGTCGCCATCCTCAACGCACTGCCCAGGCATATCGGCTACATCATCATCGAGCACGATCTCGACGTCGCGCTGCGCGTCTCGGAATATGTCTCGATGATGCACAATGGCCGCCTGTTCAAGGAAGGCACGCCGCAGGAGATCGAAGCCGACCCGGAAGTCCAGGAGATCTATCTCGGGGGCAAGCATGGCTGAGCGTGCCGGGAAGACCGCCAAGGCAATGCTGCGCATAGAAGACCTCCAGGTCTTTTATGGCGAAAGCCATGCCTTGCAGGGCGTTTCGCTGACGCTGGAAAGCGGCGTGCTGTCGGTGGTCGGCCGCAACGGCATGGGCAAGTCGACGCTCTGCAACACCATTGTCGGCCTGAAGCGCGCGAAGTCCGGCTCGATCCGCCTCGACGGCCGCGAAATCACCTCGCTTGAGCCGCACGAGATTCACCGTCTCGGCGTCGGCTATGTGCCGCAAGGCCGCCGCGTCTGGCCGAGCCTGACGGTCGACGAGCATCTGCGCCTCGCGGCCGGCAACAGGCGCGACGCCTCCTGGACGGTCGAACGGGTCTACCAGACCTTTCCGCGTCTGGCCGAACGCCGGACAAATGGCGGCTCGCAGCTTTCGGGCGGCGAGCAGCAGATGCTGGCGATTTCGCGTGCGCTGCTCAGCGATCCCAAGCTGTTGGTGATGGACGAGCCGACCGAAGGGCTGGCGCCGGTCATCGTTGACCAGGTCGAAAAAATGCTGGTCGATCTCGCCGCCGAGGGCGAGATGGCGGTGCTGGTCATCGAGCAGAACATCGGCGTGGCGACCTCGGTGTCGAACCAGGTCGCCATCATGGTCAACGGCCGCATCAACCGGCTGATGGACGCCAAGGCGCTGGCCGCCGACCGCGAACTGCAGCAGCGGCTGCTTGGCGTCGGCCGCCACGCCGAGGAAGCGCCCGTCACGCTGGCCGAAGCCGCGCAGGCCAGGGAGCAACTGGCGAAAGTCTATCGCGTCGACCGTACCGGCACCGCATCGGGCGAGCCGATGCCTCAAGACGGCGTCTACCGACCGGTCGTCGAACTGCCCAACCGCTGGAACGTCCCGGTCACCGAATTGCGCCAGGCGGCGGTCGACAAAACCGCCCCGCAGGACGATCCGAAAAAAATCTTCGCCATCCCCTTTGCCGAGCGCATCGGCAGGACCGTGCTGGTTGTCGGCACCTTCGATACCAAGGGCAAGGAATTGCGCTTCATGGCCGACCGGCTGAAGGCGCTGGGCCTGCCGGCGCGTACGGTCGACCTGTCGACCTCGGGAAAACCGACCAGCGCCGACGTTCCGGCCATGCAGGTCGCCGGCATGCATGTGCGCGGATCCTCCGCCGTCTTCACCAATGACCGCGGGGGTTCGGTCAGCGCCATGGCGGACGCCTTCGCACGCTGGATCGAGCGCGAGCCGCGCATCGGCGGCGTGATTTCCGCCGGCGGCTCCGGCGGCACAACGCTGGCCACCGCAGGCATGCGCGTGCTGCCCGTCGGCATTCCCAAGCTGATGGTGTCGACGGTGGCGGCCGGCGATGTCGCCAAATATGTGGGCGGCGCCGACATCATGATGTTCCATTCCGTGGCCGATGTGCAGGGGCTGAACTCGATTACCGAACAGGTGCTCTCCAATGCCGCGCACGCCATGGCCGGCATGGTCGCGCAACTGCCCGATGCCGAGGCCTGGGAAGCCAAGCGCAAGCTGGCGCGGCCGGCGGTCGGCATCACCATGTTCGGCGTCACCACGCCTGCCGTGCAGGCGGTGACCAGACGACTCGAAGCCGACTATGACTGCCTCGTCTTCCACGCCACCGGCATAGGCGGGCGGGCGATGGAAAACCTCGGCGATTCCCGGCTGCTGTCAGCCTTCATCGATCTCACCACGACCGAAGTGGCCGACATGATTGTCGGGGGCGTCTTCCCGGCGACGCAGGATCGCTTTGGCGCGGCGATCCGCACCGGACTGCCCTATGTCGGCTCGGCCGGCGCGCTCGACATGGTCAATTTCGGCCCGCGCGACAGCGTGCCGGACAAATTCCGCAGCCGCAAATTCGTCATCCACAATCCCAACGTCACACTGATGCGCACGACGCGTGACGAGAACCGCGCCTTCGGCGAATGGATCGGCGCGCGGCTCAACGCCATGAACGGCCCGGTGCGGTTCCTGCTGCCCGAGGGCGGCGTTTCCATGCTCGGTGCGCCCAGCCAGCCCTTTCATGATCCCGAGGCTGACAACGCTTTGTTCGAAGCGATCGAGAGGACCGTTCGCCAGACGCCGCAGCGCAACGTCGAGCGGGTGCCGGCCAACATCAATGACCCGGCCTTTGTCGACGCGGTGATCTCAGCGTTCCACGCCATCACGCCGAAGCTGCAGAGGCGGGCATGAAGAATTGGACTTCGCCGCCCGACGGGTGGATGTTTGAAAATACTGCCGGTCGCCTCGCGCCGACCGCATTGTCTTGGGGAGGATAGATCATGGACGCGCAGACCTTTGGCGCTTTCCTGTTGTGGCTGATCATTGCGGCGATCGTCGTCGTGATCGCCGTCTACATCTTGCGCTGGCTCTATCGCCGCTCGACCAAGGAGACGGCGTTCGTGCGCACCGGCTTCATGGGCGAGAAGGTGGTGGTGAATGGCGGCGCTTTCGTCATTCCGGTGCTGCATGAGATCACCCCGGTCAACATGAACGTGCTGCGCATCGAGGTGCGCCGCGAGGACGCGCTGGCGCTGATCACCCGCAACCGCATGCGCGTCGACCTGATCGCTGAGTTCTTCGTCCGCGTCGGCGCGCATCGCGAACTGGTGGCCGCCGCCGCGCAGACGCTCGGCCGCCGCACGCTGCAGCCCGACAGCCTGCGCGAATTGCTGGAAGGCAAATTCGCCGGCGCGCTGCGCACCGTCGCCGCCCAGATGACGCTGGAAGAAATGCATGAACTGCGCGGCGACTACGCCGCCAAGGTGCGCCGGTTGGCGGAGGAGTCGCTCGCCGCCAACGGGCTCGAGCTCGAAAGCGTCGCCATCGTCGATCTCGACCAGACCAGTCTTGAATATTTCGACCCGTCCAACGCCTTCGACGCCGAGGGCCTGACGCAACTGACCGAATCGATCGAGACCCGGCGCCGCATGCGCAACGAGATCGAGCAACGCACGCTGGTCGATATCCGCAACCAGAACCTCGACACCCAGCGCAAAGTGCTGGAGATTGACCGCGACACCGAATATGCGCGCCTCGAACAGGAGCGCGAGGTCGAGATCCGCCGCGCCGCGCAGCGTTCCGAACTCGCCATAGAGCGCGCATTGCGCGACCAGGAGTCCGAACAGGCGCAGCTTTCCTCGCGCGAGGCGGTCGAGAAATCGCGCCTCAATCAGGAGCGCAACATCACGCAGGAGCGCATCAACAGCGAGGAAGAGACGCAGCGCCGTGAGATCGCCCGCCGCCGCTCGCTCGACGAGACCGAGATGAAGATGCGCGAACTGACCGAGCGCGAGCAGATCGCACTCGAATTGTCGCTGGAGAAAGCCCGCATCGAACGCGAAGGCGCGCAGCGTGAACTCGAAATCCAGCGCAAGAAATTGCTCGAGGTGGCCGAACTGGAGCGGCAGATCGCACTCGCCGAAAAGGCGCTCGAGGTGACGAAGGCGGAAGCTGAGAAGCGCCGCGCCGAAATTTCCGAGAACCAGGCGACCGAGACCGCACGCATCGCGCAGGAGCGTGCGGTTGATGAAGTGCGGATCGCCAGGGAGCGGCATCTCGAAGCGCTTCAGATCGCCAAGCGGCAGGCCTTCGAGGAGGCCGAGATTTCGGCCGGAGAGGAGGTCGAACGGGCCCGCATCACCACCGAGCGCGGCATCGAGGAAGCGCGGCTGATCAAGGAACGCGACATCCGCCAGCTTGGCGTCGACCGCGACCAGAAGATCGAAATCGCCGAAATCCAGAAGGCGATCGACATCGCCAAGAAGACGCAGGAGCGTTCTTCCGCGATCGCGGCGTCCGAAGCCGTGCGCGCCAAGGCCATCCAGGCCGAGGAACAGGCCTTCACTGCCCGCGAACGTGAAATCGCCGAGCGCCGCAAGCTGACCGACCTGATCGGCGCGCAGCGCGAGGCCGAGCGCGAGGCGCTGCGAGTCACATCCGCTGCCGACGCCGAGATGAAGGCGGCCAAGAGTCTGGCGGAAGCGCAGAAGATCGCGGCGCTGGCATCGGCCGAAGCGGAGAAGATCCATGCCCTTGCCGCGGCACAGCGTTACGAAGTCGACGCCGCCGGCAACCGCCAGCTCAATGAGGCCGAGAACCTGTTGTCCAGCGAGGCACGCGCCGGCCGCCTGCGCGGCAAGCTGCTCGACCACATGGAAGGCATCATCCGCGAAAGCGTCAAGCCGATGGAGAAGATCGACGGCATCAAGATCCTGCATGTCGATGGCATCAATGGCGGGCAGGGCGGTAACCGCAACGTCACCGACGAGGTCATCGACTCCGCGCTGCGTTATCGGGTGCAGGCGCCGATGATCGACAATCTGATGAAGGAGATCGGCATCGAGGGCGGCTCGCTCGGCCGCATGACCGACGTGCTGCGCGACGCCAAGGACATTTCCAGCCTGACCCGCGACAAGAAGGGCAAGGGCAAGGGCGCCAAGGACGACGATGACGACCGCGATCATTGAGGTGAACATCTGCGCTGCCCCTCACCTGCCTGCCGGCATCCTCTCCCCGTATAGTGACGGGGAGAGGGGCGCCGTCATCGACGGTTTCGCCAGCAGCCAGCGTTGCAAGGTGGGCGCCGAGGTAGCGGCCAGCCTCTTTCTCCCCGTCACTATACGGGGAGAAATGTCCGGCAGGACAATGAGGGTCGGCGCTGACATCAACAGGGAGGGCACACCCAAGCTCGGCCTCCATCGTTCCACTCTCGGCCAGCAAGCATGACCAAGGTCTATGTCTCTTCGGTCATTCCCGCACCGGCGGCGGAGGTCTGGAAGATCGTGCGCAATTTCAACGGTCTGGCAGGCTGGGCGCCGTTCGTCGCCGAAAGCCGCATCGAACAGAATGCGCAGGCCGACCAGATCGGCTGCATCAGGAATTTCACGCTCAAGGACGGCGGTCGCATCCGTGAAAGGCTGCTGGCGCTGTCGGATTACGACCTGTCCTGCAGCTATGCGATTCTGGAAAGCCCGATGGCGGTGGAGAACTATGTCGCCACGCTATCGTTGACGCCGATCACCGACGGCAATCTGACGCTCGCCGAATGGCAGGCGGAGTTCGACTGCGCTGACGATCGCGAGGCGGCACTCATGCAACAGATCGGCAATGGCGTGTTCCAGACCGCGTTCACCGCGTTAAAGCACCGGTTCGGGCGCTGACGCCGGCCGATGGTCAGGGTTTGCCAGAGCACGATCATCGATGCGCCGATCGACGAGGTCTGGGCGATCCTGCGCGATTTCAACGGCCATGATCGCTGGCACCCGGCGATCGCCTTCAGCGAGATCGAAGGCAGCGAGCCGGTCGATGCCGTCGGCTCGGTGCGCCATTTCAGGCTGAACGACGGCGGCGAATTGCGCGAGCAATTGCTGGCGCTGTCCGACAAGGACCGGCGGCTGAGTTACTGCCTGCTCGAAGCGCCGCTGCCGCTGATGGGCTATGTCGCCTCGCTTCGGCTGAAGCCGGTGACCGACGGCGACGCCACCTTCTGGGAATGGCGCTCCGAGTTCAACCCGCCGGCGCATCGCCGCGACGAGTTGGTCAAGCTAGTCACCGAAGGCATATATCAGGCCGGTTTCGCCGCCGTGCGCGCTCTTCTGCGGCGGCGCAACGCCGGCGCGCCGGTGGAGGCGCGGCCATCGCCAGCGATCGTCGCACCGACCTCATCCGCAAGCGTGCCGCTCGTTGCTTCAAGGGCTGCCGCCGAAACGACCCACGCGATCGTCGTCGAACGCTATGGCGGACCGGAGGAGTTGCAGCTCAGGGACATCGCCTTGCCTCCGCCCGCGCCGGGCGAGGTGCGGATCCGTCACACGGTGATTGGTGTCAATTTCATCGACGTCTACTGCCGCACCGGCTTCTTCGACCTGCTGCGGCCACCCGGCGTGCCGGGCATGGAAGCCGCCGGCATCATCGAGGCGGTTGGTCCGGCGGTATCGGGTTTCTCAATCGGCGACCGCGTCGCCTATGCCTGTCCGCCGGTCGGCGCTTACAGCGAGCGGCGCAACATGGCGCCCGAACTGCTGGTTCGTCTTTCCGACGATATTTCGGACGAGACCGCGGCTGCCGGCCTGCTCAAGGGGGTCGCCGCGAGTTTCCTGCTGCACGATGTTCATGCCGTGAAGAGGGGGGACATCGTCCTCATCCATGCCGCGGCAGGCGGCATCGGCCAGTTGCTGGTGCAGTGGGCGCGCCATCTCGGCGCGACCGTCATCGCCACAGTGTCGAGCGACGACAAGGCGCGGATCGTCGAACGGCTCGGCTCCCACCACGTAGTCGTCTATTCCCGCGATAATTTCGCCGAGGCGGTGATGCGGCTGACTGGTGGCAGGGGCGCGGACGTCGCCTATGACGCGGTCGGCAACGACACGTTCGCCGGTTCGCTGGCGGCGCTTGCCGTGCGTGGCCATCTCGTCAGCTTCGGCCAGGCTTCGGGACCGATCGGCAATTGGGATATCGGCCGCTTTGCATCGAAATCGATCACCGTTTCACGCCCCAACTATGCCCACTACACCGACACGTCGGAAAAGCTCGGCACCCATGTCACCAGGTTTTTTCAGGCGCTGCGCCAGGGTGTGATCAGGGTCGAGGCGCCGACGCACTACGATCTTGCCGATGCCGCTCGCGCGCATCGCGATCTGGAGGATCGTCGCACGACGGGTGCCCTCGTTCTGGTGCCACGGGCATGACTGTCGGGATCAGCCGGTTGCGCTGGCGTAGATGTCGAGAACATCCGTCACGGCTGCGATCAGGAGTTCCCTGGCTCTTGGGGCGACGGATCCGCTTGCTACCGCGCCGTCGAGGCGGCCGAGATACTGGCTGATCAGCGGCGAGGGGATGTCGCGCTCGCCCAGCGCCTGCATCAGCGAGTCCACTGCCTGCTGCGCCGTCTGCGCCGGCCAGTAGTAGCGGATACGGTCGCTGTAGGAGAAATGCCGCTCGATCCGCTGCTCGGCCTCGCTGCCGTGATAGTAATTCTTCCAGTTGCCGGGCGCCGCCAGCATGACGCGCTCCATCGCCGCCGGCAGGCTTTCCCGAGCCGGGTCGGGAGCAAGAATGTCGGCGATGTGGCTCAAACCGTAGAGCGCTTCGCGCAGCGCGAAGGTCAGCCAAGGTCCGACTTTCAGGATGGCGAAGCCATCGTCGACAAGTGCCGTCAGCGCCGCGACCGGCTGGTAGTCGGTCGAATGCGCCTCGAAGACGAATTGCGGCAGGTCCCGCAGCGTGCCGGCCAGCGCCCGGGCGCGTTCGGGCCGGTAGGTGATGACCTCGGCATTGCCGAATTCGACGCCGGGCTGGACGACGACGCCAATCGCCCGCGAGAAGGCATGGTCGAGGCCACGCTGGTGGAAGGCCTGCTGGTGGATGCGCACCGTCTCGCCAGCCGCTTCCGGTGTCGTCACAGCCAGATGGCCCATCGCTTCCAGGGCACCGCCCGGCACCGGCACTTCCGTGCCGATGACATAGACAGGCTCGGCGCCGGCTGTTCGTTCAACCGCGGCCTCCGCCACCTCGGCCAGTTCGGCGGCGCGCGCGGCGATCGTCGCGTCGGGTGGTGCGGCACCTTCGCCGGCACAGCCCATGCTGGCGTCCAGGTGGATCTTGGTGAAGCCGGCCTCGGCATAGGCGTCCACCATGCGCGCTGCCTTTTCCATCGCCTCGGGCGCCGGCAGGTGCTTCCAGGGATTGGGGCCGAGATGGTCGCCACCGAGCACAAGCCTGTCCAGGGGAAACCCGGCCTTGCCGGCGATCGTCTCGACGAAGCGGCGGAAATCGCCCGGCGTCATGCCGGTATAGCCGCCTTCGTGGTTGACCTGGTTGCAGGTTGCCTCGATCAGCACATCGGCGCCGCGCGCCTTGCCGTGGCGCAGCGCCGCTTCGATGACCAACGGATGGGCCGAGCAGATCGAGGCAATGCCGGCGCGCTCGCCGGCCGTACGACGCTTTGCTATGGCGGCCAGCCTGTCGGTCGCCTGGCTCATGCCGGTGCTCCGGTCCTGGCGGTCGCGACGAACGCCTCGACAGTGGCCAGCGAGGCGATGCCTTCCATCGGGCCCTTCTTCGTCACCGCCAGCGCGCCGCAGCCATTGGCGATCTCGAGCGCCCTCTTAGGTGCTTCTCCACGCAGCCAGAAGGAGACGAAGGCCGCCGCAAAACAATCTCCGGCGCCGGTCGGGTCGATTTCCTCGACGACGAAGCCGGGTGAAGCGATGCGCCCCGACCGGTCGTAGTGAACGGCGCCCTGCGCGCCCTTCTTGACGACCACGGCGGAGATGCCGCGGTCCAGCATTTCGCGCGCCGCGCTCTCCTCGTCGGTTGCCTCGGCGAAGGTGAAGAGTTCCGGCCCGCTCGGCAGAAAAACATCAGTCTTGGAGAGCACGAAATGCAAGGCGTCGCGCATGCCCGGCAGATCGAGCATCTCCTTGCGAATGTTGGGGTCGAAGGAGACCGTGCCGCCGCGCGTCTTGACGGCTTCGATCCCGTTGCGGACAACCTCGATCACCTCGGGCGAGAACAGCGATGTGCCCATGACGTGAAAATGGTCGGCGCCGGCCAGCAGCGCGCGCGCTTCCGCACCGATCTCGAGCAGCCCGGCGGCACTTTGCTTGATGTTGTAGACGAAGTGCCGGCTGCCATCGGTCTCATATGTGACGAAGGCGGTTCCGGTCGCGGCACCCCGATGGACGGTGATGGCCGAGATGTCGGCGCCGTCGGCGCGCAAGCGCTCTATGTTCAAATGGCCGAAATCGTCGTCGCCCACTGCCGCGATCAGCCCCGCCGGCTGACCGAGCCGCGCCGCCTGGTCGATGAAGATGGCGGGAGCGCCTGACGGAAACGGGCCGACCAGCGGGCCGGCGGCGCGAAAACTCTGGCCGATCCGCTCGGCCATGATCTCGACCAGGATCTCGCCGGCGCAAACCAGTTTCTTCATGTCCTCACCATCTGCCGGACTCTGGTTGCCGTACGCTCCCCCCATGTCCGTGCGAGTTCAAAACCTAAGTTGTTGTTTTCAGAGCGTCAATAAATAATTTGACGTGCGCAATACTTTTGCGTTGTACTGGAAACGTGGAAATTTGACTGAATAAGTTCGGTCAAGCAATGCTGCCTCATCGCGACGGTCGCAAGGCTGATTCTGGCCAGAGCGCGAAGGGCGGCTTTGAGGTAAAGGGCTAAATATAGATGGCGGAGAAGACCCACCGGACGATGGATGATTTCGCCAGGGCGTCCGGCGTGTCGCGGCCGACCCTGTCGAAGTATTTCGACGATCCGGCCAGCGTGAAGCCGGCGACACGGGCGCGCATCGAGGCGGCGCTTCGTTCCTCCGACTATCAGCCGAATGTTTTCGCCCGCAATCTCAACCGCAAGCGCACCCGCAATGTCGGCATCGTCGTGCCGACGATCACCGATCCGTTCTACGCCGAGATGGTCAGCCGCATCGAACTGCGCTGCCGCGACGAAGGGTTTTGGCCGATCGTCATTTCATCGCACGGTTCGCCGAAGCTGGAGGCGGAATCGGTCAGGACGCTGATGTCGCTGAAGGTTGCCGGCGCCATCGTCGCTCCTTTGGGACGGGTCTCCGAACCCGGCGTCTTCGAGCGGATGAGCGAGGACATCCCGATCGTCTATTTCGACACTTACATCGAAGGCGACACGCCGTTCGTCGGCAATGACAATCACCAGAGCACCTCGACGATCGTCGATTATCTCTGCCGGTCCGGCGAACCGCCGGTCTATGTCGACATTCCGCATGTCAACCACAATTCGGGCGAACGCCTGCAGAGCTATGTCGACACGATGCAGGCCGCGGGTCTGGAGCCCACCGTTCTCAAGGCGGCTGGCGACTACAGCTGGGACTTCGAGCGCATCGGCCACGAATGGATGGACAGGACGCTCGAGAAAGGCGGCCTGCCGGCCCGCACGCTGCTCTGCGCCAATGACCGTCTCGCCTTCGGCGTGATGTCGGCCGCCTTTTCGCGCGGGCTGAAGATCGGCCGCCGCGCCGATTGTGATTTTCGCGTCGCCGCCCACGACGATCATCCGCTGAGCCGCTACACCTGTCCCGCGCTGACCACCATGGCGCAGGACTTCGCTGCCATGGCTGGCCGCAGCGTCGAGATCCTGCTGGCGTTGTTGGACGAGGCCGATCCGCCCGGCCACGACATGGCGCGCAACGTCAAGCTCGGCGCGACCCTGGTGATGCGTCAGTCGGCCTGAGCACGCGTCTGCAGTTGAAGCCAGGCCGCCGCCTCGCTCACCGCTTGCCGCGCGGCCAGGATGTGGCGGCCCATGGAGACGAAGCCATGGATCTGACCCGGCCAGTGCCGCAACACCAGCGGCACTCCGTCGGCGCGCAGGCGCTCGGCATAGGCCGTGCCTTCGTCGGCAAGGATGTCGTGGCCGGCGACCGCGACGAAGGCCGGCGCCGCGCCGGCAAGGCTGGAGACCAGCAGCGGCGAAACGCGCCAGTCCGCGATGTCGTCAGGCGTTCGCACATAGCGGTCGCGGAACCAGGCCATGGTGGCGGCGGTGAGCCCGAAGCCGTCACCGAAACGCCGGTAGCTGTCCGCGATCTGGCGGGCATCGGTGTTGGGATAGATCAGGATCTGGGCGGCAAGCGGCGGCGCCAGTCCGTCGCGGGCAAGCAGCGTCAGCACGGCGGCAAGGTTGCCGCCGGCACTGTCGCCGGCGACGGCAATGCGGGCTGGGTCGATGCCAAGGTCTCCGGCATTCCCGGCCATGAAGCGCAGCACTGCCGCGCAGTCCTCGAGCCCGGCGGGAAATTTGTGCTCCGGCGCCAGCCGGTAGTCGGGACAGATGACGACCGCGTTGCCGAGATTGGCCAGCCAGCGGCAGATCTCGTCATGCGAATCGAGATTGCCGATGACCCAGCCGCCGCCGTGCAGATAGAGCACGGCGCGCGCCCCGGTCCGCGGCGCGCCGATACCGCGATGGATGCGGATCGTCACCGGGCCGTTCGGCCCGTCGACCTGCCGTTGCTCGGTTGCCGCGACCGGCTCGCGGTCGCCCTGCTGAGTCGGGAACGAAGCGATATAAGCGGCCCGCGCCGCCGCCACGCTGCCATTCTCGAACGGTTCGCCGCCGGCGGCCCGGCCGATTTCGAGGGCACGCTGAGCATCCGAATCGAGTGTCATCGTCATCTCCGCCGCGGGGTCAGGCGAGCAGGCCGCGTGCCTCGTCTTCGCCGAGCAGGGCCGGCTGGACGACGTCACCGGCAATGGCGACCGAGCTTTTCGTCTCGCCCGATCGCAGGATCGCTTCCATGATCTCCAGCACATGCAGCGCCAGATTGCCGGAAGCGCGAGGCGCCGCGCCTGTCTGCAGCGAACGTGCGAGATCGGCGACGCCGAGCATGCGGTAATTGGCGCGGTCGGGCGCTGCGTAAGGCCAGTTGCGGGCGCCGTAGAGTTCGCCTTCGCTGGCGAAATCCTTCCACTCCGCGCCGCGTTCGGACAGCGAGACGGTGCCGCCGAACGTGTCCGGGTCGGGCAGGCGCAGTGAGCCTTCCGTGCCGTGCAGTTCGATCGGATGGTTGGAATGCCTGAAGACGTCCCACGATGCGCCGAAGGTGACGGTGGCGCCGGAGCGGAATTCGAGCAGCGACAGCACATTGGTCGGGGTGCCGACCTTGAACGTCGTGTTCTTGAACGGCCCTTCGGCCGATATCAACCGTTCTTCCTGACCCTTCGTCGCCATCGCCATGACGCGCGCGACCGGACCGAGCAGGTTGACCAGCATGGTCAGGTAGTAGGGCCCCATGTCGAACACCGGGCCGCCGCCAGGCTGGTAGTAGAATTGCGGGTTGGGATGCCAGTGTTCCATGCCGCGTCCCATCATGAAGGCGGTGCCGCTGACCGGGCGGCCGATCGCGCCCTCATCCATCAAACGGCGCGCTCTGCGTCCGGCCGCACCAAGGAAGGTATCGGGAGCCGAGCCGAGCAGCACGCCGCGCTTCGCCGCCTCCGCCACCAGGCGGCGCCCGTCATTGGCCGACGTCGCCAGGGGCTTTTCGGTGAAGACATGCTTTCCCGCCGACAGGGCTGAAATCGAAATGTCGAAATGCGCCGCCGGAATGGTCAGGTTGAGGACGAGGTCGATCTCGGGATCGGCCAGCAGCGCATCGACGCCA
The DNA here is from genome assembly GCF_004792105.1 of Mesorhizobium sp. M8A.F.Ca.ET.161.01.1.1. Taxonomy (NCBI): domain Bacteria; kingdom Pseudomonadati; phylum Pseudomonadota; class Alphaproteobacteria; order Hyphomicrobiales; family Phyllobacteriaceae; genus Mesorhizobium; species Mesorhizobium sp. M8A.F.Ca.ET.161.01.1.1. Next base: position 97,638 of record NZ_SRTD01000009.1, on the reverse strand, counting down.
AGCGCCCGGATGCCATATTCCTTAGCCCGCAGCGCCGCCATGTCGGCCGAGATGTCGGCGCAGGCGCGCAACTCGACCCCGCCAAACAGCGCGGCGTTGCGCAGATAGGTCATCGAGATGTTGCCGCATCCGACGACGCCGATACCGAGCTTCGCCTGTGATTTTGCCTGCATTTCTGTCGTGCCTCCCAACGCGGTCATGGACTGTCGAATCCGCCGCCAAGGCTACGGATCGCTATCGAAATCGCTATACAGCATTTTAAATATTGACGCGCGTAAAATTTTTATAGAACATGCGGAAATGCTGGCGCGATATCGGGAGGCTGCCCAGCCGTAGGAGGAGAAAATGACAGGCATGAAAAATCGGCTGGGCGCCGACGCGAATCCCATGGATCAGGCGCACATTGGATCTTTGCCGCGCGGCCAGGGATCGCGACGGGTTCAGGCATAGATCACCTTGGCCACGGTCCTGTCGAGTTGGCTGCGTATCGGGCCGGACAGGCCATCGTCGGTGATCACCACGTCGACGCCCGACAGCGAAAATGCCTTGGAGGTCCCGCTGACGCCCCATTTGCTCGAATCCGCAAGGAGGACAACGCGCCGGGCCATGCGCACCAGGTTTCGCTTCGTTCGCGCCATGTCTTCATTGACGTCGACCACATCCAGTGAGGAGTCGATCGCATGCGCTCCGACAAAGACCTGATGGGCCACCAAGCCGCCGAGAGCCGTGTCGGCATCGGTGATCAGCGTGGTCACCGTGTCTGGATAGACCCGGCCACCGATCATGTGAACGTCGAGCCCGGGCCGATGCATCAGATGCTGCACGATATTCATCGCCGTGGCCGCGACCACGACATTGCTGAGCGGCGGTAACTGCATGGCAAGCTGCATCAATGTCGAGCCGCCGTCGAAGATGACCGACTGGTTGTCCTCGAACAGCGCTACCGCTGCCCGGGCGATGCGTTTCTTTGCCTCGAGGTTGGTTTGCATCCGCCGGGCGAACGCGGCCGTGGTCGAATCCGTGGTCCGGGTCACCGCGCCTCCACGGGTCTTGGTCAGCAGTCCCTTGCGGTCCAGTATCTCGAGGTCGGAGCGCACAGTGACTTCCGACACGCCGAAATCGTCCGACAGGTCCTTGATGCGAACCTGTCCGCTGCGTTGTACCTCGCCCAGGATCGATTGGCGTCTCTGCTCTGACAACATTGCCCTGTCCTCGCCTCTATGCGCCAGGCGATCGCCCTGGTCTCGGTTCGTCATGCCAAAAATACGCGAATTCGAAAGCTTTCGAAAGATTGCTTTTGTGGTTTCTTTCGAAAACACTGGATTTGGGATTTTGAAACCAACCGATTGGAGAATTTTGCACTCATGAGCCTTGGAACCCAGGTGCGCCTTGCGCGCCTCTTCTCACATCCATCGGGGAACCTTTTTGGCGGCGCGGTCGACCACTTCGTCGGCTATGGCGACGTGCGTAAAGGCGGCCTTGCCGACCTGCCGGGCGCGCTCGCTCGCGTCATGGAAGGTAAGCCCGACTACGTCAGCATCCAGCCCGGCACCGCGCGCCATCTGTGGCCGCAATACGCAGGCAAGGCTTCCCTGGTGATCCAAGCCGGCTGCTTCACCCCGGACGATCGCATCAGCGAACTGATTGCGACGCCCGAGGACGCGGTGCGGGCTGGCGCCGACGCGCTGGCCGTGGCCATTCCGGTGCGCGGCGCGACCGAGGGCAAATACATACGCTGGCTGACCGACTCGGTGAACGCGGCGGCCCGTTACGGCATGCCCGTGGTGGCGCATATCTACCCTCGCGATTTCACCGACGGTGCAAAGATCGTCTTCACTCCAGACGAGATCGCCTATGCGGCGCGCATCGGCTATGAGTCCGGCGTCGACGTGATCAAGATCGGTTACACCGGCGATTTCGAGTCGTTTCGAGAGACCGTTCGGACCTGCCCGGTGCCGGTTGTCATCGCCGGCGGCCCGAAGACCGATACGCTGCTCGGTGCCCTTCAGCAGACGGCGGACGCCATCCGTGCCGGCGCGCGCGGTGCCGTGGTGGGCCGCAATCTCTGGGGGCATGGCGATCCGCAGAAGGCGGCCATTGCCTTCCGGGGCGTCATCCATGACGGCCTTTCGGCGCAGGACGCCCTGGCGAAGGCGGGTGCCTGACCGATGCCCACCGTCCCTGCAATCCTCGGCTTCGGAGCTATTGCGATCGACGACATCGTCTATGTCGATCAGCCGTTGTCGGCGGGCAAGGGGAAGGTTCTGCAAAGCGCCCGGACTTTCGGCGGAAATGTCGCGACGGCGCTTGCCGCCGTCGCGCGGCTCGACGGAAGCGCCGGGTTCATCGGATGGCTTGGCAGTGCCGTGGACGACGCCGTGCTGTGCGATCTCGTTGCGAGCGGCGTTGAAACCGCGTTCGCGCCGCGCCACGCCGATGCGCGCCCGGTGCGCTCACGGATCACGGTTGGTTCGGATGGAGACCGGTTCATCGCCTATGACGACGAAGCGATGCTGGGCACCGCACCGAACTTTCCGGACGAGGTCCTCAGCCGCGCGACCGTCCTGATCGTCGATAGTTATGCGATCGGGTCGCTGGATGTCGTGGCTCGGGCTCGCGACCTCGGCCTTGCGATCCTCGGCGACGTCGAATGGAACGGCGGTCCAGCCACCGAGAGGCTGATCGCGCTCTGCGACCATCTCATTCTTCCCCTCGGCTTTGCGCGGACCGCCACGGGCCGCCGATCGCCGGCCGAGATACTCGATGCATTGTGGTTGCCGTCGCGGTCCGCCGTGGTTCTGACGGATGGCGGCAGGGGCGTCTACTATCGCGGACGCGACGAAGCCGGGCTGTGGCACCTGCCTCCGCACCGGGTTGAAGTCGTCGACTCGACCGGCGCCGGCGACTGCTTTCATGGCGCCTACGCCCTTGCATTGACGCGCGGCGCCGACACCGCGCGCCGGGTCGCATTCGCGGCCGCTGCTGCGGCTCTTTCGATAACGGGGCGGGGCGGGCGCGAAGCGCTTCCGACCGACGACCAGGTTACGGAACTCCTGGCATCGACGAACGCGCCGTCGGCAGTCGAACTGAAGCATGCGCGGCTCGATACCGCAACAGAGCCCGAACTATCCGAGGAAATATCTCGCAGGTGAACACAAGCCGAGGATAATTATAAAAATCAGTGGCTTGGACTTGTGGAGGGAGGAAGATGGCAGAAGTCGTTCTTGAGAATATCTGCAAAACGTACGGGAACAATTTTCACGCAATCGACCAGCTGAATCTGTCGGTCGAGGACGGCGAGTTCTTGATTCTCGTCGGGCCGTCCGGTTGCGGCAAATCCACCGCGTTGCGGATGATCGCGGGATTGGAGGACGTCACCAGCGGCAGCCTTCGGATCGGCGGTATCGACGTCGTCGACATGCCGCCCAAGGACCGCGACATCGCGATGGTCTTCCAGAGCTACGCGCTTTACCCGCATATGACGGTGTTCGAAAACATCGCCTTCTCGATGCGTCTGGCAGGCAAGTCCAAGGCCGAGCGCAAGAAGCGCGTGGACGAGATCGCCAAAACCCTGCAACTGACGTCGCTGCTGGATAGCAAGCCCGCGAACCTTTCGGGCGGGCAGCGTCAACGGGTTGCCATGGGCCGCGCCATGGTGCGCGAGCCGGCCGCCTTTCTCATGGACGAACCGCTTTCCAATCTGGACGCGAAACTGCGCGTGCAAATGCGCGCCGAAATCACCAGCCTGCAAAAGCAGCTCGGCGTAACGACCATATACGTGACCCACGATCAAACCGAAGCGATGACGATGGGGGACAGGGTCGCGGTGTTGAAAGGCGGCGTGCTGCAGCAGGTCGACACACCCAAGAGGCTCTATGAATCGCCGGTGAACGCTTTCGTTGCGGGCTTCATCGGGTCTCCTTCGATGAACCTTTTCGAGGCGAGCCTGACGGGCGACGAACTGACGTCCGGCGCCTTGGCCATCCGTTTGCAGGATGCGGCCTTCGTCCGCAGGCCGGGGTTGAAGTCGTATGCGGGGCGCAAGGTCGTGTTCGGGATCCGACCCGAGGATCTCTATGACAGCAGCCTCGAATCCGGCCGCAAGTATCAGACCATACCGGCAAAGGTGACCTCGATCGAAGAACTCGGATCCGAACACATCGTCCATCTCAACATCGATGCGGTCCGGGTGGACTCCGGCGACCCGGACGCGGTGCAGGATTTCGGCCTGGCGTCGAACGCGGTGGCGAGATTCGAACCGGCCAGCACGGTCCGCGCCGGCTCGGAAATCCGCTTGGCCCTGGATGACGCCAAGCTCCATTTCTTCGATCCCGAGACGCATCTGGCGATCTGAAGACCCGCGGCAAGGCCCGCAGGCGAGGGTGAGGCGCCTGCGTAAGAAGACTTCTGAATAACCAGACGGTCGTCCGCATTGTGCGGTCGATCCCCAAAGAAGGAGGAGAAAATGACGTTTCGTATTAAACCCGCAATGCTGAAAATAGCCGCGGCCGCATGGTTGCTCGGCGCAACCGGCGCCCTGGCGGACACGACGCTGGAATTCACCCAATGGTGGGAGCCCGAATTGCCGGCTGGCTCGCTCAGGTCAATCATGGATGAGTTCGAGGCCGCGAACCCCGGCATAAAGGTGACGCTGGTCAGCGGCCCCTACGCGACCACGCGAGACCAGATCTCGGTTGGTGCTGCGACCGGAACGCTCAGCGACGTTGTCGGTCTCGACGGTGCCTGGGTGAACAATCTGAATGCGCAGAACGCGCTCGCCGACATGAATCCGATGATGGATGCGAGCAAGTTCGACAAAGGCCAGGTCGCCGATATCATCAAGGTGGACGGCAAGGCGGTGATGTTTCCGGTCGCCTCCTTCGTCTATCCGGTCTTCGTCAATCTGGATCTCGCCGCCAAGGCCGGCGTGACCAAGCTGCCGTCGACCCGCGCGGAATTTCTCGACGCCGCCAAGAAGATGACCGACGCCAACAAGAACCAGTATGGCTGGGTGCTGCCGCTGTCGCTGCAGTCTCCCGGCGGAGTCCAGAACGACATGATGTCGTGGGTCTGGGCTTCGGGCCAGTCGATGATGGCGGACGGCAAGCCCGCCCTCGAGGGCAAGCCGGTGGTCGATATGCTCTCCTTCGTCAAATCGCTCAATGACGCCGGCACCATCTCGCCCGGCATCGCCACCAAGACCGAGCAGGAAAAGGTCGAGGAATTCGTCAACGACCGCGTCGGGATGATGATCGACTCGCTCGCGCATGTGAACCTCATCCGCAAGCGCAATCCGAAGCTGAACTTCGACCTGATCCCGGTCCCGGTCGTGGAAAACTATACCGGCAAGCGCGGCCTTCCCTATGCGTCCTGGGGCATCGGCATCTCCGCCGCCTCGAAACATCAGGAGGAGGCCTGGAAACTCGTCCAGTATCTGATGAGCGAAAAGGTGAACGCCAAGCTCGTTTCGCTTGCAAACGCCTTCCCGGGCAACGTCAACGCCAAGCCCGACTTCGTGACGTCCGACAAGGCTTTCGGCAAGGCCTTCGAGATCTTCAAGAACGGCTATCTCGCCAACGAGTTCACGGGCCTGCCGGTGGCCGAAGACCTGATGACCCAGTTCGACGTGCAAGCCCAGAAGATGCTTGCCGGCGAGCAGACACCGGAAGAGGCGGCCGCTGCCGCGCAAAAGGGCTGGATGGCGAAATTCTGATCGGCCTGTTCCCCTTTGCTATCTTCGACCGGGTGGCCCGGCTTCGGGCAGGCCACCCGGCAACAACGGATCGGCAATTTGAGATGGACCTGTTTTTGAAGCTTACCTTCTCTTGAAGGCGTATCCCAAGGTTGGCACATGACCCGGCAAAAGCGCTCCCACCACAAGCTGAAACGAGCGGTCGCACCCTACCTCTATCTGTCGCCCTCGCTGCTCATCATCGGCCTTCTGATGCTGTTGCCGATGGTGACGGTGATTGCCTATTCGTTCCAGAACAGCGCCGTGCTGCGTCGTGACCCATCCTTTGCCGGACTGAAGCACTACCAGGCGATCTTCGACGACCCGGTGTTCTGGGCGTCGCTTTGGCATACGCTTTACTTCACTTGCATGAGCGTCGTTTTCCACATGACCATCGGCATGGTCTTCGCGCTCATGCTGAACAGCGACCGCATCAACCCGACGCTGCGCAACATTCTGCGCGTGCTCTATATCTTGCCCTGGCTGTTTACCGCGGTGATCATCGCCGTGATCTGGCGCCTGCTGCTCGAGCCGAATGGCGTGGTGAACAGCATTCTCATGCAGATCGGCATCATCGGTTCCAAGGTCGAGTGGTTTTCCTCGCCGCAGACCGCGCTGCACGCCGTCACCTTCGCCAATATCTGGGCGGGCTATCCGCTGTTCATGGTCAGCCTGCTCGCGGGCCTGCAAGGCATTCCCAAGGATTTCTACGAGGCCGCCGATATCGACGGGGCGAAGGCCTACCAGAAGCTGATCTTCATCACCATCCCGCAGCTGATGCCGATCATCATCAGCATCTCGCTGCTCGATTTCATCTGGACCATGCAGGTCTTCCCGTTGATCTGGATAACCACGGGCGGCGGTCCGATCTACGCGACCGAGGTCCTCAGCACCTACACCTACAAGCTGGCGTTCTCGAGCTACAACCTGTCTCAAGCGTCGGCGAGCGCCGTGGTCATCCTGCTGATCTCGCTTGGCCTGACGCTGTTCTATATCCGTTATCAGAAGGCTCGGTAGTCACCATGAGGAAACGAAACTCTGGCAAAGACAAGCTGATCACCGTCGCGCTGCATGTCGCTCTTGCGGCAGGGCTGTTCTTCGCGGCCTTCCCGATCTACTGGATGCTGAGCAGCTCGTTCAAGTCGAACACCGAAATCTTTGCCCTGCCGCCAACCATCCTGCCGAAGGCTTTCACGCTGGAAGCGTATGCCGCCATCCTTGGCGACCCGGTAAAGCTGCGCTTCTTCTTCAACAGCTACTTCGTGGCGGGAGCGGTGACCGTGCTGACGGTGCTGATCGCCTTGCTGGCGGCCTATGGGTTCAGCCGCTTCAACTTCCGCGGCAAGGGCAGCCTGAATACAATCATCATCAGCACGCAGACGATCCCGCCGATCACACTTTTGATCCCTTTCTTCGGGCTTGTCGTCTCGTACGGCATCTTCGACACCTATGTCGCGCTGATCCTGACTTACCTCGTTTTCACGCTGCCCTACGCCATCCTTTTGATGACGGGCTATCTGAACACCTTGCCGCGCGATCTCGATGAAGCGGTGGCCGTCGACGGCGGCAGCAGTTGGACGGCGCTCTGGCGCGTGATCGTCCCGATCTCGCTGCCCGGTATCGTGGCGACCTCGGTCTATACTTTCCTGTTGTGCTGGAACGAATTTCTCTTTGCCCTGACGCTGACCAAGTCGACGTCCATGCGCACGGTCCCGATCGGCATCCAGCTGTTGATGGGGCAGCACGCCTTCGAATGGAACCAGATGATGGCGATGAGCGTGCTCGGCTCGCTGCCGCTCTTGCTCATCTACCTCGTTGCCCAGAGGTACTTCCTCGCCGGCATGACCGCGGGCTCGGTCAAGTAGGATGTCCATCCCCAGGAGAACTGACCCGCGTATTGCAATCGATGATTGGACCTTGTCTGCTGGCAGGCGATATCGCCGCGGCCTCGTCCGTCATCACCGCTCCGCTACTCGTGTTGTTCTTCTAGCGCCACATCATCGCGGGGCGGCATCAAGAGTAAGCGGTATCAAGGAATGAAAGGATGAACGTGAAAGACCTCAAAGTCGGCTGCCAGACCTTCACCTGGGAAATGCTGGGAGACCGGTTTACCGGCGGTCCCGACGATCTGTTGAAGGCGATCGCCGATGGCGGCTATGCAGGCATCGAGATCACCGACACCATGATCGGCCGCTATGCCGGCAAGCCGGCCGAGTTCGCCGCTGCCCTGAAGTCGTCTGGGCTGACGCTCGTCTCCTTCGCCTTCGGCTCACGCAGCGGCTTCACGCTGAAGGATCAGATCGGCACCGATCTCGAAACCGCCAAACGCTGGATCGACTTCGTCGCCGCCTTTCCTGGCGCGCTAGTGTCGATGGGCTCGGCGACCCTCGTCTCCGACGGGCCGCGCGACGGCAAATTCGCTATTGCCGCCGAGGTGTACAACAAGGCCGGCGAGCTCGGCCGCAAGGCTGGCGTCCAGGTGGCGGTGCATCCGAGTTCGCACCACAACACGCTGCTGTTCGACCGCGCCGACTACGACGCGATTTTTGCCTTGCTCGATCCCGACCTGGTCGGCTGGGTGCCGGACACCGGTCACATCCTGCGCGGCCACAAGGACATGGCCGACACGCTCACCACCTACCGCGACCGCATCCGCTACATCCATCTGAAGGACGTCGACGCCAGCGGCACCTGGGCGATGCTGGGCGAAGGCGTCTGCGACACACCTCAAGTCATCGAAATCGCCGGTACCGCGCCGCACTTCAACGGCTGGCTGGTGCTGGAAGAAGAATCCGACACGGCCGCCGCCGATCCGGCCGCGGCGGTCAAGACCAACCGCCAGACCATGCGCGGCTACGGGGCCTGAGCGATGATCAAGAAACAGGACAGACGCCTCAGGGTCGGCGTGCTCGGCTGCGGACCGATCGCGCAGTTCGCGCATCTGGAATCCTGCGTCAAGGCCGGCAATGCCGACCTCTACGCCATCTGCGACGCGGCCCCCGATCTGCTCGCCCGCATGGGCGCCACCTACGAACCGCAGAAGATGTATGCCGACTATGACGCCATGCTCGCCGATCCGGAGCTGGAAGCGGTGATCGTCGCCACGTCGGATGCCTATCACGTGCCGATGTCGATCAAGGCGCTCGATGCCGGCAAGCATGTTCTCTGCGAAAAGCCGATCGGCACCTCGGTGGAGGAAGGCGAGGCGCTGGCGGCGGCGGTCAGGCGCTCCGGCAAGGTGCTGCAGGTCGGCCACATGAAGCGCTTCGACCCGGCGCTGGAGGCCGCGCGCGACTTCGTCCGCGACGAGATGGGCGAGGTGCTGGCGCTGAAGGCCTGGTATTGCGATTCCACCCACCGCTACACCAACACCGATGCCGTGCAGCCGCTGCCCGTCACCAGCAAGCTGGCGAAAAAGCCGGCGGGAAATCCCAAGGCCGATCTCAGGCAATATTTTATGCTGGCGCACGGATCGCATCTGGTCGACACGGCCCGCTTCCTCTGTGGCGACATCGTCGCCGTGCGCGCCCGCCTCAACGAGCGCTTCGGCGCCTATTGCTGGTTTGTCGAGACTGAATTCGCCAGCGGCGCGCTCGGCCATCTCGATCTGACCGTCGCCGTGCGCATGGATTGGCACGAGGGCTTCCAGCTCTATGGCGAGAATGGCTCGGTCATCGCCAAGACCTTCAACCCCTGGTACTTCCGCGCCAGCGAGGTGGACATCTTCCATGAGAAGGACGCGACCTCGCGCAAACCGCTCGGCGCCGACGGCCATTTCTTCCGCCGCCAGCTCGAAGGCCTTGCCGACACCGTGCTCACTGGCGCGCCGATGCGCGGCGCCAATGTCGAGGACGGCATCGCCTCGATCCGCACCATGGTGGCCATTGCCCGCTCTGTTGTATCAGGCGAACGGGTTGAGCTCGCCTCGGTTTCGGGTGCCGTCTGATGCGCCTCGGCATCTTCGCCAAGACTTTTCCCGGCACCGACCCGGCCGTCGTGCTGGCCGCGGTCAAGCAGGCCGGATATGAGACGACGCAGTTCAATCTCGCCTGCGCCGGCCTGCCGTCGATGCCGGATGCGGTGCCGGCGGATGCCGTCGCTGCCATCCGCGCCGCCGTGCGGTCGTCAGGCGTTTCGCTCGCCGCGCTGTCGGGCACCTACAACATGGCGCATCCCGACAGGACGGTCCGCGACGAGGGCTTGAGGCGCTTGGGGGTGGTCATCGACACTGCCGCCGCCCTCGGCATTCCGCTGGTCACGCTCTGCACCGGCTCGCGCAATACCGCCGACCAGTGGGCCTATCATCCCGACAACGCCGCGCCGGCGGCTTGGACCGACATGGCCGCCGAGATGGAGAAGGCGTTGGCGTTGGCCGAACGCGCCGGCGTCGATCTCGGCATCGAGCCCGAACAGGCCAACATCGTCACGTCGGCAAGCGATGCAAGGCGCCTGATCGCCGAGATGGGCTCGAAGCATCTGAAGATCGTGCTCGATCCGGCGAACCTGTTCGAGCACGCGACACCCGACGGGGCCCGCGCCATCGTCGCCGCCGCGATCGACCAGGCCGCCGGCCACATCGCCATGGCGCACGCCAAGGACCGGCACGGTGACGGCCGCTTTGCCACCGCGGGGCAAGGCGTTGTCGACTTCCCGGATTTCGTCGCGCGGCTGAAGGGCGTGGGTTTCGATGGCGCGCTCGTCACGCACGGCTTGTCCGCCGACGAGGCTGCCGGCGTCGCCGCCTTCCTGCGAAGGTTGCTCTGATGGGCGCGGCGCCGACGATCATGCTGCGCGACGATGCAGCGCTCCGTGTCTTCGATACGGGGCAGGGCCTTCCCATCGTCTTCCAGCACGGTCTCGGCGGCGATGCCGCCCAGGTGGCTTTGAACTTTCCCGACAGCCCTTCGCGCCGGCGGCTGACCGTCGAATGCCGCGCGCAAGGCGGCGCCAGTGCCGGCAGCAAGCGTCCGTTCTCGATCGCGATGTTCGCCGATGATGTAATGAACGCGGCCGACGCAGCCGGAATGGAGCGTTTCGTCGCCGGCGGCATCTCGATGGGAGCGGCGATTGCGTTGCACCTGGCGGCCCGGCATCCCGATCGCGTCTCTGGCCTCGTACTGGTGCGCCCCGCCTGGGCCTTCGACGCGGCCCCGCAAAACATGCGCCCTTACGTCGAAGTGGCGCAACTCATCAACCGGCTTCCGGTGGACGAGGCACGCGCGGCCTTCACTTCCTCCGCGACTGCTGCCCGCTTTCGAGACGAGGCGCCGGACAATCTCGCCTCGCTGCTCGGCTTCTTCGCGCGCGAAAACGCGACCGTTTTTGCCGAGGTGATGCAGGCGATCGCCAATGATGGACCCGGCGTGACGCGAGCCGAAGCTGCCGGCCTTGCGATGCCCACGCTCGTCATCGGCAGCGGCATCGATCTCGTCCATCCCCTGGCGACCGCCCGCGAACTCGCTGAGACCATCCCCAAGGCGATCTTCACCGAGGTGACACCGAAGGCCACTGACAAGGATCGCCACTTCGCCGAAATCCGTGCCGCCATCGGCGGTTTTTTCGACAGAAATTTCAACAACCAGGACCAGTCATGATCTCGAAACCTTTGTCAGGCCCGGCCGCCATCGCCGCATTGCCGCGCGACCGTCTGATCGCCGAATTCTCCTCGTGGTCGGCCAATCTCGCCAATTTCGAGAGCGACCTCAAACGCATCGAACCCTATGTCGATCTGCACCACATCGACGTCGCGGACGGCCATTTCGCTCCGTCCTTCCTGTTTTTCCCCGATCTCGTCGCCCGCATTGCCAAGCTGACGGCCAAGCCCATCCATGTCCATCTGATGGTCGATGGGGCAATCGTCGAAGAACAGACGCGTCAGTTCATCGAGGCCGGCGCCGACATGATCAGCGTCCATGCCGAGAATGGCGAGGCGGGCCTGCGCGCCGTGCGGCTGGCGCGTGAACTCGGCGCCGAGGCCGGCGTCGTGCTGAGGCTGGAGACCCCGGTCGAGGCGGTGACGCCTTTCGCCTCCGAGGTCGCTTTCGTCACGCTTCTCGGCACTGCGATCGGCGTCAAGGGCCAGGGCCTGTCGGAGAAAGCCTGCGACAGGCTGGGCGAGGCCCGCGCCATCCTGCGAAAGGCCGGCCGCGAGACGGCGGTGGTACTCGCCGCCGACGGCGGCATCCGCCACGAAACCGTGCCGCTGCTGCGCGCCGCCGGCGCCGAGACGGTGGTGCTGGGTTCGCTCGCTTTCGGCGACAAGGATCTCGCCGGCCGCATCGGCTGGCTGCATGGGCTGAAGGTCGCGGCATGAGCATTGAAGCCGCCCTCGCGATCGATCTTGGCGGCACGGAGCTTCGTGCCGCCCTGGTCGACCGTGACGGCAAGATCCTGGCCTTCGCGGCGGTGCCGACGCAGGCGCAGGCCGGCCCCGACGTGGTGATCGGCCAGATCGAGGCGCTGGCCGCGACCATCCATGCCGAGGCGCCGGCACTGTCGATCCTCGGCGTCGGCGTCGGCGCGCCGGGTCCGCTCGATCCGCTGGCCGGCATCGCGGTCGGACCGCCGACGCTGGCCGGCTGGCAGGACGTGCCGCTGGCCGACATACTCGAGCGCCGGCTCGGCCTGCCGGTACGGCTGGAGAACGACGCCAATGCGGCAGCGCTCGGCGAATGGCGTTTCGGCGCCGGCCACGGCGCTCGCTCGCTGGTCTTCGTCACCGTCTCGACCGGGATCGGCGGCGGTGTCGTTGCCGACGGCCGCATCCTGCACGGCCGCCGCGGCCTTGCCGCCGAGATCGGCCACATGACCATTACCAACGAGGGCGAGCGCTGCGTGTGCGGCGTCGTCGGCTGTTTCGAAGCCATCGCCTCGGGTACCGCGCTCGGCCGCCGCGCCAACGCCGCGACGTCGCCCCTGGACGGCTCGACGCTGCGCCGCCTCTCGGCCAACGCCGAGGTGACCGGTCGTCACGTGGTCGAAGCGGCACGGCTGCAGGACGACCTCGCCGTGGCCTTGCTCGAGGAGGAGGCCCGCTGGCTGGGCGTCGGCTTCACCAATCTCTTGCATCTCTATTCGCCCGATGTGCTGGTCGTCGGCGGCGGAATCGCCAATGGCCTCGACCTGATGGCGCCCGTCATCGGGGCGACCATCCGCCAGCGCGCCATGCGCGCCTATCGCGACGTGCCGGTGGTCCAGGCCCAGCTCGGCCGCCACGCCGGACTGGTCGGCGCGGCGAGCCTCGTCCTGTTCAACGATGGCGGAACGTTGACGGCCCGCATGCCTGCCGGCCCAAGCACATATCCGGAGAGGAGGAGGGACTTCAATGGCTGAGGTCAAGCTGCCCGGGCCTGTCTCGCGGCAAGTCGATCCGTCGCGCTGCCATCTTTTCGCTGCCGATGGCAAGGCCCTGGCGCCGCTGGGCAAAGCCGCCTGGCAGCGATGACACATGACAATGGCCGCAAGCGGTGTGCTTGCGGCCATGCTCCTTGGCATGAAACCGTGGATCACTCGGCGGGAACGATGTCCGCCGGCAGGCTGTCGTCGGCCGTGCCAGCCAGTGCCCGGGCCAGCTTGGCCTCGTCGAGTTCGCCTTCCCAGCGCGCCACCACCAGCGTCGCCACCGCATTGCCGACGAAGTTGGTCAGCGCCCGGCATTCCGACATGAAGCGGTCGACGCCGAGGATCAGCGCCATGCCGGCGACCGGCACGGAGGGAACCACCGAAAGCGTTGCGGCAAGGGTAATGAAGCCGGCCCCGGTGATGCCGGCGGCACCCTTCGAGGACAGCATTGCGACCAGCAGCAGCAGGATCTGGTCCGATATCGACAGATGGATGTTCGTCGCCTGGGCGATGAACAGCGCGGCCAGCGTCATGTAGATGTTTGTGCCGTCGAGGTTGAAGGAATAGCCGGTCGGGATGACCAGCCCGACCACCGAGCGCTTGGCGCCGGCCTTTTCCATCTTCTCCATCAGCGAGGGCAGGGCGGCTTCCGAGGACGATGTTCCGAGCACCAGCAGCAGCTCTTCCTTGATGTAGCGGATGAGCGACAGGATCGAGAAGCCGTTGTAGCGGCAGACCGCACCCAGCACGACGAAGACGAACAGGAACGAGGTCGCGTAGAAAGTGCCGACCAGCATGGCGAGGTTGATGACCGAGCCGATGCCGTATTTGCCGATGGTGAAGGCCATGGCGCCGAACGCGCCGATCGGGGCTGCCTTCATCAGCACGCTGATCAGCTTGAACATCGGCGCCATCAGTGCCTGCAGGAAGTTGAGCACCGGCGCACCCCGGTCACCGACCAGCGCCAGCGCGATGCCGAACAGCACCGAGAAGAACAGCACCTGCAGGATGTCGCCATCGGCGAAGGCGCCGACGATCGTGCCGGGGATGATGTTCATCAGGAAGCCGGTGACAGACTGGTCATGTGCCTTGGCGGCGTAGGTGTTGACGGTCGACGCGTCGAGCGTCGCCGGGTCGATGTTGAAGCCGGCGCCCGGCTGCACGACATTGGCCACGACAAGGCCGATGATCAGCGCCAGCGTCGAGAAGGTGAGGAAGTAAAGCATCGCCTTGCCGGCGACGCGGCCGACCTTCTGCAGGTCGCTCATGCCGGCGATGCCGGTTGCGACCGTCAGGAAGATGACCGGCGCGATGATCATCTTGACCAGCTTGATGAAGGCGTCGCCGAGCGGCTTCATGCTCTCCCCGATCGACGGATAGTAGTGGCCAAGCAGGATGCCGACGGTGATCGCCACCAGCACCTGGACGTAAAGCTGGGCATAGAGGGGCTTGCGCTGCGCGGCGGGCGCGGCGGATTGGTCTGCGATATGCATGGAACTCTCCCTGGCCGGAAGGGACGGACATGCGCCGTCCTGCGTGACTTCTCCCATCGCGGCGCTCCGGTTGCCCGCCGCTGGAAGAACTTTTGCAAGCGCCGTGCCAAATCGGAGGAAGGCCGGAATCCCCGGGTTTCGGCCGTTCCTGCCCCCGCTTTCGACGGAGACGTGTGCGGATTTCCGCACACGTCTTGTTTGCCCTGGCGGAATTTCGCATTAGACTGGGGGCCAAAGCCGTGCAGGGAAGGGAGAGGGCCGACGCCGCGACAGCGCATCGATAGCGAAACCCCTGGGTTTGCCGGCCGCGACCTGTTGCGCGAAGCGGTAGCGCGCCTGCGTGATGGCCGTTGGCTGCTTGCGGCAATCGCGCTCGCGGTGCTGGCCGGCGCGGTTGCCATTGCCGGCCGCATCGCCGCGGGCCAGGCGGCCGGCGAGCTGCGCGATGGGGCACTGGCCGCCTTGCCCCTGGCGGCGGGAACCTTGACCGGCGAAATCGAAAAGCAGCGTCTCGTGCCGCTGGTGCTGGCGCGCGACGATGCGGTGCGCGATGCGCTGCGCCGCGCCGGGAAGGTCGAGGAAACGGCTCTCGACGCCAAGCTGAAGGCGATAGCCGGCGATGCATTGGCCTCGGCCATCTATGTCATCGACACTGCGGGCATCGCGATATCGGCCAGCAATGCCGGCCAGCCGGACAGCTTTGTCGGCATCGACTATAATTTTCGCCACTATTTCACCGATGCGATGGCCAAGGGCGCTGCCAGTCAGTACGGCCTCGGCACGATCAGCGGCAAGCCGGGCCTCTACCTCGCCAGCCGTGTCGACGATGCCGGCAAACCGCTTGGCGTCGCGGTCCTGAAGGTCGAACTCGGCGGTGTCGAAGCCAATTGGCGCGCAAGCGGCTTTCGCGTTTTCGTCACCGACGAGCGCGGCATCGTTCTGGCCACCAGCCAGCCCGACTGGCGGTTCCATGCGCTGGCGCCGCTCTCCGCCGCGGATGCAGCCGCCGCGCATGCCCAGCTTCAGTTGGACGCAGCCTTCGAACCGCTGCCGATACGGCGTGGCGCCGGTGATGGCCTGGCGACAATCGAGGAGGCTGGAAAATCGCGCCGGTTCGTCGAGGTGGTGCAGGACTTGCCTGGTGCCGTCCCCGGTTGGCGCCTATGGTTGCTGACGCCCGCCGATGCCGCCCTGACCGCCGCCGCCAACACGGCGCGCCTGACGACGCTGCTCGGGCTGTTGTTGACGGGCTTGCTTGCCTATGTGCTCACCCGGCGCCGCCGCACAAGCCGGCTGCGGCAGGAGGCGCTGGCCCGCATGAACATCGAGCTGGAGAGCCGGGTCAGCACAAGGACGGCCGAATTGACGCGATCGAATACGGCGCTTGCCGGCGAAATCGCCGAGCGCGAAAACGCCGAGGCCAAGGTCCGCCGGCTCCGCGACGATCTCGCCCAGGCCAACAGGCTCTCCATCCTCGGCCAGATCGCCGCCGGCGTCGCGCATGAAATCAACCAGCCGGTCGCCGCCATCCGTACCTATGCCGAGAATGCCGGCCGCTTTCTCGACGCCGGCAAGACCGAACCGGCGAGCGGCAATCTGACGTCGATCGTCTCGATGACCGAACGCATCGGCGCCATCACCAGCACCTTGCGCAGTTTCGCCCGCCGGCCCGGCGTCGCGGCATCGCCACTGCCGGTGCGTGAGGCGATCGAAGGTGCGCTGTCGCTCCTGTCCGGCCGCATCCGCGATTCCGGCGTCACCATCGTCAAGCCGCGCGGCACCGCCTCGCCATTGGTGATGGCGAGCCGCATCCGGCTGGAGCAGATCCTCGTCAACCTGTTGCAGAACGCGCTGGACGCCATGAAGGACCGGCCCGATCCCCGCATCGAGATCGACCTCGCCGAACGTGACGACCGGGTGCTGATTTCGGTGCGCGACAATGGTCCCGGCCTCGGGCCGGAAGCCGCCGGAAATCTGTTCATGCCGTTCCAGACCACCAAGGAGAAGGGGCTTGGGCTCGGCCTGGTGATCTCGCAAGAGATCGCCCAGGAATTGGGCGGCACGCTGCGGCTCGACCCCGACACCGCCGGCGGCGCATCCTTCACCATCGACTTGAGGCGGATCGAATGACCGAGGGATCAGGGCTGGTCGCGCTCGTGGACGACGATGCCGACCTGCTGCATGCCACCACGCAACTGCTCGAACTTGCCGGTTTCACGGTCATTGCACTGAAGGCCGCCGAAGCGGCGCTCGGCGTTGTCGACCAGAGTTTCGAAGGCGTGGTGGTCAGCGATATCCGCATGCCCGGCATGAACGGTCTGCAGCTCTTCGACCGCGTCAAGGCAGTTGACGCCGACTTGCCGGTGATCCTGGTTACCGGGCATGGCGATGTCGATCTTGCGGTCGCCGCGCTCAAGGATGGCGTCTACGATTTCATCCCGAAACCCTATGCGGCGGAGCGCTTGGTCGAGGCGCTGAAACGGGCATCGGAGAAGCGGCGGCTGGTGATGGAAAACCGGCGGCTGCGCGAAGCCGCGGCACTTGCCGCCGACGGTATGCCGTTGATCGGCGAGGCGCCCGCCATCCGCCGATTGCGCGAGACCTTGCGCCAGATCGCCGACATGGATGTCGACGTGCTGGTGGAAGGCGAGACGGGAACCGGCAAGGAAGTGGTGGCCGACCTCCTGCACAGATGGGGCAGGCGCCGTGCAAAGCCGTTCGTGGCGCTGAACTGCGGCGCCCTGCCGGAGACCGTCATCGAGAGCGAACTGTTCGGTCACGAGGCCGGCGCGTTCACCGGCGCGCAGCGGCGACGCATCGGCCGCGTCGAGCACTCCAGCGGCGGCACGCTGTTTCTCGACGAGATCGAATCCATGCCGCCGGCCCTGCAGGTCAAGCTCTTGCGGGTGCTGGAAACGCGCAGCCTCACCCCCCTCGGCTCGAACGAGACACGGCGCCTCGATCTCAGGGTCGTCGCGGCGACCAAGGTCGATCTCGGCCGGCCGGATCAACGCGGCGATTTCCGCGAGGACCTCTATTTCCGCCTCAACGTGGTGACGCTGCGCATCCCGCCCCTGCGCGAGCGGCGCGGCGATATCCCGATGCTGTTCGGCCATTTCCTCGGCAAGGCCGCGGAACGCTTCGGCCGGCCTGTCGGCAAGGTGAATGCCGCCGTGAGCGATTATCTCCAGTCGCACGACTGGCCGGGCAATGTGCGTGAACTCGCGCATTTCGCCGATCGCGTCGCGCTCGGCCTTGGGCCCGATGACGAGGCCGGCGCGAGCCCCGCGCTGCCGGGGCCTGCCGCCGCGCTGCCCGAAAGGGTTGGGCAGTACGAGGCGCAGCTCATCCGCGACGCGCTACGCGACCATGGCGGCGACGTGCGCGGCGCCATCGACGCGCTCGGCGTGCCGCGCAAGACGTTCTACGACAAGCTCAAGCGCTATGGCATCGCCGCATCCGACTTCCGCCCCTCTTGATGCTTCCAACCCCGCAATCCGGAAAAGCCATGAACACCACGCTCGAAACGACCGCCAATCCCCGCCCGGAAGAACTCGCCTTTCTCGGTGAACGGCTGACGGCGTTCAACGATAGCGATGTCGGCGCTTCCCAGAGGAAGGCACTGGCCGTTTTCGTCCGCGACGAGGCCGGTGCGATCGTCGCCGGGATCTCCGGCTATACCGCCTGGGGCTGGCTCTATGTGCAATGGCTGTGGGTCGATGAAAGGCTGCGCGGCCGGCACATGGCTGGCCAGATGCTCGAGGCGGCCGAACAGGAAGCCGTGGCGCGCAGCTGCCACGGCGCGTTGATCGACACCTTCAACCCGAACGCCGACAAGGTCTACCAACGGCAAGGCTACCAGCCTTTCGGCACGCTTGCCGATTTCCCCGTCGGCCGCAGCCGCATCTTCCTGCAGAAGAAGCTGTCGCCCGCCTAGCCGGCGAGCTTACCGCCGCGCATGGGCTGCGGCGCCCCGGTGGTGCTTGGGAAACTGATCGGCAGACCGCGCAGGACGCGGACCGCGAGAAAAGCAAAACACTCCGCCTCCACTGCGTCGCCACTCCAGCCGAGGCTTTCGGCCAGCACCACCTCGACGCCGGCGCGGCTGGCCAGCATCGCCATCATCGTCGGGTTGTGGCGGCCGCCGCCACTGACCACCAGTTTCCTCGGCCGGCTGGGCAGGAGGTCGAGCGCCTTGCCTACGGCGCCGGCCGTGAAGGCGGTGAGCAGGGCGGCGCCATCCTCGGCATCGAGGCCGTCGGCCATGGCGGCGCCGAAATCGAAACGGTCGAGCGATTTCGGATAGGGCTTGCTCAGATAGGGATGCTGCAACAGCTTGGCGAGCCGGGCTTCGTCCACCTTGCCCGCGCCGCCCAGCGCGCCGTCGCGGTCCATTTCGCCGAGCCCTTTCGACTTGATGAAATCGTTGAGCGGCGCGTTGGCGGGGCCGGTGTCGAAGGCGATGACATTGTCGGCGCCGTCCCACCAGGTGATGTTGGCGACGCCGCCGAGATTGAGCACGGCCACCTCGCCACTGGCGCCGGCGCTGCGCATCAGTGCGGTGTGATACGCGGCTGCCAAGGGCGCGCCCTGTCCGCCGGCGCGCATGTCGGCCGAGCGGAAATCATAGGCAACCTTGGTGCCCAATATCTCATGCATCAGCTCACCATCGCCGAGCTGCCGGGTCTGGCCGAGCCGTCCGACCTGCGGCGCCCGATGCAGCACGGTCTGGCCGTGGAAGCCGACGACGCCAATCTCGGCCATCGTCATGCCGTGGCCCTCGACCAGTTCCTTGACCGCCGCCGACTGGGCGCGCGTCAGCGCCTGTTCGGCCTTGCGGAAGATCGCCGGTTCTGGCCCGGTGAAATTCCAGGCCCTGGCCGCCGTCAGCGTCTCTTCCAGCAAGGAGCGGATCGATTGGGGATAGGGCATCAGCCGGTAGGTACCGAAATCGTCGATCCGCTCGCCGTCGGTCTTGATCAGCGCCACGTCGATATTGCCGTCAAGTACGGTGCCGGTCATCAGGCCGACGGCCCAGATTGGTTCCATGGTCCTAGTCCCTGTTGATGAGATCGCCGACCGCCTGCCGCAGCGAAACGATGCCGCTGTCGAAATGACGTGTCGGATGAATGCGGTTGGTGAGCAAGGTCCATGCCTTGCCTCTGTCGAAGTCGATCCACAGCCCGGTGCCGGTAAAGCCGGTATGGCCGATCGTTCCCGGACCGCACAGCGCACCGCCGGACCACCCCTCATAGGGGCGTTCCCAGCCATGGGTGCGGGTGGCCGAAAAGGGCGTACGCATCAGCGAGATCGAACGCTCAGATGCGCCGGTGCCGTCCAGCAGCCGTTGCGCGAAATCGAGCACCGAAGCGGCCGTTCCGAACAGGCCGGCATGACCCGCACCTTGCAGGGCCGAGCAATTGTCGTCGTGCACCTCGCCCGACAGCACGCGATGGCGCCAGGTGCAGTCCTCGGTCGCGGCGGCGGCATCGGGTTCAGCGAACCAGGCAAAACCCGGCCCGGGCTCCATGTCGCGGATGCTCTTGCCCGACAGCCGCTCCAGCGCGAAGCCGAGCACGATGAAGTTGATGTCGGAATAGACGGGATCACGGGCGCGCCATTCGCGCTGCAGGATGAAGGCGCGCAGCAGTTCGGGATCGCGTCCATAGGTGTAGATCGGCTCGACGGCAGGGAAGGGCGTCTGGTGGCCCAGGCACTGGCGGAAGGTCACCTTCCGCTCCCAGGCGTTCGCGTCATACTGGCGAAGGTCGGGAAGCAGGGTGATCAGCGGCGCGTCGAGATCGATGGTGCCGTCCTGCGCCAGCGCCAGGATGCGTGGCGTGGTGAAGATCACCTTGGTCAGGGACGCCAGGTCGAACCAGGTGTTTTCCCGCATCGGCCTGACCTTGGGCACGAGCTGTGCCGAGCCAATTGCGCGGACGATGCGTTCGCCACTTTTGTCGGCAATGCCGAGCACGCCGCCGGGGATACACTTGGCCGAGACGGCCGTTGCCAAGGGCGCGAATGCGCGATCGAAGATCTGGGCGAGGTCGCTCAATGCCGGCCTCCTTCGGAGAGGTGGCGTCCTACGGCGCCCCCCTCTGTCCTGCCGGACATCTCCCCCTCAAGGGGGGAGATTGGCAGTTCGTGCGCGGCGCCAGCCCTCAGACGTTGAAGATTGGCGAAGGCCAATGTGACATCCGATCTCCCCCCTAGAGGGGGAGATGCCCGGCAGGGCAGAGGGGGGCGCTGTCCCGCTAACATGTCTAGGTCTCCACCCTCGCCATATGATCCCCGCCGAACTGCTCCCATCTCGCCGGCGCCGGCTCAAATCCCTGCGGCCTGACCAGAGAAGGCACCTGACGCGTGTCGATCTCGAAATGCTCGTGCCGCCGATCGATGGCCGGAACGGCTGATATCAGCTTCTTCGTATAGGAATGCCTCGGCTGCGATAGCACGGACTGCGCGTCGCCGATCTCGACGATCTGGCCGGCATAAATGACGGCGATGCGGTGCGCGATCCGTTCGACCACCGCCATATCGTGCGAGATGAACAGATAAGCCAGCCCAAACTCGCGCTGCAGGTCGACCAGCAGCTCCAGCACCTTCGCCTGCACCGAGACATCGAGCGCCGAAACCGCTTCATCGAGAACGACCACGGACGGGTTGAGCATCAGTGCGCGGGCAATACATAGCCTTTGCCGCTGGCCGCCGGAGAATTCATGCGGGTAGCGCTCGAGGCTGTTCTTGGGCAGGCCGACGCGTTCGAGCAGGCTCGCCATCCTGGCCCGTGTTTGGGCATCCACCCGCCCACCGGTGGCGATGACCGGCTCGGCGAGGATGCTCTCGATGGTGAGCCTCGGGTTGAGCGACGCGTAGGGGTTCTGGAACACCATCTGCACGGGCTTGGCACTGCGCTCCGCCGACGCCATTCGGCTGGCGACGGAGAAACTGCCACGCGTCGATCGCACCAACCCCAGCACCGCCTTGGCGGTGGTGGATTTGCCGGAGCCGCTCTCGCCGACGATGGCCAGCGTCTCGCCTTGCATGAGGTCGAAGTCGACGCCGTCGACGGCATGCACCGCGCCGGTCGCGCGACTGAAGAAACTGCTCTTGAGCGGAAACCGCACCACGAGCCCATCGACCTTCAAGGCCGGCTGCGTGTTCGCGCCCTTGTCGCGCAGCCCGTCCGCGCGCGTGGCCCGACCGCTGGCGAAATGCGGCACGTCCTGCAGCAGATGCTGCGTGTAGGGATGCTGGGGGCTGTCGAGGATCTGGTTCAGTTCGCCGTGTTCCACGGCCTGGCCGTTCTGCATCACCATCACCTTGTCGGCGATGCCGGCGACCAGGCCGATATCGTGCGTGATGAAGATCATTGACATGCCGCTTTCGCGCTTCAGCTCGGCCAGCAGCGCCATGATCTGTGCCTGCACCGTCACATCGAGCGCCGTCGTCGGTTCGTCGGCGATCAGCAGGCGCGGATTGCAGGCGAGCGCAATGGCTATCATCACCCTTTGCAGCATGCCGCCGGACAGCTGGTTGGGTGTGTATTTCAGCCGTCGCGCGGCATCGGGAATGCGCACGCGGTCAAGCGCGTCCCTGGCTGCCGCCGTGGCTTGCCGGCCCGTCAGGCCGCGATGCAGCCGGAACGATTCCTCGATCTGCGTGCCGATGGTCAGCACCGGGTTGAGCGACGTCATCGGTTCCTGGAAGATCATGCCGATTTCGGCGCCGCGAATGCCGGTTAGTTGTGGCTCGGTTGCGGTCGCCAACTCGAAGATGGTCCCATCGGCCCGCTTGAGCTTCATCGAGCCGCCGGTGATGCGGCCGCCGCCGAAGTCGACGAGCCGGTTGATCGACAGCGCGGTGACGGATTTGCCCGAGCCGCTCTCGCCGACAATGGCCAGCGTCTCGCCGTCGGCGACATCGAAACTGACGCCGCGCACCACTTCGTTGGCCTGGGGATTGCGGCCGAAGCCGACGCGCAGGTCTAAAACCGAGAGGAGCAGGGTCATGCCAACGCCCTTCGCATCTTCGGGTCGAGAATGTCGCGCAAGGCGTCGCCCAGCAGGTTGAAGCCCAGAATGCTGATCATGATCGCCAGGCCCGGGAAGATCATCAGCCAGGGCGCTGTCTCCATCAAATTGCGACTGTCGCTCAGCATCAGGCCGAGCGAGGCGGCGGGCGGCTGCGTGCCGAGGCCAAGGAAACTCAAGCCGGCTTCCGTCAGCAACGCCCAGGCGAGCGCCAGCGTCACCTGCACGGTCAAGGGCGCCACAAGGTTGAGCAGCAGATGCCGCGTCACGATGTAGGACGAGCTGCTGCCGAAGGTACGCGCCGCATCGACGAACTCGCGTGTCTTGAGCGACAGCGCGGGGCCGCGAACCACCCGCGTGAAGATCGGCGTGTAGACGATGCCGATGGCCACCACGCTGGTCCAGGTGCCCGGCCCGGCAACGGTAACGATGAGCAGCGCCAGCAGGATCGCCGGGAAGGCCAGCAGCACATCCATGACCCGCATCACCACGCCGTCCCAGCGGCGGCCGAGCCAGGCGGCGGCAAGCCCCAGCACCGTGCCGGCAAGGGTGGCGAAGGCAACCGAGAAGAAGGCGACCGTGAAGGACTGGCCGATGCCCGCCATCAGCCGGCTGGCGACGTCGCGGCCGAACAGGTCCGTGCCCATCCAGTAGCCGGCGCTCGGCGCGTGCAGACGGTCGATGCGGTATTGCGTGATCGGATTGTGCGGCGTCAGCCCGAGCAGGCCAAGGATGGCGAGCAGCAGATAGACGCAGACGATGCCGCCGCCGATGCGGCCGCTGCCATGCCGGAAGACGGCGCGCAGGATGCGCATCACGGTTCCCCCAGCCGGATGCGTGGATCGAGCGCGACATAGGCGAGGTCGACCAGAAGATTGACGATCATGAAGTTGAAGGCGATGAACAGCACGCTTCCCTGCACCAGCGCGTAGTCGCGCTGCAGGATGGCGTCGAGCACCATGCGCCCGAGGCCGGGCAGGGCATAGATCTGCTCGACGATGACGGCGCCGCCGAGGAGGTAGCCGAATTCTATGCCGCTCAGCGTTACCACCGGGATCAGCGCGTTGGGCAAAGCGTGCCGCCAGATGACGCTGCTTGCCGAAGCGCCCTTGCTGCGGGCCGTGCGCACATAGTCGTCGCTCAACACGTCGAGCATCGCCGAGCGCGCTATGCGGGTGACGGACGCCGCGAAGGCGAAGCCAAGCGTGATGGCGGGCAGGATCAGCTGGCTGAGATTGCGCAACGGATCCCGCCAAAGCGGCGCGAATTCGCCCATCGCCGGCAGCACGCCGAAGCCGGCCGACAGCGTGTAGATGATCAGCAGGCCAAGCACGAAGCTCGGCGTCGACTGGCCGATCATGGCGACGATACGCACGCCGAGATCGGACGGCTTCTCATTGTGGGTGGCCGCGTAGATGCCCGCGGGCATGCCGACGGCGAGCGCGATGACCATCGACAGCAGAGCCAGTTCGAGCGTCAGCGGGAAGCGCTCGAGGATAACGTCGAGAACCGGCCTGCCATAGGTGACGGAGATGCCGAAATTACCGTGCAGGATGCCACCGACCCAGCGCCAGTACTGGATGAACCAAGGCTGGTCGATGCCGAAATAGGCGGCGAGCGAATCCCGCTGTGCCGGCGTCAGCAGGCCGGCTTCGGTGCCCAGCATCGCCGTGATCGAATCGCCGGGCACCATCCTGATCGCGACGAAGACCAGGATGGACACGCCAAGCAGGACGAGAGGAAACGTCGCCAGCCGTCGCAAGAGATAGTCCACGCGAAGAAGTCCTCTCGTCCAATGCCTGAGGTGGCTACTGCTGGATGGCAACCTTGCTCAGGCTGAACAGCGTGCCGGTCGGCGTCGGCACGAACCCGGCGATGTTCTTCTGCTGGGCCGTATAGCTGTAGGATGTGTAGAGCCAGATCCAGGGCGACATCTCGGCGAGATGCTTCTCGAACGCGGCGAAGATCGCCTTGCGTTTGGCCGGGTCGGTCTCGGCGCGGCCCTGCTGCATCTGGCTGTCCAGCGTGTCGTCGATGTAGTTCGCCACTTTCTGAAGGTTGCCCGCCTTGGTCCAGTAGCGGTTGTACATGGTGTAAGGGTCGGCACGGCCGCCATTGAGCGCGATCGCCATGTCGAAATCGCCCTTCAGCCAGGCGTCGACATAGACGTTGAGCTCCATCATCTTGATGTCGAGCTTGACGCCGATTTCAGCGAGCTGCGACTGGATGACCTGGGCTTCCGCCGCCGCCGTCGGCGGCTCGCCGGTGGCCCCGATCACGGTCGCCGAAAAGCCGTCGGCAAAGCCGGCCTCGGCCATCAGCTTCTTGGCCTTCTCGACATCGCGCTTGTAGCAGAACAACTGGGTCGGATCGGTGGCGAGCGCCGGGATGGTCAGCGGCCCGGTGACTTTGCCTTCGCCGAGCGAAGCGGTGTCCAGCACCTCCTGCCGGTCGATGGCGCATGAGATCGCCTGGCGCACCTTGAGCTCGGTCATCGGCTTGCGCGACGGATTGAGCTGCAGAACGTGATAGGCCAGCACCGGCACGCGGTTGAGCTGCAGGGTGGGTTCTTTCGGCACCAGCGTGGCGACGAGCGGATCATTGAGCAGGGCAAAATCGATTTGCTTGGTACGCATGGCGGCGAGGATCGCCGCTTCGTCCGGCAGTACGCTGATCTCGATGCCGTCGACGCCGGTAGCACCCCCGGCCCAGTCCTTGTTGGCGCTCAGAACTTCCTTGGCGTTGGGGTCCCATTTGTCGAGCTTGAACGGGCCGGAACCGACCGCCTTGGTGCCGATCGAACCGGCCTTGATCTCGGCCGCCGGAACAATGGCCGCGTTGACGTCGCTCATCGCCGTCAGGATCGGCACGTCGGGTTGCGAGAGGTGGAACACGACGGTCGCCGCATCCGGCGTGTCGATGCTCGCGATAGACAGGAAGTTGGCGCGGGCGGCGGCACCCGTCTTCTCGTCGAGGATGCGCTCGAACGAGGCCTTGACGTCGGCGGAGGTCACGGCCGTGCCGTCCTGGAATTTCGCCTTGGGATCGAGCTTGAAGGTCAGCTCCTTGCCGTCCTTGGAGAACTCCCAGGAGCTGGCGATGGCGGGGATGATCTGCAGGCTGGCATCGACCCGCACCAGCGGCTCGTAGATCAGCTCCAAAAGCCGCAGCGACGAGAACGCCGTCTGCTTGTGCGGGTCAAGCCCGGTGGCGTCCTGCGACCAAGCCATGTGCAGCGTCGCCGCCTGCGTCGAAACCGTCGCGATGCCCAGCATCGCGCCAAGGGTAATGCCCGAAAGCAGCCTTCTTGTAAGATGAACCATTCTCGTCTCCCATTATTGAACTCGATGCCTTGCAGTTTCCGTCGGCCGCTTCCATGGCACACATGCTTTGGAGTATCGGCCCAGTCTATGCGGCTTGACGCCGTCTTGTCCCATGCGGCTTCTTGCCGTCATGTCTAAAGCGGCTTTCAGCCGTCATGTCCCGGGCGGCCTCGGGCCGCTTCGTCGCTGATCGCCTTTCGCAGGAACCCTCCGGCCTTGAACAGCGCGGCCCGCGCCGCTTCGACGTCGAGGCCGGTAATCGTCACCAGGATCGCCAGCTTGACGTCATTGCCGGTCCGGTCGAGCGCCTGTCGCGCCTGCGGCGCGGTGCAGCCGGTCGTCTGCATGACGATCCTGATCGCCCGGGCGACCAGTTTCCGGTTCGACGGGTTCAGGTCGACCATCAGATTCTGGTAGCTCTTGCCGATGCGGATCATCGAGGCCGTGGTCAGCATGTTGAGCACCAGCTTCTGCGCGGTGCCCGATTTCAGACGCGTCGAGCCGGTGAGAACCTCCGGGCCGACGACAGGCGAGATGGCGATGTCGGCGATGCCGGTAATGGTCGATGCCGGATTGCAGGACAGCGCGACCGTCGCCGCGCCCAACTGCTTGGCATAGGTCAGGCCGCCGATCACATAGGGCGTGCGCCCGCTGACCGCGATGCCGACCACCACGTCATCGGGTGTGAGCCCGATGTCCTGCAAGGCCTTGGCGCCCATCTTCGGATCATCCTCGGCGCCTTCCGTCGAGCGCACCAGCGCGTCGGATCCACCGGCGATCAGGCCGACGACCATGCCTTCGGGTACGCCGAAGGTCGGCGGGCATTCCGAAGCGTCGAGCACGCCAAGCCGGCCGCTGGTGCCGGCGCCGATGTAGATCAGGCGCGCGCCTTTCTGGAAGGCGAGCACGATGCGATCCACCGCGGCGGCGATTTCCGGCATGACCTTATCGACGGCCGCCGGGACAAGCCTGTCCTCGTCATTGATCCTGCGCAGGACGTCGATGGTCGGCAACAGGTCGATGTCGACGGTCCTTGGGTTCCGGCCTTCGGAAACCAGCCGGTCCAGCTCAGACATCAACCCTTGCTCGGTCATTCCAGCCTTTCAAAATCATGCTGCACGGCGCCGGGCATCGCTCGACGGGCGGAGCGGGTCCGGATCCTGGGTCCGCCATCGCAGTTTTCTTTGTTAACTTTTTAGAATTCAATATTCACATCGTCAATCGAAGTTTGGAATATTTTATTCCTATCTTGTCGACCTAGCCTCCGCCAACCGACCTCTTGGCAAGAATGATCGCGCCGGACACGGCGTCGCCGTCGGCGGGCTTCAGGCGTCGGCGCACGTCAGGGGAAAGCCAGGGTTCGAGTGGGCTGGCGAGGCCACCGAGCAAGGTCACGTGCGGCGCGCCTTTTTCGAACAGCACCCGCACCAGTGTGTCGATCTGTTCGGCGGCGCTTTGCACGATGCGGCGTCCGACAGGGTCGCCCTGGTCGGCATGGCGCATCACCATGGGTGCAAGCGCGGCATAGTCCGTCGCGCTGGCGCGGTCCATCCAGGTGACGGCCTCCATCGGGTCGCCGGCGAAGCGCTGCATGACCTCCGCCAGCAGCGCGGTCCGTTCGTGCCGGCCGTCATGGGCGCGCAATGCCAATTGCACGGCTTTCAGTCCGAGGTCGGCGCCGCTGCCCTCGTCGGAGATCGGAAATCCATAGCCGCCGGCGCGCAGGTCGCGGCCCTCGACAAAGCCAAGGCCGATCGAGCCTGTCCCGGCAATGACGATGGCGCCGTCCTTGCCGGAGTGCGCGCCAAGGCAGGCGCCGACGCCGTCGCTGACGAAATCGATGCTGGCAAAGGGATGCGCGATTGCCCGCAGCGCCTCCAGCGCGCCCTTGCGGCCGATACCGGCAAGGCCGATGCCGGCATGGATCCGGGCGGTCTCGGCTGGCGCGAAACCTGCTTCCTCGACCGCCGCGCCGAAGGCTTTCGCGATCGAGGCCCAGGCTGCCTCGATACCGAGCCGCGTCGTCGCCGGGCCGGACAGGCCCTGTCCCAGCACCACGCCTTGCGCGTCCTCGAGGCGGGCGCGGCAACCGGTGCCGCCACCATCGACGCCGAGGAAATAATGCGCCTCGGTATTCATGCGCCCAGCCGCTCGATGTCGGCACCGCAAAGGCGCAGCTTGCGGTCCAGTTGCTCATAGCCGCGGTCGAGGTGATAGACGCGGTTGATTGTTGTCTCGCCTTCACTGACCAGCGCCGCCAGCACCAGCGACACCGAAGCGCGCAGGTCGGTGGCCATCACCTGCGCGCCATGGAGCTTCGCGCCGCCGCGCACCAGCGCCATGGTGCCTTGCAGCTTGATGTTGGCGCCGAGCCGCATCAGTTCGGGCACATGCATGAAGCGGTTCTCGAAGATGGTCTCGCGCAGCAGCGACGCACCCTCCGCGCAGCACATCAGCGCCATGAACTGCGCCTGCAGATCGGTCGGAAAACCGGGATAGGGTTCGGTCGTCAGGTCGGCGGCCTTGAGCGGCCGGTCGCGCGACACGATCAGGCCGCGATCGCCCGGCCAGACGCTGACCCCCGTCGCTTCCAGCAATTGCACCACCGAGGCCATGTGTTCGAGCCGGGCATGGGTGAGTTCGAGCTGGCCGCCGGTGATCGCCGCGGCGATCGCATAGGTGCCGGCCTCGATGCGGTCCGGGATGATGTCGTGCCTGGCCGGGCGCCAGCTGGTTTCGCCCGCGATCAGGATGCGGTGCGTGCCGGCGCCATCGATGCGCGCACCCATGGCGTTGAGGCAAGCCGCGAGATCGGCCACTTCGGGTTCGCGCGCGGCGTTGAGGATTTCGGTTTCGCCCTTGGCCGTGGTCGCCGCCATCATGGCGGTTTCCGTCGCTCCGACCGATGGCGAGGGGAGCACGATGCGGGTGCCGGTCAATCCGTTCGGCGCCGAGGCAACGACCAGGCCGTTCTCGATGGCGATCCTGGCGCCGAGTGCGGCGAGTGCGGCGACATGCATGTCGACCGGCCGCGCGCCGATCGCGCAGCCGCCCGGCAGCGAAACCCGCGCATGGCCGAACCGCGCCAGCAACGGCGCCAGGACGAGCACCGTCGCCCGCATCTTCCGCACCGTGTCGTAGGACGTCTCCTTGGAGACGGCGGCACTGGTGTCGATGGTCGCGGCATGGGCGGACCGCGTCACGTCGGCGCCGTGAAGCCGTACCACACCGAGCATGTTTTCGACGTCGGTCACATCGGGCAGGTTGGTCAGTTCCAGCGGGTAGGGGCTGAGCAGCGAAGCCGCGATCTGCGGCAAAGCGGCATTCTTGGCGCCCGATATGGTGACGGCGCCTTGCAGTCTCTGTCCGCCGACGATCCGCAATCTGTCCATGACTGAAACCTTGACGATGAGGGCCACGCCCGTGATCTGCCTGGGAAAGCCTGCTCCGAATCCCGGATATTGATCCGGGTCGAGTTGAGAATTAATTCTGCATTCTTGGCTGTCAATCGAAATTGGAATAATTTATTCCTCGGCTTGCAAGTCTGAACAGCGAGGAATTCCCGTGTCCGTCCTAAGCAGGATCAATGCGAAGCTCGACGGCATGGCGCCCGGCGATCGCGAGATCGGCCGGTACATCGTCGACAATCCCGACCAGATGCTGCGCCTGTCGACGGCGGCGCTCGCGGCCGAGATCGGCCGCAGCCAGTCGAGTGTCGTCAAGTTCAGCCAGAAGCTCGGCTATGCCAGCTACCAGGAGCTCAAGCTCGCCGTCAGCGAGGCCAAGGCGCAGGACTGGCAGGTGCCGGCCGGTGTCATCCATGGTTCGATCGAGGTCGGCGACAACTTTCCGGTCATCCTGAAGAAGCTGATCGGCAGCAAGCTGCTGTCGATGCAGCAGACCGTCGCCGCCAACAGCGAGCGCATCATCTCCCGGACGCTGGAACTGCTGGATGGTGCGCGCCGCATCCATCTGGTCGGCGTCGGCGCCTCCTCGCTGGTGGCGCGCGACTTCTCCTACAAGCTGATGAAGCTCGGCCGCAATGTGCTGCATGACAGCGACAGTCACATCCAGATGGCCAACGCCTCGACGTTGGGTCCTGACGATGTGCTGTTCGCGCTCTCCTATTCCGGCGCCAGCATCGAAACCCTGCGCATCGCCGAGCTTGCAGCCAAGCGCGGCACGACGGTGATCGCCGTCACCGGCCTGCACGACAATCCGCTGAGCCGCGTCGCCGACATCCGCCTCTACACCATCGCCGATGAGGAACGTGCGCGCTCCTCCTCCATCACCGCGCGCGACGCGCAGCTGACGCTGACCGACCTTCTGTTCATCCTGCTGGTACAGAGGCAGCCGGACGCCAACGACTATGTCCACAACAGCGAGGCGGCGGTCTCGGTGCTGAAGGCCGGATGATCGCCGTAAACACTCAGACGCTTTCGAGATAGGTCTCGATCTCGAAGTCGCTGACATTGAGGGCAAAGGTGTTCAACTCCTGGCGTTTGCAGGCGACAAAAGAGTCGCGCAGGATCGCCGGGAAGATCTCCGCCACATGCGTTCCACCTTCGAAAGTGGCGATCGCGGAGGCCCAGTCCGGCGGTAGCTTGGCTGGCGCCGCGCCTTGGCCATCGCTCCCGGTAGGCTCGCCCGGCGACATCTGTCTTTCAATGCCGATCAGGGCTGCTCCCAATATGGCGGCAAGCACCAGATAGGGATTGGCATCCGCCCCCGACACGCGATGCTCGATGCGGCGCGCCCCGGTCGGGCCGCCGGGAATGCGGATCGCGACCATGCGGTTCTCGTAACCCCAGGCGACCGCGGTCGGTGCATAGGAGCGCGGGCGAAGGCGGCGATACGAATTGAAGTGCGGTGCGAAGACCAGCGTGCTCTCGGCCATCGCCGCCAGCAGCCCGCCGACCGCGTTGCGCATGGTTTCGGAGCCCTGATCGGTGCCGTCGTCGAACACGTTGCGACCGTCGGCGTCGACCAGGCTGAAATGGACGTGAAAGCCGTTGCCGGCCCGGTCGCCATAGGGCTTGGCCATGAAGCAGGCGGCAAAGCCATGCTTGCGGGCAATGCCCTTCACCGTGCGTTTGAACAACACCGCATCGTCGGCGGCCCGCAGGGCGTCCGCGACATGGTTGAGGTTGATCTCGAACTGGCCGACGCCGTTTTCGGCAATCGCCGTGTCGACGGGAATGCCTTGCGCCCGGCAGGCCTCGTAGACGTCGTGGATGAAGGCCTCGAAATCGTCGATCTCGTCGATCGACAATGCCGCGTCGGAATCGAGACGCCGCCCGGTGACCGGCGAGACAGGTCCGACCGGCCGCTGCGACTGCGGATCAACCAGATAGAATTCAAGTTCTGTCGCCGCGACCGGGGTCAGGCCGAGCGCCTTGTAACGGTCGAGGATACGGGCAAGCGCGCGCCGGGGATCGCCGAGATAGGGCGCTCCGCTCTCGTCGGCCAGCCAGAGCGGGACAAGCGCGGTCGGATGCGCGGTCCAGTCCACCGGCAGGATGCCGCGTCCCGTCCATTGGCAAAGGCCGTCGGCATCGCCGGTCGAGAAAACCAGCGTGTTGCCTTCGATATCCTCGCCCCAGATGTCGAGCCCGATCAGCGAGTAGGGCATGCGCAGCTTGCCTTCGAGCGCCTTGCGGGCCTGCTCTACCGGGATGCGTTTTCCCCGCATGACGCCGTTGAGGTCGCACACCGCCGCCCTCAGGCTCTGGATGTCGTTTCTGCTTTCAAGCCAGCTCAGAACGTCCGCAATTGCATCGCTCAATTTCCGTTACCTCTGGTTCCCTGCGGTGCCGCGCCTGAGGCGGCCACCCTATTTAACGACAAGACAGCTGATGAGTTCATGAAGGCATCTCCGACATCAGTCGGAAGAATTTCCTTCATTTTTTCAGATCATTAGCCGGGATGTCAGGAGGCATTTCAGGAACCAATTGCGCGATTTGCGATCGCAACATAGCGGCAAGGCAAGGGAAAGCCAAGTGGCATCTGGTGACGGGTCCAGGAGACCCTGGTCTAGCTCCTCGCTTCCGGAAACCTGGCCTGCCGCAGGATATGCGCGGCGCCCTCGTCGATGTCGCGAACGATGGCCGCGCGCGCCCGCGCGCCGTCCTGTGCCTCGATCGCCGCGACGACTTCCTCGTGATAGTCGATGTCCAGAATGGAGGAGAGGTCGTCCTCGAACCCCATGGCGAGGTTTCTGAGAAACGGGCCGACCTGCATCCACACCGTCTCGATCAGGAAGACCATCTGCTCGTTGCCGCAATGACGGTAGATCGAGAATTTGAAATCGTGGTTCTTCCTGAGATAGTCGCCGATGTCGCCCTTGCGGGCGGCCAGGGTCAATTCCGCGCAATGGCGTCGGATCGCCCGCAGATTGTTGCCGTTGATCAGTTTTGTCGCAAGCTCGGTCGCCGGGCCTTCGAGGATCGTGCGCACGGCGGTCAACTGCGAGAACCTTTCGGCCGAGATCACCGGCACCTCGACGCTGCCGTTCGGCATCGGGCTCAGCGCCCGCAAGGCCTGCAACCGCATGAAGGCACTGCGCACCGGCATGTCGCTGGTGCCCAGTTCCCTGGCAAGCTTGCGCGAGGTCAGCTTCTGGCCGGGCAGGAATTGCCCTGACATCAAAGCCCGCACGAGCTCCAGATAGACCTTCTCGTGCAAGGGCACGGTGTCGACGGCGGTCAAACCGAAATGTGTTCTGTCGGCCATTGGCGGGGGCGTTGCTTCATGCGTTCTGAAATTGACCTGACGACACGCGCCGCGGACAAACCTTGAGCCGGGCACGGCGGGAACACCCAAGCCGCCGATTGATCATGCATGATAGACGCTTCGGTCGTTGCGCGGCAAGCCAACTGCCCCAACCGGCGCGGTGCGGTGGGTTGCCTTCCTTTCCGGGCTATCGATCCCCGGCCTGCCGGCTCTTTTCCGCCGCCAGATGCGTCAGCAAATTCTTGGTGATCCGGCCGACGTCGTTCATGGCATCGCCCGCCGGCAAGGCGCCGCACCAGGCGACCGAACTCGCGCAGAAGATCAGGCCGCCCGAAGACAGATGGCGCAGCGTCATCTCCGCGCAGCGGCGGCCGTCGCGCTCGCTGTCACCTCCCTCGTACCAACGGGTGGCATCATGGACGAAGCTGTCCGGGAAGCCGGTCGCGCGGGCAATGACCATGGTGTCGGGGGACGTGCCCAGATGCGGATCGGTGGCATCGACTTCGTAGCCGGCGGCGCCGCCAAGCACGATGCCCTCGTCGCCGAAGGTCTCGCTGGTGACGCCGTCGAACAACCACGCGGCCGAGGGTTGATGGCTTTCCGGCGTGCGTGTGAAGGGTCGCGCGCCGTCAAAACCCATCAGCGAGATGGCGACGCCGGTCAGCGAGAATTCACCGCGCCCACTGGCGCGCAGATAGCCGCCCGGCTGGTTGGTGATCGACAGTGACTGTTCGGCGATGGGGCCGTCCCAGGTCCGGCCCGCCTCGAGCGGCGAGCGGCGCAGTTCCATCAGATCGTCTTTGAATGCGACCTTGCCGGCAAAGCCATTGCCGCCGAGATAGGCGATGCTGCCGCCCGCCGCCGCGAACTGGCGCAGCGCATGCTCCATCTCGACCGACATATATTCGGGATGGCTGCCGGTGATGACAGCCTGATAATCCTGCAGGCCGGCAAGGCCCCGCTCATGCAGATCGCGGTCGGTGATGAGATCGAAGGCAATGCCGTTGCTGTGGCAGAAGCGCAGAAAGTGCAGGTCGACCGGCAGATTGTGCGGGCAGCCGCACAGCGGATAATTGTAGTCGTCGCGCAGCGTCGCCTTCGGCTTCCTGATGGAACAGATAGACACGCCGCTGAGATCGCTGTGGTAGTCGTAGAGCGACTTCAGATTGTTGTCGATCGCGAAGCGATGGCCGCGATCCTCGCACATCCATTCGTAGAGATGCGCCGGCAGGAATTCATCCGCATAGGCGAGATAGGTGGCCGTCGGCACCAGGAACAACAGTGGCGCCCGGCGCACCGACGAAGTGATGAAGAAGGCGACGCGCTCCGATCCGGCATCGTGACCGACCTCGAAGGCATAGACCCCGGACGGCGTCTCGGCGGGAACCTGTAACTGGTGGGAGGCGGGCCACTGCAGCGCGCCCATGTCGTCGTCGTGGCAATGCACGGCGTCGTAATGCGACGGCACCAGGCGGGGGTCGAAACTCGACCCGTCCCAGCGCCGCGAGGTCATGCAGAAAGCGGGCTGGTTGACCGTTTCCAGCAAGAGGCCGCGATCGGCGCCTGTCGAAGCGAGCGGGCCGCTCGGCAGCAGAGTAGGAAACGCCCAGGCGATGCGACCGGCCGCGGTTCGCAGCGCGATTGCCGAGAACTTGGCGTTGAGCGACCTGAGGTCGTTTGCCGCGCTGGTCCCGAAGACCATGTCTCCGGACAGGGGCCGCCAGGGCAGGTCGAATTGACGATGCAGGCGAAACGGCGACAGGAGATCGTCCGAGCCGATGCGCAGCACGGTCACGCCGTCGTTTGCCGAAATCTCGACCTTGAGCCAGGTCTTTGCCGGCAAGGCCAAGTCGGTTTCGAGCGGCTTGCCGTCGTGGCCTGACGTGAGCCGCCCGTCCTGCAAGCCCAGGCGCAGGTTTCCGCTCTCGAACAGAACGCGGGCGCCATCGTTGCGCGTCAAATACACTTCGAAGGCGACGCCTTCGATCTCGGTGGCCTTGGCCAGTTCCGCCGCCGCGATCTTCAGGAAGGATCCATGATCGAAATCGCGGTGGGACACCCCATTTCCCGTCGGCTCGACGCGCCAGTCCATCGGCTCGGCCGCGGGCGTGTCGAGCCGCACGACCTGCACGTCGCGTAGCTGCCGCGACGACGAGACATGAAGGGCGACCGGTGTTCCGGCCGCTGTATGCCAGGGAACGGTGTAGCCTGAGACGGCCATGGCGCCGTGATCGACGAGGCGTTTCATCGCCGCGAAAGTCCGCGCCGCAATCCCGGCTGACGCAATCTCATGGGTGGCAAACTGGACAACTCTTTCATGCCTTTTTGGGTTCTGGAAGGGAGATATACCCCTCCAGCTTTGATTGATGTCGAACTCCGCAGAGATCTCGTCCTGGCCATTGAGACGATCGGCAAAGGCGGGTTCCGCCCGGCCATCGCCAGGCATCCGTCGTGGCGCCTGATCCGCGACGACAGTATCGCGATCACCCGGGACCGGACAATCGCGTTCTCGCAGGTCGGCCTCTTCATCACAAAACTTGACCTTCACACACTTGCACGTGCGGCCGCTCTCTGGCTTTTTGGGATACCCATCCGAACGGACTGATTCGCGTCATGCCGCTCGATTGCAATGTCCTACGGGCAGTCTGCTTGTGGGTCGTGAAGCGCACGCAATTGGCGAAGGAGAAGCAGGCATGGCCGAGTTCAAGAAGCCGGAAATCTCCGAGATGAGACCCAAGATCACCGTTGTCGGCGTCGGCGGCGGTGGCGGCAACGCGATCAACAACATGATCGTGGAACAGCTTCAGGGAACCGAGTTCATTGCCGCCAACACCGATGCGCAGGCGCTGACCATGTCGAAGGCGACGCGGCTGATCCAGCTTGGCGCGCACGTCACGGAAGGCCTTGGCGCCGGCTCGTTGCCCGAGATTGGGCGTGCCGCGGCCGAGGAATCGCTCGACGAGATCATGGATCATCTGGCCGGCACCCATATGTGTTTCGTCACCGCCGGCATGGGCGGCGGCACCGGAACGGGTGCGGCTCCGATCATCGCCCAGGCGGCGCGCAAGGCCGGCATCCTGACGGTCGGCGTCGTCACCAAGCCCTTTACCTTCGAGGGCAGGCGCCGCATGCAGATGGCCGAAGAGGGCATCGAGCGGCTGCGCGAGGCCGCCGACACGGTGATCGTGATCCCCAACCAGAACCTGTTCCGCATCGCCGATGCCAAGACCACCTTCGCCGACGCTTTCGTGATCGCCGACCGGGTGCTTTATTCCGGCGTCAGCTGCATCACCGACCTCATCGTCAAGGAAGGCCTGATCAACCTCGACTTCGCCGACGTCAAATCGGTGATGCGCGGCATGGGCCGCGCCATGATGGGAACCGGCGAGGCGTCCGGCGACGGACGGGCGATGAAGGCGGCGGAAGCCGCGATCGCCAACCCGCTGCTCGACGAAATGTCCATGAAGGGCGCCAAGGGCGTCCTGGTGTCGATATCGGGCGGCAGGGACATGACCCTGTTCGAGGTCGACGAGGCGGCCACGCGCATCCGCGAGGAAGTCTACGAGGACGCCGACATCATCGTCGGTGCCATCTTCGACAAGAGCATGGAAGGCCGGTTCAGGGTCTCAGTGGTGGCGACGGGGCTCGATCGTTCGCTGGCCGAGGGGGAGGTCCATGCCGATATGGCGCGGGACCATCCAGGCCACGCGCCCACACGAATCCTCCAATAGGATTTATTGGCGGCCTCGCCAATATCGCCTTTTTGCGTGCGCAGCGGGCTGGTAGGGACAATCGGCACGCAGCGCCTGTATTGATCTCCAGTCCGCCGCTGCTACAAGAATCCGTCACAGACGGCCATCTATACTGGCAACTGGCATTCGTTCTGGCGACCAGAGGCGCGGCTTGGAATTTGACTTGAAAACGATCGAGGCGCTTGCCCCTGACCAGGCATCGCTGAGCGCCGCTTCCAAGCTGACCAAACGATCGAACTGGCCACGCCTCGAAAAGAACGAAGCGCTGGCCCTTATGTGGGGCGAGTGTCAGGGATCCGGCTCCAATCCCTATCGTGTGGTCGTCGACACCGGCGATCATGGCTATAAATGCACGTGCCCGTCTCGGAAATTCCCCTGCAAGCACAGCCTGGCCTTGATGTGGATCGCCGCCACGGTGCCGACCAGTTTTACCCCGGCCGATTCGACGCCGGAGTGGGTGAATGATTGGCTTGGCCGCCGCAGGAAGACCACGCCGCCGCCCACGCAACAGGCCTCGGGTGCCAGCGGCAAGAGCATCGGTGAAGCCGCGCGGACCGACGAGAGCACCGAGGTGGAAGACACGGCGGCCGTGGAACGCCGCGAAGCGGCACAGCGCAAGCGGGCCGAGGAGACACGATCTTCGGTGTCGGCGGCGCTGGACGAGATGGACCAGTGGATATCGGATCAGTTGCGGCTTGGTCTTGCCGGATTTGTCGACAACAGCAGCGACCGTTGCCGCCGGATTGCCGCGCGGCTGGTCGACATGAAGGCGACGGCCCTTGCCGGCCGTCTCGATGAGATTCCGTCGCGGTTGATGTCGCTGCGCAGCGAAGAACGGCCCGATGCGGCGATCCGCGAACTTGGCAAGCTGGTGCTGCTGGCCAAGGCCTGGCGTGCCGCGCCCGACGATCCCGAACTGAAGCGGTTGGTGTCGACTTCCGAAACGCGCGAGCAGGTTCTGGCCAGCCCCCACGCGGTCCAGGTCGAAAGTGCATGGGAGGTTCTCGGCGAGAAGATCGAAACCCGCCGCGATGGCCTCGTCAGCCATTCGACCTGGCTGCTCGATATCAGGAGTGCCGCTCCGCAATTCGCGCTTCTGCTCGATTATTTCCCTGCTTCGGCCGGCCGCCGGTCCAACGCCTTCACGCCAGGCGACCGCTTCGACGCGCGGCTGATCTTCTATCCGTCACGCCAGCCGCTGCGTGCCCTGGTGATGGACCGCAGGGGTGAGGTTTCGTCGGGCGAATGGCCTGCTGTCGCATCGAGCGAACCGGATCCGCTCGCTACGCATCTTGCCTGTCAGGACGCCGCGCCGTGGCTCACCGATTGTCCTGTCATGCTGCCGCCAGGTGCGATCCTGCTCGACGACCGGGGCGCGCCCTGGTGGCAGGCGGCTGGCGACCCGAACGGCATCGCCTTGCC
Organism: Mesorhizobium sp. M8A.F.Ca.ET.161.01.1.1; assembly: GCF_004792105.1. NCBI lineage: Bacteria > Pseudomonadati > Pseudomonadota > Alphaproteobacteria > Hyphomicrobiales > Phyllobacteriaceae > Mesorhizobium > Mesorhizobium sp. M8A.F.Ca.ET.161.01.1.1. Next base: position 59,808 of record NZ_SRTD01000009.1, on the reverse strand, counting down.
GATCAACGAGGCTGTCAGTCCAACCCTGCTCGGCATCGATCTCGCGGCCACGGTCGCGCTTTGGAATGGCAGCCGGCTCGACCTCCTGGCGGCGCGGAGCAGTTTCGGGAGGCTTGACCTGTCGTGAACGAGCTTGAGCAGATAGGCTTGGCGACGATGCGTGACTGCTGGATCACCGGCGGAGCGAGCTTCGACCTGGCCCCGGTGGCGTGGCGGGAAATCGCCGGCGGTACGGACGCCGACGAGAAGGAGCGCCGGCTGCTGGCGATCGCCGCGCAGGCGCTTGAAATCGCCTTGCGGCCCGCCGCGCCGTCGGCGCTGAAACGCCGCCCCCCGTTACCAGAACTCGCTTTGCCGATGTTGCCCGACCGGCTGCGGCCGCTTGTCAGGGCCGCACTCAAACAGGCGACCGACACAAGGGGCAAGGCACGGGTGGTGACGCTTGTCGCCAGCCATGGCCTGGTGCTGCATCCAATGGACTGGATGCCGGCCGCGTCGGATCAGGACAGTCCTGATGTCTATGCCCCCTGGGTCGACTGGCAGGCGGGCGTCGAAGGGCAGAGCCATATCAGCCAAGACAGGCTGACGGCGCAAAACTGGGATGATTTCTACCCCGCGGCGCGGCGTACGGCACTGGCCGAGATGCGCCGCCGCGAACCGGCTTCGGCCCGGCTGCTGATCGAGACCAAGGGATCCGGCGAGCCTGCGGAGATCAGGCTTGCCCTTATCCAACTCATGCATTTCGGGCTGGGGCCGTATGACGTGCCGTTTCTGAAGGGGCTCTCCGCCGATCGCTCAGGCAAGGTGCGCGAACTCGCCGGCCGGCTGTTGGCAAGGTTGGGTCAGCACGGCCTTCCAGGTGAGGGCGGAGGCGAAGATCCGGTCACCGAACTTGCTGCCTTCGTCAGCGCGGGCAAATCCGGGTTCATCCGCCGTCGCGCGACCTACACGCCGGTGAAACCAAAATCCCCGGCGCAGGACCAGCGCCGCGCCGAATTGTTCGGCACCTGCAATCTCGTCGATCTCGCCGCACGCTTTGGCGTTGGCGAAACCGAATTCATCGCCGGTTGGCAGTTCGGCGCCGACAACAATGCCGATATCTTTTTCGCGCGAATGGTGGCCGCCTCGGGCAGCGATGGCGCGGTGGCGCACATGGCCGACACGCTTGTCGCGGAAGGCGGCAAGCCGGCGCTTTTCGTGCTCCAGTTGATGCCGCGCCTGGATACCGGAAGAAAACAGGTCCTCGTCCGGCTGATCTTGAAAGACGCAGCATATCTCGCCTCGCTCAGCCTGCTTGAAGCCGCCGAGGCGGGCTGGGTGGAGTGGGGCGACCTTGGGCAGGTCCTGCAGGCGCTGCGTCCGGCCGTTGGCGGAAGCGATGACGCCGCCAGGCGGACCGCCGACAACGTCCTCGAAATGCTTGGCTTTCTTGCCACGTCAGCCACGGCAAAGCGGCTGATCGACGAGATGGTAACAGCCGGCATGCCGCCGGCAGCCCCTTCGCTCGGCTTGCTGCGCCTCAACGCGGCGCTGGCCGAATATCAGTCCGAATCTCGAAAATGATCAAATCCGGAGAACAGCAAATGAACGCAGTCATCCGTCTTCCGGTCGAGCAGGCCTATGCCGGCGAGTTGCAGGCGCTGGCGCGTAACGACGATCGGCAAAAGCCCGCCGGCTGGAGCCTGTCGCCAAAGGCGGTGCTGACCTATCTCCTCGGCGGAAAAGCCGACGACGGCACGCCGATTACGCCGAAATATGTCGGCCGTCGCCGATTGATGGAAACCGCGGTGGCGACGCTCGCAACCGACCGCGCCCTGCTGCTGCTTGGTGTTCCCGGGACAGCCAAATCCTGGGTGTCGGAGCATCTCGCCGCCGCCATCATGGGCGACTCGACGCTGATCGTGCAGTGCACCGCCGGCACCGACGAAAACCAGATCCGCTATGGCTGGAACTACGCACAGCTCCTGGCCAAGGGCCCGAGCGAGGAGGCGCTGGTGCCGACACCGCTTTATCGCGCCATGCAAGGCGGCAAGCTCTGCCGCCTCGAGGAACTGACGCGCATGGGTTCGGACGTGCAGGATACGCTGATCACCGTGCTGTCCGAAAAGATGATGCCGATCCCCGAGCTCAACACCTCGATTTACGCGCAACGCGGCTTCAACATCATCGCCACCGCCAACAACCGTGACAAAGGCGTCAACGAATTGTCCTCGGCGCTGAAGCGCCGCTTCAACGTCGTCGTGCTGCCCTTGCCCGAAGACATGGCGGAGGAGGTGGCGATCGTCTCCAAGCGCGTCGGCGAGATGGCCGGCGGTCTCGACCTGCCGGTACCGAAGAATGTCGGCGACGAGATCGCTCGCGTGCTGACCATTTTCCGCGAGCTTCGCTCGGGCGCGACATCGGACGGCAAGGTGACGTTGAAGACGCCATCCGGGTCGCTGTCCACGGCCGAGGCGATCGCGACCATGGTCGGCGGGCTCAGCCAGGCGGCATGGTTCGATGGCGGCAAGCTCGGCGCCGAAGGCCTGGCCGCCAGCCTCGTCGGCGCGATCGTGAAAGATCCGGTGCAGGACAAGCTCGTGCTGGAGGAATATCTGGAGACGGTGCTGAAGAAGCGGCCCGACTATGCCGGTTATTACGCGGCCTTGAACGCAGCGATCTGACGCCATGGCGCAGGGCGAGGTTTCCTATTTCGGCATACGCCATCACGGGCCCGGCTCCGCCGACAGCCTGGTGCAGGCGTTGCAGGACTTGAAACCGGTCGCCGTGCTGATCGAGGGGCCCGCGGATGCTTCCGCGCTGCTGCCGTTGCTCGCCCGCCCCGAAATGCAGCCGCCGGTGGCGCTGCTGTGCTATCCCGAAGACGATCCGGCTTCGACAAGCTTCTGGCCGTTCGCCGAGTTCTCGCCGGAATACCAGGCGGCCCTGTGGGCCGTTGGCAACAACGCGGCATTGCGCTTCATCGACCTGCCGTCATCAGCCCGGGTAGCACCGCTTGACGATGCGCAGGAAGCTGCCGCCGACGAAACGGAAGCCAAGGTCGAGAGCGAAACGGCGCCGCATCTGCGTGACCCGATCGGCGCGCTGGCACAAGCCGCCGGCTACGAGGATGGCGAAAGCTGGTGGGCAGACATCATCGAGCAGAACCCGGAGCCGGGGCCGATCTTCGCGGCCATAGCCGATGCGATGACGACACTGCGCGAAGGCGAAGGTCCGCTTGCGGAATTCGAGGCCAAACGCGAAGCACATATGCGGCTTGAGATCGCCGCCGCGCGCAAGGAATTCGACGGGCCGATCGCTGTCGTCTGCGGCGCCTTCCATGTGCCGGCACTGCAGGCGACACGTCCGCAAAAAGAGGATCAGGCCCTCCTGAAAGGGCTAGCCCGGCGCAAGAGCACGATGACCTGGGCGCCTTGGACCGGACCGCGTCTGGCGCTTGGCTTCGGCTATGGCGCCGGCGTCGTCGCCCCCGGCTGGTGCAAGCATCTGTGGCGCACCCGCGGCCGACATGACGCGGCGACCTTGTGGCTGGCCATGATCGCCGCGGTGCTGAGGGCTAAGGGGCATATGGTGTCGACCGCCTCGCTGATCGAAGCCGAAAGGCTGGCCCGCGCGCTGGCTGTAATCCGCGAACGGCCAAAGCCCGGCTTCGAGGAATTGCGCGACGCCGCGATCGCCGCCTTGTTCAACGGCGAAGCCATCCTGTGGGCGCTGGTCGAGGCCGAACTGCTGTTGGGTGCGGATGTCGGCGAAATTCCGCCCGATACCCCGTTGGCGCCGCTGATCGAGGATCTGCAGCGCAACCAGAAGGCGGCGCGGCTGAAGCCCGAGGCGCTGGAGCGCGAATTGTCGGTCGACCTGCGCAGCGAAAGCGGGCTGTTTCGGTCGACCTTGCTGCACCGGCTGAACGTGCTTGGCGTGCATTGGGGCAAGCTGACCGACGCAGGCCGCAGCCGCGGCACCTTCCGCGAGCGCTGGACCCTGTCATGGGAGCCAGAATATGCCGTTCGCCTGGTCGAGAACCTGGTCCATGGCCCAACCATCGAAAAGGCCGCCAACGGCCGGCTGATCCAGATGATTTCCGCGGCAGCATCCCTCGATGCCTTGGCGGCACTCGTACAAGGCGCCATCACGGCAAACCTGTCGGAAGCCTCGACCGTCGGTCTCGCGACGCTCGAGGAACGCGCGGCGCACAGCAGCGAATGCCTGGAAATCCTGGCATCGGTTCCGCCGCTCGCCGACATCATCCGCTACGGCGAAGCCCGCAAGACCGAAACCGCCCGCCTGTCCGGTCTTCTGGCGCGACTGATTGTCGAAGGCGGGATCGCACTCCCTTATGCCGCCCGTGATCTCGATGCGCAGGCTTCTTCCGCCCTGGTCGGCGCCATGCGCAAGGCCGACGAGGCGATCAAGCTGGTCGAACCGGAACAGGACGTCCTGGATGCCTGGCGCAACGGACTGGCTGCCGTGCTCGACGGATTGCGCTCGACGGCGCTGGTGGCGGGATGTGCCGCGCATCTGCTCTACGAGGCCGGCCATCTATCGGCTGCAGCAGCGGCGGGCTTGATCGCGCGGCGCCTGTCGCCGGGCACGGCGGTCACCGAGGCCGCGGGGTTCTTCGAGGGCTTCTTCAGCACTGCCGGCCAGCGGCTCATTTACGACGAAGGTTTGCGCGGTGCGGTGGACGCCTGGCTCAAATCGCTCGACGAGGAGGCATTCGTCGCGCATTTGCCGCTGTTGCGCCGGGTCTTTTCGCACCTCGACTCGATGGAGCGGCGGCGGCTGATCGAAGCGGTGCTCGGCCGCGCCAGACGCCTGCCGGCCGGGCTGACACCAACACCTGATGGCGGCGAGGCGTGGCGCCGGCATCTCGATCGGCTCGCGCCGTTGCTCAGGGGCGAGAATGACCATGGATGACGGGATCGACATGAGCGAATCCGGCCAGGCGGGCGACGAGCGCGAGCGCCGCTGGCGCCTGGCGATCGGCGCCGATGATCCGTCATCGGCAGCGCTTTCCGAGACCGACAAGCGGCTTTCGGCGGCACTCGATGCGCTCTATGGCGACGGCGCCGGCGATGCTGGTGCCGATCCGCGCAAGCGGCGCGGCGGGCTGGGGCGATCGGCGCCGAAAGTCGCGCAATGGATGGGCGATATCAGGTCGTTCTTTCCAGCGCAGGTGGTGCAGATCGTCCAGAAGGATGCCTTCGAACGGCTCAATTTGAAGCAGATGCTGATGGAGCCGGAATTCCTCAAGGCGATCGAGGCGGATGTCAATCTGGTCGCCGATCTGATCTCGCTGCGTTCGGTCATGCCGGCCAAGACCAAGGACGTCGCCCGCACGATCATCGCCGACATCGTCGCCAAGCTGATGCAACGGCTGGAGCAGAAGACCGCCGAGGCGATACGCGGTGCGCTCGACCGCTCGCGCCGCACCAACCGCCCGCGCCAGCGCGACATAGATTGGCCGCGCACCATTTCGGCCAACCTTCGCCACTATCAGCCCGAGCACAAGACCATCGTGCCGGAAAGATTGATCGGCTTCATGCGCCAGCAACGTCGGATGGTCGACCTGGACGAGGTTGTGCTGTGCGTCGACCAGTCCGGGTCGATGGCCAGTTCGGTGATCTATGCCTCGATATTCGCCGCCGTGATGGCCTCCTTGCCGGTGGTGCGGACCAAGCTGGTCTGCTTCGACACGGCGATCGTCGACCTGACCGAGGAGCTCAGCGATCCGGTCGAGGTGCTGTTCGGCGTGCAACTTGGTGGCGGCACCGACATCAACCAGGCGGTCGCCTATTGCGCCGACCGCATCGAACGGCCGACCAAGTCGCATATGGTGCTGATCACCGACCTCTATGAAGGCGGCAATGGCCAGGAATTGCTGCAGCGGCTGGCGGCACTCGTTCGCTCGGGCGTCAATGTGGTCGTGCTCCTGGCGCTGACCGATCAGGGCAGGCCGGGTTATGACCCCAAAATGGCCGGGTCGGTTGCGGCACTCGGCATTCCCGTCTTTGCCTGCACGCCGGATCTGTTTCCCGACATGATGGCCGCGGCACTGCGTCGCGAGGATATCGGCGCCTGGGCTGCCGGGGCCGATATCAAGCTGGTCCGCGCCGAGGCCGATGACACCATGGCTGACGCCTGAGGCGCGACTATCTTCGCCGCCAGAAGCCCGCTTGGCATCGCCAGAGCGGCAACCAAAAGCAACGTTGAAACGCCCGCGGTGCTGACAGGCACGGCGCAAGGGCCGCTTCGCATCACCACGCGCTGACATCGCCAAATGGCCGGCCGACGCCTGCCTTGGTCATCATGTCGTGAATTGCGCGCAGCGGTCGCTTGACTCTGATCGAGCCATGTGAAAAATTTTGCAGCAACTGATAAAAATATCACCGGGACGGAAACGTGGTTGGTTTTGGAAACGGCCTCTTGCGCGACGATGACGCCAGCATGGCGGCGCGCGCCGCATGGCTTCACTACGCCGGCGGCCTGACCCAGTCAGAGGTTGCCAAGCGGCTGGGGCTGACCAGCCTCAAGGCCCACCGCCTCATCACCAAGGCCAACCAGGAAGGGCTGGTGAAGGTCTATATCGACGGTGAAGTGTCGGAATGCGTCGAGCTCGAGGACGAATTGTCCCGCCGTTACGGCCTCGACTATTGCGAGGTGGTTCCGGATTTCGATTCCGAGGACCTGCCGCTCAAGGCGCTCGGCATTGCCGGCGCGCAGTTCCTCAAGCGCGAGATCGAGCGCGGCGAGCAGGCGCTGATCGGCGTCGGCCACGGCCGCACGCTCGCCGCCTGCGTCGAATATCTGCCGCGCACCACCACCGACCGGATCCGCTTCGTTTCGCTGCTCGGCGGCCTGACGCGGAAATTCTCGGCCAATCCGCATGACGTCATCCATCGTCTCGCCGAACGCACCGGCGCCGAAGCCTATGTGATGCCGGTTCCGATGTTCGCCAACACGGCGGAGGACCGCATCGTGCTGCTGGGCCAGAAGGGCATCAACGAGGTCTTCGATCTCGCGCGGTCCGCCGATCTGTTGTTCGCCGGCATCGGTACCGCCGAACGCGAGGCGTCGCTGGTCGCCACCGGCATGATCGAGAAGGGCGAGATGGAAGAGATCCGCCGCAATGGCGGCGTCGGCGAATTGCTTGGCCATTTCTTCGACGAGGCCGGCAAGGCGGTGGCGGCGACCGTCTCCAACCGGGCGCTGGCGCTGGCGCGCGAGGATATCGCCAGCCGCCGGATCGTCGCCGTCGCCGGCGGCAGGATCAAGGTTCGTGCCATCAAGTCGGTGCTGGAGGGGCGCTATCTCAAGGGCCTGATAACGGACGAGCGGACGGCGCGATCGCTCGTGGAAGAGACGCCGGTCGGGTAGCCGGCAACAGTTCAGTTGAAACTACCCTGTGGAGGAGAAGACGAAATGCATGAGAAAGAGAAAGACCTCATAGACGCCTTCCTGCGCGGACAAGTCGACCGTCGCGGACTGATCAAGGGCCTGGGTGCGATGGGCCTCGCCGCCGGCACCGCCGGCACGCTGCTCAACCTGGGCCAGACCCGCGCGCTTGCCGCGGACTTTGACTGGCAGGCGCACAAGGGCAAGACCATCAAGCTCCTGCTCAACAAGCATCCCTATGCCGACGCCATGATCGCAGACCTCGAGAACTTCAAGAAGCTGACCGGCATGAACGTCGTCTATGACGTCTTCCCCGAAGACGTCTATTTCGACAAGGTGACGGCGGCACTGTCGGCGAGCTCGCCCGAATACGACGCCTTCATGACCGGCGCCTACATGACCTGGACCTACGGCCCAGCCGGCTGGATCACCGACCTCAACGAATGGATCAAGGATCCGGCCAAGACCAACCCGAACTATGCCTGGGACGACTTCCTGCCCGGCGTCAAGAATTCCTGCGCCTGGAATGGCAAGCCGGGCGGCGCGTTGGGTTCGGATGATGCCAAGCAGTGGTGCATTCCGTGGGGGTTCGAGCAGAACAACATCACCTACAACAAGGCCATGTTCGACAAGGCGGGCGTCAAGATCCCCGGCAACATGGACGAGATGGTGGCCGCGGCCGCCAAGCTCACCAAGGATGTCGGTGGTGGCGTCTATGGTATCGGCGTGCGCGGTTCGCGCTCCTGGGCGACCATTCATCCCGGCTTCCTGTCGGCCTACGCCAATTTCGATCAGAAGGACCTGAACGTCTCGGCCGATGGCAAATTGTCGGCCGCGATGAACACCGCCCAGTCCAAGGCTTTCCACAAGCAATGGGTTCAGATGATCCAGGAGAGCGGCCCCAAGGACTGGTCGACCTATACCTGGTATCAGGTCGGCACCGATCTCGGCGCCGGCGCCTCGGCCATGATCTTCGACGCCGACATCCTCGGTTACTTCATGAATGGCGGCGACAACAAGATGGCCGGCAAGCTCGCTTTTGCTAGCTTCAAGGCCAACCCGGCAGCCAAGGCGGCGACACCGAACATCTGGATCTGGTCGCTGGCGATGTCCAACTTCTCGAAAGACAAGGACGCCACCTGGTACTTCATGCAATGGGCCTCCGGGCCGGAGCATGGGCTGTTCGGCGCTACCAAGATGGACTTCGTCAATCCGGTCCGCCAATCGGTGTGGAAGGACGAGATGTTCCGTGAGAAGCTGAACAAGAGCTATCCCGGCTATGTCGAGATGTTCGACGCCTCGGCGCCGGGCGCCTCGATCAAGTTCACCGCGCAGCCGCTGTTCTTCGACCTCACCACCGAATGGGCGGCGACGCTGCAGAAGATGGTGGCCAAGGAAGTGCCGGTCGACGAGGGCCTCGACAAGCTCGCCGAAAGCATCAACGGCCAGCTCAAGGAAGCCGGTCTCGGTTAAGTCGCAATGAGGGCCGGCCTGCTTGGCGGGTCGGCCCTCGTCAAACCTTTTCATGTTTGCGATGCGGTGCCGAAAGGTGACCGCCATTTCGCCCGACCGGCCGCCTTGCTCCCTTGGGCGGCCGGCAGGGCGAAGCGACAGCAACAACGGAGCAGCTCGATGACCGCGGTGGTATCGCAAAGGCTCAAGCCATCCGGCTTCAGGATCAGCAAGCGGGTGCTGCCCTATGTGCTCAGCCTGCCGGCTCTGCTGGTCTGCATCGGCATCCTCATCCCGTTCCTGACCTCGGTGGTCTATTCGTTCCAACGCTACCGGCTGAGCCAGCCTTGGGCGCGGCAGTTCAACTGGGGCGACAACTACATCTCCTTCTTCACCGATCCGAAGTTCTGGAACACGTTGAAGATCTCGCTGCTCTATGCCGGCACCACGGTCGTGCTGGAACTGCTTTTGGGCCTCGCCATCGCGCTGCTGCTGCAGAAGCGCTCGACGCTCAACAACTTCATCTCGATCATGCTGTTGATGCCGCTGATGACGGCGCCCGCACTGGCGGCGCTGATGTGGAAGCTGATGACCAATCCCGGCTTCGGCGTGCTGAGCTATCTCGCCAGCCTCATCGGGCTGCAGGATTTCCGCTGGGCCTCGTCGCCGTCGACGGCGCTGTTCACCGTGGTGCTGGTCGATATCTGGGTCTACACGCCCTTCATCATGATCCTGCTGCTTGCCGGCCTGCGCAGCCTGCCGACGCAGCCCTTCGAGGCGGCGGCCCTCGACGGCGTGCCGAGGAGCTTCGTCTTCTTCCGCATCACGCTGCCGATGCTGACGCCCTACATCCTGACGGCGACTTTGTTCCGCCTGCTCGATTCCATCCAGCAGTTCGACATCATCTACGCGATGACCCAGGGCGGGCCGGGCGACACGCTGACCGTCTTCCAGGTCGAGGCCTATCTCAACTTCTTCCAGTCGACCAATGTCGGCCGCTCGGCGGCGCTGATGATCATCCTGTGGGCGATCACCTATTTCCTCTCCAACATCTTCATCAAGAACTGGCTCCGGCTGCGCGAACGCGCCCGTGGCCAGGCATAGGAGGCGGCCATGGAACACACCTCCTTGCTCGAACGCATCCTGCGCGGCGCGGCGCTGACGCTGGTCGTGATTTTCTTCATGTTCCCGATCGTCTGGATCTTCATGATGTCGTTCCAGACCAACGAGACCATCCTGCGCATCCCGCCGCAGCTCATCTTCGAACCGACGCTCGCCAATTACACGGCGCTGATCACCGGCAAGCTGATGACCGCAGCGGGCACGCTCGACATCGCCTTCATGCGCAACCTTTGGAATTCGGTGTTCCTGTCGGTGACCTCGGTTGCGGTGTCGCTGCTGCTCGGCGTGCCGGCCGCCTACGCCTTCGCGCGCCACAAGTTCCGTGGCTCGGAGGACATCGCCTTCACGTTGCTGTCGTTCAAGTTCGCGCCGGCGCTGCTGGTGCTGTTGCCGCTGACGCTCTATTTCCAGAAACTCGGCCTCGCCAACACCTATATCGGGCTGATCTGGGTCTACCAGCTGATCTGCCTGCCGCTGATCCTGTGGATCGTGCGCGGCTATTTCGAGGACATTCCGGCCGACATCGAATACGCCTATCGCATCGGCGGCCATTCCTGGTTCGCCACCTTCCGCAAGATCGCGCTGCCGCTCGCCGGTCCGGGCATCGCGGCGGCCGGCCTGCTCGCCTTCATTTTCGCCTGGAACAATTTCGTCTTCGCGCTGGTGCTGGCTTCGGCCGACAAGCAGCCGGTGACTGTCGGTGCGCTCGCCTTCATCACCTCGTCAGGCATCCAGTACGGCCAGATCTCGGCGGCCATCGTGCTCTCGATCACGCCGACGCTGGCGCTCGCCCTCTACGCACAGCGCTATCTGGTCGAAGGACTGTCGCTCGGCGCGGTGAAAGGATAGACATGGCCAGCCTCGAACTCAGAAATATCGTCAAGCGCTACAAGAGTCAGACCGTCCTCGACAATCTGTCGCTGACCGTCGCCGACGGCGAGACGCTGGTGCTGTTCGGGCCTTCCGGCGCCGGCAAGACGGTGCTGCTGCGCCTCGTCGCCGGCGTCATCGACCCCGAGGAAGGCAAAATATTCATCGGCGGCGAGGACATGACCGATGTCGACGCGGAATTCCGTGGCGTCGGCATGGCGTTCCAGAATTTCGCGCTGTTTCCGCATATGAGCGCGTTCGACAACATCGCCACGCCGCTGGAGGCCAAGCGTTCCTCGCAAGGCGCGATCAAGGCCGGCGTCGAGAGCGTCGCCAAGCTGTTGAAAATCGGCCATGTGCTCTCCCACAAGCCGCGCGCGCTCTCCAACGGCCAGAAGCAACGCACGGCCCTTGCCCGTGCCCTTGTCGGTTCGCCGCCGCTTTTGCTGCTCGATGATCCCTTGCGCAATGTCGATGCCAAGCTACGTTTCGAGATGCGGCTCGAACTGCCGCGGCTGCTCGCCGATCGCGGGGCCACCGTCGTCTACGTCACCCAGGACTACAAGGAAGCCATGGCGCTCGGCGACCGCATCGCGGTCATGTCGCAAGGCGTCATCCGGCAGCTCGGCACGCCCGAGCAGATCTATCGCGAGCCGGCCAACATCGAGATCGCGCGGCTGTTCGGCGACCCGACCATCAACCTGCTCGACGTCAAGCCCGCGCGGGATGCCAGGGGGGTCTATGTCGGCCTGTCCAATGTCCAGGTCCATCTCACCGATGCTCCCGAGACCGCCATCGGCCGCGACTGCATCATCGGGCTGCGGCCCGAGGCACTGCATTTCGTTGGCGACAACGAGCCCGGCGCCATTCCGGTGACAGTCGAGGCCGAGACGCCCCTCAACGAGAAGATCGTCACCTTGGTGCGCACCGTGCGCGGCCGTGAAATCCTGGTCTCGCGTCCGGCCGGAACGCCGGGCCGCAGCGAGGGCAAGGCCCATATCGCCGTCGACGGCAAGAGCGCCTTGCTGTTCGATCACGCCAGTGGCGAGCGCATCGGCGCCAAGAACATCGTCAATCTGCGCAGCGGAGAAGCGGCATGAGCGCCAGCGCACTCACCATTTCAGGCGTCGACAAATTCTATGGTCCGATCGACAGGGGCGTTCACGCCGTCAAGAGCCTGACTATGGAGATCGGCAAGGGCGAGATCGTGGCACTGCTCGGCTCGTCCGGCTGCGGCAAGACCTCGACCTTGCGCATGATCGCCGGCTTCGAGGAGGTCTCGCGCGGCGCGATCGCGGTCGCCGGTCGCCAGGTCCACACCTTGCCGCCGGTCAAACGCAATGTGGCGATGGCCTTCGAGGGCTACTCTCTCTATCCGCCGCTGACGGTGCGCGAGAACATGGCCTTTGCCCTCAAGGCCGCAAGGCTGCCCAGGAGCGAGGTCGACGCCAAGGTCGCCAGCATCGCCAAGCTGCTGGAGATCGAGGACATATTGGAGCGCTATCCCAGCTCTATTTCCGGCGGCCAGCAGCAGCGTGCCAGTCTTGGGCGGGCGTTGATCCGGGAAGCCGACCTGCATCTGCTCGACGAGCCGATGGGGCAGCTTGAGCCGCAGCTTCGCGCCGTGCTGCGCGGCCGTATCAAGCACTTCATCAAGGAGCGCGGCCTGACCGCGATCCTGGTCACCCACGACCAGACCGAGGCCAATGCGCTTGCCGACCGCATCGCGGTGATGGAAGGCGGCGTGCTGCAGCAGTTCGACACGCCGGACCGGATCAAGGAGCGCCCGGCCAACCTGTTCACCGGCACCTTCGTCGGCGAGCCGCCGATGAATGTCTTCGAGGCCTTTGTCGGGACCGCCGCCGGCCGCATCAATCTGCGGCTGCCCGACGGGCTGTCGCTCGACTATGACAAGGACGCCTTCAGCGCTCCGGTTCGCGACCAGTTGCTCAGCCGCGAACGGGTGGTCATCGGCATCAGGCCCTACGCGGTTCGGCGCTCGAAGGAAGGTGTCCCGGCCACGGTCTCGGCCAACCAGTGGCTCGGCGACCAGACCCACATCGCAGCCGATTTCGCCGGCGGCTCGCTGGTCCTGGTCGAGCATGACCGCACCCGGCTCGACCTCGGCGCGCCCATCAATGTCAGCATCGATCCGAAAAACCTGCACGTCTTCGACCAAGCGAGCGGCAAGGCCATCTCGCACGGCATGGAGCTCGCGTGATGCGCGACATATTCATCGGCATCGACGCCGGCACCTCCGTCATCAAGTCCATCGCCTTCGACACGAAGGGCCGCCAGATCGCGGCGGCGGCGACGCCGAACCATTATGAGACGCTGTCGGGCGGCGGCGCCGAACAGGATCTGGCGCGCACCTGGGCCGATGCCGCCACGACCCTGCGCCAGCTCGCCGACAAGGTGCCCGATCTCGCCAGCCGGACCGTCGCCATTGCGGTCACCGGGCAGGGCGACGGCACTTGGCTGATCGACGGCAAGGGCGAGCCGGTGGCCAAGGGCTGGCTCTGGCTTGACGCGCGCGCCGCCGGCGTCGTCGAGGAAATCCGCGCGCGGCCCGATGACCGGCTCCGTTTCGAAAAGACCGGCAGCGGGCTCGCCGCCTGCCAGCAGGGCTCGCAGTTCGTCTTCATGAAGCGCACCATGCCTGAAATGCTCGGCAAGGCGGCCACCGCCTTTCACTGCAAGGACTGGCTCTATTTCAAGCTGACCGGCGAGCGCGCCACCGATCCGTCCGAAGGGACTTTCACCTTCGGCGACTTCCGCACCCGCGATTATAGCGACGATGTGCTCGACGTCCTCGGCGTCGCCGATCTCAGGCACCTGCTGCCGCCGATCGTCGACGGCACCAGGCACAGCACCGGACTGTCGCCGGCCGCCGCGGCCGTCACCGGCATGCTCGCCGGGACACCTGTCGTGCTCGGTTATGTCGACGTCGTCTGCACCGCGCTCGGCGCCGGCCTTCTCGACCGCGAGCGCAAGCCTGGCTGCTCGATCATCGGTTCCACCGGCATGCATATGCGGCTGGCCGAGACGCCCGACGATGTGCAGCTCAACGAGGCGGCGACCGGCTACACCATGGCGATGCCGGCGCCCGGCGTGTTCGCACAGATGCAGTCCAACATGGCGGCGACGCTCAATATCGACTGGGTGCTCGGGCTTGCCTCGGGCATTCTCGCCTCGCAAGGCATAACCCGCAGCAATGGCGAGATGATCGCGCTGGTCGACGCCTGGATCGCGGCCTCGCGGCCGGCTTCGCTGCTCTACCAGCCCTACGTCTCGGAAGCCGGCGAGCGGGGACCGTTCGTCGATGCCAATGCCAGGGCCGGCTTCATCGGCATTTCCTCGCGTCACGGCTACGCTGATCTGGTGCGCGCCGTCTTCGAAGGCTTGGCTTTCGCGGCGCGCGACTGCTACGCCGCCATGGGACCGCTGCCACGCGAAATTCGCCTGACCGGCGGTGCCGCCAGAAGTCCGGCGCTCCGCAAGATCCTGGGCGCGGCCATTGGCGCCGACACGCGCACCAGCGCGCGTGAGGAGGCCGGTGCGGCCGGCGCGGCGATGATCGCCGCGGTCTGCGTCGGCCAATACGCCTCCATGGACGAATGCGTCGGCGAATGGGTGACGCCGTTGCTCGGCGAGGCCGAGCCGAGCGACCCGGACCTTGCCGCGATCTACGACAGGATGACCCCGTCCTACATGCTGGCGCACCAGGCCTTGCGGCCGGTCTGGCGTGCCATGGCCACATCGCAGGAAAATTGAGAAGTCGAGTATGCGTAAAAAGATAGCGATCATTGGCGACAACTTCATGCTGCCGGAGGTGTTTCGCGCCAAAATCGAGAAGGTCGCCAGTGGCGACCTCGATATCAGGACATTGCAGACGGCTTGGCCCGACGAGCCCATGGAGTTCGGCAATCCGGCACTTGGCCTCGACAGGGTCAAGGAGTATTTCGGCCATCCCGACGAGGTCGTCGATTTCATCGGCGATGCCGAAATCCTCGTCACCCAGCTCGCTCCCTTGTCGGAAAGCATGATGCGGCGCCTGCCTGATCTCAAGCTGGTGGCGGTGTCGCGCGGCGGGCCGATCAATATCGACATGGAAGCGGCCAGGGCGCAGGGCATCACCGTGGTCAACGTGCCTGGCCGCAACGCCACCGCCGTGGCTGAGTTCACCATCGGCGCCATCCTGGCCGAAACGCGGCTGATCCGTGTCGGCCACGAAGCCCTGCGCAAGGGGGAATGGCGCGGCGATCTCTACCGTGCCGACCGCACCGGCCGCGAACTCGGCGAAATGACGGTCGGCGTCGTCGGCTACGGCAATATCGGCACGAAAGTGGTGCGCCTGCTGCGCGCCTTCGGCTGCCATGTCCTGGTCAGCGATCCCTATGTGCAGTTGAGCGCCGAGGACCGCAACGCCGGCGTCGAACTGGTTGCGCTCGACGATCTTCTGTCGCGCTCCGACGTGGTGACGCTGCATTCGCGGGTGACGCAGGAGACACGCGGCCTGATCGGCAAGGACACAATCGGGCGGATGAAGCCTGGCGTGATCTTCGTCAACACCGCGCGCGGTCCGCTGGTCGACTATGACGCGCTCTACGAGGCGCTTGTTTCGGGGCAGATCGCCAGCGCCGTGCTGGAAACCTTCGCGGTCGAGCCGGTGCCATCGGACTGGCCATTGCTGCAGCTGCCCAACGTGACGCTGACGCCGCATATCGCCGGCGCTTCGGTGCGCACGGTGACCTATGCCGCCGAGCAGGCCGCCGAGGAGGTGCGCCGCTACCTGGCCGGCCTGCCTCCGGTCAATCCGTGCTGAGAGCGACGGCCATGGAGCGCAAACCCGGCATGGACACGAGATGAGCGGCGGCCCTGACATCGTCGACCTCTTCGTCATCGGCGGTGGCGTCAACGGCGCCGGCATCGCGCGCGATGCCGCGGGCCGCGGGCTTTCCGTCATTCTGTGCGAAAAGGACGATCTCGCCCAAGGCACCAGTTCGAGATCGGGCAAGCTCGTCCATGGTGGCCTGCGCTATCTCGAATATTACGAATTCCGCCTGGTGCGCGAGGCGCTGATCGAGCGCGAGGTGCTGCTGGAATCGGCGCCGCACATCATCTGGCCGATGCGATTCGTGCTGCCGCACAGCCCGGACGACCGGCCGGCATGGCTGGTGCGGCTCGGCCTGTTCCTCTACGACCATCTCGGCGGCCGCAAGCGGCTGCCCGCCACCCGCACGCTTGACCTGCGCACCGCGCCCGAGGGCGCGCCGATCAGGGACAGTTTCAAGCGCGGCTTCGAATATTCCGACTGCTGGGTCGACGATGCCCGCCTCGTCGTCATCAACGCGCTCGACGCGGCCGAACGGGGAGCGAAGGTCTTCACCCGCACCGCCTGCACCGCCGCCCGCCGCGAGGGCGGCCTCTGGGTCGTCGAAATGCGCGACGTCAGGACCGGTATCAAGACCAGTGTGCGGGCGCGCGCGCTGATCAATGCCGCCGGTCCCTGGGTCAACGACATCGTCAACCGCGTTGCCGGCCAGAACTCGAGGCGCAATGTCCGCCTGGTCAAGGGCAGCCATATCGTCGTGCCCAAGTTCTGGGAGGGCCGTCAGGCCTATCTCGTCCAGAACAGCGACAAGCGCGTCATCTTCATCAATCCCTACCAGAACGATCTCGCGCTGATCGGAACCACCGACATTCCCTACGAAGGCCGGCCCGAGGACGTGACCGCGGATGAGAGCGAGATCGATTACCTCATCAGAGTGGTCAACCGCTATTTCAAGCGCGGCCTTGCGCGCAACGACGTGGTCTATTCCTTCTCCGGCGTCAGGCCGCTCTATGACGACAACGCCGACAATCCGAGTGCGGTGACCCGCGACTATATTTTCGAGCTCGACGCGCCGGAGGCGCGGGCGCCGCTGCTCTCCGTCTTCGGCGGCAAGATCACCACCTTCCGCAAACTGGCCGAGCATGCGCTGGACAGGATCGCACCGTTCTTTCCGAAGATGGGCAAGCCCTGGACAGCGAAGGCGCATCTGCCCGGCGGCGACATCGCCAATGCCGACTTCGAACAGTTTCTCGGCGACCTCGCAAATGAGTATCCATGGATGCCGGCATCGCTGCTCAAGCATTACGGCCGGCTCTACGGCACCAGAACGCCGTCCGTAGTTGGCGGCGCCCGTTCGCTCGCCGCGCTGGGGCGGTGCTTCGGCAAGGATTTCTTTGAGCGCGAGGCGAACTACCTCTTCGAACAGGAATGGGCGCAAGACGCGGCCGATATTCTCGAACGGCGCACCAAGCACGGCCTGCATCTGTCCGCCGAGGAGAAGTCGGCCTTCGAGCATTGGTGCGCGAGCCGGCAGGCGAGGGCAGGCTGATGGCGCTCATGGCCCCTGTTCGGCGACGGCGTTGAAGGGATAGCGACCTTGGCCTTCACGCTCTCCCTCAACACCAATCCGCTGGTCAACCGCTTCGCGGAGCCGGACGATCTGATCGACACCATCGCCTACGGCATCGGTATCAGGGACATTCAGCTCACGCATGAATTCGTCAATCCGGGTTGGCCGGCGGCGACGATCGTCAAATTCGTCCGCCTGTTCCGCAACGCTTTGAACCGCACCGGCGTGCGTGTCACCTCCGGCATGACGGGCCCCTATGGCCGGCTCAACCATTTCGGCCATCCCGACGCCGACGTGCGCCGCTACTATGTCGAGTGGTTCAAGACCTTCGCCGATGTCTCGGCCGAGCTTGGCGCCGGCGGCATGGGCACGCAGTTCGCCATCTTCACGCATCGCGACTTCGACGATCCCGACCGTCGCGCGCGCCTGTTCGACATCGCGCTGGACTGCTGGCGCGAGGTCGCCGAACACGCCCGGGCGGCAGGCCTGACCTACCTGTTCTGGGAGCCGATGTCGGTCGGCCGCGAGTTCGGCCACACCATCGAAAACTGCCGGATGCTGCAGGATGCGATCGATGCGGCCGGAATGGCCATTCCGCTTGAGATGATGGTCGACATCGACCATGGTGACGTGACCTCCTCCAACCCAGCCGACATCGATCCCTATGCCTGGGCCGAAGCCTTCCCCCTGAAGTCGCCGATCATCCACATCAAGCAATCCTCGATGAACAAGGGCGGCCACTGGCCGTTCACCGCAGCCCACAACAAGGACGGCCGCATCACGCCTGAAAAGCTGCTGGAAACGGTGCGGCGCGGCGGCGGCACCGACAACGAAATCTGCCTCGAACTGTCGTTCCGCGAGCGCGAGCCGGTCGACCATCAGGTGGTCGCCATGATCCGCGAGTCGGTCGACTATTGGGCGCCCTTCATCGAAACCGGCAGGGCTGACCTGCTGCCAAAGGCCGAATGAAAAACGGGCAGGAGCCGATGCGGCTCCTGCCCGTCGAACTCAGCACATTGAAACAGCCAGAACTCAGGCGAATTTCGGGTCGAGGCTGCCCGACTTGTAGCGCTTGGCCATTTCCGAGACCGGCAGCGGCTTGATCTTAGGCGCATTGCCGGCGGTGCCGAACTGTTCGAAGCGCTCCTTGCAGAGCTTCCTCATCGCCGCCATCGCCGGTGTCAGGTATTTGCGCGGGTCGAACTCGCTGGGGTTCTCGGTCAGCACCTTGCGGATCGCGCCGGTCAGCGCCATGCGGTTATCGGTGTCGATGTTGATCTTGCGCACGCCATGCTTGATGCCGCGCTGGATCTCTTCCACCGGCACGCCCCAGGTCGGCTTCATCTGGCCGCCATATTTGTTGATGATCTCCTGCAGGTCCTCCGGCACGGAGGACGATCCGTGCATGACCAGATGCATGTTCGGCAGGCGGCGGTGGATCTCCTCGATGACGTTCATCGCCAGCACCGCGCCGTCGGGCTTGCGCGAGAATTTATAGGCGCCGTGGCTGGTGCCCATGGCCACCGCCAGCGCATCGACATGGGTGTCGCGCACGAACTGTTCGGCCTGCACCGGATCGGTCAAGAGCTGGTCGTGGCTGATCGCGCCTTCGACGCCGTGGCCGTCTTCCTGCTCGCCGCCGCCGCTCTCCAGCGAACCCAGAACGCCGATCTCGCCTTCCACGGAGACGCCGCCCCAATGCGCCATGTCGACGACGCGCTTGGTGATGCCGGAATTATAGGCATAGTCGGCCGGCGACTTGCCGTCTTCCTTGAGCGAACCGTCCATCATCACCGAGGTGAAGCCGTATTGGATGGCTGTGACGCAGGTGGCTTCGTTGTTGCCATGGTCGAGATGCATGCAGACCGGGATGTCCGGGTGGATTTCCACCAGCGCGTCGATCAGCTTGGCCAGCACCACGTCATTGGCATAGGCGCGCGCGCCGCGGCTTGCCTGCAGGATGACCGGCGACTTGGTCTCCTCCGCGGCCTCCATGATGGCGAGGCCTTGTTCCATGTTGTTCATGTTGAAGGCCGGCACGCCATAGCCGTATTCGGCGGCGTGATCGAGCAATTGTCTCAGTGTGATGCGAGCCAACGATTAGTCTCCCGTATCTGGTTTCAAACCTGTGGTTGCGGGCTGTCCGCGCATCGTTCAGCCCACCGATGCTTCTGGCCGGAATTCCGTGCAACCGCAACCGTGACAGACCGTCCCGGCCGCAATTCTTGTTACAGCGGCGCGATAAAAGCCGGCGAAATATCCCATGGAAATATCTCATTATAACAAAAATTGTGATACATGCGCGACGATGTCTGTTATATCTGGGCCCGATCAAGCAGCCGGAGTTCTGCGTTGGCTGGTCGGCGACAATGAAGAGCGACAACAGACGGCAAGGCATCATGGATTTCCTGGTGGACGCCGGCGCGGCGAGCGTCGACGACCTCGCTTCGCGTTTTGGCGTCTCCAGGATGACCGTGCATCGCGACCTGGACGAGCTCGAGGAGAGCGGCTTCCTGCGCAAGGTGCGCGGCGGCGCCTCGATCCAGCCGAGCAGCCTGTTTGAAAGCGATTTTCGCTACCGGCAGAAGCAGGCGATCGGGGAAAAGCAGCGCCTTGCGGCGGCCGCCGTGGCCGTGATCGAACCCGGCCAGACGGTCATCATCGACGACGGCTCGACGGCGGGCGGCATCGCGCGGCATCTCGCCGATCTCAGGCCGCTGACGGTGATCACCAACAACTTCGCCGTCATCCAGGATCTGGCCGGTGCCGGAGGCATCAACCTGATCGCGCTCGGCGGCCAGTACTCGAAGAAATTCCATGGCTTCTTCGGCCTGCTCGCAGAGGCGTCGCTGCGGTCGCTGCGCGCCGACGTCGCCTTCCTGTCCTCATCCGCCATCCATGGCGCCTCCGCCTTCCATCAAGATCAGGAAGTGGTGCAGGCCAAGCGGCTGATGATGGCCGCGGCGACCCGCAAATACCTGCTGGTCGATCACGGCAAGTTTGGCCGCAGCGCACTGCATTTCCTGACCGATCTCAGCGCATTCGACGCCGTCTTCACCGGGCGCGAGCCAGAGCCCGGGATACGCGCGACGCTGGATGCGGCGGGGGTTTCGCTGACGGTCGTCGCCGACAAGGATTGAGGGTCGAGGAGAGTACGCGTGGTTTACTGGGTCGGTACAAGCTGGAAGATGAACAAGACGCTGACCGAGGCGCTTGATTTTGCCGGGGCACTGGCCGGCTTCGTGCCGGGTTTCGACGATCGCATCCAGCCTTTCGTCATCCCGCCCTTCACGGCGGTGCGCGAGGTCAAGCGGGCGCTGTCGGCAACGCGCATCAAGGTCGGCGCGCAGAACATGCATTGGGTCGATGCCGGCGCCTGGACTGGCGAGATCTCGCCGGTAATGCTGAACGATTGCGGCCTCGACCTGGTCGAACTCGGCCACAGCGAGCGGCGCGAACATTTCGGCGAGACCGACCGCACGGTCGGGCTGAAGACGGCGGCGGCGGTCAGGCATGGACTGATACCGCTGATCTGTGTCGGCGAAACGCTGGCCGAGCGCGAAAGCGGCAAGGCCGATGCGGTGCTGACCGCTCAGGTCGAGGGTGCATTGCAATTCCTCGACGACGAGGCGAGGGGAGCAGAAATCCTGTTCGCCTACGAGCCGGTCTGGGCGATCGGCGACAAGGGCATCCCGGCCAGTTCCGACTATGCCGACAGGCAGCAAGCGCTGATCAAGCAGGTCGCCGCCGGCCTGCTGCCGTCCGTTCCGCCGGTGCTCTATGGCGGCAGCGTCAATCCCGGCAATGCCGCCGAGCTGATCGGCCAGCCCAACATTGACGGCCTGTTCATCGGCCGTTCCGCCTGGCAGGCCGAGGGCTATATCGACATCCTGCGCCGCGCCTCGGCCGCGATCTGAACCAATCGAAAAACGCATTCAGTCAGAAAGGACATCACCATGAAAATAGCCATCGGAGCCGACAGCGCCGGCAAGCCGCTGCTCGACGTCATCGCCGCGCATCTGGCGACCAAGCCCGGCCTCACCGTCAGCGATCTCAGCCAGGCCGGCTTCTATGCCGACCTGTCGCAGAAACTCGCCCAGACGATCGTCGAAGGCGAGAACGACCGTGGCATCCTGTTCTGCGGCACCGGCATCGGCGTCTCGATCTCGGCCAACAAGGTGCCGGGCATCCGCGCCGCGCTTACCCACGACACCTACTCGGCCGAGCGCGCGGCGAAATCCAACAATGCCCAGATCATCACCATGGGCGCGCGCGTCATCGGGCCGGAACTGGCCAAGGCCATTGTCGATACGTGGCTGGCCTCGGAGTTCGACGAGAAGGGGCCGTCGGCCGGCAACGTCCAGGCGATCAACAAGCTCGACGCGGCGAAGGCCTAAGCCAGGCTCCGCGTCATCGCGCCGATGACGGTGACGGCTGAGGCCGCGCCCGGGTCCATGTGCCCGAGCGACCGTTCGCCGAGCCGCGACGAGCGGCCCTTGGCGGCGATCATGTCCTTGGTCGATTCAGCACCGCGCTCGGCAGCGGCAAGGGCTGCCTGCAGACTGTCGGCAAGGCTCTTTCCCCCTGCATTGCTGGCGCCAGCCGCTTCCGCCGCCGGTTGCCAGGCATCGACCATGGTCTTTTCGCCGATCTCGGCCTTGCCGCGATCCTTGATGCCTTGCGCCATGGCCTGCAGCAGGGCGATGAATTCGGCATCCGCCAGCGTCGCCTTGCCCTTGACTGCGACGGCTGCACGCATGAAGGCCGTGGCATAGAGCGGGCCGCAGGACGCGCCGACGGCATTGAGGAACGATTTCGCCGCCGTTGAGGAGCGCGGTCGGCTCGGTCGCCGCAAGGTCGAGCGATGCCAGCGCATCGCGCACGGCGTTGAACCCGAGCGCCATGGCAATACCGTGGTCGGCGTCGCCGATGACGCCGTCGAGCTGGCAAAGCCGGTCCCTGTCGGCCTCGATCGCCACCGCGATCGCGTCGAACATTCTTTTCAGGTCGGAGGCACCGATGGTCATGGGGCGCTCCTCAGCCGGCACGGAACATGGCGCAGTCGCAGGGGTGGTCGAGCATCGCCTGCAATTCTTCGTCGAGATGGAAAAGCGTCACCGAAGCACCGGCCATTTCCAGCGACGTACAGTAATTGCCGACCCAGGTCGCATGGATGGAAACGCCGATTGCGTCCAATCTCTGCTTGACCCGTCGGTTCATGATGTAGAGTTCCATCAGCGGCGTCGAGCCCAGTGAATTGACCAGCACCGCGACCCTGTCGCCGCGCTTCGGTGCCATCTCGTCGAAAATCTTGTCGAGCATCTCGTCGGTAATTTCGTCGGCGGTCCCAAGCTTGCCGCGCGCGATGCCGGGTTCGCCATGGATGCCCATGCCGATCTCCATCTCGTCCGCGCCGATCTCGAAATTCGGCCGCCGCGTCTGCGGCAGCGAGCAGGGCGACAGCGCCACGCCCATGGTGAAGGTGTGGTCGTTGGCCTTGCGCGCGATGCGCTCGACCTCGTCCAGGGACAGCATCCGGTCGCAGGCGGCTCCGGCAGCCTTGAAGATAAAGAAATTGCCGGCGACACCACGGCGCTTGTGCCGCTGGTCGCGCGGCGCCGAGGCGACGTCGTCGGTGGTGAGCACCGTGCGCACATCGATGTCGTCCATCCCGGCCATCTCGGCCGCCATGTCGAAATTCATCACGTCACCGGCATAGTTGCCGTACATGAACAAGACGCCAGTGCCGCCGCTGACCGCCTTGGCGCATTCCAGGATCGGATCCGGTGGAGGCGAGGCAAAGACGTTGCCGATTGCCGCCGCGTCCGCCAGCCCCTTGCCGACAAAGCCGAGAAAGGTCGGCTCGTGGCCGGAACCGCCGCCGATCACCAGCCCGACCTTGCCGGGCCGTGGCCCGTCGCGGGCGATGATCGAGCGCGGGCTGCCGTCCACGCTTGCGAGATGGCGAGGATGCGCGGCCAGGATCCCTTCGAGCATTTCGTCGACGGCGCGGTTGCCGTCATTGATGATCTTCTTGGTCTGCACCGGCATCCTCCCGAACTCGGTATTTTCGCAAATACTACCGGGTGTTATCGCGATTTCCACCCGGCCGGGAAGATTTCATGCCGCGATCTTTTCCCGCGCCGCGAGAATCTGCACGCAGGCGTTGGCCGCTTCCTTGCCCTTGACCGAGAAGTGCTCGAAGAAGAAGCGGTGATGCTCGGCGCTATCGTGAAAATTGTGCGGCGTGAGCACCGCCGAAAGCACCGGCACCCCGGTCGAAAGTTGCACGTTCATCATGCCGTCTATGACGGCGCTGGCGACGAAGTCGTGCCGGTAGATGCCGCCATTGACGACGAACGCCGTGCCGAGGATCGCGGCGTAGCGGCCGGTGCCGGCGAGCGTCTTGGCATGCAGCGGGATTTCATAGGCGCCGGGCACGTCGAAGATGTCGACGGCAAAGCGCCCGCTGCCGATCTCGGCCAGTTCGGCCTCGAACGCCTTCACGCACTGGTCGACAATGTCGGCGTGCCAGCGCGCCCTGATGACGGCGATGCGGATTGTTTCATAGTCTTTGTGGGAATGCTGATTCATGGGTCCATCCTTCCGTTTCGAACCAGAATCAGGACGCACGATACGAAATCCGACCCGCCGGGGCGGTTCGTTTTCCGTTTCGTTCTCTTCCATCCGGACTTTAACCGTCGGCTCCGGAATCACACCGGATCTGCTGACCCTTCCAACTGCTGGAAGGCGCTCGCGGGCTTGGGGCCCGCGCATGACCCCGAAAACCGGAAACGGTTTTCGGAAAGGCCTCATGCGCAACTGGGAGTCCTTACCGCCGGTGGGGACTTTCACCCCGCCCTGAGAACATTAACGGCTTTGTATGGAAGGGCAGGGTGCCGCTGTCAACGCGCCAAGGGCTGGTGGCCAATCACGTTCTGTCGACTGGAGCAATGCGATGAGACGCTGGCTCTACCAGCTGCGCCACGCTGCGGCCGAGGCGGCAATCAGCATGAGCACCGCCGCGACCATCGCGCAGGCGGCAAAGCCGAAGCCGGAATAGAGCGGCCCGAAGCCGGTGGTGCCGACAAACACCGCGAGGTAGGTCACCGCGCTGTTCAGGCCCATTATCGTGCCCCGCCGTGACGGATCGAGCGCCGACAGGCGCATCACCAGCACGTTCAGCCCGAAATGATTGGCGAGCCCCCAGGCCGCGACCATGGCGAGCGTCAGGCCATAGCTGCCGCTGGTTGCGGCGATCGCCACGTAGACCATGGCGACGAGCAGATAGGCGAAAGGCATGACACGCCTTGCGCCAAGGCGATCGATGATGCCGTCGAAGAGCGCCGCCGTGCCGAAGCCCGCCCCGTATGCGAGCGCGGCCAGGCCGTTGGCGCTGACCGGCTGCCCCAGTCCGCTGTGAAGGTGATCGCCAAGATAGCCATAGACACCGTAGAAGGCGGTCATGAAGGCGCCGCAGGCAATCAGAAGCGGCACAATGCCGGGAATGTTCAGCGCTGCGAGCGGGGCGGGCGCCGGTCCGGCCTTCCTGACATCCGGCAGCGACGATGCGGTGAGGCCGCCGAGCGCCAGCGCGGCCAGCACGGCGACAGCGGCGAAGACGGCACGCCAGTGAACGAGATCGGCAAGCACCGCCGACAGGGAAACGCCGGCCACCATGCTGAGCGTCCATCCGGTCAGCACCACGCCGATCGTGCCGCTTTCGCGGCCGGGCGGAGCGATGGCCGCGGCACTGGCGTAGATTGCCGGCATGGCGACGCCGGCCGCAATGCCGGCGACAAGCTGTGCCGCAACCAGCGCTGTCACGGTAGGCGCGGCGGCGCTGGCGACCAAGGCCAATGCCAGCAGCAGCAGGGCCGCCTGCAGCATCCGGCGCGCGCCGACCCGGTCGATATGGCGTGCCAGGAACACGGCGCTCGCCGACGTGCCGAGGCCGAAGGCAGCCGCTGCCATCATCACCATGGGAACGCTGGTCGAGAACGATACGGACACCGCCGGAGCGATCGGGCCCAGCACCAGCGAATTCGAGCCGATCACGGCGATGCATCCGGTCAGCAGATAGGCGAGGGCCGGGATGGGCGGTCTGGTGTCCGCGCCCAAGGCTGCGGCTTGATCGTTGTTCGACATATCATCATAATGGCCGCATTAAATTCCGTGACAATCGGGAATATCGATATGGATGAAGAAACAGATGGCATTCCGCGGAACAGGCCGGCGGCCCGGGATGTCGACGCGACCGACCGAAAAATATTAGGCGTTCTGGTCGACGACGCGACGGTCACCTATGCCGAGCTTGGCGATCGCGTCGGCCTGTCGCCGCCGGCAGCGCATGAGCGGGTCAAGCGGCTCCGGCGCAGCGGCGCCATCCGCAACACGGCCGCCATCATCGATCCCAACGCGGTGCGGAAGCCGTTGCTCACCTTCGTCCACATCGACACCAGTGGCTGGGGCAAGACCCCGGAACTGATGGCGATCTCGGAATATCCCGAGGTCGAGGAGATCCATACCGTCGCCGGCGATACCTGCGTATTGCTCAAGGTGCGTACCGAGGACACCAAGGCACTCGAAGGCCTGCTGTTGCGTCTCTACGAGACACCCGGAGTCACTTCGACGCGCAGCTACGTGGTTCTGGCGACTTACCTCGAACGGCCGGTGCAGCCCGGCATCACGACGCGGTGGCCGACGCCAAGGCACATGGCCAAGCCGCTGTATTAGAGCAATTCCAGGAAAGTGTGCGGCGGTTTTCCGTGCAGAATTGCGCAGAGAGATAGTCTAGCTCCCCAGCCGGATGGTCTCGAAATAGGCGTCGGTGCCGACCTGGCCGCCCTTCAGCGCGATCTCAAGGCCGTCTATCGCGCCGCCGCCATGGGCGACGCAGAGCGGCGACCCCGGTGACTGCGGCAACGGCATGCGCACGGTCAGCGCGTCGATGGCCAATTGTCCGAGCGCGTGGCTGGAGGTGTCGCCGCCGGCAATCACGGCGCGCTTGAGTTTCTGCTCGGCGATCAGCCTGCGCAGGATGGTTCCCAGCGCCCGTCCGAGTGTGTTCCGGGCGCCCTCGATCCGGTCGATCTCAGCACCGCGATCGGCCTGTGGACCAAGCGCGGAGTAGAGGATGACGCTGCGGCCCTTGGCCAGGCTCGCCAACCCGGCCGCGACCGCCTGCTCGGTCGCTTCGCCGGCGCCTTCGCAGACCAGTCGCATCGCATCCATCTCGACGCCGTCGAACCCGTGAGCAAGCGCGTGGCGGATCTGTTTTTCCGTGGTAGGCGAGACGCTGCCCGACACCACGGCGAGCCGATCCACGGGGCCGGGCGGTGCGAATGCGGCATGCCCCGATACGATGCCCTTGGCCGCCCATTCGGCCAGCAAGGCATATTCGGCGCCCGAGGATCCGACGACGAAACCATGGCCCTTCCCGTGGATACGCCAGAGTTGTTCGCCGACGCGTTTCTGCGTCTGGTGGCTGTCGACGTCGAACAGGACGATATCCTTGTCTTGCAGGACTTGGTCGACCGTCTGCGCGAGATCGTCCGCCTGCAACGTTGCCAGGTCGACTAGGCCGGAACTAAGGCTGGTCTGGCGCGAAAGGTGGACGAGCAAGTCGGCCTCGTCCATCGGCGTCACCGGATGCCTGCTCATCACCGGATGCCGGTCGATGCGGAAATATGCGCCGCGGAATGCCGCGAAGAGGTTGCCGAAGGCAGTGTAGCGCTTGAGCTGTGGCGCGCCGACCACCATCGGCACGCTTGCCGCCTCGAAAATGCGCCTGCCGATCTCGGTGGCGCGGCCGATGCTGCCGACCGCCGGGCTGGAATCGAAGGTCGAACAGATCTTGTAATGGCAGACCGCCGCCCCGAGGCCTTTCAGCCATTCGAAGGCCGGCGTCAGGTTTTCCTCCATCCATTGCGGCGTTTCGCTTCGGCTGATGCCCGCCAGGCCAACCGCGCGGCAATGCGAAAATCGCGCCAGCAGGGACTGGTCGGGCTGGCGCATGAACAGCACGGTCGGCACGCCGCCGAGTTCGAGCGCCTCCATGACGTCGGTCGACCCGGTGAGGTCGTCGCCGTAATAACTGAGGAGCAGGTTTTGCACGGCCATGCTCATGCCGCCCTGCCGTCGCCGAATTTCTCGATCGATCGGGTCAGTTCGACGTGATCGCGGGCATAGTCCGTCAGCGCGATGCCCTCGACCGCCGCCTGCCAGGCCTGCAGCACGGCCCGTACGCCGGCGCCGGGCCCGTCCGGATGGCTGACGATGCCGCCGCCGCAGAGGTAGAGGAGATCGAGCGTGCGGCCAATGCGCCGATAGGTTTCGGGCGCCTGGCCGCCCCACTGGCCGGAGCAGGCCACGGGCAGCGCGCAATCGTCTGATGAGAACAGCGGCGTCGTCACCGCCTCGAACGAGCGGATGAAAGAATCGTCCGGCTCCCAATATTTCGAGCCGATGCCGTTGATCTGGAACTGGTCGACGCCGAGCAGCCGCCAGAATTGCTGCCAGACGCTGAAATCCATGCCGAGGCCGGGATGGCGTGTGAGGATATCCCAGCCATTGCGGTGGGCATGCAGCACCAGCCCGGAACGCTTTCTCAGATATGCCATGCCGCCGAAGCCGATGGAATTGATGTTGACGACGGCGCAATTGCCGCCGGCTTCGAGCACGAGATCGTGGTTGCGCATCATCTCGTCGGGATCGGCATGCGAGATGCCGAAGGCGTACATCACCTTCTTGCCGGTCTTCTGCTCTTGGTCGAGGATCAGCGGCATAATCGCCTTCACCCGCTCGCCCAGCGGCGAATAGGCCGGGCTCATCAACTTCTCGTCGTCCTTGATGAAATCGACGCCGGCCTCGATCAGTTCGCCCACCATTTCGGCCGTCTCATGCGGCCTGAGCCCCAGCGCCGGCTTGACGATGGTGCCGATGATCGGTCGGCCCTCGACCCCGGTCAGCCTGCGGCTGCCGGTCAAGCCGAACTGCGGGCCCGGATGGGCGCCCCGGTATTGTTCCGGCAGCTTCATGTCGATGACGCGGATGCCGGACAGGCCCCTGATCGAATAGGTGCCGCCGATGGCGATGGTCATCAGCGCCGACAGGTCGGTGCCGATCGCGTCGAATGGGAAGCCGATGTCAACATCGGCGCGCCGGAATGGCCCGCTGCCGGACCCGGGCAGCGATGGTTGCTCAGCATCGGGCAGATGCCGGATCGCCAGCACGCGCGCCGCCACGCGCGCCTTCAACTCCTCGGTCTCGCCCGGCAGCGCGACGAAGGTGCCGGTCGACTGGTCGCTGGCGATCTTGGCCGCCAGCGCCTCGATGCTGCCAGGGGTTTCGATGCGATAGGTAAGTGTGATCATGGTCGACCGGCCGCTCGAAAAGGGTGCGAAAAAAGTTTTGTCGCGCAGGAAATCTGGTATAATGAGTACATAAGTATTGCAAGAAATATCCGAGTCTCGGCAAGAGCGGGCGGGCTAGGGCAATTCCAGGAAAACCGTGCAACGGTTTTCTGTCCGGAATTGCGTAAAAGCTGGAGCGTCCCCGCTCCAGGTGCGGGCATTCCGGTAATCCTGCCGGGAATGCTAAACAAGAACCGAGCCAGGGAGTGATTCGTCACGATGAACCGTTCGGAGCCGATCGTCCGGCGCAAACTTTCCGACGAAGTCTTTGCAAGGCTGAAGCGGCTGATCACCAGCGGCGAACTGCAGCCCGGCGACGACATGCCGTCCGAGCGCGAGTTGATGGAGCGCTTCGAGGTCGGCCGGCCGGCGATCCGTGAAGCCATGCAGGCGCTGAGCAATATGGGGCTGGTCGCCATCTCGCATGGCGAGCGCGCCAAGGTGCTGCAACTGACCGCCAAGTCGATCATCAAGCAGGTCGACGGCGCGGCCAAGATCATCCTGTCCTCGTCCAGGGACACGCTGGAGCACTTGAAGACCGCGCGCATCTTCTTCGAGCGCGGCATGGTCAGGGAAGCCGCGGAAAAAGCCACATCGCAGGATGTGCAACTGCTGAAGGCAACCGTGGCCGAGCAGCGCGCCGCGCGCGGCGATTCCGAAGCTTTCATCTCCGCCGATATGAAGTTCCACACCCAGATCGCGTCCATTTCAGGCAATCCGATCTATGTCGCCGTCAGCGAAGCCACGCTGGGCTGGCTGAAGGAATACCACACCGAAATGCTGATCTGGACCGGCAAGGAAAAATACACGCTGACGGAGCATGAAGAGATCATCGACCGCATAGAGCACAGGGATGCCGACGGTGCCGAGAAGGCGATGATCAAACACCTCGAACGCTCGCGTGCTCTCTATGTGATGAATTCCGAGAAGTGACGCTCTAGCCGACACGCATAATGGCGTAGGGCGACATCACGAGATGGTCCTGGCCAAGCGTCGAAACATCGATCGGGACATTATTCGCCGTCAGGTTCGCCAGCCAGACGATGGTTTCCCTGGAGGCAGCGCGGCCGGCCAGCGCCAGAACTCGCGTCTCGTCACTGGTCGTGGCGGAAACATGCGTCAGTCCAGCCAACTCACAAAGCCCTTCGATGGCCCGGAGGATCGGCCGCGGCGTTCCTTGCGCGACGGGTTCGCCTGATCCGGCAACCACGCCGAACGGTCCGGCGAAGCTGGACAGTGTCAGCATCTCCAGTCCCGCAGGCGCGACGCGCGCGGCATAGCCGATCGTCCATGCGGCGGCGAATTGCGCGGCATGGCGGGGGTCGCGGTTCGCCATGGCGATGCGCTGTCCCCGCGAATTGTCCTTGGTCGCCCCACCATAGGGGTTCTGGCGCATGGCAATCGTCGATGGCCCGATGCGATACGGCTTTGTCCCGAAGATCGCCCGGGTGGACCGGGTGATGAAGGGAAGCGTCTCCAGCGACTGCATGACGCTGAGATCGTCGGCGGCATGCACGATCGGACAGGTGCAGTGGGTGATGAAATCGAGCTGGTCGGCGGGAACGCGCTTGCGGTTGAGCTCGGTGAAATAGCTGAACATGCCGCCGCCGAGACGGAGGCCGGGAAAGGCGCGGCGGGCGGCCGCGTAGACGTCCTCGAGCTGCGGACATGCCGGCCAGGGGCTGCCCGGCGGCGTCGACTGGCGGTCGACCGCGGGCGATACCGCGATGGCGTCCACCCGCAGGCCTACCTGGCGCAGCATATTGGCGACGTCGGAAAGTTCGGCGTCGAGGTCGCCGGTGCAGGCGGCCACGCATTCCAGCGTCGTCGAAGCGGGATAGGCGGCGGCGAGTCGGGCATGGGCGCGCAGCGCGTCGAGACCGTGGCCGCGCGTCGGATCGAAATGGAAAATCAGCTGCCGGGGACCGAGCCTTCCCAGCAGCGGTAAATCGGCAAGTGCCGCCTCCACATCCTCGGGATAGATGACGACGCCGATGTCAGGCAGCTTCGCGCCGGCTTGCCCAAGCTCGACGCGGACCGGCTCGGCCGGCACGGCCGAGGCGGGCAGATTGGCGTCGCCTGCGATGCTCAGGCTGATGGTCTGACGAAGGGATTGCCTGGCCGGCAGCACATAGGGCCATGGCAGCGCCAGCGGCCGCACATAGGTCTTGTAGGAGGCATCAGACCAGTTGCGCTGGTCTTCCATCTCGAATGTGTCGCCTTCCATCCGGCATTGCGCGACGACGCCGGGCCGCACCTGATGCGTGATGGCGCGCAAATCCTTGAACGGCTGCCACGGGTCGATCAGATCGGGCAGTTCCGTCTCTTCCACGCTGCCGTCGGTGTGCTCCACCGTCACCGCGCTGCCGGCGAGGCCGGCGATCGGATGCAGGATGCAGAAGCCGCATCGGTTGGTCTCGAAATCGCTCTCCGGCAATGCGGTCACATCGAAGACCAGCCTGCCGTCGGCGGTGCCTTCGATCGTGGCGTGGAAGCCGAGCCGGCCGCCGCCCGGGGCGAGGCAGCTTGCCGCGTAGCTGACGGAGAAACGGTCATCCGTCTGGTCGATGGTCAGGTCCTCCAGGACAGGCTCATAGGTGCCCCAGTCACGGTCGCGCACCACATAGGCGATGGCGCGCAGCACTTCGGTGCCGCCATGGCGGATGGTGCGCAGGTTGCCGTTGACCAGCTCCGCGCTGAGCGCGCCGGCCTGCAGCAGGATAGGCGCCGCTTCGGCCGTCCCGGTGCCGTAGAGATGGAAAGCGTCGGCCGTCATTTCAGCAGGTCGTCGATCTGCACCGGCGCGCGGCTTTCGGCGCCGGCATAGGCTGCTTCGACGAGGGCGAACGTCCTCAGATTGTCGGCTCCCGAGGTTGCCGGCTCCTTGCCGGATACGAGGCTGTCGACCCAGTGCTTCTGGATCGCCAGCACGCTTTCCTGGATGTTGTGCCATGGCCGCGAGGCCCAGGGCAGCAGCGGCGGCGAGACGTCCTTGACCGTGGTGCCGTTCTTGCCGGTGACGGTAAGCTGGTAGCCCTGCGCCAGCCGGATCGTGCCGTCGCTGCCGTCGAGTTCGACCAGTGTTTCCGGGAACGGCTCGGTGGCAAGCCTGGTGGCATAGCTGCAATCGACCACGGACGTCGCGCCGCCGGCGTGGTCCATGAGCATCGTCGCGACATCCTCGCCGGCGATCTTGGGATTGATGCGTGTGGTCCGCGCGGTCAGGCTCGTCACGTCGCCGAGCAGGAAACGGGCGATGTCGAGGATGTGGATGCCGAGATCCTCAATGATGAAGCGTTTGCCCGTCGCCAGATAAGGCTGGCCGGAAAACACGTCATAGCCGGAGCGGAAGGAGATGCGTCCGAAGAACGGCGTGCCGATCTCGCCGCTGTCGAGCACGGCGCGCACCGCCTGGATCGGCGACTGCCAGCGAAAATTCTCATGCACCATCAGCGGCACGCCGGCGTCCGTGCAGGCCTTCACCATCGCCTTGGCATCAGCGAGCGTCGGCGCGAAGGGTTTCTGGCAGATGACAGGGACGCGGTTCTCGGCCGCCATCTCGACCAGCGGCCGATGGCTGCCCACGGTGGTGGCGATGTCTACGAAGTCGAGCTTTTCGGCCGCGAACATCGCCGCCGCGTCCGCATAGCGCCGCGCTACGCCGAACTGATCGCCGACGATGCGCAGCCGTTCCGGATCGCGGTCGCAGATGGCGACGATCGAGGCGCCCTCGATGTCGCGCCAGGCATGCATCTGGTTGACGGCGAAGAAGCCGCAGCCGATCAGCGCTCCTCGCAACTCCGCCATGATCAGCCCGCCTTTGCCATCTGCATCAGGGTAACACGCTGCTGAAGCCGGCGCTGCGCCTGGTCGACGACGACGGCGACGATGATGACGAGGCCCTTGATCACCATTTGCCAAAACGAGCTCACCCCCATCATCACCAGCCCGTCCGACAGGATGCCGATGACGAAGGCGCCGACGATGGTGCCGCCGATCGTGCCGCGGCCGCCAGACATGGAGGTGCCGCCGAGCACCGCTGCCGCGATCGCGTTCAGTTCGAAGCTCTCGCCCGTCGCCGGGTGCGAAGCCATCAGCTCCGACGAGATGATCAGGCCGACGATCGCGGCGCAGAAGCCGGAAAACATGTAGACGAACATCTTGACCATGTTGACGCGCACGCCCGAGATCCGGGCTGCGCGCTCATTGCCGCCGACGGCGAAGATGTGGCGACCGAGCGGGGTGTAGCGGGCGAGGTAGGCGGCCCCCAGCGCCGCCACGACCAGGATCCAGATCGACACCGGCAGGCCGAGGAGCCGGCCAGCGCCGAGGAAGCCGAAGCCGGTGGTGCCCAATTCCGGCTTGCCGACCAGGTTGGGAAAGGTGCGGCCGTCGGAGGACAGCAGCGCGAAACCGCGCGCCACATAGAGCACGCCCAGCGTGGCGATGAAGGGCGCGACGTTGAGCCTGGTGATCAGCAGGCCGTTGACGGCGCCGATCGTTATGCCGACCAGAAGCGTGATCAGGATGATCTCGAAGACGTTGAAATAGACGGTGTAGCCGATCTGCAGGTCGATGCCGTTCAGCACGAGATAGCCGGCCACCATGCCGCACAGGCCGACGATCGAGCCGACCGAAAGGTCGATGCCGCCGGTGATGATGACGAAGGTCATGCCCATGGCGAGGAAGGCGTTGAGCGCGACATGCTTGGCCATTAGGATCAGGTTCGCCGCCGACAGGAAGTTCGGCGCGGCGATCGAGAAGAACACCAGCACCGCGATCAGCGCGATGAAGGTCCGAAGCTTCATCAGCGTCAGCAACGCGGAGCCGCTGGAGGCGGAAGGAGCGGCCGCCTTGGCCGGAATGTCAGTCATCAGCGTTGCTCTCCATGTGCGGGGGCAAGTTGTGCGGTGGGTCCGTGGCCCAGCGCCGATGCCGCGACGATCGCTGCTTCCGTCGCCTCGGCGCGGTCGAACATGCCGGTCAGTCTGCCATTGCTCATCACCGCGATGCGGTCGGACAGCGCCATCACCTCGTCGAGATCGGAGGTGGCGAACAGGATGCCGAGACCATCGCGCGACAGCTTGCGCATGGTGCGGAAGACGTCGGCCTTGGCGCCGACATCGATGCCGCGGCTGGGTTCGTCCATCAAAAGCACCTTCGGTCCGGTGAGCAGCGCCTTGCCAATCACCACCTTCTGCTGGTTGCCGCCCGACAGCGACGAGACTTCCTGCGCCGGATCGGCGACCTTGATCGCCAGTTCCCGCACCATCTGCACAACGGCCTGCCGCTCGGCGCCGCCCCGGATATGGAACAGGCGTACGAAGCGCGACAGGCTCGCCAGCGTCAGATTGCTGGCGACCGAGAGGATCGACACCAGCCCCTCGCGCTGACGGTCCTCCGGTATCAATGCCAGCCCGCGCTGGATGCGGCGCGTCGTGTCGCGCTCCTTCACTTGCTTGCCAGCGATGAAGATCTTGCCGCTGGCATGGCCGTGACGGCCCATGATGCAGTCGAACAACTCGCTGCGCCCGGCGCCCATCAACCCATATATGCCAAGGATCTCGCCGGCGCGCAGCGCCAGCGAGACATGGTCGACCGCCAGCCCGCCAGTCACGCGCGGCAGGCAGATCTCCTCGGCGCGGAAGATTTCCGCGCCGGGCTGATGGCCGTCGGCTTTGGCGAAATCCTTGGCGTCCGAGCCGATCATCTGCCGCACGATCCACTGCGTGTCGACGTTCCTCATCTCCTCCTGGCCGGTGATACGGCCGTCGCGCAGCACGGTAACGGTGTCGCCGATGCGGACAAGTTCTTCCAGGCGGTGCGAGATGTAGACGATGGCGACGCCGCGCGCCTTGAGGTCGGCGATCACTTTGAACAGGATTTCGACTTCAGCCGCGCTCAGCGCCGAGGTCGGCTCGTCCATGATCAGGATCTTGGCGTCGAGCGAAACCGCCTTGGCGATCTCGACCAGCTGCTGCTGGCCGATGCGCAAATCCTCGACCAGCATGTCGGGCCGGATGCCGGCCTCGAGCCGGTCGAGGAGTTCGCCCGCCCGCTTTTCCTGCGCCTTGCTGTCGATCTTGCCCAGCCGGTTGCTGATCTCGCGGGTGGCGAAGATATTCTCTGCGACGGTCATGTTGCCGAACAGGTTCAGCTCCTGGAACACCATGCCGATGCCGCGCGCCACCGCATCTCCCGACGAGGAGAAGGAAACCTCTTCGCCTTCGAGCAGGATGCGGCCGGCGGTCGGCTGCTCGACGCCGGCGATGATCTTCATCAGCGTCGACTTGCCGGCGCCGTTTTCACCGACCAGCACGTTGACGGCACCCTTGCGCACCTCGAAGTTCGCCTGCTTGACCGCGACAGTGCCGGCATAGACCTTCGAGACGTCCTCCAGCTTCAGGATGACGTCGTGAGCGGGGCTCATGGCCTCGGCCCGATCTCGGCCTCCGCCGGCGTCACAAGGGGCAGGTCCTGGCCGCCTTCGATCGTATAGGCGCCGAGCACCTTGGCGGTCCGGCCCTCAAGTGCCTCGCGCGGCAGTTTGGACAGCACGGTCTTGTCGGCATAGGCGTTGAAGGCCTTCCCGAACTGGGCGAAGTCGATCTGGTTGGTGAAGTCGTTGAACTGGACGAAATCGAGGCTGTCCCGCAACGCCGTGCCGCGCATGGCCGGCCCGATCTGGACGCGCGCATCGGCCTTGCCGTCGCCGTCCACGTCGATATCCATCGTGCCCGCCCGCGACTGCGTGTTGGCAGCGATGATCTTGCCCTCGACTCGGACCGCGAAGGTCCATGGCGAATTCGTCTGCTTCCTGGGATTGCCGTATTTGGCGCCGGCCGCCGCCGGATCGGTTTTCGCCAGCGCCTGGACTTCGGC
Source organism: Mesorhizobium sp. M8A.F.Ca.ET.161.01.1.1 (assembly GCF_004792105.1). Classification (NCBI taxonomy): domain Bacteria; kingdom Pseudomonadati; phylum Pseudomonadota; class Alphaproteobacteria; order Hyphomicrobiales; family Phyllobacteriaceae; genus Mesorhizobium; species Mesorhizobium sp. M8A.F.Ca.ET.161.01.1.1. The sequence continues at coordinate 24,269 of NZ_SRTD01000009.1, read as the reverse complement.
CAACGGTCCGGCCTTCTGGACGAGATAGGGGATGACCTTCGAGGCCCAGATGTCCTCGACCATCTTGTCTGGGTTGAAGGCAGGCGCACTATTTTCGCTCCGCGCCATTGGCGTCGGCAGGATCTTGCAGCCGCTCAGGCCAAGGCCAGCGAGCGCGGCGAGAGTTAGCCAGGTCAATGTCTTCGGCATGGCGATCAAAAGCACCCGGAACGTGAATGGAGGCGAGGGGCGAACCTGGGTCCGCCCCTCGCAATTATAGCGCGCCGGCTCAGTTCTTCAGCGCGAAGGTTTCGAGCTTGGCGGCATTGTCGCCGTTGATGAGCACGCAGTCCATCAACTGCTTTTCCTTCTCGGGCGACTTCTTGTTCTTGATGAAGTCGCTGGCCTGTTCGACCGCCATCTGCGCCTGGGCGTAGGCCGGCTGCAGCACGGTCGCCTTGATGCCGCCGGAGGTGATGGAATCGCGCACGTCGTTCGAACCGTCGAAGCCGACGACGATGACATCCTTGCGGTTCGCGGCCGCGAGCGCCGCATAGGCGCCCATCGCCATCGTGTCGTTGCCGGAGATGACGCCCTTGATGTCGGGATTGGCCTGGAGGATCGATTCCATCTTGGAATAGGCGTCGGTCTGGCTCCAGTTGGCCGACTGCTGCGCGACCATCTTCAGGTCCGGATAGTCGTCGATGACATCATGATAGCCCTTGGAGCGGATGCCGGCATTGGTGTCGGATTCCTTGCCGACCAGCTCGACGAAATTGCCCTTCTCGCCCATTAGCTTGACGAACTCCTGCGCGCCGAGCTGCGCGCCCTGGTAATTGTTAGAGACGATCTGCGCCACGGCGACGCCGGTGGCGTTGATCTCGCGGTCGATCAGGAAGGAGGGAATGCCGGCGTCCTTGGCCTTCTGCACAGCGGCGACGGTCGCGTCGGCACCGGCATTGTCGAGGATGATCGCCTTGGCGCCGCGGCCGATCGCGGTGTCGATCAGTTGGGACTGCTTGTTGGCGTCGTCGTCATGCACCAGCACCAGCGCCTCGTAGCCGAGTTCCTTGGCCTTGGCTTCGGCGCCGACGGCTTCCGCCTTGAAGAACGGATTGTCGTGCGATGGGGTGATGATGGCGATGAGGTCGGCCGCGTAGGCGGGCATCGCCGTGCCGATTGCCAGCACACCTGCGAAGGCGGCAAGCGTCATTCTGCGTGTCAGTTTCATGAAGTCCTCCCTTTGAAAAATCTGTGCCTCGGTCGTCGAGGCGACTGCATCTGAATTCGTCAGGCCGCGGAGAATGCGGACCACTTCGGCTCAAGCCGTCGATCGGCTTCTTCAGAGCCGATCCGCGCTCCCGTTCCCCGCCATCCTCCACTCGTCCCGGCTCGAACTCCCAGCGAAGCGTGCCCGATCCGAGCCAGCAACAATTTAGCCAACTGGTATGATGAGTCAATCACAAATTCAGGTGATATGTACCTGATGGCTCGTTCAGGTAATCCGCTGGATGCTGGCCGCGATCTCTTCCGGCTCGAAGACGCGCTTCCAGTCGTCGCGCATCAGCACCGGCTTGCCGAACTCGATCGCCTTGTTGCATGCATCGGAGAACACGCCCTGGGTCTCACCGAAGATGACGGCGCCGAGCACGTTCATGTGGCCAAGCAGGAAATCGAGCGCCGCCTGCTGGTCGACGCCGCGCGCCACGACCTCGTCGACCGCTTCCTTCATGACGACCAGCAGCGAGGCGCACACGGTTTCCGAAAGGCCTGGCTCGAGCAGCGCCATCTGTTCGACGGAAACGCGGTGCGAGCGCATCACCGGCGCCCAGATGATCTTGGCGATGGCCTCGCCCTTGGCATAGTCGGCTTCCGGTCCCTGCATCAGTGCGCTGACCATGTGCTGCTTTGCCTTGACGCCGCCGAAATAGTCCTTCTTGGCCGCCATGTCGGTCTCGTCGTTGAAGATCGGCGGATGGCAGGGATGGGTGACGAAGTAGGTCAGGTCGGGACGATCGGGCAAATGGCCGGCGAAGGGTGCTGCGGCATCGAGCACGATCACCATCGTGCCCGGCGCAAGCTTGCTCTCGATGCCGGCCGCGACCTTGCCGATATGAGTGTCCGGCACGGCCAGGATCACCACGTCGGCGCCTTTCAGCGCCTCGTCGGCGCTGACCGTATCGAAGCCCAGTCCGGTCTTCAGCCGCTCACGCCCAGCCTCGCTGACCTCGACATGGCGGATTGTGTAGGGCGAGCCGCGGAAATTGGTCGAAAGGCGGTATCCCATTTTGCCGCCGGCACCGAACAGCGCGATCGTCGTCATCTAGCCCTTGCTCCCTGGTCTTGAACGATGGCTTAGCCGATCGTTGCCTTATATACTGGTATGATCACTCTACCACGTTTTGGCAAGAGGAAATCATCATCCGTCTGTCATTCCGGGCGGACCGCCTCGGGCGTCCGGATCGGATTTCACCGCGTCGCCGTCACCGCCCGTGCTGTAGAAGGCGGCCCGTCGCGACGGCACTTTCCAGCCCGGCATCGCCAGATCGAGGAGAGCAACGATATCCTGGACGATGTCCTGCGCGCCCGACGGCAGACCGCCGGTCTGTAGGTGTGGTGATGATGGGGACGTGCAGGCTGGCGAACAGGTGGCGACGGCGCTTGTCGATCCGCTGAAGATCAACGTGCCTTATTAGCCTGCCCGCGATTGGAGTGCCTGAAGCGTCATGGTCCCCGGCCGCCAAAACACGCCCATGGATGCCATTATTCGCGGCGGCCCGCGGTGCTCACCGCACTTTGTCAGCGTGCTGGAGATCGCCAGGCGGCACGGCCCGGACCGTGAACGTTTGGTTCTGAACGCGCGCCTTCGCGCAACCGATTATCCCCGCTCGGGGAACATCGCCCTCAGCCCTTCGCGCGAGGCCTTGGCGATGCCGCGCTCGGTGATCAGTCCGGTCACCAGTCGTGCCGGCGTCACGTCGAAGGCGGGGTTCCTTGCCGGCGTCGCTTCGGGCGACACACGCACCTGGGCGATCTCGCCCTTGGCGGTTTTGCCCCAGACCAGCGACACCTCGTCGCCCGAGCGCTCCTCGATCGGGATTTCAGCGAGGCCGTCGCCCACTGTCCAGTCGATGGTGGGAGAGGGCAGCGCGACGTAGAACGGCACGTCATTGTCGGCGGCGGCGAGCGCCTTCAGATAGGTGCCGATCTTGTTGCAGACATCGCCATCAGCAGTCGTGCGGTCGGTGCCGACGATGACCATGTCGATCGCGCCGCGCTGCATCAGATGGCCGCCGGCATTGTCGACGATCAGCGTGTGCGGCACGCCGTGGCCGGCCATCTCCCAGGCGGTCAGTTGGGCACCCTGGTTGCGTGGTCGTGTTTCATCGACATAGACATGGACTGGAATGCCGGCCTCGACGGCGAGATAGATGGGTGAAGTGGCTGTGCCGTAGTCAACGGTCGCCAGCCAGCCGGCATTGCAGTGGGTGAGGATATTGACCGTCTCGCCCGGCTGTTTGCGCGCCGCGATCGCCTTGATGATTTCAAGGCCGTTCTTGCCAATGGCGCGGTTCAGCCCAACGTCCTCGTCGGCGATTTCACTGGCGCGCCGGTAGGCGGCCGTGGCGCGTTTTTCTGGCGGCAACGGCCGCAGGAAACGCCGCATCTCGTCCAGCGCCCAGCGCAGGTTGATCGCCGTCGGTCGTGTCTCGTGCAGTGTTTCCCAGACGGCATCGAGCGCTTCGTCGGATGCGTCATCCGTCATCTGCATGGCGACGCCATAGGCCGCGGTGACTCCGATCAGCGGTGCGCCGCGCACCCACATGTCGCGGATCGCGGTGGCGACGCCGGCGACCGTGCCGAGCTTCTCGATGCGGAATTCATGCGGCAGCCAGCGCTGGTCGATGATCTCCACCGAGCGGCCGTCGCCGCTGAGCCAGATGGTCCGATAGTGGCGGTCGCCGACGTTCAAATGCTGTTCTCCTGTTCGATCAGCGCGGCCAGGTTGTTGACCTCGTCGATGCTGTGAATCTGGTGCCGGTTGACGGCGATGTGGCGGCCGAATTTCAGCGCCTTCGCCTCACAACTGGCGCGTAGGTCGTCATCGGCAATGGTCTCGAAGTCGGCATTGTGGGCGAGGCCGAGGATGCGTCTGTGCACCTCGATGCCGGCAAAACCGAGCAGATCGGTCCAGGTCTGGTGCAGCACATGGTCGAGCGCCTGCTCGGCGGCGAGTATGTCGCCCTGATCCTCGAACAGGCTCTTCTGGTAGAGCATGCCGGTGCGCTCGGTGCGCCACAGATGCGAGAACTCGGCGCGAAACACCGCCCAAGTCTCGACGACGACACCGAGCAGATAGGCGCGCATGGCGTCGCGCTTGCCGTTCTGCTCATGCCCGCGTTGCGAGAAGAAGGACATCCAGAAATTGGCGAGTAGCATGCCGACGTCGAACGCCATCGGACCGTAGAAGGCGAATTCCGGATCGATCATCCGCGTTTCCTGGTCGGTGACCATGATCGAGCCAGAGTGCAGGTCGCCATGAAGAAGCGTCTCGGCATTGGCGGCGAAGATATGCTTCAGCCGCTGTGCCTCGACCTTGAGGTCGCGGTCGGCCCGCAACTCGGCAACCAACGCGTCGAGCTGCGGGCTGGTGTGGCGGTTCATCTTGGCGTCGAAGTAGGGGTCTGAGAATACGAGATTCTCGGTGATGTCGCAGAGTTCGACATTGTCCGCGAACAACGCGAGGTCCGCCTTGCGCTCCCTGGTCACCATCGACAGGTCGGAACCGCGGAACAGGGTGCGAGCCATGAACAGGCCGATATCCCGGGCAATGTTCGGCAACTGCCGGCCCTCGATCAGCGCCCGCCGCAGGATGATGTGCGGCGACAGATATTCCATGATGATCAGCGCCTGGGTCTCGTCGAAGTAATAGATCGCCGGCACCGAGCCCGGCGCACGCGCCTCCTGCCGGGTCAACGCGTGATACTCGAAGAAGGAGCGCTTCAGGGGCAGCGGCCAGCTGTCACCGACGAGGCGGACATAGGGCAGGGCCTGCTTGACGATGGCGCCGCCACTGGCGCCTTCGACGATGAACACCAGGTTCAGATTGCCGTCCCCGACTTCGCGGACTTTCCAGGCGCTCGCGTCCCCGCCGATCTTCGCGCACAGCGCTTCGTTCGTGCCGAGACGTGTTGCGAGCGTCTCCACCGACAATGCTTCGAACGGCAATTTCCCAGTCATCCTCGTCCCTCCCGCCTGTGTGCTCCGATCATAAGGGAGCCTTGGCGGCGGGGCCAAGCTAGGAAGCTGTCTGGCAATTGTCAATCGTGTTGACAATTGACGATATTGACCATAGCGTCGTCGTCAGGGAGGAACGCATGATCGGCAATGCCGTGTTCCGCGTAGAGGGACTGAGGAAATCCTTTGGCCGCAACGAGGTGCTTGGCGGCATCGCGCTGGACCTCCATGCCGGCGAAGTGACGGTGCTGATGGGCGCCAACGGCGCCGGCAAATCCACCCTCGTCAAGATCGTCAGCGGCGTCTACGAGCGTGGCGGCGGCACCATGACGCTCGCCGGCCAGGACTTCGCACCGAACACGCCGGCGGAAGCGATCCGCGCCGGCGTCGTCACCGTGCACCAGAACATCAATGACGGTGTTGTCGCCGACCTCGATGTCGCCACCAATCTCACGCTCGACAGGCTGAGCGGCCGGGGCGTACCGACCCTGTTCAACCCCGTCCGCGTGCGCCGCGAAGCCAAGGCGGTCGCCGATCGCATGGGGTTGGCCATCGATCTCAAGGCACGCGTCAGCGATCTGTCGCTGGCCGACCGCCAGATGGTGGCGATTGCCCGAGCGCTGGCGCACCAGCCGAAAGTGCTGATCCTCGATGAGCCGACCTCATCGCTCTCCAGTGCCGAAGCCGACAGGCTGTTCGCGCTAGTCGACCGGCTGCGCGAGCAAGGCGTGGCGATCCTCTATATCTCGCACCGCATGTCGGATATCAGGCGGCTCGCCGACCGCATCGTCTCGATGCGCGATGGTGTCGTCTCGGGCGCCTTCGACACCAAGCCGCTCGACTATGAAGGCGCGGTCAACGCCATGCTCGGCCGCAAGATCCATCTCGACCAGATCGTCGCCAGGAGTTCGGCCAGGGCGGTCCTGGCCATCGAGGGGCTGCGCATCGCGCAGGGTGCCCGGCCGATCTCGCTGACGCTTGGCGATGGCGAGGTCGTCGCCATCACCGGCCTCGTTGGCGTCGGCAAGACCGCTCTTGCCGAAACGTTGTTCGGTGTGCGCCGGCCGCTCGCCGGCACCATGACGATGAACGGCAAGCCTTACGCGCCGCGCTCGGCGGGCGACGCGATCGCCGCCGGCGTGTTTCTCGTCGCCAAGGATCGCGCCAGCAGCGGCATCATCGGTGGCTTCAACATCGAGCGCAATGTCAGCCTGCCTTTCCTGAAGCGTATGTCGAATTTCAGCGTGCTCAAACGCCGCCTCGAACGCGCCACCGCGCGCCGGCAGATCGAGCAACTCGGCATCGTCTGCCGCTCGGAGAAGGACGAGATGTCGGCGCTGTCCGGCGGCAACCAGCAAAAGGTGATGGTCGCCCGCTGGATGGCGCAGAATGCCGCGCTGTTCATCCTCGATGAGCCGTTCCAAGGCGTCGACATTTCGGCAAGGCGCGACATCGCCGCCAAGCTGAGGGCAAGCGCCAATGGCCGTGCCACGCTCTTGTTCGTCACCGAACTCGACGAAGCGCTGGAGACGGCCGATCGCATCCTGGTGATGTCGGAGCACACGATCGTCGGCGAACACCGCAATGCCGATGTCGACCTCGACCGCCTTTTGGCCGAGGTCGCCGGCGGACCGCTGCACAGCGCTGCCTGAGGGTGGCGGTGAATGGAATTGGAATGGAGAGACCATGAGTCGGAGTTGGGTAAAAACGGCAGCGGCGCTGGGGTGCGCCGAATGACGCTGCGCGACTATGCCATCCGCTACGGGTTCATCGTGCTGCTGTTCGGATTGGTCGCCTATTTCGCGATCGCCGCCGACGGGTTCGTCTCGCCGCAAAGTGCCGTCTTCATCTTCCAGTCGGTCGCCATCACCGGCGTGCTGGCGCTCGGCGTTACCGCCACGCTGGTTGTCGGCGGCTTCGACCTGTCGATAGGCTCGGTCGCGACCTCGGCCATGATGGCGGCGGCCTATGTCATGGTGGTCCTGGAACAGAACGCCGTCGTGGCGGTCATCGTCTGCCTGTTGATCGGCGCCCTTGTCGGCCTGATCAACGGCTGGCTGATCGTCTACATGCGCGTGCCGGACCTCTTGGCGACGCTCGGCATGATGTTCCTGCTGGTCGGCCTGCAGCGCATCCCGACAGAAGGCCGCTCGATCGCCACCGGCATGACCATGCCCGACGGCTCGGTCGCCAACGGCAAATTCTCCGATGCCTTCCTGGCGCTCGGCCGCCACCGCTTCGATTTCTTCATCCCGAACCTCATTCCGGTGTCGGTCGTCGTGCTTCTGGTGCTGGCGGTGTTGATCTGGTTCTTCCTCGAATACACCCGCTTCGGTCGTATGATGTATGCGGTCGGCTCCAATGAGCGCGCCGCCGAACTCGCCGGCGCGCCTGTCAAGGCATACAAGATCTGGGCCTACGTTATTTCAGGAGTTTTTGCCTCGATCGGGGGCATTTTGCTCGCCGCCCGGCTTGGACGCGGCGACATCGCCTCGGGTAATAATCTGCTGCTCGATGCGGTTGCCGCGGCGCTGATCGGCTACGCGGTGCTCGGCGCCGCCAAGCCGAACGCCTTCGGCACCGCCATCGGCGCGCTGTTCGTCGGCATCTTGCTGCAAGGCCTGACGATGATGAACGCGCCCTACTACACGCAGGATTTCGTCAAGGGCGTGGTTCTGGTCGTCGCCCTTGTCTTCACCTTTGCCCTTTCGGGCAGGGGCAGGGGCTAGCATTCGGCCGGACAGGATTTTGGGTTCAACAAAAGTGGAGGAAAACAAGGTGAACATCACAAGAAGAGTTCTGGGGAAAGTGGCGCTCGGGCTGGCCGGCGCAACCATGCTGATGCAGGGGGCATTTGCCGCGGACAAGCCGGCGCCGTTCGACAAGCCGGGCGTCAAGATCGCGCTGGTCCGTTATCTCTCGACCGGCGACTTCTTCCAGGCCTATCTCTCGGGTGTCGAGGCGCAGTCGAAGGCGCTTGGCATCGACCTTCGCGTGCTCGACAGCCGCCAGGACGCCGCGCTTCAGTCCGACATGGTTGATCAGGCCATCGCGCTCGGCGTGCAGGGCATCATCATCCAGCACGGCCTGACGGAATCGATGAAGGACGCCGCCCAGCGTGCCGTCGACGCCGGCATCAAGGTGGTGGCTTTCGACGTCAATGTCGAAAACCCCAAGATCCCGCAAGTCGAACAGTCGGACAAGGACCTGGCGCGGCTGGCGCTCGAGCAGGCGGTCAAGGACAATGGCGAAAGCTGGAATGCCGGCTATGTCTATGTCGCCGGCATTGCGCCGCTCGACCGCCGTAACGAAACCTGGGTCGACGTGAAGAAGAAATATGCCGGCATCAAGGAGGCCGCCGTGTTCGGCACGCTCGACAACCCGATCGCCAACTCCGTCGCCAACCAGGCGCGCTCGGTGCTGTCGGCGCACCCCGACATCAACGTGATGTTCGCCCCTTATGACGAATTCGCCAAGGGCGTGAAGATCGCCGTCGACGAAGCGGGCCTGAACAAGAAGATCAAGATCTATTCGGCCGACATCTCGACGTCCGACATCGCGGCGATGCGCGAGCCCGACAGTGCCTGGGCCGCGACCGCGGCAACCAACCCGGCCGTCGTCGGCCAGGTCTCGGTGCGCGCGCTGGCGCAGCTGCTCGCCGGCGAAGATCCCGGCCACAACGTCATCGTGCCGCCGACGCTGATCACGCAGAAGGAGCTGATCGACAAGGACATCAAGAACATGGAAGACCTGTCGGCCAAGCTGCCACAGTTCGCCCATGCCGACGTCGCCATGCCCGCCTGGATGCCGAACCCGAACGCGAAGTAAGGCTCGCCAGTACAGGACGGAAAAGGGCGGCCCGTGAGCCGCCCTTTTTGTTGCCTGTCGGGAGATGCCTAGCGCAGCGCCGCGGCGATGTTGCCGCCGTCGACTGTCGTCACGTCGGCGGTGGTGCGATCGGCCAGTGCGTGATGCAGGAAGGCCTGCGCCACATCCTGCGCCGTCACTTCTTGGCCGAGCAGATTGCCGGACATGTATTCCTTCTCGGACACGCCGCGCGCGCCCGAGCGGCTGGCGATCATGGCGTCGGTCAAAAGGCCAGAGCGGATGCGGTCGGCATTGACGGCATTAGAACGGATGCCATGGGCGCCGTAGTCGAGCGCGTATTGCCTGGACAGGAACAGCGTCGCCGCTTTCGGCACGCCATAAGCGCCGAATTTCGGGCCCGGATTGACCGCCTGCTTGGAGGTGTTGAACAACAGCGCGCCGCCGGTGCCCTGTTCCAGCATGATGCGCACGGCGTTCTGCGCCGCCGACTGGTGGGCGAAGAAATTGAGCTCGAAGCTCTTGCGCAGCAGCGCATCGTCAAGCTCGCCGATGCGGCCTTCCCAGGCGGCGCCCGCATTGGACACCAATATGTCGACGCCGCCGAAGACGGCGACCGCCTTGTCGAAGGCGGCACGCATCTGGGCCGGGTCGGTGATGTCGGCGCCAACACCGATCGAATTGTTGCCGGCTTTTTTGGCGGCATTGGCGGCCTTCTCGGCGTCGAGATCGACGACGACGGCATGAGCGCCATTGTCAGCGAACAGCTTGGCGGTTGCCGCACCAATCGCGCCGGCGCCGCCGGTGATCAGCACCACCTGTCCGGTCAGCGGCTTCGGCTTGTTGGAGGCGAGCTTGGCCTGTTCCAGCGACCAGTATTCGAGCGGGAACAGGTCCGCCTTGGACAACGGGTGGAAACGCCCGACCGCCTCGGCGCCGCGCACGGCCTCGATCCACATTTCGCCGACGTCCGATGCGATCCTGGCATCCTTCAGCGTGCGGCCATGACCGAACATGCCGAGCCCCGGCACCAGCGTCAGTCGCGGCATGGGATCGAGCATGGTGCGCTTGACGTCGTCGAGCGCGTCATTGGTCTCGAAATAGGCGCGGTAATCGCTGACGAAGGCGTCGACATGGCTCTTGATGACGGCCTTGTAGTCGTCGGCCTTGTCGGCATCGGGCGCCGGCACGGCCATCGGTCCGGTCTTGATGCGGATCGACAGATCCGGCGTCGACACGCCACGCCCGGCATAGTCGGCGATCTCAGCCGAATTGATGAAGTCGACGATCGCGTCGGAGGTGCGGAAATCGCTGATCATGCGGTCGAAGCGGCCTTCGCTGCGTCGCGCCGCGACCGCGCCGCGCAGCATGGGCGCGATGGAAGCCGGCGTCGCCAGCCTTGCCGGCAATGCTGCCTTTGCCACCTTGGGCTTGGCATGCTTGGCCACATAGTCTTCGGCGACGTTCACATAGTGGATCATCCGGTCGTAGGCCTGCCTGGCATCGTCGCCGAAGGTGAAGATGCCGTGCTTGTCGAGGATCAGGCCTTCTACCGTTGGGTCGGCGTCGAAGACATCGGCCGCCGCCTTGGCGAGATCGAAGCCCGGCATGATGTAGGGCACGTAGCCCATTTTTGCTCCGAACACCTTTGCCACCAGCGGCTTGCTGTCTTCCTGGTCGACAATGGCCAGGATGGCGGTCGAGTGGGTGTGATCGACGAACTTGTGCGGCAGGAAGGCATGCAGCAGCGTCTCGACCGAGGGGTTGGGCGAGGCGGGGTCGATCAGGTTTGCCCGCTGCAGCGCGACCATTTCCTCGTCGGAAAGCCTGTCCAGCTTGCGCGCCTTGAGCAGCGCGCCCATCTTGACGGCGGGCAGGCCCTGCGGCTCGATGACGGCCATGTCCCAGCCGCTGCCCTTGACGCACAGCACGTCCCACTCGTCGCCGACGAGGTCGGTCGCCTTGATCTTGCAGGAGGTGTTGCCGCCGCCATGCAGGACCAGCTGTGGCACGCCGCCTAGAAGCCGCGTCGTGTAGACACGCAAGGCGAGGTCGCGGCCGACGCCCTTCTTCGCATAGTCGGCAACGAGTTTTTCGGCCGCGTCGTCGTTCCACAGGTTCTTCATGTTCGCTTCGTCCAGTTGCTGTCTTTAGGTGGTGAAACAGGAATGCCGCGACGCCTTGATGACAATGCGTCGGCAAAGGGTTTATTTTCAGGATGCCTTTTCTGCTGACGCTCCGGCATGATCGAGCAGCCGTTGCGCCATATGCGCGCCGACCACCAGATGCGTGCAAAGGCCGCCGGCGATGGCTGCGAGCAGCGGCTCGAACTTGCTGTCCTCCTGCACGACCATCAGCCGCTTCCCGATGACGCGCAGCGAAGCAAGCCCCGCCGAGATGACCCGCCGGTTGTAGCTGCAGTCGAGCAACTCGCCACCGGCATCGATGATCTGCCCGGCGATGACACCGGCCGCACCTTCTTTGCGCAGTGCCGCCATCTCGGCTGCCGTCAGCGCGCCACACTTCACCAGATGGCTGTCGGCATCGACCGCGCCGATGGAGTAGAGCGCAAGATCGCAGTCGCTGATCCCAGCAAGCTGGTCGCGGATCACCGGCTCGGCGCGCAGGCCTTGCGCCAGTGCCTCGGTCGACAGCACCAGGGGTGCGTAGAAGTTGAGGCCCTTGGCGTTGAGCCGGCGCGCGATTTCCATCGTGCACTGGTCGGGCCGGTAGGAGTAGGGCGCGCCGAGATTGCCGCAGAGCTGCACCACGGTGACGTCCTGCAGGTCGGCATAGGACATGATGTCGGCGATGGTGTAGACGGTGCGGCCCCAGGCAACGCCGATGCGGTCGCCTTTCCTGACGAGTTCCAGGAACACGCTTGCCGCCAGCACCGCGATATCGGTCGACGGGTCGGCGAGATAGGCGTTTTCAGGCGCGATCCAGACGGCGTCGAGCTTCAGGGCGTCTTCCAGCCTGCGCGCCATGACGTCGTCGGTGAAGAGCTGCGTCGAGGTCGAGATGTTGACGATGCCAGTCTCGCGCGCCTTGCGCAGATACATGGCGACGGAGGCGCGCGAAATGTTGAGCTGATTGGCCACTTCGTCCTGCCGAAGCCCATGGGCATAGTAAAGCCAGGCCGCCTTGTGAATGAGCTGTTCTGCCGGTCGGATCGCCATGCCACCTCCTTGGCTGACAATAGTCACGGCTCTCGACAAAAGTCAAATTTGGATCGACAGGAAGCGATCTTCTGCCGCCGCGGCTCGATGGAGATCACCATTCCAGCAAGTCGCCGCAGCATAGCATTTTCAGCCATCCAGGGGGATAGCGTGACGACGAACCTGGGGTTAGAAAGCTCGAAAAGACTTTGGGGAGGATGGGATGGCCAATCCCTACGAACAGGATCTCGACAGGAACGCCGCCAACCACCAGCCGTTGACGCCGCTCACCTATCTGGAGCGCGCGGCTAAAACCTATCCCGACCATATTGCCATCATTCACGGCAGGCAGCGCATCAGCTACCGCGCCTTCTGGCGCCGCTCCCTGAAGCTCGCCTCGGCGCTGCACAGGCACGGCATCGGCAAGGGCGATACGGTGACGGTCATGCTGTCGAACACGCCGCCGATGCTGGAGGCGCATTTCGGCGTGCCAATGACCAAGGCCGTGCTGCATTCGCTCAACACGCGCCTCGATGCCGCGGTCATCGCCTTCCAGCTCGACCACGCCGAGACCAAGGTGCTGATCGTCGACCGCGAGTTTTCCGGGGTCGTGCGAGAAGCGCTCGGTCTGGCCAAGGTCAAGCCGCTGGTCATCGACTACGACGATCCCGATTACGCCGCTGATGCGCCCTACCCGAAAGGCGAGCGGGTCGGCACGGTGGACTACGAGGCCTTTGTCGCCAATGGCGACGAGGAGTTCGCCTGGTCGATGCCCGACGACGAATGGGATGCCATCTCGCTCAACTACACGTCGGGTACGACAGGCAATCCCAAGGGCGTCGTCTATCACCACCGTGGTGCTGCCCTGATGGCCTACACCAACACCATCCATGCCGGCATGGCGAAGCACGCCGTCTATCTCTGGACCTTGCCGATGTTCCACTGCAATGGCTGGTGTTTTCCCTGGACGCTGGCCGTCCAGGCCGGCACGCATGTCTGCCTGCGCTGGGTGCGGCCGAAGCCGATCTACGACGCCATTGCCGACCATGGCGTCACGCATCTGTGCGGGGCGCCGGTCGTCATGTCGGTGCTGATCAACGCCAGGGATGAGGACAAGCGCGCGTTTGCGCAGACGGTCACCTTCAACACGGCTGCCGCGCCGCCGCCCGAAGCCGTGCTGTCGGGCATGGCCGATGCCGGCTTCGCCGTCACCCATCTCTACGGGTTGACCGAGACCTACGGTCCGGCTGTCGTCAACGAATGGCATAATGGCTGGGACGCACTCGACAAAGGGGCGAGGGCGGGCAAGAAGGCACGGCAGGGCGTGCGCTATGCCGCGCTCGAGGGCCTGACGGTGATGGATCCCGAAACCATGGCTGAAACGCCCGCCGACGGCGAAACCATCGGCGAGGTCATGTTCCGCGGGAACATCGTCATGAAGGGCTACCTGAAGAACCGCAAGGCAACGGACGAGGCTTTCGCCGGCGGCTGGTTCCACTCGGGCGATCTCGGCGTCATGCATCCCGACGGCTACATCCAGCTCAAGGACCGCTCCAAGGACATCATCATCTCCGGTGGCGAGAACATTTCCTCGATCGAGGTCGAGGACGCGCTCTACAAGCATCCCGCCGTCGCCTCCTGCGGCGTCGTCGCACGCCATGACGACAAGTGGGGCGAGGTGCCTGTCGCCTATGTCGAGCTGAAGCCGGGCAAGGAGGCGAGCGAGGCCGAGATGATAGAGCACTGCCGGATGTTGCTCGCCCGCTTCAAGGTGCCAAAGGCGGTGATCTTCGCCGAAATACCGAAGACCTCGACCGGCAAGATCCAGAAATTCCGGCTGCGGGAAATGGCCAAGGTCGCCTGAAGCCCTCCGTGGGCCTTTTCGAGAGAATTATTTTCAGAGGCCCGCATCCTGGGGGCGTCTTGTGACGTCTATGGGATGTCACCATTTGTCACCTATCGTACGCGTACGTCGAATCCGTGTTGACAGAGTGCCCCTTTCGATTTACGAGTGATGAAAATCGAAATTCGTCACTCGTTATTTGACAGAGAGCTATGTCCGAAGTCGCCAACATCGTCGCCGACGTCGCCCGCCAGGAAAATGTGACGCGCATTCTCGATTGCGCCGAGCGCCTGTTCCGGCACTATGGCTACGGCAAGACCAATGTCGCCGACATTGCCCGCGAACTCGGCATGTCGCCGGCCAACATCTATCGTTTCTTTGCCTCCAAGGTCGAAATCCACCAGGCCGTCTGTGGCCGGATGCTCGGCGCCAGCTACAAGATGGCCTACGAGATCATGCACCTGCCGATCAGCGCCGAGGAGCGGCTGCGGCGTTACGTGCATGCGCAGTACAAGATGACGATGGAGGTCATGCTCGACGACCAGAAGGTCCACGAGATGGTCATCGTCGCCCTCGAGCGCGACTGGGGCGTCATCGACAAGCATGTCGACAGCATCCACGATCTCTTCGCCGAGGTAATCCGCGAGGGCATCGAGGCCGGCGAGTTCAGGAAACAGGACCCGGTGACCGCATCGCGCTGTTTCGGTGCCGCCACCGTCATCCTGTGCCATCCGCAGATGGTGGCGCAGTGCCTCGCCAAGACCAATCGGGCGATGCCCGACGAGCTCATCGATTACGCCATCAGAGCCTTGAAATAGCCGCCGCCAGCCGGTGCCGGTGTCGACAGTCCGCCTCCAGTCGGGAGTATCAAGATGTTTTTGCCCAGTTCCATCCTTCGCAAGCTGCCAGCCGCCGGCCTGATCATCGCATCGCTTGGGCTTGCCGGCTGCTCGCAGGAAAAGGCGGAGGTGAAGGACATCATCCGCCCGGTCAAGGTCGTCGAGATCGCGAAGGCGCATGACACCCGCACGCTGTCCTATTCCGGATCGGTGCGCGCCCGCACCGAGAGCACACTGGGGTTCCGGGTCAACGGCAAGATCACCGAGCGTCTCGTCGACATCGGCCAGCACGTGGCGCCTGGCGATGTGCTCGCCCGCATCGATCCCTCAGACTATGACCTGTCGGTCAAGAGCGCGCAGGCCGCGCTGGATGCCTCAGAACGTCAGGTCGAGACCGTCGAACTCGCCCGCAAGCGCGCCGAGCAGCTTTTCGCCAAGAACTTCGCGCCGAAATCGCAGCTCGAACAGGCGACGCTGACCTTTGACCAGGCCGTCGCCACGCGCGACTCCGCCCGCTCGACGCTTGCCCAGGCCAGAAACCAGGTCGGCTATACCGACCTCAAGGCCGACAGGGACGGCATCGTCACGGCGGTCAACGCCGATGTCGGCCAGGTGGTTGGCTCGGGCACGCCGGTGATCACCGTCGCGGTCGATGGCGAAAAGGAAGTGCTGATCGCGGTTCCGGAAATGGAGATCGCGCAGTTCAAGCCGGGCAAGGACGTCAAGGCGGGCTTCTGGTCCGATGCCGCTCTGGCGCTCGACGGCAAGGTCCGCGAGGTCGCCGGCAGCGCCGATCCGCAGTCGCGCACCTTTGCCGTCCGCGTCAGCCTGCCCAACGACCCGCGCGTGCTGCTCGGCATGACCGCCAATATCGAGGCGTCGGCAGCCAACGAAAAGCAGCTCGTCTCTATCCCGCTGAGCGCGCTCGCCGAGAAAGACAGCCAGTCGATCGTCTGGACGGTCGATCGCGGCGCCGACACGGTTCATGCCCGTCCAGTCAAGGTCGCCGAGTTCGCCGCCGACGGCGTGCGTGTCGCGGAGGGATTGAAACCGGGCGATATCGTGGTCGCCGCCGGTACGCAGTTCATGACCGAGGACCTGAAGGTGAAACTCGCCGGCGGCGTCACACAGCAGTCCGCCTCGGCCGAAGGCGAGGACGCCAGCAAGCTGCGCTGACGACAGACAGATCGGCCGCGCGTTCCCGCGGCCGCAGGTTTCCGGGCGGCGTGCCCGAAGGTCGAGACGTCAAGGCCGATGTACCCCCGCATCGATCCTCGCGTCCCACCGCGATGAGTGTCTCTCCGCTCGAAGAGCGACGCCGCCCGGAAACCAGTATCGAACGCAGATGATTTCGTTTCGCGCGCCGCGCTTCTTCGAAGCACCTTCCTCGAAGCACAAGGGCGCCGGCAACCAAGCAAAGTGGATCAGCACCGATGACGACCTCCACTGAAGAAAAGCGGCCCTTCAATCTCTCTCGTTGGGCAATTGGCCATCCCTCCATTGCGCGTTTCCTGTTCGGGCTGATCATCATCGCCGGCGCGCTCGGCCTGATGCGCATGGGCCAGAAGGAGGATCCCGATTTCACCTTCCGCGTCATGGTCGTGCAGGCGATCTGGCCGGGCTCCTCGATCCAGGAGATGGAAGACCAGGTCGTCAACAAGATCGAGCGCAAATTGCAGGAGACGCCGCATCTCGACTTCGTGCGCTCCTTCACCCGCGCCGGCAGCGCCATCATCACCGTCCAGATCAAGGGCGACACCAACGCCGCTGAAGTGACGGATGCCTTCTATCAGGTGCGCAAGAAGGTCGGCGATATCCAGGGCGACCTGCCGCAGGGCCTGCTCGGCCCCTATTTCAACGACGAGTTCGGCGACACCTTCATCACGCTGCATTCGATCAGCGGCGACGGCTTCTCCTATCCGGAGCTGAAGAAGTTCGCCATCCAGGCGCGCGACATGCTGTTGACGACATCAGGCGTCGAAAAGGCCGTCATCATCGGCGACCAGCCGGAAAAACTCTATATCGACGTCTCGTCCAAGGCGCTGGCCGAACGCGGCCTGACGCTGACCGACCTGCAGAACGCGATCAAGGGCCAGAACAACGTCGATCCAGCCGGCTCCGTCGATACCGGCGTCAATTCGGTGCGCATCTCCGTCGAAGGCGACGTCGCCAAGGCCGCCGACATCAGGGAATTGCGCCTGCGCGCCGGCGGCCAGGTGACCCGGCTGGGCGACATCGCCACCGTCACTTCGGGGCTGGAAGATCCCTTCCAGCGCAAATACCGCTTCAATGGCCACGACAGCGTGCAGCTTGGCGTCGTCATGGCCAAGGGTTTTAAAGTCACCGATGTCGGCAAGGATGTCGAGGCGACCTACAAGCACTTCGAGGAAGCGCTGCCCTATGGCGTTTCGGTCGACCAGATTTCCGACCAGCCGGGCGTCGTCACGGACGCGGTCGCCGAATTCATGCATGCGCTCGGCGAGGCGCTGCTGATCGTGCTCGTCGTCTCGTTCCTGTCGATCGGCTGGCGCTCGGGCCTGGTGATCGCCATCGCCATACCGCTGGTGCTCGCCGCCACATTCGCCATCATGTATGAAATCGGCATCGACCTGCAGCGCATTTCGCTGGGCGCGCTGATCATCGCGCTCGGCTTGCTCGTCGACGACGCCATGATCGTCGTCGAGATGATGGAACGGAAGCTCGAGGAGGGGTTGGTCAAGATCGAGGCGGCGAGCTTCGCCTATTCCTCGACCGCCTTCCCGATGCTGACCGGCACGCTGATCACCACCGCCGGCTTCATCCCGGTCGGCTTCGCCGCCTCGACGGCTGGCGAATATGTGCGCACCCTGTTCTATGTCGTCGGCATCGCGCTGATCGTGTCGTGGTTCGTGGCGGTCTATTTCACGCCGTGGCTGGGGCATATGATCCTCAAGCAGCGCAAGCATGCCGGCACCCACCACGACGCCTTCGACACGCGTTTCTATCGCCGGCTTCGCTCGACCGTCGGCTGGGCGGTGCGTCACCGCATCATCGTGCTGGTGATGACGCTGGTGACTTTCGGCACCAGCCTGTGGGCCTTCCAGTTCATTCCGCAGAACTTCTTCCCGCAATCGTCGCGGCCCGAAATCCTCGTCGACCTCTGGCTGCCGGAAGGCACCTCGATCAAGGAAGTCGAGACGCAGGCCAAGGCCCTGGAAGCCAAGATGATGGACGACAAGGACAAGCGTTTCATCGCCACCTATATCGGCGAGGGCGCCCCGCGCTTCTTCCTGCCGCTCGACCAGCAACTGCGCAACCCGAATTTCGCCCAGATGCTTGTCATGGCCAATGACGAGCCGGCCCGCGAGCGGCTGATCGTCAAGCTGCGCACGGTTCTGGCGCAGGATTTCCCGTCGATCCGTGCCAAGGTCGACCGCCTGTTCCTCGGACCGCCGACCGGCTGGCCCGTGCAGATGCGCGTCATGGGTCCGGATCGTCAGGAGGTGCGCCGCATCGCCGACCAGGTGAAGGCGAAGTTCCGCGAGGATCCGCTGCTTGGCGCCGTCCATGACGACTGGCTGGAGCCGGTGCCGGCGATGAAGCTGGTCATCGATCAGGATCGCGCCCGTGCGCTCGGCGTCACCTCGCAGCGCATCCGCCAGATGCTGCAGGCCGCGATGTCCGGCGCGCCGCTCGACGATTTCCGTGACGGCGAGGAGACGGTGTCCATCGTCGCCCGCGAGCCGGATGCCAGCCGCAGCCTGCTGTCCTCGGTCGACTCGGTCTATATCCCGACCGATTTCGGCGGCTTCGTTCCGCTGTCGCAGGTCGCCAAGGTCATGCCTGTGCTGGAGCAAGGCATAGAGTGGCGCCGCGACCGCCTGCCGACCATCTCGGTGCGCGCCACATTGCCCGACGGCGTGCAGTCCAACGACGTCGTCACCAAGATGTACAAGGACATGCAGGGTCTGCGCGA
This sequence comes from Mesorhizobium sp. M8A.F.Ca.ET.161.01.1.1, assembly GCF_004792105.1. NCBI lineage: Bacteria > Pseudomonadati > Pseudomonadota > Alphaproteobacteria > Hyphomicrobiales > Phyllobacteriaceae > Mesorhizobium > Mesorhizobium sp. M8A.F.Ca.ET.161.01.1.1. The sequence goes on along the minus strand of NZ_SRTD01000009.1, from coordinate 5,432 downwards.
CGGCCTGGCGCCCGGTTACAAGATCGAGATTCAGGGCGGGGCCGAGGATTCGGCTGAAAGCCAGGCTTCGATTGCCGCCAAGGCGCCGATCATGCTGGCCGTCATCGTCGTGCTGCTGATGATCCAGCTGCAGAACTTCGGCAAGGCGATGCTGGTGCTGGCGACGGGCCCGCTCGGCATCATCGGTGCTGCCGCCGCTCTGCTGATCAGCGGCGCGCCATTCGGCTTCGTCGCCATCCTCGGCGTTATCGCGCTGCTCGGCATCATCATGCGCAACTCGATCATCCTGGTCGACCAGATCGACCAGGACATCGCCAGGGGCATGGACCGTTCCGAAGCGATCATCGGCTCGGCGGTGCGCCGCTTCAGGCCGATCGTACTGACGGCGATGACCGCGGTGCTGGCACTGATCCCGATCTCGCGCGCCGTGTTCTGGGGGCCGCTCGCCTATGCCATGATGGGCGGCATTCTGGTCGCGACCGTGCTCACCATCCTGGTGCTGCCGGCGGGCTATGCGCTCTTCTTCGGCCGCGAGCCGAAGAAGGTGAAGACCGACGAGCAGGCCCCTGAGCCAGGAGAGATCGAAGGCATCGAACGGCCGCAATTGGCTTTGGCGGCGGAATAAGAAAAAAACCGGCCGGTCGATTTGCGACCGGCCGGTTTTCCTTGATGCAGTGGCTTGGGCCGCGGTCAGATCATCAGATGACGAATACCCAATTGGCGATGAGCATGACCGCCACGCCGGCGACCAGCGTCAGATAGGGCAGCATGCCCGCCTTCTTGACCGAGAGGTCGGCTCCCGCCATGCCGAGGTCGGCCAGCATGTGGTCCGGGAATTTGCCCTTGTCCTGGATGTAGTGGCGGAAGCAGAACACCGGGATGATCAGCGCCGCGGTGATCAGGCCGGCCCACAGGGCCATCGGGTTCCACACCTTGGCGCCTGCGCCCATGAAGATGGCGTTGACATAGGCGAAGATCGCCCCGATCCCCAAGAGCCAGCTAGGCGCCTTCCACGGCCGTACGATATGGCCGTTGTCGATGCGGTGGATCCAGCCGGCATTGAGGTTGAGGAAGTTGAAGATGATGTAGCCGCAGTTCGACACGGCGAGGATGAAGAAGAAGCTCGTCGCGTCGGCCGAGGCGATCGCCAGAACCGCCAGGTTGAAGCAGAGGTCAGTCCACATGGCCCGCGTCGGCGCGCCGTGTTCGTTGACGTGGCTGAGATAGCGCGGCAGCCAGCCGTCGACCGAGCCCTGGTATAGCGTGCGCGAGGAGCCGGCCATCGCCGTCATGATGCACAGCACCAGCGCCAGGATCATCAGCATGACAAGCAGGCTGTGGATAATCTTGCCGCCGCCGACCATGCCGGCCAGCGCGTCGGCCACGCCTGAGCCGTCGACGATCGGCGTTGCCAGCATGCCGTTCAGGCCGAGCACGCCCTGGAAGGTGAAGGGCACCAGGATGAACAAGAGCATGCAGAGCAGGCCGGAATAGAAGATGGCCTTGAACGTATCGGTGCCGGGGTTCTTGAATTCCGACGTGTAGCAGACGGCGGTTTCGAACCCATAGGTCGACCAGGCTGCGATGAACATGCCGCCGAGCGCCAACGTCCAGCCGGCGATGTTCCAGGAGCCGGGCTCGGGTGCGTAGGCAGCCGCCAGCGGCACCAGCGGCGAGAAGTTCGCCCAGTCGATCTGACCGGTGAAGATCGGCACGACGCCGACAATCAGCATCGGGATGATGACCAGCAGGCCGATATATTTCTGCACGCTGGCGGTGCCCAGGATGCCGCGATGCTGGATCGAGAAAATGATCAGCATCAGCACCGCGCCGATGAAAAAAGTGGCGTTGAGCGTGAACGAGACCGGGCCCAGCGTGTGGCTCCACAGCGTCCAGTTACGGATGGCCGGCGTCGCGGCGGCGGTCACCGCGGTGATGGCGTCTGCGGGAACCGTTCCGGCATGCGCGGCGATGTAGGCCACCACCTCGGGCGAGGTGTCGGTGAAGATCGGCACCGGCGCCAGCGCGTTGAGGATATAGGCAGCCGCGATCGAGCAGCCGAGCGACAGCACCGGCGACCAGGCGAACCAGTTGCACCACACCGACAGCGGCGCGATGAACTTGGAATAGCGCAGCCACGCCGTGGCGCCGTAGATCGAGGCGCCGCCGGACTTGTTCGGAAACAGGCCGGCGATCTCGGCATAGGTGAAGGACTGCAGGAAGCCCATGATCATGGACACCGTCCAGATCAGGAAGGCCAGCTTTCCCGTCGTGCCGGCAATGCCGCCGATCGAGAACAGGACCAGCGCCGGAACGCCGCTCGCCACCCAGAAGGCGCCGCGCCAGTCGATATGCCTGAGCAGCTTGCTTTCGGCAGGCTGGTCCAGGACCGTACTTATCGTGCTCATGTCGATGAGTTCCCCTTTTTCGATGTTCCCCGCCAGCGATGCCTCGGCTACGCGAAGCTTGCTCCCCGGCTAATGATCGTTCCGGCCGCAGTGTTTCCACTCAGTCGTATTTTTTTCTTAAGAGTGAAGATTGATCCGGCGCGCCGTCACGTCAAGCGATTTGTGAAACCGTGCACATCACGCTTGCGCGCGCTGATGACAAAGCGTCCGGCGGGGTGGCCGGCGGGCGCTTTGCGAACCCAAAAAGGGCAGGTCAGGAGCGTGGTTTGGTCTTTTGCGGATCGTAGTGGGCAAAGGCGACGACCCGGGCCGGCAGCCGCTTGGCATGGCCGTCGAGTTTGCCGATCTCGACCTCGGTGCCGATGGCGGCATGAGTGACGTCGAGACGCGCCAGCGCGATGTTCTTGTTCAGCACCGGCGAGCGCATGCCCGACGTGATGACGCCGATCTGGGCGCGGCCGACATGGACGCAGTCGCCATGGCCGACGGCGACATTGGCGTCGATCTCGAGGCCGACCAGCTTCGTCTGCGGATGGTCCTTGCGCCGGATCAGCGCCTCGCGGCCGATGAAATCGTCGGTCTTGCTCTTCAGCGGCACGGTAAAGCCGATACCGGCCTCGAACGGATCGATCTTGTCGGAAGATTCGTAACCGGCGAAGATCAGCCCGGCCTCGATGCGCACCATGTCGAGTGCCTGCAGGCCCATCGGCTTCAGACCGTGCGGCTGGCCGGCTTCCCAGATGGCGTCGAACACCTTTTCGGCGTCGCGCGGATGGCACCAGACCTCGTAGCCGAGTTCGCCGGTATAGCCGGTGCGCGAGACGACGATGGGGATGCCATTGCCGCCACCGATCCTGGCGACGGCGAAGCGGAACCATTCGAGTTCCTCGATCGAGGGCTGTAGCGGCGAGGTCCAGATCACCTGTTTCAGGATGTCGCGGCTCTTTGGCCCTTGCACGGCGATGTTGTGCATCTGGTCGGTGGACGAGCGCACCAGCACGTTGAGGCCGAGCTTTGTCGCCGTCTCGCGCAGCCATTCGCCGGACAGGTCGTCGCCGCCGACCCAGCGGAAATTGTCCTTGCCGAGCCTGAGCAGCGTGCCGTCGTCGATCATGCCGCCATGCTCGTAGCACATGGCGGAGTAGACGACCTGGCCGACGCCGAGTTTCTTGACGTCGCGCGTCAGCGTGTATTGCAGCAGCGCCTCGGCATCCGGGCCGGTGACCTCGAATTTGCGCAGCGGCGACAGGTCCATGATCACCGCGTCCTGCCGGCAGGCCCAGTATTCGGCGATGGCCCCTTCCTTGGCGAAGGAATTGGCCAGCCAATAGCCCCTGTACTCGACGAAGTCGCGTGTGTGCTTGGCAAAGCTCTGGTGAAAGGCTGTCTCGCGGGTCATTTTCGGTTCCGAATCGGGCGTCATGCGTCTGGCGATCGCTCGCGAGAATTTGTGCTGGCCGGAATAGGTCCGCACGTGGATGTCGGTCAGGTCCCAGCCATTGGCCGGTGTCGTGTCGTCGGGACAGGCGGAGGAAACGCAGACGATGTCGGTCAGCGCCTTGAGCAGGACATAGTCGCCGGCGCGCGACCATGGCTCGTCCGACACCATGACGCCATGGGCGTCAATCGCCGTGTTGAAGAAGAAGTTGATCGCCATCCAGCCGGCGCGGGGATTGACGCCCTTGCCGGTAAGCGCGCGGTTGAAATTCTCCGAGCAGTTGGTGTGGCCGGGATAGCCGATGTCGTCGTAATACTTCGCCGCACAGGCGAGCGCGAAGGCGTCGTGCCGGCCGCACGTGTCCTGCACCACCTCGACCAGCGGCTCCATGTCCTGGTCGTAATATTTCGAATGCAGGCCGGGCATCGGATAGCTCGCGCCCATCAGCGTGCGCGTTGTCGTGACGTCGAGCGGATGGTCGAGGCCCTTGTCGAGCTTGCGCGCCGAGAAGCATTGGAAGTCGGTGCACTGGCGGCCGTCGACATCGATGATCTGCAGATAGTCGCCGGCCTTGACGAAATAGGATTCGGCGGTTGCCGAATGCACCCTGAGATCGAGCACCGGATCGGCGAGCGGATCGGCAAGCTGCCCTCTCGTCTTCAGCCGGATGGTGGCGCGGCGCACGATCACGGTCAGCGGCGTCGCCGTGTTGTGGCCGTCGACCAGCATAGGTCCGCCAGGCGCCGCGATCAGCAGCGCGCCGTCGCGCTGGACCGAAAAGCTCTGCTCGGTGCCGGCCGGCGTGGCGCCGCCGAACACGCGCACGGCCTTCGGCTGGTCGAGCTCTACCTTGCGGCGCTCAAGGCCGCGGCGCAGCGATGCGATGCTGTCATCGCCCTCGGCGAGCAACGCCTTGATGCCGGCGGCATTGCTGTTGGATTTCTCGCCGAGAATGCCGGGGTCGGTGACGCCCGACTTATCCCAGGCCAGCAACTCGCAGGCCTGACCACCCTCTACGTTGCGCACCGTGACCGTATCGCCGGCCTCGACCTCGATCAGCACCGCGCCATTGCCCTGGATCGTGTAGCGTTCCATCCCCGGCGGCAGCGCGATCTGTCCAGGCCTCAGGATGAGGCTGGGCCTGGGCGGTCCGGCAGTGACAGCGGGGTAGGGCGACTGGCTCATCTCAGCTTGCGGTTCGAGAAACTAGTTTGCCTGTGTGTAAAATTATTTTCGCTGAGAGAATAGCAGGGTGGTCGCTTTTGGCAAGGCGGTGGTGAGGTGCGTTGGCACTATCATTCAGGTAGGCGCTTGCCGATCAGCCTGGTTTCGGAACGTCAGCGCTGCCCCTCATCCGCCCTTCGGGCACCTTCTCCCCGTAAACGGGGCGAAGGACACTGCCACCTTCGATTTCGCCAATCGCCAACGTTGCAGATCGGAGTGCCGCCCTTGCGGACATTGTCCAGCCGATAGATGGGTAACAGATTGAACCGGATACATAGGTAACAGTTCTCCCCCTATGCATCCGCCGCAGCGCCAAGCGGTTTGGTTGGCGCGGCGCTGCGGCGGACGAGCTTCATACGTCT
>NZ_SRTD01000098.1:0-420 GCF_004792105.1 Mesorhizobium sp. M8A.F.Ca.ET.161.01.1.1 | reverse complement strand
GCCATATTCAGTGCAGCGAGCGTCGGTGGAAACGCCCTCTGGAGACGCTCGAACCGATTGAAGGCGAACCAGGAGCAGTTGCAGTATCAGGCGGCACACGACATTCTAACCGGCCTTGCCAATCGATCGGAATTCAATGCGAGAGTTGCGACCGCCGCGCAAAATGCGAGGGAAGACGAGGCACACGCCGTGCTGTTCATCGATCTCGACAGGTTCAAGGAGGTGAACGATTCGCTTGGACATCCTGCAGGCGATAGATTGATATCACTTGTCGGGGCGCGGCTCACGAGCCTTTTGCCCGACAGTCTTGTTGCGCGGATCGGTGGTGATGAATTTACCGTACTTGTCACATCGAACGATTTGCTGCAGCCCGAGCATGTTGCAAAAGCCATTGTGGACGACCTTCGATTGCCTTTCGAG
>NZ_SRTD01000097.1:0-421 GCF_004792105.1 Mesorhizobium sp. M8A.F.Ca.ET.161.01.1.1 | reverse complement strand
CGCCGACAAGCCCATGCCGTGCAAGGATCGCGCCCACCGTCGAGGCCGACGGCCAAACCAGCTCGGGAGCCGTGCGCTTGAGACGCGCCACGATCTTCTTTGGCCCCCACAGCGGATGCACCTCCTTGGCGGCAACGATCCGCTCCACCAGGTCCAGCGCCGTCGCCCGGCCGTGATTGAGCGGCGCGCGAGGCAGATCGTGCAAACCTTCCGGGCCGAACGCGCGATAGCGTCCAAGCCATTTGTAGCCGGTCTTGCGCGATATCCCATAAGCCGCACAGAGCTCGATCATCGTCTCTTCACCCGAAAGGCAATCCACAACAAACCGTAGCCGCTCGTCCATGATCCCAGTTTCTCGCCAAACCATCGCCGGTCCTCCCGGCGGACAAGAAAACTGTCACCCATGCTATCGGTCCATTCT
>NZ_SRTD01000096.1:0-422 GCF_004792105.1 Mesorhizobium sp. M8A.F.Ca.ET.161.01.1.1 | reverse complement strand
CGATGCTGCTCACCGAGATGACCATCCTGACGGCGTTGCGCACCGCCGCGATCTCCGCCGTCGTGGCCAGGCATCTGGCTCATCGCGGCCCACGCACCATGGCCATCATCGGCAACGGCGCGCAGTCCGAATTCCAGGCCATCGCCTTCAAGGCGCTGCTCGGCATCGACAAGCTGCGCCTCTATGACATCGATCGTTCGGCTTCCGAAAAATGCCTTCAATTCGATCCGGCACGCCAGCTGGTCGAATAGGGTGATGCCCCACATGTCGGCGCCGGTCAGCGGCTTGGGATTGAACGATAGAGCCGAAGACGGCTGCGTCGGCGATGCATGGTCGCCCTCGATCGCGCCGCCCGGTGCCGGCACTTCCTTCACCGGGATGATCGGCTCGCCCGTGCGCCGGTCGAGCACGTAGAGGTCGCC
>NZ_SRTD01000095.1:0-422 GCF_004792105.1 Mesorhizobium sp. M8A.F.Ca.ET.161.01.1.1 | reverse complement strand
GGGCCGAGCTCCTGCTTTTTCTGGTCCCCAGGCGCATGATTTCGGTGCGCCCAGCCATGGATGGCGACCGTGGCATGCGGCGCCCCGTCAAGCTGGGCGACAAGCTTCTCATCAGTCAGGGCCGGAATGACGGCCAGGGTGACCGGAACCGCGAATTCATCGGTGAGGTCGAGCAGCCGATCGAGCGCGGGCGTCGGATCCACCGCGTCATCGTCACGCAGCCAGAAGTCTGCCTTACGACCCGCCCGTTGCCAGCGCGCCAGTTCTTCCACTAGGGGTTGCCAGACCTGATCGGATGTCATGAAACCGGGATCTTCGCAAGAAGCTCGGCCAGACGTGCCGCCGCGGCGCCGAGGGACCGTTCTTCGAGGATGAAGCGTCTGGCCTCTGCGGCCATGACGGTTCTTTCGTCGTTACGGGCC
>NZ_SRTD01000094.1:0-422 GCF_004792105.1 Mesorhizobium sp. M8A.F.Ca.ET.161.01.1.1 | reverse complement strand
CTGTTCGGGAAAAGCCGTCGCCCAGGGGGTGGCCATGCGGCAGCGGCCATATTCCACACCGTCAAGCCTAAGGCCACGCAACATTTCCGTCAGGGCATCGTTCATGGTATCTCGCATATTCGGACGATTGGTTAAGGAATACGGATTTTCTAGCATGGAAACGCCGGGCTGTCACGCATAGCCTGCTTGCATCGATTTGCAGTCGTCGAAGCGGGGCTCCCAACCGGCTTCCTCGCCTTGCCCTTTCCGTTTCACGACGCGTTCCGGGAATGCGCATCAGGAGATTTTCATGAATAGCCGGACCATAAACGAACTGGAATATACGCCGCGTAGACAGGAGCCGGATGCGAAATGGGCCGCTGTGGTTTCACTTTCGCTCGGCGTTTTCGGATTGGTAACGGCGGAATTCCTGCCCGTCAGCC
>NZ_SRTD01000093.1:0-423 GCF_004792105.1 Mesorhizobium sp. M8A.F.Ca.ET.161.01.1.1 | reverse complement strand
CCACCTCAATACCCGGGAAAACACGTAACCTGTTGGCAACATTTATATTATTCGTGATGACCATCAGTTCGTGATGATCCGCCAGCGCTTCGCCCACCGCCTCCGTGGTCGTGCCGATGTTGATGAAAAGCGACGAATTGTTGGGAATGAGAGCGGCGGCAGCGGCTCCGATCGCCTGCTTCTCCACGGAAGCAATCGCCCGCCGAGCCTCGTATTTGACATTTTCATTGCCGCTTGGAAAAAGCGCGCCGCCGTGGATGCGGGTCAGAACACGGGTATCGCAGAGGTCGTTCAGGTCCTTGCGGATCGTCTAAGTGTTGACGGAAACCCTCGATGCCAGCTCGTCGACCAGCACTCGCCCGTTCGCTTTCGCCAGCGCGACGATTTCATCCTGACGCGGTGTGAGCAACATTTCGCCCTCCC
>NZ_SRTD01000092.1:0-423 GCF_004792105.1 Mesorhizobium sp. M8A.F.Ca.ET.161.01.1.1 | reverse complement strand
GCTCACCGCCATGGCCGCGGCGGCCATGCTGCCAGCGCGGCAGTTCGTCGCGCGAGAGCTTGCCGTCCTTGTTCTTGTCCAGCTCGTCGAACTTCGCTGCCAGGCGCGGGTTGGCGGCCGCCTCGCTGCGGTCGATGACGCCGTCACCGTTGGTGTCCAGCTTGGCCGGGCGCGGTGCCGGCGTGGCCGGGGTGTCGGCGGCCAGCGCGATTCCGGAAGCAGAGGTGCCCAGCAGCAGGGCCAGCAGCAGGGGGGTACGGATCATGAGGTCACTCCTGGGGATGGGAACAGCGTCGGGGTGATCACTTCACCCTCGAGGGACAACAACGCCCGGACGCGACTTCGGTTGACGCCGCTGCCGGTTCCGTTCATCCGGCGGACAGTTGCCGCCACTGCGACGGGCTGGGGCTATGCTGTGTCCAT
>NZ_SRTD01000091.1:0-394 GCF_004792105.1 Mesorhizobium sp. M8A.F.Ca.ET.161.01.1.1 | reverse complement strand
CGGCACGCTTGATCCGCTGGCCTCCGGCATGTTGCCGATCGCGCTTGGTGACGCCACCAAGACCGTGCCTTACGTCATGGACGGCCGGAAAATCTACGAATTCACAGTGACCTGGGGCGAGCAGCGCACGTAAGAACATGGCTGATTTTTCTTTAATGCCCAGCTTCCAGCGCGGCTGCCTGGGCCCGTGTCTGAGACCGGTTCAGCCGTAAACGCCCCGCACCAGCCTTTTTACGGCAGTGGCGATCTTGTCCCAGTCCCGATCCGATTTGAGCGCAACACCGGCAAACTGGCCGCTGGTGGCGGCGGAAATCACGAGGTGCTGGATGGCGGCGAACAGCACGGCATTGACGGCGGCGGTATCAACACCCTTCGGCGCTGCTAGCGAACCGCG
>NZ_SRTD01000090.1:0-427 GCF_004792105.1 Mesorhizobium sp. M8A.F.Ca.ET.161.01.1.1 | reverse complement strand
GTCGATGAGAACGGAAGGCTGACAACGACCGTATGAATGGGCCGGCCCCAGCCGCCAGACCTCACACAGGATTAGATTGGGAGATGAGTACACGATGTTGCAAGTTCCGCTCTTCGCAGACGAGGTCCTACCAAGTTACCTTTCCCGTCTCGCCAAAGCCAACCGCATGGGCCCGCTAAGCTACTTCTGTAAGGCTTATGGGTTGTCGTTCCACGGCTTGAATCGCGGAGAACCCGACGCAATGGATATGCTTTCATCTTTGGTTGGCGTACCAATCGAGCAGCTGACACGCCATGCGACCGCAGTTACTTCTTATCGGTCCACGACCATGTTCGGGCAGACATTTGAACAAGCCCTGCTGCTCAGGAATACCCTTCGCTTCTGCCCAAAGTGTTTTGAGGATGACGAACTGCACGAGACCCGTATC
>NZ_SRTD01000089.1:0-428 GCF_004792105.1 Mesorhizobium sp. M8A.F.Ca.ET.161.01.1.1 | reverse complement strand
AGGAGCAACCGATGGTTGTCAAGGCACCGCAAAGTTCATTGCTCCATGGATCCATTTTTGGCTGGATAGCCGGCCAATCGGAGTTGGCGTCTACTAGGAAGCTTTGGAGGTCTCCTTTTGCACGGCATGTTGAGCCACGAGAGTGACGTTGCATCCGAGTTCGCTGAGCCTGCGCATCAGGCGTCGAATGGTATTGTCGCGGCTGCGCTGATCGAAGTGGCGCGGGCCGAGGTCGTGGTAAGGCACGCCGTCACGAAGCATGAAATAGGCTGCGGTGAGCATCGAAGCGGCGACGGCCAAGATCGCCTTTTTTGCCCCACGGCGTGCCTTGAGGCGCAAGAATTGCGCTTGCAGATAGCTACCCCTGACGCGCACCGCCGCCCAGGCGGCGGTGACCAGGGTGGTCTTCAACCAAGTGCCGCTCTTGC
>NZ_SRTD01000008.1:0-287529 GCF_004792105.1 Mesorhizobium sp. M8A.F.Ca.ET.161.01.1.1 | reverse complement strand
CCAGCTCATCCACGGTTTAAGCCACCTGAGGGGTGACGGGCTCTCGACCGCCGCCACGGATCAGGCAAGCACCTGGTCCGTGGCACCTCAACAATGCACGATTCCAAACACACAAGGGGTGTTCCAGGGAACGCCAACGTCTCACTCCGCTGGAACACCCCTCATCCGTCTCGGCGCTATCGCGCCGATCCACCTTCTCCCACAAGGGGAGAAGGCAAGATCGCGCTTCTCACCCCTTCGCCGCCGCCTCCAATTTGGCGATGTCGATCTTGCCCATCTGCATCATCGCCGACATCACCCGGCCGGCCTTGGCCCTGTCCGGGTCCTGAAGCAGCCTGGGCAGTTGCTCCGGCACGACCTGCCAGGAGACACCGAACTTGTCTTTCAGCCAGCTGCATTGCGACGGTTCGCCACCGCCTTCGATGAGCCTGTCCCAGAAATAATCGACCTCTTCCTGCGTCTTGCAGTCGATCGACTGCGACATTGCCTCGTTGAACTTGAATTGCGGTCCGCCGTTGAGCGCCTGGAACTGCACGCCGTCGAGTTCGAACGTGGTCACCAGCGCCTTGCCTTCATTTGCATGACCCTCTGGCCAGCGCATCACGCTCAGCACCTTCGAGTTCTTGAAAATGGAGACGTAGAAATTCATCGCCTCTTCGGCCTGGTCGTCGAACCACAGGCAGGTGGTGATCTTTTGCATGTCGCGCTCCTCGGTTGCTTCTTGCTGCTACGGTGAAACGGCTGGCTCCGGGAATGGTGCCATTCCTTTGCCGTTGAACCAAGGACGGGCGTCCGGCGCGCGATCCGACAGGGCATGCAATTTTTTTTGCAGACGCCGATTTTCGGTAAGACTCTGGCGCATTGCAAAATTGTGGCCAGACCATACTTGCGCGTCTATAACCCCTGCGATCAAAATTCAGCGCCGCCGCGCCACTCTTCGGCTGCGGCCAGCCACCAAGGAAAAAATATGCCTGCCTATCGTTCCCGCACCACCACCCATGGCCGCAACATGGCCGGCGCCCGCGGCCTGTGGCGCGCCACCGGCATGAAGGACAGTGATTTCGGCAAGCCGATCATCGCGGTAGTCAATTCCTTCACCCAATTCGTGCCTGGCCATGTCCATCTGAAGGACCTTGGCCAGCTCGTCGCGAGCGAGATCGAGAAGGCCGGCGGCGTCGCCAAGGAATTCAACACCATCGCCGTCGATGACGGCATCGCCATGGGCCATGACGGCATGCTCTATTCGCTGCCGTCGCGCGAGCTGATCGCCGATTCCGTCGAATACATGGTCAACGCCCATTGCGCCGACGCCATGGTCTGCATCTCCAACTGCGACAAGATCACCCCCGGCATGCTGATGGCCTCGCTGCGCCTCAACATCCCGACCGTCTTCGTCTCCGGCGGACCGATGGAAGCCGGCAAGGTCGTGCTGGCCGGCAAGATCCAGGCGCTCGACCTTGTCGACGCCATGGTCGCGGCCGCCGACGACAAGATCTCCGACGAGGACGTCAAGGTCATCGAGCGCTCGGCCTGCCCGACCTGCGGTTCCTGCTCGGGCATGTTCACAGCCAATTCGATGAATTGTTTGACCGAGGCGCTGGGGCTTTCGCTGCCCGGCAACGGCTCGACACTGGCCACGCATGCCGACCGCAAGCGGCTGTTCGTCGAGGCCGGCCATCTCGTCGTCGATCTCGCCCAGCGCTATTACGAACAGGATGACGAGAGCGCATTGCCGCGCAGCATCGCTTCCAAGGGCGCCTTCGAGAACGCCATGACGCTCGACATCGCCATGGGCGGCTCCACCAACACCGTGCTGCATATCCTGGCCGCCGCGCATGAGGGCGAGGTCGACTTCACCATGGAAGACATCGACCGGCTGTCGCGACGGGTGCCGGTGCTGTGCAAGGTGGCGCCGGCCAAGTCCGACGTGCACATGGAAGACGTCCACCGCGCCGGCGGCATCATGGCCATCCTCGGCCAGCTTGACGAGGCCGGGCTGATCAACCGCGACCTGCCGACCGTGCATACGGCGAGCCTCGGCGAAGCGCTCGACCATTGGGATATTTCGCGCACCTCGAGCCAGAATGTGCGCGACTTCTTCCTCGCCGCTCCCGGCGGCGTGCCGACGCAGGTCGCCTTCAGCCAGGACCGTCGCTGGGAAGAGCTCGACACGAACCGCGAAACGGGTGTCATCCGCTCGGCGAAGACGCCCTTCTCCAAGGATGGTGGCCTCGCCGTCCTGAAGGGCAATCTGGCGCTCGACGGCTGCATCGTGAAGACGGCCGGCGTCGACGAGTCGATCCTGAAATTCACCGGTCCGGCTCGCGTCTTCGAAAGCCAGGACGCCAGCGTCAAGGCGATCCTCGCCAACGAGATCAAGGCCGGCGATGTCGTCGTCATCCGCTATGAGGGTCCGCGCGGCGGCCCCGGCATGCAGGAGATGCTCTATCCGACCAGCTACCTGAAGTCGAAGGGCCTGGGCAAGGCCTGCGCGCTGGTCACCGACGGACGCTTCTCCGGCGGCACGTCGGGCCTGTCAATCGGCCATGCTTCGCCGGAAGCGGCGGAAGGCGGGCTGATCGGGCTGGTGCAGGAAGGCGACACGATCGAGATCGACATCCCCAACCGCACCATCCGCCTGGCTGTCAGCGACGCCGAACTCGACGCGCGCCGTGCGGCGATGGAGGCCAAGGGCGCGAACGCCTGGAAGCCGGAGGAAAAGCGCAAGCGCAAGGTGACGACCGCGCTGCGCGCCTACGCCGCCTTCGCCACCAGCGCTGACAAGGGCGCGGTGAGGCACGTGCCGGAGTAAGGTTCGCGCCGGCCCCCTCATCCAGCCGCTTGCGCGGCCACCTTCTCCCCGTTGGGGAGAAGAGGCTGACGCCCGCGTTGACGACCTCTTCTCCCCTCGGGGAGAAGGTGGCCCGGAGGGCCGGATGAGGGGGTCTGGCACCTACATTCGAAGGCACCCTCACGGCATCAGCTGATATTCATAAAGCTTCTGGTAAAGCCCGCCCTGCTTGAGCAGGGCACGATGCGCCCCGCTTTCCACCACCTTGCCGGCTTCCAGCACCACGATCGTGTCGGCCTGGTGCACGGTGGACAGGCGGTGCGCGATGACGATCGTGGTGCGCCCTTCCGTCAGCTGTTGCAGCGCGTCGCGGAACAGCGCCTCCGACTCTGCGTCGAGCGCGCTGGTCGCTTCGTCCAGCAGCAGGATTTCCGCGTTGCGCAGCATGGCACGCGCGATGGAAATGCGCTGGCGCTGGCCGCCTGACAAAAGGCCGCCATTCTCGCCGACATCGGTTTCGTAGCCTTTCGGCTGCGCGACGATGAAGTCATGCGCGTTGGCCGCCTTGGCCGCGGCGATCACCTCGTCGTCGGTCGCGCCCTCGCGCCCAAGCCGGATGTTGTGCATGATCGTGCCGGCAAACAGGAACGTCTCCTGGCTGACATAGGCGATCTTTTCCCGGAGCGAGGCCAGCGTGGCATGGGAAATGTCCTGGCCATCGAGCAGCACCCTGCCGCTCTTGGGGTCATACATGCGCATGATCAGGTTGAGGATCGTCGACTTGCCGCCGCCGGAAGGCCCGACCAGCGCCGTCATCTTGCCGGCCTCAAGGGTCAGGTCGAACCCTTCCAGCACCGGCGGGCCGTTCTGATAGGCGAAGCTGACGGCGTCGAACCGTATCTCGCCGGGCCCGGCTCGCAGCGGCTTGGCATCCGGCTTCTCCGCCAGCGTCAGCGGCTGGTCGGCGAGTTCGAACATCATGCGCACGCCGACAATGCCGCTTTCCAGCGATACCCGCACACGCGCAAGGCGCTTTGCCGGCTCATAAGCAAATAGGAGCGCTCCGATGAAGGTCATGATGTCTCCGGGCATCTGGCCGCCCTGCAAGACCAGGAAGCCGCTGACGAAGATGGCCCCGGAAATTGCCATTCCGGCCAGCGTCTCCATCACCGGGCTTGTCGCCGCCTCCAGCGCAGCGATGTTGTTGGCTCGGGTCTCGACATCGGACACCGCCTTGTACATGCGATTGCGCATTGAGCCTTCAAGATTGAAGGATTTGACCACGCGCACGCCGATCGCGGTTTCCTGCATCACCTGGACAATCTGGCCGACAGAGCGGAACTCCATCGCGGCAATCTTGCGGACGCGCTTCAGGATGCGGTTGACGCCATAGATGGCGAGAGGCCCGACGACGAAGCAGATCAGCGACAGCGCCGGCTGCTTCCAGACCATGACCGCCACCAGGGCAATCAACGTCACCAGATCGCGCACGTAGGATGTGACGACGAGGTCGAGCACATTACGCGCCGCCTGTGCATTGTTGGTCATGCGGGTGATGAGGTCGGATGACGAGGTCGAGTGGTAGAATTCGATGCCTTGCGCCAGGATGCGGTCGTAGATCTTGCGCTGCCGGTCGGCGATGATGGCGTTGCCCACCCGGCTCATGAAATACGCCTGGACGAAGTTGGCGATGCCCTTGGCGATGAAAATCGTGGCGACCGCCAAAGCAATCCAGTTGACGCGCTCGACTCTTTTGTAGATCACGAACTCATTGGTGATCACGCTAAGGATCCAGGCGCTGGCGGCGGTCGTGCCAGCGACCACCAACATCGACAGGATGGCGGCGGCGTAGCCGGCCCGGTGCTGCCGGAACGATTCCCTGAGCAGCCTTGCGACGAGGCGCTGGTTTTCCGTCGAACGGAAGAAACGAAACAACGGCTGATCCTTGATGCCGGGATGACGAAGGCGGCTTATAGAGGGAGTTGCCGCCGGAGGGAACCTTTCGCGACCATGGAAAGAAACCCGCTGCAGCAGGCTGTCTTTTGAGACACGATGCGACTGTGATTCTTCAAGCGGGATGATGAGAAATGGATTTCGACCTAATCGTTCGTGGCGGCACACTGCCGGATGGCGGCATCGCCGACATCGGCATCAGCGGCGAGACGATCGCGGCGATCGAGCCGAAGCTCGAGGGTTCCGCGCGGAGCGAGGTCGACGCCCGTGGCAATCTGGTGTCGCCGCCCTTCGTCGATCCGCATTTCCATATGGACGCCACGCTGTCCTACGGCATACCGCGCATCAACGCATCGGGCACGCTGCTTGAAGGCATCGCGCTGTGGGGCGAACTGAAGCCGCTCTTGACGCACGAAGCGGTGCGCGACCGCGCGCTCGCCTATTGCGACTGGGCGGTGTCGATGGGGCTGCTTGCCATCCGCACCCATGTCGATGTCTGCGACGACCGGCTGCTGGCGGTCGAGGCGCTGCTGGAGGTCAAGAAGACCGTCGCCCCCTATATCGACCTGCAATTGGTGGCCTTCCCGCAGGACGGCTTCTATCGCTCGCCGACGGCACGCCAAAACACCATTCGCGCGCTGGACATGGGCGTCGATATCGTCGGCGGCATTCCGCATTTCGAGCGCACCATGGCCGACGGCACGCGCTCGGTGACCGAACTGTGCGAAATCGCCGCACAACGCGGCCTGATGGTCGACCTGCATTGCGACGAGACCGACGATCCCCTGTCGCGCCACATCGAGCAGCTGGCCTATGAAACGCAGCGGCTCGGCCTGCAGGGCAAGGTGGCCGGCTCGCATCTCACGTCGATGCATTCGATGGACAATTACTATGTCTCGAAGCTTCTGCCGCTGATCGCCGAGGCCGGCGTCTCCGCGATCCCCAATCCCTTGATCAACATCATGCTGCAGGGCCGCCATGATACCTTCCCCAAGCGGCGTGGCATGACGCGGGTCAAGGAAATGCTGGCGCTGGGCATCCGTGTCGGCTGGGGTCAGGATTGCGTGCTCGATCCCTGGTATTCGCTGGGCACCGCCGACATGCTCGACGTCGCCTTCATGGGCCTGCATGTCGCCCAGATGTCGAGCCCCGCCGACATGGCGCGCTGTTTCGACATGGTCACCAACGTCAACGCCGCGATCATGGGCCTCGATCATCTCGGTCTGGAGGTCGGCAAGCGCGCCAGCCTGGTGATCCTCGATGCCGGCAATCCGATCGAAGCGCTGCGCCTGCGCGCCGAGCGCATCTGCGTCATCGCCAAGGGCAAGGTGGTGGCGGAAAGGATGAGGCAGGATACCAGGCTGTCCATTCCCGGCAGGCCGGGTCAGGTGAACCGCAGACATATATCCACCTAGATACAGCCGATTCCCGACGCTGGTCTTACTCAATTCCTGATTTCTTCTCGTCAAAGCCACCGCTTCCGTCTACGACGCGGCCCAGGCGAGGGAGGAATCGGGGTCGGCATGACGCAACCCGTGGCGCAGAATTCCCCAATCAGGAATGTTCTCCTGGCCGGCATCCTGCTGATGCTGGCCGGCGACTTCCTGTTTGCGCTGAACGACGCGATGGGCAAGTGGCTGGTCGCCAGCTTTTCCGTCGGCCAGGTGGTGCTGATCCGTTCGCTCGGCGCCTTTATCGTGCTCGGCCCGATGATCGCCAATCAGGGCGCTGGCAGACTGTTCCAGATGGAGCGGCCCGGGCTGCAGATCCTGCGCGTTGTGGCGACTACGCTCGACACCGCTTTGTTCTACGCCGCAGTCGTCTATCTGCCGCTTGCCGATGTGATGAGCTTCTACATGGCCGGGCCGATCTATGTGGCGGCGCTGTCGCATTTCCTGCTTGGCGAAAAGGTCGGCTGGCGCCGCTGGGTGGCGATCCTGCTCGGCTTCTGCGGCGTGGTGATCATGCTGAAACCGTCCTCCGCCGCGTTTTCGCTGTCGTCGAGTTTCGCGCTTGTCGGCAGCCTCGCCTTCGCCTTCGCCATCATCCTCAACCGGCGCCTGCGCGGCACGAGCGACACCAATCTGGTGACATGGCAGACGATCGGCACGCTGGCGGTTGGCGGCGTGCTGACCATCGGCGCCTGGAAGACGCCGTCGCCGCTCGATCTCGGCGCCATGCTGCTGCTCGGCATCGTCTCCTGCGGTGCGCATCTGATGATCACCCGGGCGCTGAAACTGGCGCCGGCCTCGACGCTGGCGCCGCTGCACTACACGCTGCTCCTGTGGGCGGTGGTGTTCGGGCTGGCATTCTTCGGCGACGTGCCCAGCCCGCGCATCCTGATCGGCTCGGGCATCATCGTTCTCGCCGGCCTGTTCATCTTCCACCGCCAGAAGGTGGTCGATACCACGGTGCCGCCGGAGAACGTGCCGAAGGGTGTCAACTAAAGCCCGGATTTCGGGTGACTAGCCCTGGCGTATCGCCGCAAGGTGCCTGGAAAACTCTGGCGTCTCCATCAGCGCCTTGCAGCGCGCGAAGCGGCCGTCGGCATAGGCGCGGAAATCGTCCACCGGATTGTTGTTGGCGAGCTGGATCAGCCCCCACAGCGTCCACAACAGGTCGCACATAGCCTTGTAGATGGCGACGCGGCCGCGCTCCGCCGGCTTCGCCTCGCCGCCGAAATAGGCGCGCATCAACTCCTCGTCCTGGGCGACGTCGAACTTGCCTTCCACGCTGAGATCGCCGAGGTCCCAGAGCGGATCGTTCATCCCGGAATATTCCCAGTCGACGATCCACATCCGCTCGCCCGTATCGAGGAAGTTTTCGCACAGCGGGTCGCAATGGCAGGCGACGAGAGGCAAGGGGCGGACGGCCAAGGCCTCGCGCACGCCGCCGGCCTCGCGCACCACGTCGTGATAGCCGGCGGGCAGGGCGACATCCCTGGTCGACAGCACCTTGAGATAGTCGTCGATCATCGAAAACAGCTCGAAGCGGAAGGGGAAGACCGCGCCGGACGCATGCAGCTTGCGGAAGGCCTCGGCCGCCCGGGCCGGACTGCCCTGCCGGTCCCTGAATTTCTCCGGCGACATCGTCTCGGCACCGGCGATGTAGCGCGTCACCATGACTCCAGTACCGGGATCGACATGCAGCACCTCGGGGCTAACGCCGGCTCTTGCCGCCTCGCGCGCCGCTATCGCCTCGTTGGCGCGGTTGATATATTCCTCGGTGCCTTTGCCTGGAATGCGCAGGCAGTAATCGCCGGCCTTGAAGACGAGATTGGTCAGGCCGCCGAGCCGTTCCAGCGGCCCGGTGTAGCCGGCCAGCAGCGGAATGGCGGCAAGTCTTGCCCGCGCCTCGTCTATCCCCATGCCTGCGTCCCCACGCGTTATTTCTTCGCTGCAACGGTTCCACAATTTTCACCGTTTGGCTATCATTCCGGCAAGACGAAGGAGTTGGTGGGCACGTGGCGGACAGCAAACATCATGGCGCGCTCGGCGAAGTCTACGCGGCCAAGCGCCCGGAAGAGGTGGCGGCACTCTATGATCGCTGGTCGCAGACCTACGACGCCGACATGTCGGCGGCCGGTTACCGCCACCCGACGATCTGCCTTGCCTTGCTCGCCCGTCATCTGCCGCGCGGGTCAGCCCCGCTGCTCGACGCCGGGGCAGGGACCGGGCTGATCGGCGAATGGCTCGATATTGCCGGCTATCCCCAGGTCGAGGCGCTGGATATCTCGCAAGGCATGCTGGATCAGGCCGCGCGCAAGGGTGTCTATTCGGCGCTGCATTGCCTGGCGCTCGGCGGCGCCTTGCCTTTTGCCGACGACGCCTATGCCGGCATCATCTCGGCCGGCGTCTTCACCTCGGGTCATGTCGGCGCCGAGGGCTTGGACGAATTGATCCGCATCTGCCGGCCGGGCGGGGTGATCGTGCTGACGGTCAAGAACACGCTATGGGATCAGGGCTTTGCCGCGCGCATCGCCGAACTCGAAGCGCAAGGCCTCGTCACCCGCGCCGAGGAAACCCGCCCTTACGTCTCCATGCCTGGCGAGGCCGATACCGTGCCCAGTCGTGGCCTCGCCTTGCGCGTAAGCTAAGCCTTCACGCGCTCCATTGCCGGGTCGTATAGTGGCTCGAGATGGATATTCGCCGGCGTCCGCTGCATCGCGACCACCAGTTCATAGCTGCCCGAGGCGAGGAAATCATCGCTCACCCCGTCGGCGCTGCGCACATAGCCATAGCCGATATTCTTGCCCACCGTGTAGCCATGGCCGCCGCTGGTAAGATAGCCGACTGGCTCGCCGTCGCGCAGAATGGTTTCGCGGCCGAGCAGCACGATCTCCGGATCGTCGACCGTGAAGCCGGCAAAGCGCTTCTTCAGGGACGCGCCGCCAACCTTCTCGAGTGCACGCCGTCCGACGAAGTCGGTGTGCTTCCTGAGCTTGACCGCCCAGCCGAGCCCGGCCTCCAGCGGTGTGTCGTTGGGCGTGATGTCGGAGCCCCAGGCGCGATAGCCCTTTTCCAGCCGCAGCGATTCCAGCGCGCGGTAGCCGACCGGCCGGATGTCGTGCTCTTTGCCGGCCGCCATCAGCGCGTCGAAGACTTCGCCGGTGGCGGCGATCGGCACGTGCAGCTCCCAGCCCAGTTCGCCGACATAGGTGACGCGCAGCGCCCGCACCGTGTGACCGGCGATGACGATCTCCCTGATATGGCCGAACGGGAAGCTGGCATTCGACACATCGCTCCCGGTCACCGCCGAAAGCACGTCGCGGGCACGCGGCCCCATCAGCGACAGCGTGCCGAAATCCTCGGTGACGTCGGTCAGCCTGGCATCGAGGCCCTCGCCAATATGATCGCTGATCCACGAGGCGTCATGAGTGCGGAAACCGGTGCCGGTGACGATGTAGAATTTCTCCTCGGCAAGCCGCGACACGGTCAGGTCGGCCTCGATGCCGCCGCGCGTGTTGAGAAGTTGCGTGTAGGTCAGCCGGCCGACCGGCTTGCTGACGTCGTTGGCGCAGATCCAGTCCAGCGCCTTCGCCGCGTCGGGGCCGCTCAGCTCGTACTTGGCGAAGGACGACTGGTCGAAGATGCCGACATGTTCGCGCACATGCCGGTGCTCGTCGCCGACGGCAGCAAACCAGTTCTGCCGACCCATCGAATAGACGTCCTTTGGCTCGACGCTCTCCGGCGCGAACCAGTTCGGCCGCTCCCAGCCGAGCTTCGAGCCGAACACGGCGCGCTGCCGTTTCAACCGCTCATACAGCGGCGAGACGATGCGCGGCCGGCCGCTGGCATACTCCTCGTGCGGAAAGCCGATCGTGTAATGCTTGCCATAGGCTTCCAGCGTGCGCTCGCACACCCAGTGCCGGTCGCGGTGCAGGTTGGAAAAGCGCCTGATGTCGACCACCCACAGGTCGAGCGGCGCCTCGCCGTCGACCACCCATTGCGCCAGCACCCAGCCGGCGCCGCCGCCCGAGGCGATGCCGAAGGCGTTGAAGCCGGCGCCGACGAACATGTTGGCGCATTCGGGCGCTACGCCGAGGATGAAATTGCCGTCCGGCGTGAAGCTTTCCGGCCCGTTGATCATCTGCTTGACGCCAACGGTTTCCAGCGCCGGCACCCGCGCGATCGCCTGAATCATGTGCTGCTCGAAATGATCGTAGTCGTCGTCGAACAGCCGGAACTCCCAGTCATTGGGCACCTCCCCTGTCGTCCATGCCTGTGGGTTAGGCTCATAGCCGCCCATCACCAGGCCGCCGACCTCCTCCTTGAAATAGGTGCGCCGATCGGGGTCGCGCAGCGTCGGCGCGTCGGTTGCCAGCCCCGCGATCTTCTCGGTGACGATGTACTGGTGTTTCACCGGCTGCAGCGGCACGTTGATGCCGGCCATGGCCCCGACTTGCCGTGCCCATTGTCCGGCGCAGTTCACCACCTTGTCACAGGCAATGTCGCCCTGGTCGGTGTTCACCGCCGTGATGCGGTCGCCCTTCATCTCGAAGCCGGTGACGCGCACGTCCTCATAGAGCTTGGCGCCATGCATGCGCGCGCCCTTGGCCAGCGACTGCGTGATGTCGGAAGGGCTCGCCTGGCCGTCGGTCGGCAGCCAGGAAGCGCCGACCAGATCGCCGGTCTCCATCAGCGGCCACATCGCCTTGACCTCCGCCGGAGACAGCAAGTGCATGTCCATGCCGAAGCTCTTCGCTGTCGTCGCCAGCCTTTTGTACTCGGTCCAGCGGTCGGCATTGGTGGCGAGCCGCAGGCAGCCGGTCATCTTCCAGCCGGTGGCGAGCCCGGTCTCGGCCTCCAGTCCCTTGTAAAGGTCGACGGAGTATTTCAGCACTCGCGTGATCGAGGCCGAAGAGCGCAATTGCCCCACCAGCCCGGCGGCATGCCAGGTCGAGCCCGAGGTCAGCTTGCCCTGTTCGAGCAGCACCACGTCGACCTTGTGGTCGCGCGCAAGATGATAGGCCGTCGAACAGCCGATGATGCCGCCGCCAATGACGACGACCGCGGCCTGGCTAGGCAAGGTCATGATTTCAGGATCCCGTATTTTGTCCGGTAGTTTTCCAGCGCCGCGTCGAGCCGCACCAGGTTTTCCTCGGTGTAGGCGACGTAGTCGATGCCGGGCGCGTCGAGATAGAGCTCCGACACCATGCTCCACATCGCCTCGCGCAGCAGCGAGGCGCATTGCATGGCGGCGTGCGAGCGGCGGATCGCCTCGTCCGGCTCCTTCATGAAATAGGCGGTCAGGAAGGCGAAGGATTCCGCGTCGCTCATGCCGGCGTTCGAGGCGACGCCGGCAAGGTCGAACATGGCAGTATTGAAGCCGGCATATTCGAAATCGATCAGCCACAGCCTGCTGCCGTCGTCGAGAATATTGGCCGGCAAGAGATCATTGTGGCCAAAGACGATCGGCAGCAGTTTCTGCGCACGCTCCAGTTCGTCGGCCAGCGCTAGGAAGCGTGGCAGGTCACCGCGCTTGCGGCTGCCCCCTTCGTCAAGCGTGCGCGCATAGTCGCGGATGACGTGGAACACCCAGAACATGAAGCCGGCGCCGGAGATATGGTTGGGCATCTCCCGGTGAAAGCCGCGCATCAGCGCCGCGACGCGGCCGAGATTGGCGCGCACGTCCTCGGCCAGATAGGTTTTGGCGCCAAGAAACGCCGTTACCAGGATTCCTGGTTCGGCATAATGGACCGCCGGCGCGAAGCCGGCGGCGTGAGCCGCCCGTGCGGTCATCACCTCGCGTTCGCGGAAGACATGGTGGAACGGATAGTCCTGGCCGAAGCGCACCACATGTTTGCCGGCCGTGTCGGTGACCACATAATTGGCATTGCTCAAGCCGCCGGGCAGCGGCGCGATCTCGATGGCGCCCGTCCAGCAGGGCAGGGCGCGGATGCGGTCTTCGGCAATCACGGAATCATCCCTGGTTTGCTGACCTGGTTTGCTGGGCTTCGACACGGCGCCACGGGCAGCGCAACCACGGCGGAGGGAAGTGCAAACAATCTCGTCGGTGCGGGACGCCAGGATTGGTATCCCGCACCGCACCGACGAGCCCCTTGGCCAGGTTTTTGAACCCGGCATCCGCCCCCGCGGATCTGAAAATTCCTTGCGCCAGGCACGTTACAGGCTGCCTGGTCAGTGAGTTTCGGCCCTGCCAATTACCCTCCCGCGCAGCTCCGAACCCCTGTTGAGGTTGGATTTCACGCCAGGGTTGCCCTTCTGTCAATAAAAAGATGTGACTTTTTTTGGGTATTTTGCCCGAAAGCATGGGCAATTCCTTTAAAAGCGTTAGGAATACCCTAGAATCGGTCAATTTTCCGGGATGCGCACAGATGATCCACTCGAAACGGCATGGCGAAATCCTGCGGCTGCTGCAGGAAGAGGGAACCGTCACCATCGCCAGCCTGGCCGACCGGTTGGGCGTGTCGCTCGAAACCGTACGCCGTGACGTCAAGCCGCTCACCAGCGACGGCTCGGTTCTGAAGATGCATGGCGCCATCGGCCTGCCGTCGATGATCGGCGAAGCGCCGTTCGAACGGCGCATGCGTGAGCATGCCGACGCCAAGCGCAGCATTGCCCGCGCGGTCGCGGCCACCATCCGTGACGGCGAATCGATCATGCTCGACACCGGCACCACGACGTCGTTCCTGGCGCGCGAACTGCTCGGCCACCGGCGCCTGACGGTCGTCACCAACTCGTCCGATATCGCCCGTACGCTGGCCACCATCAACGGCAACAAGGTCTATATGGCCGGCGGCGAGTTGCGCAGCGATTCAGGCGCCGCGTTCGGGACGTCGGCCATCGAGTTCGTCAGCCGCTTCTCGGTCAGCCACGCCATTATCTCCATCGGCGCCGTGGATGCGCTGACGGGCGTCATGGACTACGATCTGGAAGAGGCGGAATTCGCCCGCATGGTGCTGTCGCGCGGCCAGCGTTCTCTGGTCATCACCGACCACACGAAGTTCGGCCGCCAGGGTCTGGTTCAGGTCTGTGGCTTCGACGGCTTTTCCGAGCTCGCCACCGACCGCGCGCCGCCGCATGACATTGCCGCCGCCCTCGCACAGGCCGGCGCGCGGCTCAGCATCGCCCGCGGCGAAGCCGGAATTTAGCCGAACACCAAGGATTGATGGGCGCACACGCCCGCGAAAGTGCCACCCGACACGGCGAAGGCGATGTTATGCATCGCGCGTGCCGCGTCTCCGGCGGCATACACGCTGGGTATCGTCGTCTGCTGCCTGTCATCGACTGATATCATCGGGCCAAGCAGGCCGTCCTTGAAGTCGCAACCGAGCTGTTCTGCCAGCGGGCTCGCCATCGTGTTGCGGGGCGCGGTGAACATCGCCTTGACGCCCGCCTTTCGGCCGCCGTCGAGGTGGACAACCAATCCGCCGGCGCCGTCTTCCCCGAGTTCGCTGACCGGCGCGGGCTCAAAGCTGACATTCTTGCCCTCCAGGGCAAGCATCTCCTCGGCGTCGGGCTCGATCAGGCCGTTGCCGAACAGCGTGACGTCACCCCAGTCGGAAATCAGCTGGGCCTGATGTATGGACATCGGACCGGTCGCGAGCACGCCAAGCGGCCCGCCGGAAACCTCGTAGCCATGGCAATAGGGACAGTGCAGCACGGTCCTACCCCATTGTCCGGCGAGCCCGGGAACCTCCGGCAGGATGTCGCGAACGCCGGTGGCAAGCACCAGCCGGGCGGCGCCGAATGTGTCGCCGCCATCGACGGCGATTTCGAAATCGCTTGTGCTGTTGGCAATGGCTTTGTCCGCACGTGCGGTGACAAGCCTGGCCGTCGGATAGGCAAGCAATTGCCGCCTTGCATCGTCGAGGATCGCGCCGGGCGTTCGCCCGTCCTGGCCGAGGAAGCCGTGCGAATGCGTGGCGAAGCGGTTGCGTGGCTGGCCGGCGTCGATCACCAGCACGTTGCGCCGCGCCCGCGCCGCCTGGATGGCGGCGGACAGGCCGGCGAAGCTGCCGCCGACGACGGCAAGATCATACTGCATGGCTGGAGACTCCAATGAGGGCGTAACGGCGGCGGAAATCGGCGGTCAGGTCGGCCAGCGTGATGCGGCTGAGCTTCTCCGCCAGCAGCTTCTCGGCCGCGACGCGAAAATCGTCGAGAACGGCGATCACCGCTTGCTCGACCAGACAGCCTGGGCTTTCCGGCCCGGTGCTGAAGGGCAGTAGCGTCTCGCCAAGAGCCACGCTGATCTCGGCCAGTGAAATGTTTTCGGGCGCGCGCCCGAGCAGCCAGCCGCCGCCATGCCCGCGCGACGAGGTGACGATGCCGGCATCGCGCAAGCCGCCAATGGTCCGGCGCACCACCACCGGATTGGTGTGGATGAAGGTGGCAAGCTGCTCGGAGGTCAGCGCCTGTTCGGGCTTCTCCGCCATGTGGACGAGAATGTGCAGGGTGGAAGACAGGCGACTGTTGCGTTTCATGTAACTTAATTAGTTACGATTCTTCGCGATGTCAAACACGCGAAGGTCGCTTAATGATTTACGGCGACGCTATGCCGGCAAAGCGCGAAAACTCATCCTGAAGCAGGCGCCGCTCGGTTTGCCGTCAAGGATCTCGATGCGGCCGCCATGGAGATGCATGATTTCCTGCACGAGGTTGAGGCCGAGGCCGGCGCCGTGATCCTGCGGACGCAGCCGGTAGAAGGGCTCGAAAATGCGCTCCCGCTCGCCCGGCGGCACGCCGTCGCCTTCGTCCCGGACCTCGATGATGGCGGGCATTGTGACGCTGACGGTGATCTTGCCGGCGCGGCCGCCATGCTCGATGGCGTTCTGCACGATGTTGGTCACCGCGCGTTCGATCGCGGTGCGGTCGCCGGTGGCAAAAAGCGTGTCCCGTTCCGGCTCGAACGACATTTCGTAGCCGGCCGAGAACGCCATCGGCGCGAGGTCGACGATGACGCCGCGCGCGATCGCCACGAGGTCTACCTTTTCGAAGGCCGTTGTCTGCCGGTCGAGGCGCTGCAGGTCGAGCAGCTGGTCGGTCAGCGTCGAAAGCCGTGCCGCATCCTGCAGCAGCCTTGCCCGCTCCGGCGTCGCCGGCAGCGAGGCAAGGCGCGTGTTGAGGATGGCGACCGGTGTCCTGAGTTCATGGGCGGCGTCGGTCAGGAAGCGCTTGTGGCGTTCATAGCCCTTGTCCAGGCGCGCAAGGGCGGCGTTCACCGCCTTGACCAGCGGCGTCACTTCCTTTGGCACATCCTTCAGCGGCAGCTGCACGCCACGCTGGTCGATGTCGATGCGTTCGGCCTCTGCGGCCGCATGGCCAAGGCCTGACAGTGCGCCGCGCACCACCCATGGTGTCGCGACCAGCGTGGCCAACGCCATCAGCCCGGCGAGCGGCAATATGCCTTGCAGGAAGAATTGCGGCGCCTGGCCGAGCAGGCGCAGCAGCGAAAGCCCGCCCTTGGTGCCGCTGAAGATCTGGACATTGCCGGCCGCCGTATCGGTCCAGCGGATCTTTCCCTCCGGCGGCGCGGCTTGTCCGATTGCGTGGTCGATACGGGCGTCGCTGATAGTGTCCAGCAGTCCGACAAAGGGCTGGAAAATGGCCGGCACCCTGCCTTCTTCCAGTCGGTGCCCTTGCTTGTCGCGGATGATGAACCAGAGGTCCGGAACGTTCGAGCGCAGCTTTGCCATATCTGGCGTCTCGGTGATGACAAGCTTGCCGCCGGCATCGCGTGTCACCGCATCCGCCAGCACGTCCATCGTGCCGTCCTCGTAGTCATGCGGGATAAGGCCGGTGGCCAGCATGGCGCCGAGAATGCCGACGATGATCAGCGTCAGCATCGCGCATTGCAGCAAGGCGATGCGCAGCACCAGGCTCCATTTGAGCGAACGCGGGCGCTTGAGGCTCATAGCTCGGCGCTCATGTCGTTTCGCGCAGGAGATAGCCGACGCCGCGAATGCCATTGATCGTCACGCCGGCATCGGCATCGGCGAGTTTGCGGCGCAGGCGCGAGACGTGGGTGTCGAGCGCGTTGGACTGGATCTCGTCGTCGAGGCCGAACACCGCCTCCATCAGCGCCTCGCGCTGCACCATGCGGCCGGTCCGGCGCATCAGCGCCTCCAGCACCAGGAGTTCGCGCCGCGGCAGGCTGAGCGGTTCGGCACGGATCGACGCTTCGCGATGCCCGACGTCGAGCACCAGGTCGCCGGCGCGGATGAATTGCGACTGCATCGGTGCCGGACGCCTCAGCAGCGCGCGCAACCGGGCAAGCAATTCCTCGAAGGCGAATGGTTTTGCCAGATAGTCGTCCGCGCCCATGTCCAGCCCATCGACCTTGTCCGCTGTGTCGCCTCTCGCCGTCAGCATCAGCACTGGCGTGGTGTTCTTGGCCGAACGCAATCTGGGCACCAGCGACAGCCCGTCGCCATCCGGCAACTGGCGGTCGAGCAGGATCGCGTCGTAGCTGTCGGCGGCGACGAAGCCTTCGGCTTCGATGAGCGTGCCGGCATGATCGACCACCATGTCGTGGCGCTTCAGCGCGGCACGTAAGGCAGAGACCATTTCGGGCTCGTCCTCGACCAGCAAGATTCGCATCGACAGTTCTCCAGCAACGGCAACAGCTTCGGGCGCTACCGCGCCAACATTGCGCAAACATGGCAAAGCCGAACGGCCGGGGTCGACAGGCGCTTTCTTTGGCTCTCCGAGATTGCGCAATGTCTATGCAACCCAGTCGCGGCAAACAGCGCCGGTCGGCACGAATCGCCCATGCCGGCGTGAAGGCGTCGGGCCCGAATATGCAACAGGTCGGGCCCGACGTTGAAGCGGAAATGACGCTGAAGCGAAATCAGGTGGCACACCAGACTGGTTGGGGTGCTGTTGTACGGGATTGAGGTTACCATGCCTGCAAATGATGCTCTGTCTTTTCTCATGGCGTGGACCGTCGCGCCGTTCAGGGTCGGCTCCGTCACGCCGTCCAGCTCCAGCCTGGCGGCATTGATGACCCGTGACATCGGACCTGAGACAGGCCCCGTGCTGGAGCTCGGTCCAGGAACAGGTCCTTTCACACGGGCGCTGCTGTCGCGCGGGGTGAAGGAGGAAGATTTGATGCTGATAGAATCCGATCCGGATTTCGCCGCGCTGCTCATGCGTCGTTTTCCTGCCGCCCGGATTTTTGAAATGGATGCTGTCGGCCTGCGCCATCTGTCGCTCTTCCACCGGCCGGTGATTGGCGCTGCCGTCAGCGGCTTGCCTTTCCGGCTGATTTCGCCGCGCAAGACGCTCGCCATTCTCGAAGGTGTTTTCGCGAACCTTCGTCCCGGCGGAGCCCTCTATCAGTTCACGCTCGGACGGCGCTGTCCGTTCGACCAGTCGCTGCTCGACCGGCTCGATCTCGAGGTCACGCGGGTTGGTCATACGTTCCGCAATTTCCCGCCGGCGACGGTCTATCGCATCGCCAGAATCAAGGCAGCCGGAACCTATGACTGGCGCTTCGCATGACGGGACCATTGTCGGTCATTCTCGGCTTCGGCCTGTTCGGCGTCTTTTGCCTTGCCTTCACCGAGAAGATCCTGCCGATTCCGCCCTCGCATGTGTTGCTGCTGTTTCTCGGCATGACGGCCGCGCCTGACGGTGCGACGCTGGCGATCCTGTTGGCGGTGACGACTTCCGCCTCCTTCGCTGGCTGTCTTGTCTGGTATGGGGTCGGCCGCCGGATCGGGTTCGACCGCGCCGACAGGCTGATCGGACGAGCCGGCAGATATGTCTTCCTGCGCCCCGAAACCTATCGCAAGCTTGGCCAGGCCTATCGCCGCAATCATGTCAGGGTATCCTTGCTGGCGCAGTTCATCCCGACCGTGCGCAATTACCTGCCGATCGCAGCTGGCGCGCTGTGTCTGCCTGCCTTGCCTTTCGCGGCCGCGACGCTGCTTGGCGCCACCATATGGAATGCGGGCTTTCTCCTGACCGGCTATCTCATGCACGGCAGCGGCCAGGATTCTTTCACGGTGGGCTTGCGCATCATCGTTATTGTCGTGGCGCTGGAGGCGGCCTTCATGCTTGCGTTGCGCTATGGCCCGACATGGCGACGCCGCATCAGGCTGATGCTCGGCTGAACGCGCCACCGGGTCATGGGATAAGCTCCGCGATCCGCTTTCCTTCGCTTGCCTGCCGGTGTTTAGTCCGGCCATGGCCTTCACCATCCGCCAGTTGCAGTTCTTCGTCGCCGTTGCCGAGCAAGGCACGGTGTCGCGCGCGGCGCAAAACCTCTCCATCTCGCAATCGTCGGTCACCGAAGCGATCAAGGAACTTGAAAGCGATCTCGGCGTCGAACTGTTCGAGCGCCATCCGCGCGGCCTCAATATCACCCACAAGGGCCACCAGTTCCTGCGTCACGCGACAAAGATCCTCGCCGACGTGTCCGACGCCCGCCGCTCTTTTTCCGGCGAACAGGCCGTGGCGGGAGGCCGGCTGCAGCTCGGCGTCACCTCGCTGGTCGCCGGCTATGTGCTGTCGGATCTGCTTTCCCGCTACCGCCGCGCCTATCCCGGCGTCGAGGTGTCGGCCATTGAGGACAATGGCGACTACCTCGAACATTTGCTGATCGGCGGCAAGCTCGACATTGCCGTCATGGTCACCTCCAATTTGCGCGACCGCACTGCCCTGCAATCGGAAATCCTCGAAGTCTCGGCCTATCGGCTGTGGCTGCCGCTCGGCCATCCCTTGGCTGGCGCCGACATCATCGGCATCGGCGATATCGCCTCCGAACCGCTGATCATGCTCACCGTCGACGAGATCGAGGAGAACACCGGCAAGCTGCTGACGGCGATCGGCGCCAGGCCGCATGTCGCCTTCCGCACCCGTTCCGTGGAAGCCGTGCGCAGCCTCGTCGCCACCGGCGCCGGCGTGGCGCTGCTGCCCGATCTCGTCTACCGGCCCTGGTCGCTGGAAGGCGACCGCATCGAATCGCGCGACATTTCCGGTGCCTTGCCGGTGGTGCAGGTCGGCATGGTCTGGCGGCGCGGCTCCAGCCTGCCGCAGGCGGCGCGCGACTTCATCGGGCTTGCCCAGTCGCAACGGACGGTCCGCCGCTAGTGTGGCCTACCCCAGGCTGACGCCGCCAGACTTGCGCTTGCGCTTTGCGACGGAAACCGCCTCCGCCCTGAACGGCCCGATCGGAGCAACCTCGAAGCGGCCGGCGCCGGCAAGCCTGACAGCGCGGCGGAACGCCAGACATTCCATCGGCCGGGCGGCCGGACATCGGGCGGCGTGGCGCAAAGCCTCACGGATCGCCGTCAGGCGCTGGATGATTTGGTCCAGTTCGTTCGCCTTGGCATCCAGGCGCCCTCGATCCATTTTCGGCAGGCCGTCGGGCGTCAGCATCGAGGAAATCTCGTGCAGTGCGAATCCACCGGCGCGTCCAAGCGCGATCAAGGCGAGCCGTTCCAGGACGGCCCGGTCGAACAAGCGGCGTTGGCCGCGGCGGCCGATCGAGGCGATGAGGCCCTTCTCCTCGTAGTAGCGAAGTGTCGAGGCGGGCACGCCGGTGCGGCGGGACACTTCGGCAATGTCCATATCTTTCATACTTGACCTCAAGTCGGCTTGAACTCGTAGAGTGCTCGTGACGATCGGTGAGAGCAACACAAAAGCGAGGTCCGTTATGCCGCAATCTGCGCCGCCAAACACACGGCAAGCCGCGCTCTGGAACGATACCAGCGGAAAGGCCTGGGTCGAGATGCAGCCCATCCTCGACGAGATACTGGCGCCGTTCGAGCGGCTGGTAGTCGATGCCGGCTATCCAGGGGAAGGGGGCAATGTCCTGGACATCGGCTGCGGCGCCGGCGCCACAACTCTGGCGATGGCGCGCCGCGTGGGCAACGACGGAAATTGTGTTGGGCTCGACATCTCGCAGCCGCTTGTCGCCCTGGCGAAGAAACGCTCGAGGGTGGAAGAGGTAGCAAACGCAAGTTTCAAAGTGGGCGATGCCCAGGCATATGCGTTCGAATCCGGGCACTTCCACGCTGTTGTCTCGCGCTTTGGTGTCATGTTCTTCGATGATCCCGTGGCCGCGTTCACCAACATAAGAAAGGCCGCAAGGCGCCGTGGCAAACTCGCCTTTGTTGCTTGGCGCAGTCCGGTCGAGAATGATTTCATGACGACCGCTGCGCGAGCGGCTGCGCCTTTCCTGCCGCCCGCACCCGCGCCAGACCCCGATGCGCCGGGGCAGTTTGCCTTTGCCGATGCCGCCAAGGTGAAGCGGATTCTTGGAGCGAGCGGCTGGGCGTCAATCGAAGTCGAACAGGCGGACGTCCTGTGTCAGATCGCCCAACGCGATCTGATGACCTATGCCACCCGGCTAGGACCGGTCGGCGCCGCGCTGCGCGAGGTCGACCGGGCAACAGCCGAAAAAGTCACCAAGGTGTTGCCTGCTGCGTTCGCGCCTTTCGTGGAGGACGGTGAGGCTCGCTTCAATGCCGCCTGCTGGCTGGTTACAGCGCTTGCTTAGGGAGTATCTGGGTATCGGAAAAACCGATATCACCCTTCTGACAAATGAATTTGCGAAACCGGTATTTTCCAAGCACCTTCCGTTCAGGGACCAAAGCCGCCATCAGAGCGGCATCAGTCCATTGGACGAACTGGCACGTTTTTCAGTCCGCGCGTGATCTGGCGAAAACCGGAGCGGTTTCAGGGTCACGCGCCAAAATGGGAGATCGATGATGAATTCATTCCTGAAGTCATGCACTGCGCTGACGGTCGCGCTGACCTTCTCCGGTCAGGCGGTTGCCCAGGTCAAGGAACTGGGCAAGGGGGAAGGCCAGGTCAACATCGTTGCCTGGCCGGGCTATATCGAGCGCGGCGAGACCGACAAGGGCTATGACTGGGTCACCGCCTTCGAGAAGGAGAGTGGCTGCAAGGTCAACGTCAAGACCGCCAATACATCCGATGAGATGGTGTCGCTGATGAACGAGGGCGGCTTCGACCTCGTCACCGCTTCGGGCGATGCCTCGTTGCGCCTCGTCGCTGGCAAGCGCGTGCAGCCGATCAACACCAATCTCATCGCGAGCTGGAAGACGGTCGACGACCGGCTCAAGGACGCGCCCTGGTTCACCGTCGACAAAGTGCATTACGGCGTTCCCTACCAGTGGGGTCCGAACATCCTGATGTACAACACCGAGGTGTTCAAGGAAGCGCCGAAGAGCTGGAATGTCGTTTTCGAGGAAATGAAGCTGCCGGATGGCAAGTCCAACAAGGGCCGTGTCCAGGCCTATGACGGACCGATCCACATCGCCGATGCCGCCAACTACCTGATGTTCCACAAGCCGGAACTCGGCATCAAGGATCCCTACGAATTGAACGAGGACCAGTACAAGGCGGCGCTCGAATTGCTGCGCGTCCAGCGCACGCTGGTCGGCCGCTACTGGCATGACGCCGCCATCCAGGTCGATGACTTCCAGAACGAAGGCGTGGTTGCTTCGGGCTCGTGGCCTTACCAGGTCAACACGCTGGTTGCCGCCAAGAAGCCGGTTGCCTCGACCGTGCCGGAAGAAGGCGTCACGGGCTGGGCCGACACAACCATGATGGAAGCCGACGCGGCGCACCCGAACTGCGCCTATATGTGGCTAGAGCATTCGCTGGCGCCGAAGGTGCAGGGCGATGTCTCGGCCTGGTTCGGCTCGCTGCCGGTAGTGCCCGCCGCCTGCAAGGGCAACGAGTTGCTCGGCGAGGAAGGCTGCAAGACCAACGGCTACGACAATTTCGACAAGATCAAGTTCTGGAAGACGCCGGTCTCGAAATGCGTCACCCAGAATGATCAGTGCGTGCCTTACTATCGCTGGGTGTCGGATTATATCGGCGTCATCGGCGGACGGTGATTTTCGCCGCGCATCTATTGATAAGTTGACGCTGCCCCTCACCCTTACCCTCTCCCCGTGAAGAACGGGGAGAGGGGACCGTCAGCGTTGAAGCGCGTCCCTTCTCCCCGTCCCTATTACGGGGAGAAGGTGCCGGCAGGCGGATGAGGGGCAGCGCCAACGCCCCGAAATTTTTGACGAGCCTGACAGATCAGGACACCCAATGACCCCAGCCGTTTCCTTTCAAAAAGTCTCGCGCCATTTCGGCAGTGTTCGCGCTGTCGACGCGGTCGACCTCGACATTGCGCCCGGCGAATTCTTCGCCATGCTGGGGCCATCGGGTTCGGGCAAGACGACGTGCCTGCGTCTCATCGCCGGCTTCGAGCAGCCGACGGCGGGTTCCATCTCGATCTTCGGCGAGCGCGCCGAGGGCGTGCCGCCCTATCGCCGCAACGTCAACACAGTGTTCCAGGACTATGCGCTGTTCCCGCACCTCAATGTGCTCGACAACGTCGCCTACGGACTGATGGTCAAGCGCGTCGGCAAGGCCGAGCGGCACAAGGCGGCGGAAGAAGCCTTGTCACTGGTGCGGCTGCCCGGCTACGGCGCGCGCCGGCCCGGCCAGCTCTCCGGCGGCCAGCGCCAGCGTGTCGCGCTGGCGCGTGCGCTGGTCAACCAGCCCAAGGTGCTGCTGCTCGACGAGCCGCTCGGCGCGCTCGACCTCAAACTGCGCGAAAACATGCAGGAGGAGCTGAAATCACTGCAGAAGGCGCTCGGCATCACCTTCGTCTTCGTCACCCACGACCAGGGCGAGGCACTGTCGATGGCCGACCGCGTCGCCGTCTTCAATGACGGCAGGATTATGCAGATCGGCACGCCGGAAGACATCTATCAGCGCCCAAGCACGCGCTTCGTCGCCGATTTCGTCGGCTCGTCCAACGTGCTGCCGCCGGACTTCGTCCAGCGTTATTCCGGCCAGCACCGCTGGGGGAGTCTCAGGCCCGAATCCATTCGCGTCGGCCGCGCCGCGAGCGGCGAGGGCGTGGCCGCGCGTCTCGTCTCGACCAACTATCTCGGCGCCACCACCAGGCTGGCGCTCGATGCCGACGGGTTGAAGCTGCACGCCGTGGTGCCGGCGGGGACAGTGCTGCCTAGGGAAGGCGAGGCTGTTGTGCTCACCTTCAATCGCGAGCATCTGCATCTGATGGACGAGCCGGCATGATGAAGGTTTGCGCGATTAGAGTCTCCAGCGTGGCGCTCTACGGCGCCCCCCTCTGGCCTGCCGGCCATCTCCCCCACGAGGGGGGAGATTGGATGTCGCGACTGCTTTCGCCAATCAGCAACGTTGCGGGAATGAGCGAGGCGCTGAAGCTGCCAATCTCCCCCCTCGTGGGGGAGATGTCCGGCAGGACAGAGGGGGGCGTGAAGGATCGCTGCCTCTCCTATAAGCCCCACTGCCACAGGGTGGTCCCATGACCATCGCCGCCCTCAACGCCAATCCCGCCCCAGCCATCCTGCCCGGCAGCGGCGGCCTGCGCGGCGCGCTGTCGGACCTGTTCTGGCGCCGACCGCAGCTCCTGCTGCTGCTCATGCTGCTGCCGCCGGTTCTGTGGCTCGGCATCGTCTATATCGGCTCGCTGTTCGCGCTGTTGGCGCAGAGCTTCTTCTCCATCGACGAGTTCTCCGGCCTCATCAACCGGCAGTTCACGCTGAAGACCTATGGCGACCTGTTGCAGGCCGCCAATCTCGACATCATCCTGCGCACGGTGACGATGGCGGCACTGGTCACACTGGCCTCGGCTATCGTCGCCTTCCCCATAGCCTACTATGCCGCGCGTTACGCGCGCGGCCGCTGGAAAGCGCTGTTCTATCTCGGCGTCATGCTGCCGCTGTGGTCGAGCTATCTGGTCAAGATTTATGCCTGGAAGCTGATCCTGGCCAAGGAAGGCATTTTGACCTGGCTGCTCGCCAAGCTGCACCTGCTGTGGCTGCTCGATAGCTGGCTCTCGCTGCCCGTGGTCGGCGGCAATTCGCTGTCGGTGTCCTTTACCGGCACCTTCATCGTCTTCGTCTATGTCTGGCTGCCCTTCATGATCCTGCCGGTGCAGGCGGCCCTCGAGCGCGTGCCCGGCAATCTGGTCGAGGCCTCGTCCGATCTCGGCGCCTCGCCCGGCCAGACCTTCCGCAACGTGCTGTTCCCGCTGGCGCTGCCCGGCATCGTCGCCGGCTCGATCTTCACCTTCTCACTGACGCTGGGCGACTACATCATCCCGCAGATCATCGGCACCTCGCGCCTGTTCATCGGCCAGGCCGTCTATTCGCAGCAAGGTACCGCCGGCAACATCCCGCTCGCCGCCGCCTTCACCGTGGTGCCCATCGTCATCATGGGTTTCTACCTCTGGGGCGCCAAGCGCATGGGGGCCTTCGATGCGCTCTGACCGCGGCCAGTCGGCTCCCCTTGGCCTGAAGATCGCGGCCGCCTGCGGCCTGCTCTTCCTGCATCTGCCGATCCTCCTGATCTTCGTCTATGCCTTCACCACCGAGGAGAAGAGCTTCGTCTGGCCGCCGCCGGGCTTGACCACGCAATGGTTCGCCGTCACCTGGAACCGACCCGATGTCTGGGAAGCGCTGTCACTGTCGGTCCGCGTCGCCGCCATCTCGACCACGATTGCGCTGGTGCTCGGCACGCTGTGCGCCGCCGCCGTGTCGCGAACGAAATTCTTCGGCCGCGAAACCATCTCGCTGCTGGTCATCCTCCCGATCGCGCTGCCCGGCATCATCACCGGCATCGCGCTGCGCTCGGCCTTTGCGCTGGCCGACATTCCGTTCTCGTTCTGGACGATCGTGCTCGGCCACGCCACTTTCTGCGTGGTCGTGGTCTACAACAATGCGGTCGCCCGGTTCCGCCGCACCTCGGGTTCGATGATCGAAGCTTCGATGGATCTCGGCGCCGACGGCTTCCAGACCTTCAGGCATGTCGTGCTGCCCAACATCGCCACGGCACTGCTTGCCGGCGGCATGCTGGCCTTCGCGCTGTCCTTCGATGAGGTCATCGTCACCACCTTCACCGCCGGCCAGCAGCAGACCGTGCCGATCTGGATGCTGGAGGAACTGATCCGCCCGCGCCAGCGACCGGTCACCAATGTCGTGGCCATGGTCGTCGTGCTGGTGACGCTGCTGCCGATCCTTTTTGCCTACTACCTGACCCGCGACGGCGACCAGATCGCCGGAAGCGGGAAATGAAAAAAAGCGAATAGGGAGTAGCGAGTAGCAAAAATCGACAGCCAAACCCTGCTCGCTATTCGCTGCTCCTCATTCGCTCCTTCCAAGGGAGAAATCTGATGGACACCCAGATGCTGATCGGCTCGAAATTCGAAAAGGGCACCGAGACCGACGAGCCGATCCTCAATCCGAAGACCGGGGCGACCATTCTCAACCTGCCGGAAGCCAGCCAGGCACAGATCGAGGCCGCCGTGGCGGCCGCCGAACAAGCGTTCGTCTCGTGGTCGCGCACCACGCCGGCGCAACGCTCCGGCTACCTGCTCAAGATCGCCGACCGCATCGAAGCCGAGGCCAGGGAGTTCGCCACGCTCGAAGCGCTGAACTGCGGCAAGCCGATCAACGCCGTGCTCAATGACGAAATCCCGGCCATCGTCGACTGCTACCGCTTCTTCGCCGGCGCGGTGCGATCCATGCCCGGCGTCGTCGCGGGCGAATATCTGCCGGGCCATACCTCGATGGTGCGGCGCGACGCGATCGGCATCGTCGCTTCGATCGCGCCGTGGAACTATCCGCTGATGATGATGGCCTGGAAGCTGGCGCCGGCGATTGCCGGCGGCAACACCGTGGTCTTCAAGCCGTCGGAACAGACACCGCTGACGACGTTGAAGCTGGCCAGGATTCTGGCCGACGTGCTTCCCGAGGGCGTCGTCAATGTCGTGCTCGGCCGGGGCGACAGCGTCGGCAACACGCTGATCAATCACCCCAAGGTCAATATGATCTCGATCACCGGCGACGTCGCCACCGGCAAGAAGGTACTGCAGGCCGCCGCCAAATCGGTCAAGCGCACGCATCTGGAACTCGGCGGCAAAGCGCCGGTCATCGTCTTCGACGACGCCGACCTCGGCGCCGTCGTCAACGGCCTGCGCGCCTTCGGCTACTACAATGCCGGCCAGGACTGCACAGCGGCCTGCCGCATCTATGCCGGCAAGAAAATCTACGACAAGCTTGTCGCCGATCTTTCTTCCGCCGTCTCGACCATCAAATACAACCAGCCGGACGACACCGAGAACGAGATCGGGCCGCTGATCTCGCGCCGCCAGCGCGACCGCGTATCGAGCTTCGTCGAGCGCGCTTCGGAACTGAAACACATCGAGATCACCACCGGCGGCAAGCCGGGCGAGGGCACCGGCTTCTACTACCAGCCGACAGTCGTCGCCGGCGCGCTGCAGGAAGACGAGATCGTGCGCCGCGAAGTGTTCGGCCCGGTCGTCTCGGTCACTCGTTTCACGGATGTCGACGAGGCGGTGAACTGGGCCAACGACAGCGACTACGGCCTGGCCTCGTCGGTGTGGACGAAGGACGTCTCGCGCGCCATGGCGACAGCGGCGCGCCTGCAATATGGCTGCACCTGGATCAACACCCACTTCATGCTGACCAACGAGATGCCGCATGGCGGCCTGAAACAGTCCGGCTACGGCAAGGACATGTCGCTCTATGCGCTGGAGGACTATACCGCCGTGCGCCATGTGATGGTTGCGCATGGGTGAGGAGCGGTCCGCGCTGCGGACGAAAAGCCCCTAAAGGGGCTTTTCGAGCGACGAACGCCCGGAGCCATAGCGAAGGGCCGGGCGGTCGCCACTTTCCCTTCTCCCCTTGTGGAGAAGGTGGCTTGTCGCGAAGCGGCAAGACGGATGAGGGGTGTTCCAGCTTGGCGCCAACTTACCCCTCACCCGGATTGCCAACCGATTTGTGAAGGACAAATCCGGGCAATCCGACCTCTCCCGCAAGGGGAGAGCTGCGGCCGCGTTTGCTACTCCACGATGCGATAGATGTTCCACAAGCTGGTGCCCGACACGACATAGGGCTCCATCTCCTTGCCCCATTTGACGTGTGCGTCGATCTTGCCGATCTTGGCGAAAAACGCCTCCAGCTGGGCCAGGCTCTCGACCTGGTGGTGGGATTCGACCGTCGCCTCCCGCGCGCCGATCGAGCCGGTCATGATCTGGAACTGGAGGTCGGCGAGGCCGACCTGCGAACCGATCTCGAGTTCCCATTTTCTGAGCAGTTCGAGCACGGTCTGCTTGTGTCCGAACCTGGCGTCGATCTGCCATCTGGCGCTGAACATGTTGGTTCTCCTCCGAGATTGCGGTTGAGCCCGCGGTTGATCTACTCGTCCCAGGCCTGCACGACGGTCTGCCGTGCGATCTGCCCGTTCTTCAGCTCCAGCATTGCCGCGGCGAACACTTTCGTGCCGTCCGGATAGGCGCAGGCCTGGGTGAAGGCGAGGCTGTCGCCGTTGGCGATGGTGGTGTCGACCTTGTGGGTCATCGCCCGGCTGCAGATATCGTCCCAGAACGTCGTGATCGCCGCGCGCCCACGGATTTCGCGTGGCTTGCTCGGCGGGTTGTTGCGGTCGATCACCCGCACCAGCGCATCGTCGGCATAGAAGCTCGACAGCATCTTTCCGTCACGGCCTTCGATCGCCTTTTTTATCGCCGCGCCGTCCACCGTTTGGGTCTTGGTCAGCATTTCATCCTCCATATGCCCATCTACACGATCGGGCGGTTGATGCTTTGAGGTGCGACCCGGCGCTCATCGCCGGGCCGGGGGCTTCACTGCGACTTGGCCTTCACGGCCGCGAACACGTCGTCGGTCTGCTTCTTGAAGGTCGCGAGATCGACCTGGCTGCCGTTGAGGATTGTCGACCAATGACGAACGATTGCCGCCATCGCGATCGTCTCCTTGATCTCCTCGTCGCTGGCGCCGTTGAGCTTGGCGGCTTCGGTGTGGAAATAAATGCAATACTGGCACGGGATCTGCGACGCGACCGCGAGCCCCATCAACTCCTTGGTCTTGCCGTCGAGCGCGGTCTTGGGGTTGAGCTGGACGCCTTTGATCTCGGCCCAGGCGCCGGCGATGGCGACGTCGGGCAGTGTCTTGAACATATCCGGCACCGAGCCGAGCGTCGCCTGGATGTCCTTGTAGGCGGCGGTCGCCGATGCATCCTCGGCTTTTGCGGGAGAGAGCGTTGACAGCGCGCCAATGCCTGCCGCGATCACAAGTAATCTGAGATTCAGCTTTGACTTGGGCATTTCATCCTCCGTTCGCAGCGCCTTCCGGGTGATATCCGCGTGGCCTGCATGGGGGAGATTGATAGCGCTTACATCGGTATGGCCGCTTCGCCCGAAAGCGCCATGGCTCTCATGGCCCGTCCGGGCCAGCGTGCCTGATTGAAAATGCCGCTGCCGCCGCTCGCGATGGCAGGTCGAGCTTGAGCAGTATGTTGGCGACGTGGCGCTTGACCGTGTGCTCGCTCAGCCTGAGTTCAGCGGCGATCGCCGCATTGCTCTTGCCATCGGCGATCAAATTCACGACTTCGCTCTCGCGTGTGGTCAGGCAAGCCGGCTCGGTCGCCCTGGTCTTCGGCCGGCACGCCGGCTCCAGGTGCTGTTCGGACATCGCAAGTACGAGCGCCAGCGGCTCCTCCAACTCGTCGATGTCGACACGCCCGCGATCGACGAAATGAAGTCCCGAGCCGACTGCCAGATCGGCGACCAGCCTCGACGCCAATATCTCGCCGCGCCCTGCGTGAGCAGCGAGTTGTATCGTCACGCGGCCCGTCAATCCTGCTGGGGCCCCACGCGATTCGATCTCGCCGACATGCGCCCCTTGCGCGCTTGCCACCCCGATTTGCTGCGCCGCGTCGCGTAGCGCCGCCGCGCAGCGTAAGGCACGCCCCGGGCCGTCGAAGCGCGAAATCATCATTTCGCCGTGCATGTCCGCGCAGCGCCCGCCATGGCGCGCCACAAGTGTCCGCCATGTTTCGTGGAAATGCTCGCTGCGTTCGCTCCACATCCTGTCGCCCAGCCGTGCAGTGTCGTAGATGCGTGTCACCAGAAGGGCGGCCAGGACGCGCTCGGCTCCTGCCACGGCGCGCTCGCCGGTCAGGAATTCTTCGATCAGGTCGGCCACCCGGTCGACATCGCCGGTCCAGATCGGATGGTCGCGCCCTGGAATCTCGACCAGCCGCGCATTCGGGATTTTCCTGGCCAGGAAGCGGCTGGCGTCTGGATCGACCCGCGCATCGTTGCGGCGATGGATCAGCAGCGTCGGCGCCCTGATCGCCGCCAACACTCCACGTATATCGATTTCCGCATTCATTCGCGCGAGCGCCGCCGCTGCCGTCGGGCTCGCCGACAGCCGCTCGAAACGGGCCCACCACTGGGTAAAATGCGCGTCGTCGACCCGGCCCGGCGCGAAATTCGGCAAGGTGGCACCGGTGCCCCAGGCAGTCTCGGCCGTAACGATGAAGGCGTTGAGGCGTTCCGGCGGCATCACCCATTTGTGGAAATGCGCATAGCCGCCATAGAGCGCCAGGGCCCGCGTCCGCTCCGGATAGGTGGCGGCGAACAGCATCGCCAGCGGCGCTCCCTCGGAAGCGCCGAGCAGTGCGGCACGGCCGCTGCCGACTGCGTCCATCACCGCGCGCACATCATCCATGCGGGTCTCGAGGCTGGGCAGGTGATGGACATCGACGCGGTCCGAGAGACCCGTACCGCGCTTGTCGAACAGGATCAGCCGTGAGAAGGCCGAAAGCCGCCGCAAGAGTCTGGTATAACCTCGTCTTCCCAATGCAGGTCGAGATTGGAAATGAAGCCGGGGACGAAGACGAGGTCAAACGACCCCTGCCCGACCACCTGGTAGGCGATCCGCACCTCGCCGCTAAGGGCGTAACGGGTCTCGATCGGCCTCACGAGGTTGTCCGCCCGGCCTGACGATTTCTGATCGCCAACCATAGCAGAGCCGCGCCGGGTGCGGCAGCCTAAACTTTAGCGACGCGGAATATAAACGGCGCGGCCCGGCGGCTATTTTTGCGAGGCTGCGACGTCGGCCGGGAAGGCCTTGAGGCCGAGCTTGAGATCGGCCTCTGCCGGGGTGATCGGCCGCTTGATCCTGGCCGAGGCGACCACAACCAGTTCGTCGAACCCCTCACCGCCGCTGTCCAGCATCTCGAAGAACTGGCGCCGCATCCTCGGCTCCCAGAACTTGTTGATGTGCTCGGCGACGCCGGCAATGCCTTCCTCGCGTGGCCTGGAGTGGAAAAAGGCGGCGATTTGGTTGGCCATGCGCACCAGCTTTTCTCTGGTGCTCATGATGTGGTCTTCGTCATGCGACATGCTGGGCAACTCCGGAGATCACCTGGTCAGGGTGGGTAAAAACATCGAAATCGTCGCCGCGCACCAACGCCACCAGCGTCATGCCGGCTTCCTGCGCCGTGCGGATGGCAAGTGCGGTGGGCGCGGAAACGGCGATGATGAAGGCAGAACCGATCGCCGCCGTCTTCTGCACCATCTCGACCGAAACACGGCTGGTCACCACGACAGCGCCCGATGCGCCATCGATATTGGCCTTGGCCAGCGCGCCCGCCAGCTTGTCCAGCGCATTGTGGCGACCGACATCCTCGCGCGCCATGACGACGCCCTTGCCGGGCACGTAGAAACCGGCGGCGTGCACGGCCCCCGTCTCGGTATGCAGTGGCTGCACCTTCGACAACAGCTTGACCGAACGGGTGATGTCTTCGGCCTCAAGCGTAAGTTTCGACGCACCGACCGCATCGACCGAGCGCATTGCTTCCTCGATGGATTCGATGCCGCAGAGCCCGCAGCCGACCGGTCCGGCAAGCCGCCGCCGCCGCGCCTCGAAACGCGTATTGGCCTGGTCCTTCAACCGGATCTGGATGTCGATGCCGGCGCCGTGATCTTCCACTTCGATGGCTTCGATCTCTTCTGGCTCGGCGATGATGCCTTCGGTCAGCGAAAAGCCGAGCGCGAAATCCTCGAAATCGGCTGGGCTCGCCATCATCACCGCATGCGTGGTGCCGGCAAAGGAGAACGCTACCGGCGTTTCTTCAGGCACCATGCGGTTGGCCGCGGCCGTGCCGCTGGCGCGATGCGCCAGCCGCGAAATTTGCGTTGTCGCTTTGCGGCGCGCGGCCAAGACTACTCCGCCGCCTGCAGCGGAGCGATACGGCGGCTCTGCTTGGCCTGTTCGTCATAGTCGCGCTGCCATTCGGACGGGCCGTTGGAGGCGCCGACCTGCACCGCCGTCACCTTGTACTCCGGGCAGTTGGTCGCCCAGTCGGAAAAGTCGGTGGTGATGACGTTGGCCTGTGTGTCGGGATGGTGGAAGGTGGTGTAGACCACGCCCGGCGACACCCGGTCAGTGATCAGCGCGCGCAGCGTCGTCTCGCCCGAACGGCTGGTCAGCCGCACCCAGTCGCCATCGCGCAGGCCACGATTTTCTGCGTCGTGCGGATGGATTTCCAGCCGATCCTCGGAGTGCCACTTCACGTTTTCGGTGCGCCGTGTCTGCGCGCCGACATTGTACTGGCTGAGGATACGGCCGGTGGTCAGCAGCAGCGGGAAGCGCGGTCCGGTTCTTTCGTCCGTCGCCACATATTCGGTCCGGATGAACTTGCCCTTGCCGCGCACGAAGCCGTCGACATGCATGATCGGCGTGCCGAGCGGCGCCTTGTCATTGCAGGGCCATTGCACGGAGCCGACGCGGTCGAGCAGGTCGAAGGAGACATTGGCGAAGCTTGGCGTCGTCTTGGCGATCTCGTCCATGATTTCGGCCGGATGCGTATAGTTCCAGTCGAGACCGATGGCGCGGGCGAGCTCCTGCGTCGCCTCCCAATCGGCGTAGCGCGCCTTCGGCTCCAGCACCTTGCGCACCATGTTGATGCGGCGCTCGGCATTGGTGAAGGTGCCGTCCTTCTCGAGGAAGGTCGAGCCGGGCAGGAAGACGTGCGCGTAGTTCGCCGTCTCGTTGAGGAAGAGGTCGTGCACGACCACGCATTCCATGGCGGCAAGGCCGGCGGCGACATGCTTGGTGTCGGGATCGGACTGCAAAATGTCCTCGCCCTGGATGTAAATGCCCTTGAAGGAGCCGTCGACGGCGGCATCCAGCATGTTGGGGATGCGCAGGCCGGGTTCGTCGTCCAGCTTCACGCCCCACAGGCTCTCATAGATGTCGCGCACCGCGTCGCCCGAAATGTGCCGGTAGCCCGGCAGCTCATGTGGGAACGAGCCCATGTCGCACGAGCCCTGCACGTTGTTCTGGCCGCGCAGCGGGTTCACGCCGACGCCGGGCCGGCCGATATTGCCGGTGGCCATTGCAAGGTTGGCGATCGCCATCACCGTGGTCGAGCCCTGGCTGTGCTCGGTGACGCCGAGGCCGTAATAGATCGCGCCATTGCCGCCCTTGGCGTAGAGGCGCGCGGCACCGCGGATCAGCTCGGGATCGACGCCGGACAGCTTACCCACGGTTTCGGGGCTGTTTTCCGGCAGGGCGACGAAGGATGCCCAGTCCTGGAATTCCGCCCAGTCGCAGCGCTCGCGGATGAAGGCTTCGTCGAACAGGCCTTCGGTGACGATGACATGCGCCAGCGACGTCAGCACGGCGACATTGGTGCCGGGCTTCAGCGGCAAATGGTAGTCGGCTTCGACATGCGCCGACTTGACCATCTCGGTGCGGCGCGGATCGAGCACGATCAACTTGGCGCCCTGGCGCAGCCGCTTCTTCAGCCGCGAGGCGAACACCGGGTGCGCGGACGCCGGATTGGCGCCGATGATGACGGCGACGTCGGTGAATTCGACCGAATCGAAGTCCTGCGTGCCGGCCGAGGTGCCGTAGGTCTGGCCGAGGCCGTAACCGGTCGGCGAATGGCAGACGCGCGCGCAGGTGTCGACATTGTTGTTGCGGAAGCCTTGCCGCACCAGTTTCTGGACGAGATAGGTCTCCTCATTCGTGCAGCGCGAGGAGGTGATGCCGCCGATCGCGGTGCGGCCGTACTGGTACTGGATGCGGCGGAATTCCTTGGCCGTATGGGCGATCGCCTCTTCCCAGCTCACTTCGCGCCAGGGATCGCTGACCTTTTCGCGGATCATCGGCGACAGGATGCGGTCCTTGTGCGTGGCGTAGCCATAGGCGAAGCGGCCCTTGACGCAGGAATGGCCGTGGTTTGCCATGCCTTCCTTGTAGGGCATCATGCGGATGACTTCGTCGCCCTTCACTTCGGCCTTGAACGAGCAGCCGACGCCGCAATAGGCGCAGGTGGTGACGGCGGAGCGCTCCGGCAGGCCCTTTTCGAGCACGGTCTTCTCGCGCAGCGCATCGGTCGGGCAGGCCTGCACGCAGGCGCCGCAGGACACGCATTCGGAAGCGATGAAGTCCTCGTGCATGCCGGCGACCATGCGCGATTCGAAGCCGCGACCCTCGATGGTCAGCGCGAAAGTGCCTTGCACCTCTTCGCAGGCGCGCACGCAGCGCGAGCAGACGATGCATTGCGCCGGATCATAGGTGAAATAAGGGTTGCTCTCGTCGCGGGCGATGTAGTCGACCGCCAGCGAGCCATGGCCCGGCGCGACGCCATTTTCTTCCTTGACGTGGTTGCGGCCCTCGACGCCGTAGCGGTTTTCGGTCAGGCCGACGGACTTCGCCACCACATCGAACTCGCTGGCGCCGGTTCCGGCCTTCTCGTTCCAGCCGGTAGGATGGTCGGAGACATAGAGTTCCATGACGCCGCGGCGGATGGCGTCGAGCCTGTCCGACTGCGTACGCACCACCATGCCTTCGCCGACCGGCGTCGTGCAGGAGGCCGGTGTGCCGCCGCGTCCTTCGATCTCGACGAGGCAGACGCGGCAGGAACCGAAGGAGTCCAGCATGTCGGTGGCGCAGAGTTTCGGGATTTCGACCCCGCCTTCCATCGCCGCGCGCATGATCGACGTGCCTTCCGGCACGCTGATGCTGCGGCCATCGACGGTCAGCGTGACCTGTTTCTCAGCCTTCGATTGCGGCGTTCCGTAATCGAGTTCTTCGATGAGCGTCGGGAAGTCGGCCTTGATGTTCATCTGCCAGCTCCTATTCAGCAGCCACGCGCGCCGGCGCGGGCTTGAAATCCTCGGGGAAATGCGTGATCGAGCTCATCACCGGGTAGGGCGTGAAGCCGCCCAGCGCGCAGAGCGAACCGAACTTCATCGTGTTGCAGAGGTCTGTGACCAGAGCGAGGTTCTTCTCCGGCTCGATGCCGGCG
Organism: Mesorhizobium sp. M8A.F.Ca.ET.161.01.1.1; assembly: GCF_004792105.1. Taxonomy (NCBI): domain Bacteria; kingdom Pseudomonadati; phylum Pseudomonadota; class Alphaproteobacteria; order Hyphomicrobiales; family Phyllobacteriaceae; genus Mesorhizobium; species Mesorhizobium sp. M8A.F.Ca.ET.161.01.1.1. The sequence continues at coordinate 253,152 of NZ_SRTD01000008.1, read as the reverse complement.
GCGAGCCTGTCGATGGTTTCCACGCCTCGCGTCGAGCCGATGCGGCAAGGCGTGCACTTGCCGCAGCTTTCGATGGCGCAGAATTCCATGGCGAAGCGTGCCTGCTTCAGCATGTCGGCGGTATCGTCGAAAATCGTGATACCGGCGTGGCCGATCAGTCCATCGCGCTTGGCGAATTCTTCGTAGTCGAACGGCGTGTCGAACAGCGCGCGCGGGAAGTAGGCGCCGAGCGGGCCGCCAACCTGCACCGCCTTGACCGGACGTCCGGTGGACGTGCCGCCGCCGATATGGTCGACGATCTCGCCCAGCGTAAGGCCGAAAGCGGTTTCGAACAGGCCGCCTTGCTTGACGTTGCCGGCGATCTGGATCGGGATCGTGCCGCGCGAGCGGCCCATGCCGAAATCCTTGTAGAAGGCGGCGCCCTTGTCCATGATGATAGGTACGGAAGCCAGCGAGATGACGTTGTTGATCACCGTCGGCTTGCCGAACAAGCCTTGGATCGCGGGCAGCGGCGGCTTGGCACGCACCACGCCGCGCTTGCCCTCCAGGCTGTTGAGCAACGAGGTTTCCTCGCCGCAGACATAGGCGCCGGCGCCGACGCGGATTTCCATGTCGAAGGCATTGGGCGAACCCAGCACATTGACGCCGAGCACGCCGTGCTTGCGGGCAATCTCGACGGCCTTGTTCATTGTTGCCACCGCGTGCGGATATTCCGAGCGGATGTAGACAAAGCCCTTGGTCGCGCCGGTGGCGATGCCGGCGATCGCCATGCCTTCGATGAGCACGAAGGGGTCGCCCTCCATGATCATGCGGTCGGCGAAGGTGGCGCTGTCGCCCTCGTCGGCGTTGCAGACGATGTATTTGCGTTCCGATGTCGTATCGAGCACCGTCTTCCACTTGATACCGGTCGGGAAGCCGGCGCCGCCACGCCCCCGCAGTCCGGAGTCGGTCACTTGGCTGACGATGTCGGCGGGCGCCATGGCCACTGCATTCTGCAGGCCTTTCAATCCGCCGAGCGATTTGTAGGCATCGAGCGACAGCGGGTCGTTGATGCCGCAGCGCGCGAAGGTCAGCCGTGTCTGCTTGGCGAGGAACGGGATCTTGTCCGGGGCGCCGAGCCAGCGCTTGTGATGCCCGCCCTTGAGGAAGCCGCTGTCGAACAGGCTCTTCACGTCAGACGGCTTCACCGGCCCGTAGGCGACACGGCCACTGGCTGTCGCCACTTCGACCATCGGTTCGAGGAAATAGGCGCCACGCGAGCCGTTGCGCACGATCTTGGCCTCGATGCCGCGTTCGGCGAGTTCGTTTGCGATCGCCTTGGCGACCTTTTCCGCGCCCAGCGCCAGCGCGCCGGAATCGCCGGGAATATAGATGCGGGGGGTCATGAGCGCACCTCTGCTACGATCTCGTCGATCTTTTCGTCATCGAGCCGTCCGATTACCTCGCCGTCCAGCATCGCCGACGGCGAACAGGCGCACAGTCCGAGACAATAGACCGGCTCGAGCGTAACCGATCCGTCACGCGTGGTCTCGTGGAAATCGATACCGAGCAACTGCTTGATCCTGGCGGCGACCGCGTCCGAACCCATCGACTGGCAGGCTTCCGCCTGGCAGAGCTTGAGCACGTGCCGGCCGGCCGGGCGGGCGCGGAAGTCGTGATAGAAGGTGACGACGCCGTGCACCTCGGCCCTGGACAGGTTCAGCCCATCGGCAATCACGGGCACGGCGTCGTGCGGTACGTGGCCGAACTCTTCCTGAATGCCGTGGAGGATCGGCAGCAACGGACCCTCGAGGTCCTTCAACTCCTGGATAATCGCCGCAGTGCGTGACGCGATCTCGGTACTTGCAGGCTGCATCGTCATGCAGCGCCCTCCCTGGTCGATAGCTTTTAGCGCTAAGTCTTTACAAAATCAGAGGAAACCCGCGAAATCAATAAAGCGGTTTCGTTGCTCGATAGAAAATCTCTATCGATGGGCTTCAGCTAGCATTGTCTAGCCTAGCGGTGCGCCCGGAAATCGTCTGCCAGCGCCATCGCCTCGTCCAGCAGCGCCTGGACCAGCGGCGTGTGCGGCTCACGCGGTGCGGCGACCAGCCCGACCGTGTGGCTGGCATCGGGCTCGACGATCGGAATGGCCCGGATCGGTTCGGAAAAACCGAATGTTTCCGCAAGGTTGAGCGGCATGATCGATGACCATTTGCCGGTTCGGATGTGCGAAAACAGCACGATCATCGAATTCGATTCCAGCGTCGGCCGCACCTGCACGCCGGCTTCGGCCAGGTGCTGGTCGATGATGCGGCGGTTCTGCATGTCCGGCGTCAACAGGCAAAGCGGCAGCTGGCTGATCTCGGCCCATGTCACTTTGTCGCGGTCGGAATAGGGATTGCCGATTGCGGTGATCAATTGGTAGCGCTCGTCATAGAGCGGCACGCTGGTCACCCGTCCCAGCGGTTCGTTGTCGAGATAGGTGATGCCGGCATCGACATCGAAATTGCCGAGCAGCGAAAGCACTTCGATAGAGGTTCGCGACAGCACCGAAAAGGTGACACCCGGGTGCTTGTCTCGAAAGGGCGTCGTCAATCTGGCCACCATGGCCAATGCTGTCGGGATGGCGGCAATACGAATGCGGCCGGAGAGACCGTGGCGCGCCGCCCGCATTTCCTCGCGCATGGTCCTGGAGTCGCCGACGATGCGGCGCGCCCATACCAGCACCTGCTTGCCCTCCGGCGTCAGGCCCTGAAAGCGCGAGCCGCGCAGGACGAGCATGACGCCGAGCTGGCCTTCCAGTTGCTTGATGCCGGCCGACAGCGTCGGCTGGGTGACGCCACACACTTCCGCGGCCCGGCCGAAATGCTCTTCCCTGGCCAGCGCGATGAAGAATTCCAGCTTGTCGATCATTGGCGGAGGCTATCCGGCGCGGCGGCGGCGCGCCAGATGGTGCCGTGCTCAATCATCCAATGCATGTCGCCCAAAAGTGACTTCGGTTTTGGGGTGACGGCATGCATAGGAAAACTCTCGCGCCGCGCTGCCCGATCCCGGGATTTACCGGTCCACGAGATTGAGGATATTGCCGTCCGGATCCTTGAACCATGCGACTTTCATGCCGCCGCCGACATGGAGGTCACCCTCCATCGTCAGGCTGGGCATGTCGTAATGCTCGAAGGTGACACCCTTTGACCTGAGGGCGTTGACGACATCGGCGATTTTGTCGCCGACCATCCAGGTCACCGCAGTCGCCTTGTTGGTCCCCGCGAATTTGGAACGATAGACATTGATGGTGGTGTCGCCGCTTTTGTACACGATCAATTCGCCGCCCTCATCGTGCACCTGTTTCAGGCCGAGCGTCCCCTCATAGAAAGCCTTTGCCTTGGCAAGGTCCCTGACCGCGAGATTGGCTGTTGCGTTGCTGTTTTCAAGCATGATCGTCTCCTTTCCTGGTTGTTCCCTCGTCATTGAACTGCGTCGAACGTGCCATTTCTGAAGTAGGGCCGCCCAGCCGCTTGACGAGCGTCAAGGACATGCGCCCTTGCTGCAAGTTGTGCCTTCAAACGGCGCCGATCCACATCTTTCAGCCGGTTTACTGTTTCCTGCGGCCGCGTGCGACGCTATGTGGATGCAACTGGTGCGCAGGGAGGGACGAACATGCTGGGCTGGTTCCGCAAGCTGTTGCCGCGCGAGGATCGCTTCTTCGACCTGTTCGAACAGCATTCCCGTACCGTGGTCGCCGGCGCCGAGGCACTCCAGTTGCTTCTCCAGGGCAAGGATATCGAACGCAGGTGCCAGGAGATCATCGATCTCGAAAACGAGGCGGACGACATAACCGCGCAGGTGCTGCTTGCGGTGAGGCGGTCTTTCATCACGCCTTTCGACCGCGGCGACATCAAGGATCTGATCCAATCGATGGATGACGCCATCGACACGATGCACAAGACCGTCAAGACGGTGCGGCTGTTCGAAAAGCGCGAATTCGATCCGCTGATGCAGGAAATGGGCGGCGTCATCGTCGACACCGCCAAGCTGGTCGCGGAGGCGATCCCGCTGCTCGCCAAGGTCGGCGCCAACAGCACACGCCTCAATGAACTCGCCGAGGAGGTCATGCGTGCCGAGGGCCGGGCAGACGACCTGCATGAGCAGGGTTTGAAGGATTTGTTCAAGCACCACAATGGCGGTGATGCGATGGCCTATCTGATCGGCTCGGAAATCTATGGCCAGCTTGAGAAGGTGGTCGACCGTTTCGAGGACGTCGCCAACGAGATCAGCGGCATCGTCATCGAGAACGTCTAGCGATGGAAGCGACCATCGCCTTTCCCCTGCTCGTCGGCCTCGTCGCCGTGGCGCTGTTCTTCGATTTTCTCAATGGCCTGCACGACGCGGCCAACTCCATCGCCACCATCGTCTCCACGCGGGTGCTGCGGCCGCATTATGCGGTGCTGTGGGCGGCCTTCTTCAATTTCATCGCTTTCCTGTTCTTCGGCCTTCATGTCGCCGAGACCGTCGGCAAGGGCATCGTCGACGTCAGTGTCGTCACCCCGGCGGTGATCTTCTCGGCGCTGGTCGGCGCTATTGTCTGGAACATCGTCACCTGGATCGCCGGTATTCCGTCGAGCAGCTCGCACGCGCTGATCGGCGGGCTGGTTGGGGCCGGGGTCGCAAAGGCGGGCTTCGGCGCCATCGTCTGGTCGGGCCTGGGCAAGACGGTCGCCGCGATCGTGCTGTCGCCGGCAACCGGTTTCGTCCTGGCGCTTCTCCTGGTCCTGGTGGTTTCATGGCTGTTCGTGCGACAGACGCCATTCGCTGTCGACAGCACGTTTCGCGTCCTGCAGTTCTTTTCGGCCTCGCTCTATTCGCTCGGCCATGGCGGCAACGACGCCCAGAAAACCATGGGCATCATCGCCGTGCTGCTCTATTCGCAAGGCATGCTCGGCACCTCGTTCTATGTACCGCTGTGGGTCGTCCTCACCTGCCAGTCGGCGCTGGCGCTGGGCACGCTCTTGGGCGGCTGGCGCATCGTCCACACAATGGGCTCGAAGATCACGCGCCTCAATCCGATGCAGGGTTTCTGCGCCGAGACCGGCGGCGCGATCACCCTGTTCGCAGCCACCTGGCTCGGCGTCCCGGTCTCGACCACGCACACGATCACCGGTGCCATCATCGGTGTCGGCGCGGCTCGGCGTATCTCGGCCGTCCGCTGGGGCATCGCCGGCAACATCGTTGTCGCCTGGGTCGTCACCTTGCCGGCGACGGCGGCGATTTCCGCTCTCACCTACCTGGCGCTCAGCCTGGCCCGGTGATGTCGCGGCGTGGCGCTTGGAGCCGTCCGCGTTCTGCACTATGTGAGCTGCAGCCGAACGCCAGGGAATAACCGCCATGTCCATTACCAAGGAAATCGTCACCGAGCGCCTGAAGACGGTGAACGGGCCGGATTTCACCGGCAACATCGTCGACCTCGGCATGGTTTCCGAGATTTTCATTGCCGATTCGAAAGTGTTCTTCTCGATCACCGTTCCCGCCGCGCGCGCCCCGGAGATGGAGCCGTTGCGCGCCGCCGCCGAGCGGGTGGTGAAGGCCATTCCCGGCGTTGCCGGCGCGGTCGTCGCGCTGACGGCTGAAAAGAAAGGCGGCGGCATGGAGGCACCGGTTCCATCGCGCCCCGCACCCAGGCCGGCACCGCCCGCCGCCGCACCGCGCGCGGCTCCGCATGCTCCTGCTTCGCAGAGCCACGGCAAGCGCGGTGTGCCCGGCATCGAGGCGATCATCGCGGTCGCCTCCGGCAAGGGTGGCGTCGGCAAGTCGACCACGGCCGTCAATCTGGCGCTCGGTCTTGCCGCCAATGGCTTGCGGGTCGGCGTGCTCGATGCCGACATCTATGGCCCGTCCATGCCCAGGCTGCTCAACATCCATGGCCGGCCGCAGACGGTCGACGGCAAGATCCTGAAACCGATGGAGAATTATGGCCTCAAGGTGATGTCGATGGGTTTCCTCGTCGATGAGGAGACGCCGATGATCTGGCGCGGGCCGATGGTGATGTCGGCGCTGACGCAGATGCTTCGTGAGGTCGAATGGGGGCGGCTCGACGTGCTCGTCGTCGACATGCCGCCCGGCACTGGCGACGCCCAGCTCACCATGGCCCAGCAGGTGCCGCTGGCCGGCGCCGTCATCGTCTCGACACCGCAGGACCTGGCGCTGATCGATGCCCGCAAAGGCCTCAATATGTTCAAAAAAGTCGATGTGCCGCTGCTCGGCATCGTCGAGAACATGAGCTACTTCCTCGCCCCGGATACCGGCAAGCGCTACGATATTTTCGGCCATGGCGGCGCGCGCCGTGAGGCCGAGAGGCTGGGCGTCACCTTCCTCGGCGAGGTGCCGCTGGAAATGGGCATTCGCGAGAGCTCGGACGCCGGCACGCCGGTGGTCGTCTCCAAGCCCGAGGGCGCAGAGGCGAAAATCTATCGCGATATCGCTTCCAAGGTCTGGGACAGGGTCAACGAGGAACGCGGCGCGGCCGAAGCGGCTGTGCCGAGCATCGTGTTTGAGTGACCCTCGAGGGGAAGGGATCAGCCGCCGACTTTCTCGCCGAATGCCGAAAAGAACTGTCCGGCCAGCTTCTTCGAGGTCGATTCGATCAGCCGGCTGCCGAGCTGCGCGATCTTGCCGCCGACTTCCGCCTTGGCCGCATATTTGAGGACCGTCGCGTCCGGCCCGTCGGCGGTCAGGGTGACATCGGCACCGCCCTTGGCGAAGCCGGCAATGCCGCCCTTGCCTTCGCCCTGGATGGTGTAGGCATGCGGGGGCTTGAGATTCTTCAGCGTCACTTCGCCGTTGAAGGTCGCCTTGATCGGCCCGATCTTCAGCACCACCGTCGCCGCCATCTCGGTCGCCGATTTCATTTCCAGGCTCTGGCAGCCCGGAATGGCGTCCTTCAGGACGGTTGGGTCATTCAGCGCTTCCCACACTTTCTGCACGGGTGCGGCGATACGTTCCTCGCCTTCGATCACCAAAGCCATCAAAACCTCCCCGATCGCCGATGTCGGATTGGTCGTAGCGCGCGGCTCGATAGCTGTCTATCGCACCAAAGTCCGGATTCAGATCACGCGTGCCCCTTGCCTGCATCCGCGCGTTGTCATATCGATTTGTCATACAAATACGGAGACCATGATGGCTGGCGCCCCTACGAAAAAGAAAAAGTTCCGCTCGCAGGAGTGGTTCGACAATCCCGACAATCCGGGAATGACGGCGCTTTATCTCGAGCGCTACCTTAATTACGGGCTGACACGCGCCGAGCTGATGTCGGGCAAACCGCTGATCGGCATCGCCCAGACGGGCTCTGATCTTTCGCCTTGCAACCGGCACCACATCGAGCTCGCCAAGCGCGTGCGCGAAGGCATCGTCTCGATGGGGGGCATTCCTTTCGAATTCCCCTGTCACCCGATCCAGGAGACCGGCAAGCGGCCGACCGCCGCCCTTGACCGCAACCTCGCCTATCTCAGCCTTGTCGAAGTGCTCTATGGCTATCCGCTGGACGGCGTCGTGCTGACCATCGGCTGCGACAAGACCACGCCTGCCTTGCTGATGGCGGCGGCCACCGTCAACATCCCGGCCATCGCGCTGTCGGTCGGCCCGATGCTCAATGGCTGGCACAAGGGCAAGCGCACCGGCTCGGGCACTATCGTCTGGGAATCGCGCCAGCGCCTGTCGGCCGGCGAGATCGACTATGACGAGTTCATGGACATCGTTGCCTCCTCGGCGCCGTCCACGGGCTACTGCAACACGATGGGCACCGCCACCACGATGAATTCGCTGGCCGAGGCGCTCGGCATGCAGTTGCCCGGTTCGGCCGCCATCCCCGCGCCGTACCGCGAGCGCGGCCAGATCGCCTATGAGACTGGAAAGCGCATCGTCGACATGGTGCACGAGGACCTGAAACCGTCCGACATCATGACGCGCAAGGCCTTCGAAAACGCCATCGTCGTCAATTCGGCGATCGGCGGTTCCACCAACGCGCCGATCCATCTCAACGCGATCGCCCGCCATCTCGGCGTGCCGCTCGACAATGATGACTGGCAGAAGGTCGGTCTCAAGGTGCCGCTCATCGTCAACCTGCAGCCGTCGGGTGAATATCTCGGCGAAGATTATCACCATGCCGGTGGCGTGCCTGCCGTGGTGGCCGAGCTGATGAAGGCCGGAATGCTGCCGCACCCCGATGCCCTGACCGTCAACGGCAAGTCGATCGGCGACAACTGCAAGGGGGTCGCCAACGAGAACACCGACGTCATCCGCACCGTGGCCGAGCCGCTGAAGGCCAATGCCGGCTTCATCAACTTCAAGGGCAATCTGTTCGATTCGGCGATCATGAAGATGAGCGGCATCTCGCCCGAATTCCGCGAGCGCTATCTATCGAACCCGAACGACCCGGAAGCCTTCGAGGGCAACGCCATGGTCTTCGATGGGCCGGAGGATTACCACGCCCGCATCGACGACCCGGCGCAAGGCATAGACGAGCACACCATCCTGTTCATGCGCGGCGCTGGCCCGGTCGGCTATCCCGGCGGCGCCGAGGTCGTCAACATGCAGCCGCCGGCCTACCTCATCAAGAAGGGTATCCACGCGCTGGCCTGCATCGGCGACGGCCGCCAGTCCGGCACGTCGGGCTCGCCGTCGATCCTGAATGCCTCGCCGGAAGCCGCGGTCGGCGGCGGTCTGGCGTTGCTCAAGTCCGGCGACCGCGTCCGCATCGATCTGAGGAAAGGCACCGCGAACATCCTCGTCAGCGACGACGAGATCACGCGGCGGCGCGCCGAGCTGCAGAAAGATGGCGGCTACCATTATCCCCAGCACCAGACGCCATGGCAGGAGATCCAGCGCGGCATGGTCGACCAGTTCTCGGCCGGCATGGTGCTGAAGCCGGCGGTGAAATACCAGGATGTCGCCCATACCATGGGCGTGCCTCGCGACAATCACTGATTATTCCACGGAATAGTCATCGATTATTCCTGGCTGGTCACGGATGAGGATGGACGAGGACCGGCGGCCTGATCGATCAGGCCGCCGGTCTGACGGCGTAGCCGGGAATGCTCCGTCCTTGACAAGACCGCCCAACAATTCCAACATCACCGCAAGGGGTGCATCGCGACCACCCCGTGAGGCGTCAGCCCAATGTTCGCGTCCAAGCTTCTCTTTTCAGGAGGTGGACGCCATGCCGTCAACAACCGAAATTACCGTACAGCAACTATCCCGTCTGGTTGGTTTGCCCGGCGCGCCTGTAATCGTCGATGTCCGCCTCGATGAGGACTACGATGCCGACCCGCGCCCGCTGCCGGCCTCGCACCGGCGCAACTTCAAGACCGTCTCGACCTGGGCAGCCGACCTTGCCGGCAGCCAGGTGGCCGTGGTCTGCCAGAAGGGGCAAAAGCTCTCGCAAGGCGTGGCCGCCTGGCTGCGGCACCAGGGCGTTGCCGCCGAATCCCTCGAAGGCGGTTTCGAGGCCTGGCGTGATGCCGGCGGCCTACTGGTCCACGCCGCCAAGATCCCGTTCCGCGATGAAAAAGGCCGCACCGTCTGGGTGACGCGGGCTCGCCCCAAGGTCGATCGCATCGCTTGCCCCTGGCTGATCCGGCGCTTCGTCGATCCGCATGCGGTCTTCCTCTTTGTCGAGGCGGCCGAAGTGCCTGCTGTCGCGGACCGCTTTCAGGCCGTGCCCTTCGACATCGACAATGTATTCTGGAGCCATCGCGGCGAACGCTGCACCTTCGACACGATGATCGAGGAGTTCGGGCTGGAATCCCAGGCACTCGATCGCCTTGCCACGATCGTGCGCGCGGCCGACACCGCCAGGCTCGATCTCGTTCCCCAAGCCGCCGGATTCCTTGCCGCCTCGCTTGGCCTGTCACGCATGTTCCGCGACGATCTGGAACAGCTGGAGGCGGGGATGGTTCTCTATGACGCGTTCTTCCGCTGGTGCCGCGACGCCACTGAGGAGACGCACAACTGGCCGGGCGGGGCGAAGCCAACATGAGCAGCCTCATTTCGGGAGAAAGTGCAGACATCGTCGAGGTGCCGGCGGTCCCGAGCTTCCGCGAAGCCACGAAACTCTGGGCGAAGATCGGATTGCTGAGCTTCGGCGGGCCAGCGGGGCAGATCGCGCTCATGCACAAGGAATTGGTCGAGGATCGGCGCTGGATCGGCGAGCAGCGTTTCCTGCATGCCTTGAACTACTGCATGCTGCTGCCCGGTCCCGAAGCCCAGCAACTCGCCATCTACATCGGCTGGCTGCTGCACAGGACGGCCGGCGGTCTCGTCGCCGGCATCCTGTTCGTGGTGCCGGGCGCACTCGTCATGCTCACCTTGAGCATCCTCTATGCGCTCTACGGCGATGTCCCGCTGGTCGAGTCTCTGTTCTTCGGCGTCAAGGCCGCCGTGCTCGCGGTCGTGGTCGAGGCGGTGATCCGCATCGGCCGCCGCGCCTTGAAGAACCGGGTGATGGTGGCGATCGCGCTTTGCGCTTTTCTCGGCATCTATGTCCTCAGCATTCCGTTCCCGCTCATCGTCCTGATTGTGGGATTGGTGGGATGGGCGGGAAACCGCGTCGCGCCAGCCCTGTTTTCCGGTGCGGCGCACGGCAAGAACGATGCTCCCGACATCAAGGGCGCGGTCGACCTGATGTTCGAGCGCGGCCAACTGGCCCATGCCAGACCGACAAGATGGCATGCGCCGCGCATTATCGCGATCTGGCTGCCGATCTGGCTCGGGCCGGTTCTGTTGCTCTGGGCGCTCACCGGGACAAACAGCGTATGGACGCAGATAGGCGGTTTCTTCAGCCTGATGGCGGTCGTCACCTTCGGCGGCGCCTACGCGGTTCTTGCCTATGTCGCACAGGCGGCCGTCGAATCCTTCGGCTGGCTGGCGCCCGGCGAGATGGTCGATGGCCTCGGGCTTGCCGAGACCACGCCGGGGCCGCTCATTCTGGTGTTGCAGTTTGTCGGCTTTATCGCCGCCTTTCGCCACTCCGGCGCGATAGGCCCGTTGTTTGGCGGATCGCTTGGAGCGCTGCTGACCTTATGGGTTACGTTCACGCCCTGCTTCTTCTGGATATTCCTCGGCGCGCCCTATATCGAGGCCCTGCGCGGCAACAAGGCTCTGTCGGCTGCGCTCGGCGCCATCACCGCCGCCGTGGTCGGCGTCATCCTGAACCTGGCTCTATGGTTTGCCTTGCACGTCATCTTCCACGACGTGCGCAAGTTGGGCCTCGGCATGAACGTGCCGGTGCCGTCGTCGATCGACTGGCGCGCCGCACTGCTGTCCTGCGCCGCCATGATTGCCATCCTCAGGCTGAAGGTCGGCATGCTGCCGACACTTGCCGGGTCGGCCCTGGCCGGCGTCTTGCTGCTGGCGGTGAGCGGATAGACGCCGGTCACTATCTTTGTATTCCGCCGGCCAACCACCTAACTGGTGGGAAAACGGATTGGACACTCATGGCGCAACGACGCTCTTCTCTTGGCTTTCTCGGCATGTTCGGCCGCTCGGGTGATCTGCGGCAGCTCGATGCCGCCTTGCGCGGCGCCGACCTGCATCCGGCCCTGGTGCCGGAGGGCGTAAAACTCACCATCGTCAATCTGATGAAGGACCACTGGCCCGAGGAACCGCCGCCGCGGGCCTATCCGCGGGTGGCGACCCTGTTCAGCTACTGCATCGCCGGACCGGAAACCTTCGAGCGGGCGCAAGGTCCGCAACAGCGGCTCGATGCGGAGCGCCGGATCGAGGCGGCTCTCGAAGCCGGCGACGGCCTCGATGCCCAGATCGTGCTGATGGCGCTGCACGCCAAGCTGATCAACGCCGAAGTCGTCGAACACTACGGGCTGGCAGCCGAGTAGACTGTTTGACGAGGAGCGGCTACCCGCCCATACCGCCGCGCGGCAGCTTGATCATGTCGCCGAAGCGGGCGCGCAATTTGTCGTCGAGCAGCTTCGGCACATGGCGCGGAAAGCGCTCGGCAAGGATGCGTTTCTTCTCGATGATCGCCCGCTGCAATATGTCGGGCCGGCCCTTCTCATTCCATTCCTTCGGCGAAAACCGGTCGCCAACGGCGGGATAGAAATATTCCGTCTGCATCAGCCGCAGCGTCTGCTCGTTGCCGAGATAGTGCCCCGGGCCTTTCAGGCAGACATCGGCGATGGTGGCGATCGACAGCGCTTCGTCGGTCACCTCGATGCCGCGCACGCAGCGCAGGCAATGACCGAGCATGTCGTTGTCGATGATCAGGCTTTCCAGGCAGAAGCCGAGCAGCGAGGCATGCATGCCGGCCGATTCATAGACCAGGTTGAGCCCGGCAAGGCCGGCCATTACGTCGGTGATGCCCTTTTCATAACCGGACTGGATGTCGGGCAGCTTCGAATCCGTCATGCCTGCGGCCGAGCCGCCCGGCAGGTCGTAGAATTGCGCCATCTGGGCGCAGGCGGCGGTCAGCACCGCCTGTTCGGCCGAGCCGCCCGACATGGCGCCTGTGCGCAGGTCCGATACGAACGGCCAGGTGCCGAAGATCGCCGGATGCCCCGGCTTGATGGCGTTGACATAGACCAGACCGGCCAGCACTTCGGCCACCGCTTGCACCACGGCGCCGGCAATCGCCGCCGGCGCTGTGGCGCCGGCCTGTCCGGCCGACAGCAGCAGGATTGGAATGCCGCCCTCGACGCATGCTTCGAGCACGCCGCAGGCATCCTCGGCGAATTTCATCGGCGGCACGACGAAGCAGTTCGAGTTCGACACGAACGGCCTGGCGCGGAAATTGTCCTCGCCGCCGGCAATCGCGTAGAGCATTTCGAGCGCCGGCTGCACGTTCTCGCGCACCGTGAACGAGGTGCCGACATGCTTGGACGTGCCCATCACGCAGGCGTAGAGCGTGTTGAAGTCCATTTCGAGCGGATCGGGAATGTCGCGCGGCACCATCGGCCGCTGAAAGAAATGGATGTTGTCGAGCCCTTCGACGATGCGGGCCGCGTCATAGATGTCCTGCAGCAGCGACTCACGGTATTCGCGCTTCTCGACATCGACCAGATGCACGGCGGCACCCGCCGTGCCGTAATGCACGCGCTTGCCCTGTATCACCATGTCGTGTTTGGGATCCTGGCCGTGCAAGGTGAAATTCCGTGCCGCCTTCTTGATCGTCTCGAGCACCAGCGCGCGCGGGAACCGGATGCGGCCGTCATCGCCATAGGTGGCGCCGGCCTGGGTCAGCGCCTCGATGCAGGAGGGGATGGCGTTGGCGAAGCCGACTGTCTCCAGAAGCGTCAGCACCGCTTCGTGGATACGCTCGCGATCATTGCCCTTGAGTGGTCCGTAGCTGCCGCCCTCGAGGCCGGCACGCACCGGTTTGATGTCGTCGGCGAGCGGCGCTGCCCGCATCGCGCGACGCGCTTCGCGCCCCCCGGAGCGGCGGGAGCGTTGATCCGCCGCGTCCTGCTTTTCAAGAACCACTGACATGGAAAACACTCCACCTTTCCTGAGAAACAGCGCGGCGGTTGGTCCACCATCGGCTGCTTCTTCCCCTTTGTGCCACGACTATGCCGCCGGCATTGGCACAGCCTATGAGCCAGCGGGTTCAGTCGAGTATGCCAGAGAAAAGGGAGCGGGAGCCGCTTGAAGGCGGCTCCCGTCAAAGGATCGAAGAATGGATCAGGCCGCGGCGGGTCTGCGGCCAGCGGCGGTGGCCAATTCCCGGATGCCGGGCTCGATGTGCTGCAGCGCGATCGAGGAAATGCCCAACCGCATGAAACGCGAAGGCTTTTCGGTACGGTCGAAGAAGCGGTCGCCCGGCTCGATGATGACGCTGCGCGAGGCGGCGGCCTCGGCCAAACCGCGGGAATCGGTACCCCGTGGTCCTTCCAGCCAAAGCGAGGTGCCGCCGGCCGAATCCGTCGAGCGCCACTCCGGCAAGAAGGCGGAAATCGCATGGACCAGGCGCTTGCGCCGCTCGTCGAAGGCGCTCGACAGCCGCCGCACCAGCGCTTCGTGATGGCCGAGCGAGAGGAACAATGCCACGGCGCGCTGGTTGTTGGCCGGCGGATGGCGCAGCATGAAACGGCGCAGCGCCCGGAGTTCGGCGATCAGTCCAGCCGAGGCCACGATGTAGCCAAGCCGCAGGCCCGGCGCCAGCGTCTTCGACATCGAGCCGACATAGACGACACGGCCGGAGCGGTCGAGGCTCTTCAGCGCCTGCTGCGGTGCCTCGTCGAGAAGCTGGCTGTCATAGCCGTCCTCGATGATGATCTGGTTGTGCCGGTTGGCGCGCGCCAGGAGGTCCTGCCGTCGCTCGGCCGACAGCGGCACCATGGTCGGGCAATGATGGCTGGGGGTGACGAAGACGAAGCCGGAATCATTGGGAATGGAAGAGGTTACGATACCCGACTGGTCGACCGGCACCGGCTCGATGTCGGCGCCCGCGAGGCGGAAGATCGAGCGTGCATCGGGGTAGCCCGGATCCTCCATCGCCACTTTCGAGCCCTTGGTCATCAGCAGCGAGGCCAGCATGTAGAGCGCGTTCTGGGCGCCCAGCGTGACGATGATTTCGTCGGGATTGGCGAAGATGCCGCGCCTGGGCAAGAGCCGTGCCTGGATCTGCTCGATCAGCAGCGGATCGTCGCGGTCGACCATGTCGGACGCCCAGTTGCGGATCTCCAGCACGGCCAGCGCCATGCGGTTGCACTCGCGCCACTCGGCGGTCGGGAACAGCGCCGGGTCGAACTGGCCGTAGACGAAGGGGTAGGACGACTTGATCCAGTTCTCGTGCTTGGCCGGCGGCGGCATGTCGCTGGCCGCGATCTGCCGGCGCGCCTTCCAGTCGATCTCGTTGGCCTGGTCGGGCGCCTTCTGGTGCGGCTTGGCGGGTGTCGCCAGCACGTCCGGATTGACGAAATGGCCGCGCCGCTCGCGCGCCACCAGGAAACCCTGGTCGACGAGCTGCTGGAAAGCCAGGACCACCGTTCCGCGCGCCACGCCGAGTTTCTCGGCCAGGATCCGGCAGGAGGGAAGCGGCATCGAAGCGGCGATCTGGCGGTCCAGAATGGCGGCCACGATGGCTTGGCGGATCTGCGCCTGGAGGGTTTGGCCGGATTCAGCCGAAATCCGGAACAGGCCGGACCATATCGCCGTGTCGTTTCTCTGTGGCATGGAAGATGTTCCTCGATGGCCAGCTTTTTTTGCTTGGCTGGACCAGCCGAACGTAACCGTGGCACAAGGGGTTGCGCCAATCAATTTTTCTGATCTTTGGGATTTATGCCAGTGATCCTTCAAGCTCGAAATAAGCCGCGGCCACCTCGCCACCCGATACATTGTGTCATCGCATCGTGATGCGCTGCGTCATCGCCGCGTATTGACCGGATGGAATTCGGCTCAATAGTTGTGGCGCGACGACACGCGCCGGAAACATCCGGTCTGATATGGTGCGTCCAAAACGCCAGGAGTCCCCGCCAGTGGATCAGTCAGCCTTCCAGAAACAGCTTGCCGCCCTGCGCGATCATCGCGCCGCGGCGCCTGGCGACATGCGCCAGGTCTTCGCCGCCGATCCGCAGCGCTTCAACACATTTTCCGCCACCGATGATGACCTGTTGCTCGACTGGTCGAAATGCGCCGTCGACGCGCCGACCATGGATTTGCTGGAAAAACTGGCCGCCGCCGCCGATCTCGAAGGACGCCGCGCCGCCATGTTCGCCGGCAAGAAGATCAACGTCACCGAAGACCGCGCCGTGCTGCATACGGCGCTGCGCAACCTCAGCGGCAAGGGGGCCACGGTCGACGGCCAGGACGTCAAGGCGGATGTCATTGCCGTGCTCGACGCGATGGGCGCCTTCGCCGATGCGATCCGCTCGGGCAAGGCAACAGGCGCCACCGGCAAGAAGATCACCGACATCGTCAACATCGGCATCGGCGGCTCTGACCTTGGTCCGGCCATGGCGACGCTGGCGCTCGCTCCCTATCATGACGGTCCGCGCGCGCATTATGTCTCCAACATTGACGGCGCCCATATCCACGACACGCTGAAGGGGCTGTCCGCCGAAACCACGCTGTTCATCATTGCCTCCAAGACCTTCACCACGGTCGAGACGATGACCAATGGGCAGACGGCGCGCGACTGGGTGCAGAAAGCGCTCGGCAAGGAAGCCGTAGGCAAGCATTTCGCCGCCGTCTCGACCGCGCTCGACCTGGTGGCCAAGTTCGGCATCGCGCCGGATCGCGTCTTCGGCTTCTGGGACTGGGTCGGCGGCCGCTATTCGTTGTGGGGCGCGATCGGCCTGCCGGTCATGATCGCCATCGGCCCGAGGAATTTCCGCGCCTTCCTCGACGGCGCGCACGAGATGGACGAGCATTTCCGCACCGCGCCGCTCCAGAAGAACCTGCCGGCGCTCCTGGGGCTGGTCGGCTGGTGGCACCGCGTGATCTGCGGCTATCCGGCCCGCGCGGTCATCCCCTACGACCAGCGGTTGTCACGGCTGCCGGCCTATCTGCAGCAGCTCGACATGGAATCGAACGGCAAGAGCGTCACCCTTGACGGCACGCCGGTGACGACGCCGACCGGGCCGCTGGTCTGGGGCGAGCCCGGCACCAACGGCCAGCACGCCTTCTTCCAGCTGCTGCATCAGGGCACCGATCTGATCCCGGTCGAGTTCCTCGCCGCCGCGGTCGGCCACGAGCCTGATCTCAAGCATCAGCATGACCTGCTGCTCGCCAACTGCCTGGCGCAGTCGGAAGCCTTGATGAAGGGCCGCACGCTGGACGAGGCACGCACGCAGATGCTGGCCAAGGGCATGAAGCCGGCCGATGTCGACCGCATCGCGCCGCACCGTGTCTTCTCCGGCAACCGGCCCTCGGTGACCATCCTCTACCGCAAGCTCGACCCGCGCACCTTCGGCCGGCTGATCGCGCTCTACGAGCACCGCGTCTTCGTCGAGGGAACGCTGTTCAACATCAACTCCTTCGACCAGTGGGGCGTAGAGCTCGGCAAGGAACTGGCGACCGGCCTCCTGCCTGTCGTGGAAGGCAAGGAAAGTGCCGCCAAGCGCGACGCGTCGACCGCTGGCCTTGTGGGATACATCCGCCAATTGCGTGGTTCGGAGTGAAAAGTTTGGCAGACATCAAGGGAATATTGTTCGACAAGGACGGGACACTTGTCGATTTCAACGCGACCTGGCTCGACGTTGCCGATTTCATGGCCATGGATGCAGCCGACGGCGATCGCTGGAAGG
Source organism: Mesorhizobium sp. M8A.F.Ca.ET.161.01.1.1 (assembly GCF_004792105.1). Classification (NCBI taxonomy): domain Bacteria; kingdom Pseudomonadati; phylum Pseudomonadota; class Alphaproteobacteria; order Hyphomicrobiales; family Phyllobacteriaceae; genus Mesorhizobium; species Mesorhizobium sp. M8A.F.Ca.ET.161.01.1.1. The sequence continues at coordinate 235,924 of NZ_SRTD01000008.1, read as the reverse complement.
CCGACAGGCTGCTCGCGGCCGCCGGTTTCGATTTCGCCAACCGGCGCTTCAAGCCCGACTCCATCTTTGCCTCCGGCACCAATCTCGACGTCGTCGAACTGTGGTTTCCGCGCCTGTCCAACGAGGATCAGATGCTGGCCGTCGCCCGCTTCAACGAGATCACTTCGGTTCAGGGCTCGGCGATGGCGGTGGCGCTGCCTGATATCGTCGACACGCTGGCCCTGCTGTACAAGCGATCCTACCGGCTTGGCGTCGCCACCAACGATTCGACCAGCGGCGCCGAAAAAACGCTGGTCACGCTCGGCGTGGCGCAACTGTTCGTCGCCGCTTACGGATATGACGCCGTCGCCAATCCCAAGCCCGCCCCGGACACCATCCAGGCCTTTTGCGACCTCACCGGCCTGAAGCCAAGCGAGATCGCCATGGTCGGCGACAACAGGCACGATCTCGAAATGGCGCGCGCCGGCGGCTGCGGCCTCGCGGTCGGCGTGCTCTCCGGCACCGGCACCCGCGAATCGCTGGCCGAGATCGCCGACGTCATCCTGGATTCGGTTGCCGACCTGCCGGATTTTCTGGCCGCACGGGTCAAGGAGACGGCGTGATCCGGAGAAGGGGTGGGAAGGTGGTTTGACTTCGATGGCCGAAATGGGGCCGTGAGCGGACAGTCAGCTTTCGGGTCTTGGCGATTGGATAACTGCCGTGCGCGGCGGGCACTTCCGAATGGCAGGAAGCTTCCAATTGGAGACGTTTAGGCAGTCAATCCATGGTCCCGAAAGCAGCCAAAGCGCGCTCCCGACACCGTCGCGATAAAGGCGCGCAGGTCGGCCAGCATCAGTTCCGGCTCTTCCAGCGCGGCGAAATGCCCGCCCCGCGGCATGTCGGTCCAATGCACGATGTTGTAGGTCTTCTCCGCGAACGAGCGCGGCGGCGGCAAGAACACTGGATCGGGGAAGGCCGCAACGCCGGTCGGCACCTGGATGCGGGTGCCGGCCGGAAGCATCCGCGACTCCTCAAGCCGGCTGCCGTAGTAGATCCAGGTTGCCGTCACGAACGATGCCGGCGCGATGTAGAGCATGATGTTGGTGAGGAGTTCCTCCTCGGAAAATTTGCTCCAGATGTCGGGGTCGCCATCGGCGGTTGTCGGAAGATCGGCCCACTTGCCGAACTTCTCGAGTATCCAGCCCGCCGCTCCGACCGGGCTGTCGGCCATCGCGACGCCGAGCGTCTGCGGACGGGTTTCCTGCTCGTGAAAGTAGGCGCTCTCCCGATCGGCAATCGCGGCACGCTTGGCGGCGAAGGACTTCTCCTCGTCGGTCGTCGGAGCGGCATCCTCCGCACGCACGGTCATCATGTTGATATGAATGCCGAGCAGAGCGTCCGGTCGATCATGCGCTGCCCAGGCCGCGATGCCGTGGCCCCAATCGCCCCCTTGAACGAAATACCGCGCGTCGCCGAAAAGTTGTATCATCAGCCCATGCACGAGTGCAGCAGCCCGCCGCGGGCCGATCGGGCGCGTGATCGGGTTGGAGAACGCGAAGCCAGGAAGCGAGGGGACGACAACGTCGTGCCCGTCCGCTGCGAGCGGCTGCAACAGCCGCTCGAACTCGAGATACGAGCCCGGCCAGCCGTGGAGAAGCAGTACGGGCGGCTTGGAGCCGTCGCCCTTCACATGAACGAAGTGGAGGTGCTCGCCTTCCACGTCGGCCGTGAAGTTGGGCAGCGCGTTGAGGCGCCGTTCGACCGCACGCCAGTCGTAGCTGTACCGCCAATACGCGGCGAGTCGCTTGAGGTCATCAACCCCGACCCCCGCTGACCAGCCCCCCGCATTCGGCAGCTGGCTCCAGTCATAAGCCTCGACCTTGGCTCTGATCGTGGCGAGCCGTTCGTCAGGAATGTTTATTATGTAGGGTGAAATCATGATGTTCTCCGCTTAAACGGCTGACGACGTTGACCGCCGAAGGGTAATACCGACTGAACTGAAAGCTGCGCACAACGTTTCCTGAAACGCCATCCTTTTTGCGAACGGCGCCACGGCAAAACGTCTGCTATGCAGGTCGGCGTTGCCGTAGGCGCAATGTCCGCTTTCCACCCGAAGCAGTCGCGACGGCGTCGGGCGCGACCTCTTCCGCGGCCGCGACCACGCCAGACTGAACGATCGGGCCAAGACAGAAGCAGCAGGCAGACCAGAGGAGCAGGTTGGCGAACATTGTCAGGACGTGCGGGGCCGAAAAGGGCAGCGTCGCAAGGGCCAGGACTAGACCGACCAGCGCTGCCATCAGGCTGCGCCGCGTGCCGAGTGCATCGCTAAGCCGGCCCCCACCAAAATTCCCGACCACCGCAGCTGCGCCGAATGCCATGAACGCCAAGCTGACTGCGGCAGGAGACACGTGGGTTACCTCCGTCAGCAGCGGTGCGAGAAAGGTGAAAACCACGAATGATCCGCCGAACCCGGTCATGGCGATGAAATAGAGCGCCAGGAGGCGGGGCTTCGCCAATACGGCGAACTGCGACCTTAAACTGGCGGGCGGAGCGTGGGGAATTTCCCGCGGCAACAAAAGTCGCAATAGCGCTGCCGTGAGGCAGCCGAGCACAGCCACCGCCAGCAGCGGTGCACGCCACCCAAGGCTCTGTCCGACGATTGTGCCGAACGGGACACCGATGACTATTGCAAGGGTGAGCCCTGCGAACATCGTCGCCACCGCCCGCGCGCCGCGCTCACGATCCGCCAGGCTCATCGCAATCGGCGCGCCGACGGCGAAGACCACGCCGTGCGCCACTCCTGTCACGATCCGCCCGGCCAGCAGCACTTCATAAGTCGGTGCAGCGCCGCCAAGCAGATTACCGGGCGTGAACAGGCTCATCAGTCCAACCACAAGCCCGCGGCGGGGAAGCCTTCCAGTAAGGGCCGTGACCGTCGGCGCCCCAACGGTCGCGGCCAGGGCATAGCCAGTCACAAGCAGACCGGCTTGGGGTATCGTTACCGTAAGATCGCGCGCGACATCCGGGACAAGCCCGATCATGACGAACTCCGTCGTGCCGATGGCGAAGGCCGCCACGGCAAGCGCGAACAATGCAGGCGACATCAGTGTTGCTCTTTATGCGTCGATCAGATCGGCAAAGTGCGCGGCGAGGCCGGTTTGGCCCGGCGCAACGTGGTCGGCCATGGTGTGGCGATCGGGGAAGTCGCCGCCGTTTTGCGAACGGAAGGGAATCGGCTTGTCGGTGAATAGCCCGGCGAGACGTACACGCCATGCTGCCTTGATCGCGTCCACTTGCTCCGCCGTGGAAACGTGACCCGCGCCATAGACCGCGTGCGTCGGGAGCACGTCCATGCCGGGATAGAACAGCGCGCCATGAGTCAGCGGGAACAACAGTTGCTCTATCGGCCCGTTGATACCCCGCGGGCCATAATCGGCCACTGGGCCGCCTGCCTGCACGTTGACCAGCGCTCGCTTGCCCTTGAGGATGCCGTCGCCAAAGCGAAACTCGTTGGAGCCATTCTGATAGCCGTAGGCAAAACCGAAGGCATAGACTCGCTCTATCCAGCCCTTCAAGATCGCGGGCACGCCGTACCACCACAGCGGGAATTGCAGGACCACAGCATCGGCCGCGAGCAGCTTCTGCTGCTCGGCGATCACGTCGGGCGTCTGATGCCCGCTTGCGTAAGCATGGCCCGATTCCATGATGAACGACAGTCGCTCAGGGTTGTTGCGCATCGGAAAGTCATCGGCGTCGTACCCCGCCTTCCACTTCATGCCGTAGAGGTCCGAATGGACCACGGTGTGCCCCGCTGCCGACAACATCTCAGCGGTCACGTCGACCAGCTGCCGTGTCAGCGAAGTGGGCTCAGGGTGTGCGTAAACGATGAGAATATTTCTTTTCACGAGATGGTCTCCGTAGTTGTTGAGAGCTGTGTCTGATGTTCCCGATCGGTATCAATTGCGCGCCAGGGCTTGCGCGTTGGTGACCCAGACGTTTTCGGGGATTTTGCGTGCCCCCCCGGGCGCGCTCGGCTCGATGATGCCGAAATCGATTTCGATACTTACACTGTTGACGGCGCGGCGAGGCTCCTCGATCACCAGCAGAATGCTTGTTTCGTTGCAGCAGTTCGCGCCAAAGCGCGCGCTAAGCTAGTCGTGTATGGGATGCTGACTGAGATCACTCGATGCCTCCGGCTCGGGATTGGAAGCCCGGCTGGCCTCAACATGAGTATCTGACTAAGATTTGTGAAATCGATTATCTTGCCCCGTGCTATCCAGATAGCGGATATCTAACCGCTGATCGCCACGTTGGCACTTTCACGCGGGCGTTCGATTGGCCCGTCGGTGCCGCACGGCTCCCTCCGCTCCAGTTTGGCGGCTCTCTACCAATCGTAAGAACAGCAGCGATCGCTTTCGCGCCAGCGGCCCGACGCCAACACAGACAGCTTCCCATTAGGCGGCCAAGCCGTTGACGGGCAGCGCCGCGATCATCATATATAGAAATGATTAAACGGCGACTAGGAATAGACACGGTGAATGACAGTCGCATCGACCTCAATCTCTTGGCGACGCTCGAAGTGCTGCTTGCCGAACAAAACGTAACGAAAGCGGCAGATCAACTGCACCTCAGTCAGCCGGCTGTAAGCGCGCAACTAGCACGGCTTCGGGATTTGTTTGACGACCCGCTTCTGCTCCCGACTCGTCGAGGCATGATCCCGACCGCCAAGGCAATCGAACTTGCACCGCAACTGAGAGACGCGCTGGATCACGTGCGCAACGCGTTACATTCTCATCAGGACTTTGATCCCGGCAAGGCCGAGCTTACCGTATCGATCGGCTGTTCTGACTATATCCAGGCAGCAGTGGTGATGCCGTTCGTCTTGGCTCTCCGGCAGACGGCGCCGGGAGTACGGGTGGCCGTACGGCATCTGGTGCCCGAGCTGGTGGAGCAGCAATTGGGGAATAAAGAAGTCGATCTTGTTATCGCTACTCCCGAGCGGTCGGCCCCGCACCTACGGACGTGTCACTTATTCGACGAAACTTATGTCCTCATAGCAAGACACGGTCATCCTCGGCTAAAATCGGGTATGACAATAGACGAATATGTCGAATTGGAACACGTCGTGGTGTCACCGCGGGGCGGCGACTTCGAAACGCCAGTGGACAGTGCTTTGGCGACACTTGGTTACCGACGCAATGTCGTCGTGTCAGCGGCCTCCTTTTTGCTCTTGCCGGAGATCGTCTTAGATAGTGATTTGGTTGCACTCGTGCCAAGGCGCCTATTTATTAGGCAATCAGAAAAACTCATGATGGTTGATCTGCCCTGGCTAGGTGAGCAATTCAATGTCAGTCTGATTTGGCACGAGAGATGTCATAGGCATGCGGGCCACCGCTGGGTCCGAAACCTGATCGGAAGCCTGGTTGGGGACCACGATAAAGGCGGGTCTAGGGTCGCGGAGCCTGAATCAGATCACGCGCCTCACATCAATGGCTCCTGACCTAGCGGGTCTGCTGCGCTTTGCCGATCAGCATGCAAACGAGTTAAGTGACACCGCAATTTGCCAATGGTCTGAGTGCCCATCTTCGCTATGCCGGGCGCGCCATTCCACAGGAATCGCGGTTTTCAGCCGTTTCTAGATTCACCCGACAGGATGAAGATGGGCACCCGAATGACCGAATCTGGGCCGGATTCGGAACGTCGACTTATGGCGTCCAAAGTACAAGAGCGGACGTTCGGCGCCGTGCGACCGAGGTGGAAGCTAACCTATAGCAGCCAAGAGGTGTGATAGACTCCACACCTCAAGGCCCATACAATCGCGCAATTTCCTTCGCTCTAGGTTGCCGCATTGCCAATGGCCGAAGAACGCAATCAGCGTCGCCTTGCCGCCATCCTCGCGGCCGATGTGGTCGGCTACTCTAGGCTCATGGGTCGCGACGAGAGCGGTACCCTGTCGGCGTTTAAGGCGCATCGCCACGAACTGGTGGACGCCAAGATCGCCGAGCATCAGGGCAGGATCGTCAAGCTGACCGGCGATGGCTTGCTGGTAGAGTTCCCCAGCGTGGTAAATGCCGTGGCCTGCGCCACCGACATCCAGCACAAGATGCGCGAGCGTAATGCCGACGTGCCGGCGGACAGGCGCATCGAGTTCCGCATTGGGATCAACCTCGGAGATATCATCATCGAGGACGACGACATCTTCGGCGATGGCGTAAACATCGCGGCGCGGATCGAGAGCATCGCCAAGCCGGGCGGTGTTGCCGTATCCGGCTCTGTCCGGGACAGTCTCGGCAACAGACTCGCACTTACCTTTGAAGATATGGGCGAGCAGACGCTCAAGAACATCGAGCGACCGGTGCGTGTCTATAACGTCAACCTCTTTCCCGACGCGCCACTACTGCAACCGGTCGGAGTAGAGTCCGTCGCCAATGAGAAACCGTCGATCGCCGTGCTTCCCTTCAACAACATGAGCGGCGATCCGGAACAGGAGTATTTCTCGGACGGCATCACCGAGGACATCATCGCGGAACTGTCGCGCTTCCGTTCGCTGCTCGTGATTGCTCGGAACTCGTCCTTCATGTTCAAGGGAACTCCCGTCGACATCGCAGAAGCGGGGCGAAAGCTTGGCGTGCGCTACTTGGTGGAGGGCAGCGTTCGCAAGGCGGGCAAGCGCGTGCGCATAACCGCCCAGCTGATTGAGGCAAAAACCGGTGGTCACGTCTGGGCGGAACGCTATGACCGGGACCTGGACGACATCTTCGCGGTTCAGGACGAAGTGACGCGAAGCATCGTGGCCGCCGTTCCGGGGTATGTTGAATCCGACGTCTTGAAAGCATCGCGGCGCAAACCGACTGAGAGCCTGGGCGCCTACGACCATTATTTGCGCGGTATGGAAATCGTCAATCGCTGGCGCAACGATGATATTCCTCAAGCCACGGCAGAATTCGAAAGTGCGGTGAAGCTTGATCCAAACTTTGCCCGCGCTCATGCAGCGGTGGGCCATATGCACGTTCGCGTCTATTGGCAAACGCTCGCCCCACATGCTTTGGAAAAAGCAACTACAGAAACAGAACTCGCTGTGCGGCTCGACGGCGAGGATAGCAGGTGCCTCGCTGTTCGTGGGATGTGCCTTATGCTCGACAAGAACTTGGACGCGGCGTCGGAAACGTTCCAGCGCGCCCTCCAGTTGACACCTGATGACGCCGATCTCAATGACATGATGGCGTACTACCTGCTTTGCACGGGACAGGCGAGCGAGGCTATCGAGAGATCGCTCAAAACTATCCGCGCCAGTCCACTGTTCCTTCCTGCCTCTCTCCGTGAGACTATGGGCATGGCGTTCATGATGACGCGACAGTACGAGGAAGCGATAAAGTCTTTCGCCGCTATCAACAGCCCCTACTACTATATCCACGTTTATGCGGCTGGATGTCTGGCGAAGCTCGGGCGTCGTGATGACGCGCGGGCGCAAGGCCGTTTGGCAAACAAAATCAAACCAGATTGGCCTAGCGTGGATTGGGGCTATCAGTACACAAAAGAAGAATATAGGCAGCACGAGCGCGAACTGGCCCATCTAGCGATGGAAGTTCTAGCGGATGAACCTTGAGCGTCGGCCATCGCCGGGGCCCTTTACTCCCTAGCCCCGATAAACTGCCATGGTCGGATCGATGAGGTCGCTTCCCAATGGCGCGGATGGTGTCCGACCATCGTCACTCGCCCGTCAGGCCCGACGGTTATCGCCTTTGCGGCGGGATCACGGCGTCCACATAGGTTCGGAAGAATAGCGAGAGATTAAGGAGCAGCCCGACGCCATTGTCGTTGGAAAAGGGCGCCCATCCATACGGGCTATTCTAGCAAGCCCGCCAGGCGCCAGCCATCAACAAACGGCTGCGCATCACTCGGGCTCTTGAAGGGTGAGTTCGCCACCAAATGACCGACCCTCCAATTTGGATTGCCCGCAAGAAATAAGCGGGCCTCCTCCTGTGCTTCAGGAACGCGACCGGCAAGGGCAAGCGCGGGAACCAGGTGTTCCCTTGAACCCGTCCCGTACGTTTCTTCCCGACTCAAAGACACAACAGCTTCTTCGTAGTGACCAGAGGAAATCTGCGCCATTCCCATGATCCAGAAATACCAACCGGGTGGACGAGGATTTATACGGAGCGCCGTGCCACAAGCTATCAGCGCTGCTTGCGGATCGCCTAAGTAGATTTGAAGCTCACCCATCCATGCAACGGCATCTGCATTATTAGGATTGAGCCGAACGGCAGCATCGAATTGGGATTTCGCTTCATCCCAATTTCGTTCATAAAGCTGAACGCAGCCCAGGATCCTGCGAGCATGGGAATCGTCGGGATCGATTTCCACAGCCCGTTGCGCGTGTATCAGAGCCTTTGCGCGGCCGGGTTCCTGTGGCTCTCCCCAGACAATCCAGCCAAATAGCAGTGAGATGGCAAGATTGCTGTGTCCCTCACAGTAGTTTGGATCGATCTTAACGGAAAGTTCCAAGTCAACGCACGCCTCACTGTTGTCCGATCTGGAATTGTTGCACTTGCCTCGCGACCTAACACAAAGATCATAGGCTTCGAGATTTGACGGTCGGGAACGGGCAACAAGTTTCTTTTCACCAAGCTTGCCAGAAATCGCTTCAACAACGCGTCGCGTGACCTCGTCCTGAACGTCGAAGATGTCGGCGATTTCGCGGTCGAAGCGCTCCGCCCACACGTGATTGCCTCCTTCCGCCGCATTGATCAACTGGACATTGACACGCAATCTCTTGTTGGATCGCCGGGCGCTGCCCTCGAGAACGTATCTGACGCCCAGATCGCGACCGATCTGACGGACGTCGATGGGTCTGCCTTTGTAAGCGAAGGTGGAGTTACGGGCGATGACGAAGAAGCCGGACACATTCGACAGATCGGTGATGATGTCCTCCGTCAGCCCATCAGTGAAGAACTCCTGCTCCTGGTCGCCACTCATGTTGACAAAGGGCAGCACGGCAATCGAAGGCTTGTCGGGCAGTGCGAGCGGCTGCGAAAGTTTCCCCAGCACAAGGGGCTCAGTTGGTGCCGCGGGCTTTGCCTTGGAGGGAACGCCGACCTGTAGCGAAAAGATCCGGACCGGATCGGCGATGTTCTTGAGCTGAACCGCACCGCGATCGTTGATTGCGATGTCGAGCCTTGACTTTACCTGCCAATAGGCTTGCTCGGAAAGACAGATATTGCCAGGCTCGCAGATGCCTTCCAGGCGCGCGGCGATATTGACGCCATCCCCCATCAGGTCGCCATCGCGCTCTTGCACGACGTCGCCTAGGTGAATGCCGATCCGGAACTCGATGCGGCGATCGTCCGGCACCCCGGCATTGCGCTCAATCATTGCGTTCTGCACTTCGATCGCGCAGCGCACTGCTTCCACCACGCTGCTGAACTCGACGAGGCTCCCGTCGCCGGTGCGCTTGACGACACGACCACGATGAACTGCGATGGTGGGATCGATGAGATCGCTGCGCAGCGCCCGCAGCCTTGCCAAGATGCGGTCTTCATCTGCGCCGGCTAGCCGGCTGTAGCCGACCACATCCGAGACCAGGATCGCTGCTATTTTTCGGGTCTCACTCATGTCGTGCCCCCTCCATCCAGTCTGGCACTACTGCGAAGCCAAAGGAAGATAGCTCCGAGCCATTGGTCGGACGATCCGCATCGGATCGATTCCATTCGTTCGAGACAATGTTGGGCAGATATCAGCCTGAGACCTGGCCATTGGCGATGTCCGCTGTTGGTGAATGGACTGGGCCGTGGGAATGACTGTCATTAGGCGCTAACCAGACGTTCATTCGACCTAAGCAAGCACTGGCTCGAACCCCGGCCGTTCCAGCTATCGGCCTGCGCCCAGCGCCCTACCGCTCTTCCGCCTTAAACCAAAACACCCCGCTCGGTCTGCTCGCAATCCCCTTTGCATCCCCAAAATCCGGCACCTCATATTCAGCGATCAATCGCAGCCGGGTGAGCGGCAAATCGTTGCGGCGGGGGTCGCCGACCAGTACCTCGATGCCTGATGCCAGGCAGCGGTCGAGGAACGGCATAACCCGCAAGGCAACCTCACGGCAGTAGAACACGTCGCCCGCCAGCACGAGGTCGGCGGCCGGTGGCGGGCCTGTGGTGAGATCCTTGTCGAAGATGGTGATCTCGACGGCGTTGGCCGCGGCATTGAGGCGGATCGCGGCGACGCCGTTGCGGTCGATCTCGGCGGCGATCACTTCCGCTGCGCCGGCCTTCGCGGCGGCGATGGCGACAAGGCCCGAGCCGGCGCCGAGGTCGAGCACGCGGCGGCCCGTCACGATCTCCGGATGGTCGAGAATATGGCGCGCCAGCACCGCGCCGCCGGCCCAGGCATAGGCCCAATAGGGTGGCTGCGGCTCGGACTCGTCCAGGTCGTCGCCGGACCCGACGAGCCGCCTCAGCCCGCTGCCCGGGTGAGCGGTGTAAAGCTGGATTTCAGGAAGCGCCCGCACTGGGGCAAGGCGCAAATTCGTCCTGATGAATTCTGCCGGATCAAGGCGTCGGCCGGGCGCATCGAAGTCGGCGGGATCGTCGGCCACTATTCGCGCAACGCCCGCCGCAGGATCTTGCCGACCGGCGTCTTTGGCAATTCGGTCCTGAACTCGATGTATCTGGGCCGCTTGTAGCCGGTCAGGTTCTCACGGCAAAAAGCAGTGATGGCCTCTGCGGTCAGGGCCGGGTCCTTCTTGACGATGAACAGCTTCGGCACTTCGCCCGAGTGCTCGTCCGGCACGCCGATCGCGGCCACTTCGAGCACGCCTGGATGCGCCGCCACGACCTCCTCGAGTTCGGTCGGATAGACGTTGAAGCCGGAAACGAGGATCATGTCCTTCTTGCGGTCGACGATCTTGGTGTAGCCGCGTTCGTCCATGAAACCCATGTCGCCCGATTTGAAGAAGCCGTCCGTGGTCATCACCTTGGCGGTCTCGTCCGGCCGGTTCCAGTAGCCGGCCATCACCTGCGGTCCCCTGATGCAGATCTCGCCGACCTCGCCCAGCGGCACGTTGTTGCCGTCGTCGTCGCGGATGGCGATTTCTGTCGAGGGCAGCGGCAGGCCGATGGTGCCGGTGAACTCGCCGGAACTGAACTTGTTGGCCGTCGCCACCGGCGAGGTCTCCGAAAGGCCATAGCCTTCGCTGATGGGGCAACCGGTCAGCGCTTTCCAGCGCTCGGCGACGCCCTTCTGTACCGCCATGCCGCCGCCCAAGGTCAGAAGCAGCGGCTTGAAGTCCAGCTTGCGGAAGTCCTCATTGTTGAGCAGCGCGTTGAACAGCGTGTTGAGGCCCGGAAAGATATGGATCGGATATTTGCCCATTTCCTTGACGAAGCCTGGAATGTCGCGCGGATTGGGGATCAGTATGTTCTGGCCGCCCATCTGCATGCCCATCAGCGCATTCACCGTCAGTGCGAAGATATGGTAGAGCGGCAGTGCGCAGACGAGGTTGAGATGCGCCGGCTTTGGCTTGACGGTGTAGGCGTCCTGCAGCCACAGCGCATTCTGCGCGACATTGGCCAGCACATTGCTGTGCGAGAGGGTCGCGCCTTTCGAGATTCCGGTGGTGCCGCCGGTATATTGCAGGAAGGCGACGTCGTTGGCGGCTACCGTGGCCGGCTTGAAAGCCATGCCGCGTCCGGCCTTCAGCGCCGCATTGAACTTGACATGGCCGGGCAATGACCAGGCCGGCACCATTTTCTTGACGCGGCGCACCACCAGATTGACGATCGAACCCTTCAGGCCGCCGAGCAGGTCGCCCATGGCCGCGACGACGATGTGCTTGACCGAGGTCCTGGCGACGACCGCCTGCAAGGTGTTGGCGAAGTTTTCGAGAATGACGATGGCCTGTGCCCCGGAATCCTTGAGCTGATGCTCCAGTTCGCGCGGCGTGTAGAGCGGATTGACGTTCACCACCGTGAAGCCGGCGCGGGCGACCGCCATCATCGCCACGGGATACTGCAGCACGTTCGGCATCATCAGGGCGACGCGCGCGCCCTTCTGCAATCCAGTGGACTGCAGATAGGCACCGAAGGCCGCCGAAAGCTGCTCGAGTTCGGCGTAGGTGATGGACTTGCCCATGCAGGTGAAGGCCGGCTGACCGGCGAACTGCTTGCAGGCGCCCACCAGGAAGTCGCCGATGGAACCGTAGGGCAGGGCGCCGATCTCGGCAGGCATGTTCTTGGGATAGCTGTTGAGCCATGGCTTTTGCGGCAGGCCGGCGGCGAGTTCGGTAAGCGCCTTCGGCAGCCGCTGGCTGGTCGCCGTCGCCGGCTTCGAGGCCGGTGCGGTCTTCGCTGGTGGCGAGTTCTTCGTCGTCGTGGCCTTGCCCGGTCCGGCCTTGCCCGATCCCGTCCTCGCCGCGGGCGCCTTTGCCGGCGCGGCTTTCGCAGCCGGCTTCGTGGCGGTGCTGGCTGTGGCCGCGGCTTTCGCCGGGGGGGCATTCCTGGCGGGTTTGGGCGCCGCCTTCGCGGTCGCTGCCTTGCCCGCGGCCTTGCCTTGCCCGTCTCCACCGGCGGCTGGTTTCGAGGCCGCCTTGGCCGGCGCTTTCACTGGGCTCTTCGACGCTTTTGCCACCCGTTCCTCCTCGACAACCCTGGTCGCCTGTTTCTCGTTGGCCTGTGCCGCACCGCCCCCGGATTGATGGAGACGCCCTCCGCTGCCGCCAGTTGTCCATCTATGTATTGCCTCTATCGGCGGCGGTGCAAGTCTTGCCCCAGCGGCAGGACGCCGAAAGATTTGCCGCCGTAAATCTTTCCCGCCGGCCACAGCTGGAACCGGCATCTTCGCGCATCCGCGGCCGATGAAGACAGGGGCGCGGCACCCCTGTCGCCGGACGTCGGATCAATAAAAAAATGCGGTCGTTAATAATCTCGTGAATAGAAAGAACTGCTAATTTTTTCTGCCATTTAGCAAAATGCGGATTTTTTTCCTGCTTCCCGCGGGGTAAGCAAACGGGGTGTTCCAAACCCGGAAAAACGGTGCTTATATGCGCGCTTCGCGAGCCTGATAGAGGGGCTTGGAAGAACATCAGGGAGTGCTCAATGAAGAAGAAATTGACTTTTGCAGCCGCGTTGCTGGCTGCAAGCGTCCTGGGCGGCGTGGCCAACGCGAAAACTCTGGTCTACTGCGCGGAGGCGTCGCCAGAAGGTTTCGATCCGGCGCCGTACACCGCGGGACAGACGTTCGATGCGTCCTCGCGTACCGTCTTCAACCGCCTCGTCGAATTCGATCACGGCAAGACCTCGGTCTCGCCCGGCCTGGCGGATAGCTGGACCATTTCCGACGACGGCAAGGAATATACTTTCAAGCTGCGCAAGGGCGTCAAGTTCGCGCCCACCGACTACTTCACCCCGACCCGCGACCTGAACGCCGACGACGTGGTGTTCTCGTTCCAGCGCCAGGTCGACAAGAACGGCCCCTGGTTCCAGTACATACCGGGCATCGCCTATCAGTATTACAATGATCAGTTCGGCGACAACATCACCAAGGTCGAGAAGGTTGACGACCTGACGGTGAAGTTCACCCTCAAGGAACCGGCGATCACCTTCATTCCGACGCTGGGCATGGATTTCGCCTCGATCGTCTCGAAGGAATATGCCGACAAGCTGCAGGCCGACAAGACGCCTGAACTGTTCAACCAGAAGCCGGTCGGCACCGGCCCGTTCATCTTCGTCGACTACCAGACCGACGCCGCCATCCGCTACAAGGCCAACCCGGACTATTGGGGCGGCAAGCAGAAGATCGACGATCTGGTGTTCGCCATCACCACCGATCCGGCGGTTCGCGCGCAGAAGCTGAAGGCCGGCGAATGCAACATCATGTCGTATCCGGCACCGGCCGACATCGCCGGCCTGCAGGCTGATGCGAACCTGACGGTCGCGGAGCAGGAAGGCCTGAACGTCGGCGCGCTGATGTACAACACCCAGCAGAAGCCGTTCGACGACGTGCGCGTCCGCAAGGCGCTCAACATGGCCATCAACAAGAAGGCCATTATCGACGCCGTGTTCCAGGGCGCCGGCCAGGTGGCGATCAACCCGATCCCGCCGACCATGTGGTCCTACAACAAGGACGTGAAGGACGATCCGTACGATCCGGACGCGGCCAAGAAGATGCTTGAAGAGGCCGGTGTCAAGGACCTTAAGATGAACGTCTGGGCCATGCCCGTGTCGCGCCCGTACATGCCGAACGCGCGCCGCACCGCCGAACTGATCCAGGCCGACTTCGCCAAGGTTGGCGTCACCGTCAACATCGTCAGCTACGATTGGGGTGAATACCTCAAGCGCGCTTCGGCGGTCGATCACGACGGCGCCGTCATCGTCGGCTGGACCGGCGACAATGGCGATCCGGACAACTTCCTCGGCGTGCTCCTGAGCTGCGCGTCCGTCGGTTCGAACAACCGCGCGGAATGGTGCAACAAGGACTTCGATGCGCTCATCAACAAGGCCAAGACGGTGTCCGATCAGGCCGAGCGCACCAAGCTCTACGAACAGGCGCAGGTCATCTTCAAGGAGCAGGCACCGTGGGCGACGCTCGCCCACTCCAAGGTGTTCATGCCGATGCAGAAGACCGTCTCCGGCTTTGCGATGGATCCGCTCGGCATCCATCGCTTTGACGGCGTCGATATCGCCGAATAAGGTTCGCGAAACGGGGCGGCGCCACAGGGCGCCGCCCCACCTCGCCCGCCATGCTGCGTTACATCCTCGGCAAGCTCGCCCTCATCATCCCGACCTTTATCGGGATAACCATCCTCGCTTTCGGCTTCGTGCGCATCCTGCCCGGTGATCCGGTGCTGGTGCTTGCGGGCGAACGTGGCCTGTCGCCCGAACGCCACACGGCGCTGATGCATCAGTTCGGTTTCGACCTGCCGATCTGGCAACAGTATCTGACCTACCTGACCAACATCCTCAGCGGCGATTTCGGCACCTCGTTTTCGACCAAGACACCGGTGCTGAAGGATTTCCTGGTGCGGTTCCCGGCCACGGTCGAACTCGCCATCTTCGCCATGATCTTCGCCGTCATCTTCGGTGTCGCCTTCGGCATTTTCGCTGCCATCCGCCGTGGCTCCTGGTTCGACCAGCTGACCATGGGCACCGCGCTCGCCGGCTATTCCATGCCGATCTTCTGGTGGGGGCTGCTGCTGATCATCGTGTTTTCCGGTACGCTGCACTGGACGCCGGTCTCCGGCCGCATCGACCTTCTCTATTTCTTCAAGCCGGTGACCGGCTTCATGACCATCGATTCCCTGATCTCGGGGCAGAAGGGCGCCTTCCGCTCGGCGGTGTCGCACCTCATACTGCCCACCATCGTGCTTGGCACCATTCCGCTGGCGGTCATCGCCAGGCAGACGCGATCGGCTATGCTCGAAGTGCTGGGTGAGGACTATGTTCGCACCGCGCGCGCCAAGGGCCTGGCGCCGCGCCGTGTCATCGGCCTGCATGCCTTCCGCAATGCGCTGATCCCGGTCGTCACCACCATCGGCCTGCAGGTCGGCACGCTGCTCACCGGCGCCATCCTGACCGAGAGCATCTTTTCGTGGCCGGGCATCGGCAAGTGGATGATCGACGCCATCTCCAAGCGCGACTATTTCACCGTGCAGGGCGGGTTGCTTTTGATCGCGCTGATCGTGATGTCGGTGAACCTTATCGTCGACGTGCTCTATGCCGTCATCAACCCGCGTATCCGGGCGAATTGACATGACCAATGAAGGCCCAGCCACCATCGAAGCCGCGACCGTCGTCAAGCCGCAGGATGCCCGGCTGCAGATGTTCGCCGAGTTCTGGCACTATTTCTCGATCAACAAGGGCGCTGTGATCGGTCTCTTCGTCTTCGCCCTGCTGATCCTGATCGCCATCTTCGCGCCGCTGCTCGCACCGCATTCGCCTGACGATCAGTTCCGCGACTTCTTCCTGACGCCGCCGGCCTGGCAGGCGGGCGGCAACGCGCAGTTCCTGCTCGGCACCGACGCCGTCGGCCGCGATATGCTGTCGCGCCTGATCTATGGCTCGCGCTTTTCGCTCGCCATCGGTTTCGTCGTCGTCACCACGGCGCTGATCTCCGGCGTCATCCTCGGCCTGCTCGCCGGCTACTGCCGTGGCTGGGTCGACACGCTGATCATGCGCATCATGGACATCATCCTGGCCTTCCCATCGCTGCTGTTGGCGCTGGTGCTGGTCGCGGTGCTCGGCCCCGGCCTCGTCAACGCCATGATCGCCATCGCCTTCGTGCTGCAGCCGCATTTCGCCCGGCTCACCCGCGCCGCGGTGATGGCGGAAAAGACCCGCGAATATGTGGTCTCGGCCAAGGTCGCCGGCGCCAGCCATCTCAGGCTGATGCTGGTCACCATCCTGCCCAACTGCATCGCCCCGCTGATCGTGCAGGCGACGCTGTCCTTCTCCAACGCCATCCTCGAGGCCGCCGCCCTTGGCTTCCTCGGCATGGGCGCGCAGCCGCCGACACCCGAATGGGGCACGATGCTCGCCGAAGCGCGCGAATTCATCCTGCGAGCCTGGTGGGTGGTGACCTTCCCCGGCCTTGCCATTCTGATCACCGTCTTTGCCATCAACCTGATCGGCGACGGCCTGCGCGACGCCCTCGACCCCAAGCTGAAGAGGTCGTGAGCATGTCGCTGCTCGAGATCAAGAACCTCACCGTTTCCTTCGACACCGCCGCCGGGCCGTTCATGGCCGTGCAAGGCATCGACCTTTCGATCGAGCCGCGTGAGGTGCTGGCGATCGTCGGCGAGTCCGGTTCCGGCAAGTCGGTGTCGATGCTGGCGGTCATGGGGCTGTTGCCCAACACCGCGACGGTCAAGGCCGACCGCATGGCCTTCGACGGCGTCGACCTGTTGAAGCTCAGCCCGTCCGAACGCCGCAAGATCGTCGGCAAGGACATTTCTATGATCTTCCAGGAGCCGATCGCCAGCCTCAACCCGTGCTTCACGGTCGGTTTCCAGATCGAGGAGGTGCTGCGTTTCCACATGGGCATGGATCGTGCCCAGCGCCGGGCACGCGCCATCGAGCTGATGAAGCTGGTCGGCATTGCCGATCCGGAAGAACGGCTGAGTTCGTTTCCGCACCAGATGTCGGGCGGCCAGTGCCAGCGCGTCATGATCGCGATCGCGATTGCCTGCAATCCGAAGCTTTTGATCGCCGACGAGCCGACGACCGCGCTGGACGTCACCATCCAGAAGCAGATCCTCGATCTGCTCGTCTCGCTGCAGGCCAAATACGGCATGGGCCTGATCATGATCACCCACAATATGGGCGTGGTGGCCGAGACCGCCGACCGCGTCATCGTCCAGTACAAGGGCCGCAAGATGGAAGAGGCCGACGTGTTGTCGCTGTTTGAATCGCCCAAGAGCAATTACACGCGCGCGCTGCTCTCGGCGTTGCCGGAAAATGCCGTCGGCGACCGGCTGCCGACCGTTTCCGACATGCTGTTCGAGCCTGCCCCCTCGGTAGCGGGAGCCTCCGCATGAGCACCACGGTCCTCGAAGGCAAGAACATCGTTCGCGACTATCATATCGGCGGTGGCCTGTTCACCGGGCCTCGCACCGTGCATGCGGTCAAGGGCGTCTCCTTCACCGTGGACAAGGGCAAGACGCTCGCCATCGTCGGCGAAAGCGGCTGTGGCAAGTCCACGCTCGCCCGCATCATCACCTTGATCGATCCCGCGACGTCGGGCGAGCTGTTCATCGACGGCAACAAGGTCGATATCGCCAAAGGCGGATTGACCAAGGAAATGCGCCGCAAGGTGCAGATCGTCTTCCAGAATCCCTACGGATCGCTCAATCCGCGCCAGAAGATCGGCGACGTGCTGGGCGAGCCGCTGCTCATCAACACCGACAAGCCAGCGGCCGAACGGCGCGACCTCGCCATGAAGATGCTGAAGAAGGTCGGCCTCGGCCACGAACACTACAACCGCTATCCGCACATGTTCTCGGGCGGTCAGCGCCAACGCATCGCCATCGCCCGCGCGCTGATGCTGAACCCCAGCCTGCTGGTGCTGGACGAGCCGGTTTCGGCGCTTGACCTCTCGGTTCAGGCGCAGGTGCTCAACCTGCTCGCCGACCTGCAGGACGAGTTCCAGCTGACCTATGTCTTCATCAGCCACGACCTGTCGGTGGTGCGCTACATCGCCGACGATGTGATGGTGATGTATTTCGGCGAGGCCGTCGAATACGGCTCGCGCGACGAGGTCTTTTCGGACCCCAAGCACAGCTACACCAGGACGCTGTTTGCCGCGACGCCGCGCGCCGACGTGGCAAGCATCAAGGCGAGGCTGGCGAAGAAGAAGGCGGCCTGACCGGAGGTCAGGCACGGCCCATCCGGCTACGACAGCTTGGCGATGATAGCGCGCAGCGCCTCGCCGAATTTGTGGATCTCCTCGACCGTGTTGTAGTGCACCAGCGAGGCGCGGATGGCGCCGCTGTCCATCGGCAGGTTGAGGCGTTTCATCAGGCGGGGCGCATACATATGGCCGTCGCGGATGCCGATCTGCATATCGGCCATTTCCTCGACGATGCGCTGCGGCGACAGCTTGCCGATGTTGAAGCAGAAGGTCGGCACGCGCTCGTTGAGGCGGGCCTCGTCGGCGACACCGTAGATGGTCGCGCCGCAGGCCTTCAGCACGCCCATCATCTCGCGCGCCAGCAGCAACTCATAGTCGCGGATGGCGCCCATGCCGGCGACGATGTTGTCGCGCCGCGAGCGGTTGTTGGAGGGGGCGAGATTGCGGCCGATCAGTTCAAGATACTGCACGGCGGCATCCATGCCCGACACGTTCTCGTAGATGAATGTGCCGGCCTCGACCTTGTAGGGCGGCTCGTCCGGGATGAAATCCTCGCGGAAGGTCGGCAGGCGTTTCAGCGTCTCGAAGCGGCCCCAGAGGAAACCCATATGCGGCGAGAAATTCTTGTAGCCGGAACAAACGAGATAATCGCAATCCCAGGCCTGCACGTCGATCAGCCCGTGCGGTCCGTAATGCACGCAATCGAGGAACACTTCGGCGCCAACCCTATGCGCGATGTCAGCGACCGAGGCGACATCGACGATCGAGCCGATCGAGTGCGCCGTCACCGTGCAGGCGACCAGCCGAGTGCGGTCCGAAACCAATGGCTTGAGATCGTCGACATGCAGATTGCCATCCTCGCGCATGCGCCACCATTTGAACTTGGCGCCGGCGGATTCCAGCGCCAGCCAGGTGGCGATGTTGGCATCATGGTCCATGTCGGTGACGACGATCTCATCACGCTCGGAAAGCATCTGGCCGATGCCGAGGCTGACCAGGCGGATGAAGGAGGTGGCGTTCATCCCGAAGCAGATTTCCGCCGGGCTGTAGGCATTGATCAGCAGGGCGACGCTTGTCCGAGCATCGGCGACCGACTGATCGACGGTGACGCTGCGGCCATAGCGGCCGCCGCGCTGCACATTGTGCGAGACCAAGTGGTTGGTCACCGCGTCGAGCACGCTCTGCGGAATCTGTGCCCCGGCGGCATTGTCCATGAAGATGAAATCGCCGGCTCGCTGCAGGGCGGGGAACATGGCGCGGATGGTGTCGACGGGGAAGCCGCCAGTGGCCTGGGGATTGCTCAATTGTATCTCCTGCGAAGTGCTTGCGGGTGGTAGGTGGCTAGCGGGCCTTCTCGTCCTTGAAGCGGGCTTCAAGCAGGCTGACGAGACGAACCATCGGCCAAAGGAAGATGAGATAGACCAGTGCGGCGCCGATCAGCGGCGAGGGGTTGGCGTAGAGCGACTGTGCGTTGGTCGCTTCCTTGAGCAGTTCCGGCAGGGCCACGGTGGAGGCCAGCGAAGTGTCCTTGAACATCGAGACGCAGTTGCTGGTCATCGGCGGGATGACGACGCGCACCGCCTGCGGCAGCACCACCTTGCGCAAGGTCAAAAGGAACGGCAGGCCAAGCGCCTGCGAGGCCTCGAACTGGCCGCGCGGAATGCTCTCTATGCCGGAGCGAAACACTTCGGCCGAATAGGCCGACATGATGATGGCGAACGCGGTCACTGCCGACGCCCAGGACGACAGGCGTATGCCGAGGAACGGCAGCGCGTAGTAGATCAGGATCAGCACGACCAGCACCGGCAAGGCGCGGAAGATGTCGGTGTAGCCGACCGCCAGCCAGCGCAGCGGCTTCGGCGCATAGAGCCGCAACAGGCTGATCACCAGGCCGATGGGAATGCCGATACCGATGCTGAGCAGGCCAAGCAGCAGCGTGTTCAGGAAGCCGCGCAGCAGTGCCGGCAGGCTCGACGCGATGACGTCGGCGTTGAAGAAAGTGTCGATCAGCGACATCAGAGCATTCCCGAACGGTGTTGCGTCATCTGACGCCAGAGCCCGACCCGGAACATCAAGATCGGCTCTGCCGAACGGATGCTGGTCCCGGGAAGGTTATGCGTGAAAACGGGACGTGCCGACCCTTTTTGGAGCCGGCACGCCTTCCGTCCTGTCGGCCGCAGCTCAGGCCTTGGGCAGCGGCATTTCCTTGACGGTCGAGGAATCGGTCGGGGCGTCGCTGCCGAACCACTTCTTGTGGATCGCGGCCAGCGTGCCGTCCTTCTTCATCGCCGTCAGCGCGTCGTTGAGCTTGCCGAGCAGCGGATGATCCTTTGTCATCATCAGGCCGTACTGCTCGCCGGTCTTGATGCGCTGCTTGACCTTCAGGTCCTTCATCTTGGTGAAGGAATATTCCATGCCGGGAATGTCGCTGACGGCGGCGTCGATGCGGCCGGCGCTGAGGTCGAGCAGCAGGTTCTGCTGCGTGTCATAGCCCTTCACGTCGCTGAAGCCGTCGGCTTCCTGGTGCGCCTTGACCCAGGTCTCGCCGGTCGAGCCGGAGAGCACGCCAACGATCTTGCCCTTGAGGTCTGCCTCGGCGTTGACCGCGCTGTCGGTCTTGGTGGCGATGCCCATGTCGGAATCATAATAGGGCTGGGTGAAGGACTGCGACTTCAGCCGCTCCGGCGTGATCGTGATCGACGAGATGGCGACGTCGATACGCTTCGAGGTGGTCGCGGCGAACAGTGCCTGGAAGCCGAGGTCGGCGATGTCGGTTGTCATGCCGACGCGCTTGGCCGCCTCGTTGACGATGTCGACCTCAAAACCTTCGAAGGTGCCGCTCTCGTTCTTGTATTCGAAGGGCGGGTTGGTCGGGTAGGCGCCGACATTGAGCACATCGGCGGCGAAGGCGGTTGCCGGCCCAGCGGCGATGCCGATTGCCGCGGCGAAAAGGATGAGATTGCGACGGTTGAGCTTCATTGGTGGTCCCTCTGGGGTATTCCCTCTGGTTGTTGATCGGGCGGGCTGCCCCGCACGGTTTGTTGCCGTCCCGCCTCCCAGCGGGGCGTCAATTCATGTGGCGAGCATGCGCTCGGCCGTGGCCGCGATCTGGTCGCGGTCGCCTTCACGCGCAGGCACGGCAAGGTTGGTCTCGGTATGCAGGTCGCGGATCCGGGCGCGAACGCGATCGAAGGCACAGCGCGCGCTGGACGATGACTGGGGCAGCACAAACGACAAAGGACTGAAACCCCTCCAACCCGGAGCACCCGCGATGAGCTGCCCGGAAACCCTCCAGCCCGACAGTCGCCATCGATCTTGAATGCTTATCCAAAGTGCGGCGCTTTTCAAGGCAAAAGTTTTAAGCTTAAAAAAGTTTCGCGGCTTGCTGCTCGACCGGGCGATAGCGCGGGTCTTCCCGCGCCAGTTCCACCCGGGCGGCGGCATAATTGGCTGCGGCGCCCGCGCCGAGAAACATCGTGTCGCTGGCCAGGACGAAAAAGCTGGCGCCGACGGTTGCCCATTGACCGACGGTCTGCGGGCTGGCGCAAAATATGCCGGAGGCCTTGCCGTGCGCGATCGTCACGCCGATGATCCTGCAGATCGCAGCCGCGAGCTTGTCGGCGCCCTTCGGTCCGATCGCATCGATCGACACGGAGAGATCGCCGGGGCCGACGAAGATCACGTCGACGCCGTCGACATCGGCGATCGCCTCGATGTTGGCCAACCCCTCGGCGGTTTCGACCTGGACCGCCACGACGATCCTGTCATTGGCGCCGGCCAGGTATTCTGGAATGCGATAGCCATAACCGGCTGCGCGGCCGGGTCCGACGCCGCGCTCGCCCAGCGGCGGATAACGCGATGCCGTCACCGCCATCGCAGCTTGGGCCGGTGTCGAGACGCGTGGCACCAGCACGCCTTGCGCGCCGCTGTCCAATGCCGCCTGGATGGCTTCGGGCGCATGGCCGGGAACGCGCACCATCGCCGGCACACGGTGGACATCGGCGGCGCGTATCATCGTTTCGACGATGTCGCGCGAGATCTGCGCGTGCTCCCAGTCGATGCAGAGGAAGTCGAGGCCGGACAGCGCCATCACCTCGACCGCGACGGGATGCGGAATGGCGCAGAAGGACCCGACGAGGCTGGTCTTGCCGATGCATTTCTGGCGGAACTCGTTCATGCCGATCCCTTCTCTCATCCCACCAAGTTCATATCGGCAAACCAGTGCGACGCGAAGCTATTTCAGGCTTGAAATATTTTCGCGCAGGCCTAGCCTACGGCCTCCCGCCCGCGAGTTCCCGAGATGATCAAAGCACATCCGTTGCACGGCTCCAACAAACTCAAGCTTGGCGTCTTCTCGACCAACGCCGATGGCGGTCTTGCCATATCGGATGTGCCGGAGCGCTGGACGGCGAGCTGGCAGGACAATCTGACGGCCGCCCAGATCGCCGACCGCGCCGGGCTGGAGTTCATGTTGCCGATCGCACGCTGGCGTGGCTTTGGCGGCCGCAACAAGGTGCGTGAATCGTCGTTCGAGACCTTCACCTGGGCGGCGGCGCTCAGCGTGGCCACCGACCGTATCGGCCTGTTCATGACCGTGCACGTGCCGCTTGTGCACCCGCTCTATGCCGCCAAGGCGCTGGCGACCGTCGACCACATCAGCCAGGGCCGTGCCGGTTTGAACATCGTCTGCGGCTGGAACCCGAAGGAATTCGGCATGTTCGGCACACCGCTGGTCGAGAAGGGTTACGACCAGGCGGCCGAATGGATCGAAATTCTGGAGAAGCTCTACGCGTCGGCGGAGCCGCTCGAGTATCAAGGCACCTATTATCACCTCAAGGAGGCGGTCAGCCGGCCGGCCAGCCTGCAGCTTCCGCGCCCGGTGACCATGAACGCCGCTTTCGGCGGCCCGGGCCGCGATTTCGCCGCCGCCAGATGCGATTATCTGTTTACGACCTTCTCCGAAATGGCCGACGCCGGCAAGCATGTCGCCGACATCAGCGAGCGGGCCGACAAGGTTGGCCGGGAGGTCGGCGTCTACACCGTGGCACATGTCGTCTGCCGCCCGACCATGGAAGAGGCGCAGGCCTATTACAGGCGCTATGCCGTCGATCTGGCCGATCACGAGGCGGTCGATGCGCATATGGCCGGCAAGAAGGAATTCTCGCAATCCCATGATCCGCATGCCTATGACGCCTACCGGCAGCGTTTTGCCGGCGGCGCCGGCACCTATCCGCTGGTTGGAACGCCGCAAACGATCGCCGCCGACATGGCGGCCATTGCCGCGCACGGCTATCAGGGCATCGCCCTGTCCTTCGTCAACTACACTCAGGAGCTTCCCTATTTCTGCGATCACGTGCTGCCGCTGCTGCGGCAAGCCGGCCTTCGCGAATAAGATATTCCGGGAAAGCGAATTCTTTATTCCGGAATAACGGCGGTGGCCTGGATCTCCACCTTGGCGCGGTCCTCCACCAGCGCCACCACCTGCATGGCGGCCATTGCCGGAAAATGCCGGCCGATCACTTCGCGATAGGCCTCGCCAATCCCCTTGAGATTGCCGAGATACTCGGCCTTGTCGGTGAAATACCAGGTCATCGAGGTGATGTGCCGTGGCTCCGCGCCGGCCTCGGCCAGCACCGTGACGATGTTCTGGAGGGTCTGCCGCACCTGGCCGGCGAAATCGTCGGTCTCGAACTGGCATTGCCCGTTCCAGCCGACCTGGCCGCCGACGAAGACGAGCTTGCCGCGCGCCGCCACGCCGTTGGCGTAGCCGACGGGTTTTGCCCAGCCTTCCGGCTGCAGGATCTCGTGCATGTCGTCTCTCCGCCTATCCAATATCGGGTCCGCAATATCCGTGTCGAAAACAATCCAGTCGGTGGTCACGACCTGTTCAGGCCGCGCCCATCACTTGCCGCGCGATCACCACCTTCTGCACGTCCGAAGCGCCCTCGTAGATGCGCAGTGCGCGGATTTCGCGATACAGGCTCTCGACGATATGGCCCTTGCGCACACCATCGCCGCCATGCAGCTGCACCGCTTTGTCGATGACCTCCTGTGCCTTGTCGGTGGCGAACAATTTGGCCATCGCCGCCTCGCGCGTTACTCGCGCGGCGCCCATGTCCTTGGTCCAGGCGGCGCGGTAGACAAGCAGCGCAGCCGCATCGACGTCGAGCGCCATGTCGGCAATATGGCCCTGCACCATCTGCAATTCGGCCATCGGCGCGCCGAACAGTTTGCGCTCGGCCACTCTGTTGATGCTTTCATCGAGCGCCCGGCGGGCAAAGCCGAGCGCCGCCGCCCCGACCGTCGAGCGGAACACGTCGAGCACTGACATGGCGATGCGGAAGCCGTCGCCCGGCCTGCCGATCAGCGCCGACGTGGGAACACGAACCTCGTCGAACGACAAACGCGCCAGCGGATGCGGCGCAATCACTTCCAGCCGCTCGGCAATGTCGAGGCCCTTGGCATCGCCCGGCACGATGAAGGCCGAGAGGCCCTTGGCGCCCGGCGCTTCGCCAGTGCGGGCAAAGACGACATAGAGATCGGCGATGCCACCATTCGAAATCCAGGTTTTTTCGCCGGTGAGAACATAGCTGTCGCCATGGCGGGTCGCCGTCATTTCCGTGTTGGCGACATCGGATCCGGAGCGCGGTTCCGACAGGGCGAAGGCGGAGATCGCCTTGCCGGCGCGCGTCTTAGCCAGCCATTGCCGCTGTTCCGGCGTGCCGAACAGGCTGAGCGCACCAGTGCCGAGCCCCTGCATGGCGAAAGCGAAATCGGCCAGCCCGTCATGGCGCGCCAGCGTCTCGCGCGTGATGCACAAGGAACGCACGTCGAGCGGGCCCGGATTGTCAGTGTCGACAGCCGTCGGCTTCAGCCAGCCATCGCGGCCAAGCATGGCCACCAGCTCGCGGCAGGCAGCGTCGATGTCACGATGATCGACGGGGAGGTTCTTGGCGCACCAGGCGTCGAGCTGTTCTGCGAGCTCGCGATGGCGGTCTTCGAAGAACGGCCAGGCGAGGAAGGAGCGGTCAGGCATGTCTGCCTCCGCTGTGCAGCAAGCTTGGTGCTCTACGGCGCCCCCCTCTGGCCTGCCGGCCATCTCCCCCACGAGGGGGGAGATTGGCAGCTTGGCCCGTAGCGCTCTCTTTGCAACGGTGGCTGTTGGCGAAAGCAGAGATGACATCCAATCTCCCCCCTCGTGGGGGAGATGTCCGGCAGGACAGAGGGGGGCGCTGTCCCGCTAACGTCTCTAATAATCCACCCATCCTCAATTCCCCTCGAACACCGGCTTTTCCTTGGCCACGAAAGCCCGATACGCCCGTTCGAAATCGCGGGTCTGCATGCAGATCGCCTGCGCCTGTGCTTCCGCCTCGATCGCCTGGTCGAGGCCCATCGACCATTCCTGGTTGAGCTGCGTCTTGGTGATGCCGTGGGCGAAGGTCGGGCCCGATACGATGCGGGTCGCCATCTCCAGCGCATCAGCCTCGAGAGCCGCCGCGTCGACCAGCCTGTTGTAGAAGCCCCAGCGCTCGCCTTCGGCCGCCGTCATGGTGCGGCCGGTGTAGAGCAGTTCGGCGGCGCGGCCCTGGCCGATGATGCGCGGCAGGATCGCGCAGGCGCCCATGTCGCAGCCGGCCAAGCCCACGCGTGTGAACAGGAAGGCGGTCTTGGCCTCCGGCGTGGCGATGCGGATGTCGGAACCCATGGCGATGATGGCGCCGGCGCCGACCGCGACACCGTCAACCGCCGCGATGATCGGCTTGCCGCAATTCAGCATCGCCTTGACGAAATCGCCGGTCATGCGGGTGAAGGCGAGGAGCTGCTTCATATCCATCTTGACCAGCGGACCGATGATGTCGTGGACATCGCCGCCGGAGCAGAAATTGCCGCCATTGGACAGGAACACCACGGCGTCGACATCGTCGGCATAGACAAGATCGCGGAACGTGTCGCGCAACTCGGCATAGCTGTCGAAGGTCAGCGGGTTCTTGCGCTCAGGCCGGTCGAGCCGGACCTTGGCGATCCGGCCCTCGACCTCCCACAGGAAATGCTTCGGCTTGCGGCCGACCATTGCAGTCATTCGCGTCCCTCCCAGTTGCTGCGGAACGAGGTCAGCATGCCGGTCAGCCGGCGGGCATCCTCCTCGCTGACCTTGCCCAGCAATTCACCGATCCAGCCCTCATGCGCGGCGGCGATGGTGGCAAAGGACTTGGTGCCCTCCTCGGTCAACCGCACCATCGAGGTGCGGCGGTCGCCATTGCGGCGCGCACGGGCCACCAGTCCTTCGGAAACCAGACGGTCGACGATGCCGGTGACATTGCCGTTGGAGACCAGCAGGAAGCGCGAGAGGTCGCTCATCAGCATGCCTTCCGGCGCCCGGTAGAGTGCTGCCATGACGTCGAAGCGCGGCAGCGTCGTATCGAATTCCTTCTTCAGCCGCTCGCGCAGTTCGGCCTCGATCGTGCGCGAGGCGCGCAGCAGCCTGATCCAAAGACGCAGCCGGTCCTTGCCGGGTCCCGATGGCACGGGCAGGGGGCCGGCTACCATGTTTCACCTCCCGAGATCGAAATCGCCTGTCCGGTGATCGACGCCGCAGCATTGCCGCACAGCCAGAGCACGGCGGCGGCTACTTCCTGAGGCTGGATGAAACGGCCCTGCGGATTGGTCGAGGCCAGGCTCGCCCGTGCCTCGTCAGCCGAGCGTCCGGTCTTTTCGACGATGCGCTGGATGGACTCCTCCAGCATGTCGGTCTCGACGAAGCCAGGACACACCGCATTGACGGTGACGCCGGATTTCGCCGTCTCGGCGGCAAGCGCCCGCATCAGACCGACGACGCCATGCTTGGCCGCTACATAGGGCGCGACATAGGCGTAGCCTTTCAGACCGGCGGTCGAGGCGATGAAGACGATGCGGCCTGCCTTGCGCGCGGCCATGCCGGCCAGCGCCGGCTTCACCGTCAGGAAGGCTCCGGTCAAATTGACGTCGAGCGTCCGCTGCCAGTCGGCAAGCGTCGTCTTGTGCGCCGGCGTGCTGCCGGCCATGCCGGCATTGGCGACGACGATGTCGAACGGTCCGCGCGCGGCCTCGGCCTGTGTGTAGAGCGCGGCCATCGCCGCCTCATTGGTGACGTCGGCGGCAATGCCATGGATGCGGTCGTTTTCGCTGGCAACCTTCGCGAGTTCAGCTTCGCGACGCCCACATATGGTCACGTCGACACCAGCCTCGGCTAACGCCAGCGCGATGGCCTGGCCGACGCCGGAACCACCGCCGGTGACCAGCGCGTGCTTGCCGGGAATCGTGGCCGCCACTGTCATACTTTCAGCCCCGCCGCGGCATCGCGCTCGGCCAGCCTGTAGATCTGGTCGCGTCCCGGCAGATAAGGATCGGGCCATTTCACACCACGGTCGCCGAGCGTCACCGCCGCATGCAGCGTCCAGTAGGGATCGGCGAGATGCGGCCGTGCCAGCGCCACCAGGTCGGCGCGGCCGGCCATCAGGATCGAATTGACATGATCCGGTTCGTAGATGTTGCCGACCGCCATCGTCGCCATGCCGACCTCGTTGCGGATGCGGTCCGAAAACGGTGTCTGGAACATGCGTCCGTAGACCGGCTTTGCCAGGGCCGAGGTCTGGCCGGCCGAGACGTCGCAGATGTCGACGCCGGCCTCGTGCAGCCGCCGCGCGATCTCGACGGCATCTGCCGGCGTCACGCCTTCGATGCCGACCCAATCATTGGCCGAAATACGCACCGAGATCGGTTTTCCCGCCGGCCAGGCGGCGCGCACCGCTCGGAAGATTTCGAGGGGATAGCGCATGCGGTTTTCCAGCGAACCGCCATAGGCATCCGTGCGCCGGTTGGTAACCGGCGTGATGAACGACGACAGGAGGTAGCCGTGCGCGGCGTGGATTTCGAGCATGTCGAAGCCGCAGCGATCGGCCATTTCGGCCGAGGCGACGAACTCGTCGCGCACTCTGTCCATGTCGGCGCGATCCATGGCCTTCGGAACCTGGTTCTGCGGCGACCAGGCAATCGCCGAGGCCGCCATGACAGGCCAATTGCCGGAGGCGAGCGGTACGTCGGTGCCTTCCCAGCCGACACGGGTCGAGCCCTTGGCGCCGGAATGGCCGATCTGGGCGCAAATCTTTGCTTCAGTTTCGGCATGGACGAAATCGACCAGCCGCCTCCACGCCACCTCATGGTCGGGCGCGTAGAAGCCGGGGCAGCCAGGCGTGATCCGACCTTCCGGGCTGACGCAGGTCATCTCGATATAGACAAGCCCGGCGCCGCCCTTGGCGCGCTCGGCATAATGGGTGAAATGCCAATCGGTCGGGCAGCCGTCGACGGCCTTGTACTGCGCCATCGGCGAAACGACGACGCGGTTGTTGAGGACCATGTCGCGCAGCTTGAAGGGCGCGAACATCGGCGCCCGGCGCAGCCTGTTGCCGCCGGCACCGGCCTGGCGCTGAAACCACTCTTCCGCGCCGCCCAGCCATTCGGCATCGCGCAGCCGCAAATTCTCGTGGCTGATGCGTTGCGAACGGGTCAAGAGCGAATAGTTGAACTGCACCGGATCGAGGCCGAGATAGCGCTCGACCTCCTCGAACCATTCCAGAGAATTGCGCGCCGCCGATTGCAGCTTCAGCACCTCGGTGCGGCGAGCGTCCTCATACTTGCGGAACGCGGCCTCGAGGTCCGGTTCGGTCTCGACATAGTCGGCCAGCGCCACCGCGCTTTCCAGGGCGAGTTTGGTGCCGGAGCCGATCGAGAAATGCGCCGAGGCCGCTGCGTCGCCCATCAGCGCCAGATTCTTGTAGGACCAGCGCTCGCACAGCACGCGCGGGAAATTGATCCAGGCGGAGCCCCTGATGTGGTTGGCGTTGGTCATCAGCGGATGGCCGCCAAGATGTTTGGCGAAGATGCGCTCGCAGACCGCGATGGACTCCTGCTGCGACATCGCGCCGAAGCCGAAGGCGGCCCAGGTCTGCTCGCTGCATTCGACGATGAAGGTCGCGGTCTCGCTGTCGAACTGGTAGGCGTGCGCCCACACCCAGCCATGCTCGGTCTTTTCGAAGATGAAGGTGAAGGCGTCGTCGAATTTCTGGTTGGTGCCAAGCCAGACGAACTTGCATTTGCGGGTGTCGATGTCGGGCTTGAAAATGTCGACGAAGGTATTGCGCGCCCTGGAGTTCAGCCCGTCGGCGGCGACGACCAGGTCATGCGTCTCCATATAGGGGCGGGGGTCGGAGATGTCGGTTTCGAACATCAGCTTGACGCCGAGTTCGCGCGCGCGCCGCTGCAAGAGCACCAGCAGGCGCTTGCGGCCGATGCCGCAGAAGCCGTGGCCCGACGAGACCGTGCGCACGCCGTCATGGATGACGGCGATGTCGTCCCAATAGGCGAAATGCTTCTTGATCCAGACGGCGCTGACCGGGTCATTCTCAGCAAGGTTGTCGAGCGTCTCGGCCGATAGCACGACGCCCCAGCCGAACGTGTCGTCGGCGCGGTTGCGCTCGAACACCGTCACGTCGTGCGCGGCGTCCCTCAGTTTCATCGAAATGGCAAAGTAGAGGCCGGCTGGTCCGCCGCCGAGAACCGCAACCTTCATCTGTGCGATCTCCTCTTCGCTTGCTATGCCTCAGTATCGCGCCGGAGGTAAGATATTTCAAGCTTAAAGTTTTATGTCGAAATGATTAGGCGGGGATTGCATGGCGCGCTTGCGTGACGTCCCTGCAAGCGCGCCGCGGGAGATCATTTCTCAGGGTTCTTCGGGCTCCACAGCACGGTCTCGGCACCCTTCTCATAGGCCATGCCAGTGGGATAGCTGATCGCCTCCAGTTGCAAGCCCCATGGCGCCTGGAAATAGAGGATGGTCTGGCCGGCGGCGGGCCCTTCCTTCACCGGCAGCGGCCCCAATCTCGTCTTGACGCCCTTGCCGTCGAGATAGGCTTTGGCCGCGGCGACGTCGTCGACGTAAAGGGCGATATGGAAGCCGCCAATGTCGCTGTTCTTCGGTGTCAGGTCCTTCTGGTCGGGCGCGGTGTATTTGAACAGCTCGATGTTCGACCCATAGCCGCAGCGGACCATGGTGACCTGCTCGATGACAGCCTTCGGATCGACGCCGAGGAGGTCCTGCATGAAGGTGCCCTTGTCGTCGGCGAACGGTCCGAACGACATCGCCTTCTTGCAGCCCACGACTTCGGTGAAGAAGTCGACCGCCTGCTTCATGTCGGGAACCGTGATGCCGGTATGGTCGTGGCCGCGCATGCCAGGGATCGTATCCGCCGCCGCAGCTCCCATTGAGCCGAGCAGGATCGCGGCGAGCATCGTGCCGCGGGTTGCGTAGTTCATGTTACCCTCCGTTCGCGGGCTGATTTCGCCCCCATGCACGTCCGAGGCCCGCTCTTCGGCGTGCGGGATGAAAAGTCTTATGCCGGCGCCTTCGCGGGCGGCCGCAGCCAGTCCGCGTCGATCTCGGGAAGCGGAATGGCGGCAAGCAGGTCTCGCGTGTAAGTCTCCCTGGGATTGTCGAACAGCGCATCCGTGGCGCTCTGCTCGACGATGCTGCCCTCGCGCATGACGATCACCTGTTGGCAGAGCCGCCGGATGACCGACAGGTCGTGGCTGATGAAGGCGACCGTCAGGCCCATCTCCGCCGCGAGCTTCTCCAGCAAGGTGAGGATCTGCGCCTGTGTCGAGACGTCGAGCCCGGAGACGATCTCGTCGGCCAGCACGAATTTCGGCGACAGCGCCAGCGCGCGCGCAATGCCGACGCGCTGGCGCTGGCCGCCCGACAGCTGGTGCCGGTAGCGGCTGGCGAAGCTCTGCGGCAGGCCGACGCGTTGCAGTGCCTCGGCGACGCGGGATTTCAGATTGTCGCCAAGCCCGTTCTGCTTGAGCGGTGCGGCGATGATGCTGGCAATGGTGCGGCGCGGGTTGAGCGATGACATCGGATCCTGGAAGATCATCTGCAGGTCGCGGCGCAGCGGCCGCAGTGCCGCCTCCGGCAGTTGGGTGATGTCGCGGCCCTCGAAACGGATGCTGCCGGCACTCGGCTCCAGCAGCCGGACCAAAGCGCGACCAAGCGTCGACTTGCCGGATCCGGATTCACCGACGATGCCGGTGACAGAGCCCTTTGGCAGGTCGAAATCCAGGCCTTTCAGAATTTCGGCCAGCGGCGCGCGGCCGACAAGCGGCTTGCGCGTCATGTCGGGCAGCGCGACCTTCAGCCCGCGCACGGAAAACAGCGGCTCAGCCATGCGGGCGCCTCCATGCCTGGTCGGCTACCGCGATCTCGGCCGCAAGTCCGGCCAGCACCGTCTCGTCCACCGGCTTCAGCGAGGTGAAGGGGTCGGTGTAGCGTGGCGTCGCAGCCATCAGCGCCCGGGTGTACGGATGCCGGGGTGCTGCGAAGAGATCAGCGGTCTCGGCTTCTTCCACCACCTTGCCGGCATAGAGCACCGACACTTTCTGGCTGATCTTGGCGACGACGCCAAGATCATGGGTGACGAACAGGATCGCGGTGCCGTGCTCGCGCTGCAACGCGGCGATCAGCCGAAGGATCTGCTTCTGCACGGTGACATCGAGTGCCGTGGTCGGCTCGTCGGCGACGATCAGCCGTGGCTCGGCGGCAAAGGCGGCGGCAATCAGCACGCGTTGGCGCATGCCGCCGGACAGTTCGTGCGGATAGCTCTTCAGCACCCGGTCCGGGTCGCGGATCTGTACCTCGTCCAGCAATTGCCTGACACGCTTGTCCGCCTTGTCGCCGCTCCAACCCAGGATGCGCACCAGCCGGTCGGTCATCTGCGGACCGATGCGGCGCGAGGGGTTGAGCGCGGTCAGCGGGTCCTGCGGGATCAGCGCCGTGCGTGCGCCGATCAGCGTGCGCCGCGCCTTGGGCTGGAGTTTGCCGAGGTCTTCGCCCTCGAGCCTCATGTCGCCTTCGACGATGCGCACGCTCGACGGCAGGACGCCCAGCACCGCCTTGCCGATCATCGTCTTGCCGGCGCCGCTTTCGCCGACCAGCGCGCGCACCTCGCCGGGTTGCACGGTGAGCGAAACAGAGCGCAGCACGCGCTGGCCGTTGGCCAGCACCGCGCTCAGATTGGCGATCTCGAGACAGGCACTCATCGCAGCACCGGATCGAAACGCGTCTTCAGTGCTTCGCCGAACTGGCTGAACGACAGCACAGTGAGGATCAGCGTGATCAGCGGAAACACCAGCACCCACCAGGCTTGATGGATCGACAGCCGGCCTTCGGCGATGATGCCGCCCCAGGTCGGGTCGTCGGTCGAGATCGACAGATTGACGAAGGACAGGATCGCCTCGACGATGACGGCGATGCCCATTTCCAGCGACAGCAACGCCACGATCGACGGAACCACGTTGGGCAGCACCTCGCGCAGCATGATGCCGATGCGGCCATAGCCGGCGATGCGGGCATTCTCGACATAGTCCATGCGCGATTGCCCCATCGCCTCGGCGCGGATGACCCGGCAGAAGCGCGTCCAGTCGATGATGGCGATGGCGAGAATGACGGAGCTCAAGCCGGTACCGAGCACGGCGACCAGCAGAATGGCGAAAAGCACCGGCGGGAACGCCATCCAGATGTCAACGATGCGCGAGATGATGCGATCCGCCCAGCCGCCGAAATAGCCCGCGATCAGTCCCAGCATCGAGCCAACGACGCAGGCGGCGATGGCCGCCGCGAAAGCAACGATGAAGGCGATGCGGCCACCAAAAATCAGGCGCGAGAGCAGGTCGCGGCCGAGACTGTCGGTGCCAAGCCAATAGCCGGGCTCGGCGCCGTCGAGCCAGAACGGCGGCAGGCGCTCCAGCATCAAATCCTGCGCCAGCGGATCCTGCGGCGCCACCAGCGGCGCGAAAATCGCGGCCAGCAGTGCCAGCAGCAGCCAACCGCCGGCAAGCCACAGCCTCGGGCTCAGTCCGCGTCGCGAGATGCGTGCCTCATCCATGGCGCAACCTCGGATTGAGCAGCGCATACATCATGTCGACGACGAGGTTGATCAGCACGAACAGCAGCGCGAACACCAGCACGATGCCCTGGATCAGCGGCAGGTCGCGGTTGATGACGGCATCGATCGCCATGTTGCCGAGCCCCTCATAGGAGAACAGCCGCTCGACGATGACCGTGCCGCCGATGAGGAAGGTGAATTGCACGCCGATCAGGGTCAGCGTCGGCAGCGCGGCGTTCTTCAGCGCCTCGCGCAGGATGACCTGCGTTTCCGAAAAGCCCTTGACCCGTGCCAGCACGACATAGTCGAGGTCGAGCACTTCCTTCAGCGACTGTTTGAGAAGCTGCGAGATGATCGCCGCCAGCGGCAGCGCCAAAGCCACGGCCGGCATCAGCATGTGCTTCAAGAGATCCCAGGTCAGGTCGAAGCGCAGTCGCAGCAGGCTCTCGAAGAAATAGAACTGCGTCACGAAGGGCAGGTCGAGTTGCGGCGACACGCGGCCCGAAATGTCGAAGATCGGCACCAGCACGCCGAACAGCAGGATCAGCACCAGGCCCCAGAGGAAGTCGGGGATGGAAAGGGCGGCGCCGCTCGCAATATCGATGCCGGCCTCGACCGCCGTGCCGCGTTCGCGCGCGCCGAGTATCGCCGTCGTGCCGCCGATCGCCACCGCCATGACGAGAGCGACGATGGCAAGTTCCAGCGTGGCCGGCAGCCGGTTGAAGACGAGGCCGAGCACGTCTTGCCGCAGCGAGATCGAGGTTCCGAAATCGCCCCTGGCGACACCGGACAGCCAGATGAAGAACTGCTGTACGATCGTCTTGTCGAGCCCGTACAGCGCGCGCAGTCGGGCGATGTCGTCATTGGTGGCGCCGGGCGGCAGCATCATGGCGATCGGATCGCCGGGCGCGACGCGGATGACGACAAAGACGACGACGGCCACGCCGAACAGCGTGATCAACATCGTCAGCAGACGAATCAGGAATCGTTGCAGGAGCATGTAAATCTTTGCAGGAGCCCGTGGGCTCGTATGCCCGATGGAAAATGCGCGCCGTCATTGGCGACGGCGCGCGGCAATTCCAGGCCGATATCAGGCCGGGGTCATCAAGGCCGGCAGCAGCGCGCCTGAGATGTGCTGGACGACTTTGACGCCCTTGGCATGCACGATCGGCTGCGCGTACTGCATTAGCGGCAGCACATAGGCCTGCTCGGCGATGTATTTGTCGACCGCCTTCCAGCCGGCGATGCGCTTGGCCTCGTCTTTTTCTCCCCACAGCGGGTTGATCATGTCGATCAGGTCCTGGCTGTCCCAGACCGAATGCGGGCTCGGCCCATACATGGCAAAGCCGGTCGAGGTGGTCGGATCGCCAATGGCGTTGCCCCAATTGTAGAAGGCCGCGGGCGCGAGCTTGTCGGCGGCGCGCAGCTCGTAGTGCTTGGCGATCTCATAGACCTCGATCGTCGCCTCGATGCCTACCTTGCGCCACATGCCGACGATCGCCTGGATCATCTCATAGTCCTTGGGCTTGAAGCCCTTGGTCGTCTGGATGGTGAACTTGACCGGCTTTTCCGGCGAATAGCCTGAGGCGGCCAGCAGTTCCTTGGCCTTCTCAGGATTGTGCTCCACCTTGATCGAGGCATCGAAGGCCGCGTATTCCGGCGTTTCGAGCGTGGCGATCGGCTGGCCATAGCCGCGCAGCAGCCGCTTGACCAGAAGCTCCTTGTCCACCGCCATGACGGCTGCCTGGCGCACGTTCTTGTCCAGCATCGCTTCGATGTCGTTGAAGAAGATCATGCCGATGTCGGAAACATTCTTGATCGAGCCGGCAAGCCCGTCCTTGGCGATCAGCCGGTCATACTCCTCATAGGGGATTTCGAGCGTCACCTGCGAGGAACCGGATTCGATCTCGGCCACCCGGCTTGCCGCATCGGTGACGAACTTGATCGTCACATTCTCGAAGGCCGGCTTGCCGCCCCAATAGTCGGGATTGGCCTTCAGCCGCAGGAAAGCGTTGCGCTCGAATTTTTCCACCATGTAGGGGCCGGTGCCGATCGGCGCCTTCTCGAAGCCTTCGGCGCCGACCTTCTCGTAATAGGCCTTGGGCATGATGTAGCCGGTCAGGAACGACATCCACTTGAAATAGACTGGATCGAACTGCACGACGTCGCCAGTGATCTTGTTGCCGTCGATCTTGAAATTGTTGACGTTCTTCCAGACGAACTGGATCGGGTTGCCGGTCTTTTCGTCGCCCGCACGCTGCAGCGACCAGACGACGTCTTCCGGTGTGAAGGGCGAGCCGTCATGCCATTTCACGCCTTCGCGCACCGTCATCATGATCTTGGTGCGGTCGTCGTTCCAGCCCCATTCGGTCAGCAGGCCGGGCGCGAAGGACAGGTCCGGCTTCTGCGGGATGAATTGGTCGAACACCGATTGGTAGAGGCCCTGTATGGTCGGGTTGACGGCCGACGGTCCGGTGGTCGGATCCCAGGACGGCAGGTTGACATTGTAGGCGATGGTCAGTTCGCCGGCGGCCTGGGCAATCTTTGGCAGGCCGACGGCGGCCACGCCAAGTGCCGCGGCACTGTATCCCAGTAATTCGCGTCTGTTGATTGTCATGGTCGTTCCCCTTGTTGGTTTATTTGTCTTCGCGCAGCGTCTTCAGTTCATTGGTTCGGGCTTCGTCGGCAGCAGCGCCTTGCCTCTCGTCGCCCTCATGGAATCGTCTGGCCTACCTCCCGCCAAGCTGTTGCGCGAGCATGAAGCCCGAGGCGGCACCGGTGCCGGCGCCCGGCCATGTCGCGGCGCCGGTGAGATGCAGGTTGGCGACCGGCGTGTTCCAGCCGGCATAGCCGCGCGCCGGGCGGAACAGGAAATTCTGCGCCAGATGGTGGCTGCCGCAGACCTGGTCACCGCCGACGAGGTTCGGGTTCTCACGCTCGAGATCGATCGGCGAGAACACCGCGCGGCCAAGGATCTTTGCGTGCAGGCCGGGCGCGTAGGTCTCGATAATGTCGAGCACGCGCTCGGCATAGGCTTCCTTGACCTGGTCCCAATGTGCTGGCGCGATCTTGGCCGCGGCGTCGCCCGCGATTTCGGCGGGCAGCATGCGCACCTGTATCCACAGAACATGCTTGCCCTGCGGCGCCCGCGATGGGTCGATGGCGGTCGGCTGGCCGACGACCAGCACCGGTTCGTCCGGCAGCATGCCTGCCATCGCCTGCTGATAGGTGCGCGACATCTGGTCGAGCGAGGGGGACAGATGCACATAGGCGAACTGGCGCAACTCTGCCCCGGCGCGCCAGTCCGGCAGATCGTCCAGCGCCAGGTGGATCATCATCGTGCCCGGCGCGCGCCGGAATTTCTGCATCGCCGTGTCGAAGCCGGCGTTGCCGGAACCGCCAGGCAGCAGCTTGCCGGTCAGCGCCTTGGGCGCGACGCCTGCAATGACCGCCTTGGTCGCCGTATGCGTTTCGCCGGAAGAGAGCCGCACGCCCGTCGCCTTGCCGCCGGAGACAGTGATCTCGGCAACGTCGGCGCTGGTAATGATCCTGCCGCCGGCGGATGTGACCATGCCGGCCAAGGCCCGGATGATCGTATCGGCTCCGCCCTTGCCCAGCACCATGCCGAAGCTCTGGTTGGCCATCGATTCCAGATAGGGAAACACGGCGCCGCCGGCGATGTCGGGCGCGAAGTCGAGATGCATGCCCCAGGTGGCGAGCGTCGCCCTGATATGAGGAGACTCGAAAGTCTCCTCCAGCCAGGCGCGCGGCGAGGACAACAGCAGCCGGCCGGTATCGAGCGCGCCGGAAACACCTTTCTTGCGCCACAGGTTCCATGCGGTGCCCGCAAGCGCACGGGCGCTCATCGGCGAGCCCAGCAGCTTGAACAAATGCCCGGCTTCGGCCGGGAAGGCGGCAACCAGCCTGCGCCATGTCGCGGCATCGGCGGCTGAAAAGGCGGCAACGCGGCTGGCGGTCTTTTCCAGATCGTTGCTGACCCCGAACCAGCGCCCATCCGGAAAGGCGCTGGCGAAACAATCGGCGGCCGGCGCGAATTCCAGCCCCTGCGCTTTCAATTCATTTGCATATTTCCGGTGGAAGGCGGAGCCGGCGAACAGGCTCAGATTCATCGCGCCGAAATCATGACGGAAGCCCGGAAGCGTGAATTCGCGGGTTTGCACCGCGCCGCCGATCGTTGCGCTGCGCTCGAAAACCCCGGTTTTCCAGCCCTTGAGCGCCAGATGCGCGGCGCATGCCAGACTGTTGTGGCCCGCCCCGACAAAGATGGCGTCGAACTCGCTCACGCCCCGTTCCCATTTCCTTTATGCTTAAAGATAATTGCAGATGCATATGTTTTCGTCTAGTAGGATATTAAGGGCCGAGACGAGCCTTGATCATGTCAGACAAGAGGGAACAGAGACCATGGACACCCAAAAACTTCTCGGCGAAGTCGCCGGCCAACTCCTTTCCGGCGCCATCAAGGTGGTCGACCTGACGGCGCCGCTCGGGCCGGATACACCACTGATCAAGCTGCCGCCGGAACTTGCCGTCGATACGCCGAAGGTCGAGATCCATTCGATCTCCCGCTACGACAAGAACGGCCCATGGTGGGCGTGGAACTGGCTGAAGCTCGGTGAGCATTCCGGCACCCATTTCGACGCCCCGCAGCATTGGATCAGCGGCAAGGATTATCCGGACGGCGCCACCGACACCATTCCGGCGCAGAACTTCATCGGCCCGGTCAATGTCATCGACTGTTCGAAGGAGGCCGCCGCCGACCATGATTTCCTGCTCACCGTCGACCACATCAAGGCATGGGAAGCCAAGCATGGCGCGATCAACGCCGGCGAGTGGGTGGTGATGCGCACCGACTGGTACAAGCGCAACGGCTCGGAAGCCGAGTTCCTTAACGCCAACGAGACCGGCCCGCACACGCCCGGCCCGACGGCCGAAGCCATCCAGTTCCTGATCAGCAAGGACATCAAGGGCTGGGGCTCGGAGACGATAGGCACCGATGCCGGCAAGGCGGGCGGCATGGAGCCGCCATTCCCGGCGCACACGCTGATGCACAAGGCCAACCGCTACGGCCTGGCCAGCCTCTGCAACCTCGACCAGTTGCCGCCGAAAGGCGCGATCCTGATCGCGGCACCGCTCAAGATCGAGCACGGCACCGGCAGTCCGATCCGCGCCCTGGCGCTGGTGGTTGGAAAATAGAGCGAGGTGGGTCTTCGGGAGAAGATCATGCAGCTTGGTGAGGCGATAGGGAGGCAGGATGGCGGCGTTAGCGCTCTACGGCGCCCCCCTCTGCCCTGCCGGGCATCTCCCCCACTTGGGGGGAGATCGGCAGCTTCCGCGACGGCTCCCTTCTTGCGACGTAGAAAATTGGCGAAAGCCGGGATGACATCCGATCTCCCCCCTTGTGGGGGAGATGTCCGGCAGGACAGAGGGGGGCGCCGTAGGGCGCTGACCCGGCAAGCCTACCCGCTGCCCACGAGCAACCCCCAATGAAAGCGCCCGACCACATCATTGTCGGCAGCGGCATCAACGCGCTGGTTTGCGCGGCGATGCTTGGCGGCAAGGGCGCCAAGGTGCTCGTGCTGGAGCGCAACGACCGCATTGGCGGCTGCATGCGCACCGAGGAGATCACCGCGCCTGGCTTCATCCATGATGTGATGGCAACGACCTTCGTGCTGTTCATCACCTCGCCGGCCTTCGCCGCACTTGGCGCCGACCTCGCCCGGCACGGGCTGGAATTCTGCCATACCGGCACGCCGACCGGCGTGCTTCGCCCGGACGGCAGCCATGCGGTGCTCAGCACCGACCGCGCCGCCAACATCGCCGCGCTCAACGCGATCGCGGCCGGCGACGGTGACCGCCACGCGGAAGATGTCGGCGGCATCGAAGGCAATGCCGGCCTGCTGTTCGGCCTGCTCGGCGGCAGTCTGTGGTCTTATCCGACCGCGAAGCTGCTGGCGGGCGACGCCTGGCGGCGGAGCCCGCGTGGTCTTGCCGCCTTCCTTGGCGATGCGCTGGTGCCGGCGCGCGGCTGGCTGGAAAGCGGCTACCAGTCCGAGACCGTCCGCGCGCTCTGGGCGCCGTGGGTGCTGCATGCCGGGCTTGGCCCGGAAGACGCCTTCTCCGGGCAGATCGCCAAGGTGATCGCCTTCGCGCTGGAGGCGGCCGGCGCGCCGATCGTCAAGGGCGGGGCGCAGAACCTGCTGTCTGCTTTCGAGGCGCTCATCAAGGAGCGCGGCGGCGTCATCTCCACCGAAGCGGACGTTGCCTCCATCCTCCTGGCCGGCGGCCGCGCCACCGGCGTGCGCCTGGCTTCGGGCGAGACCGTCCACGCGAAGAAGAGCGTTATCTGCTCGGTTACGCCGACACAGCTCTATGGCCGCCTGCTCGGCACGGATGCTCCCAAAGCCGATGCCGAGGCGACGAAGAAATACCGCTACGGCAAAGGCAATTTCCAGATCCACTACGCCCTCGACAAGCCGCCGTCCTGGCGCGGCGAAGGCCTGGACAAGGTGGCGCTGCTGCATCTGACGCCCGGACTGGATGGTGTCTCGAAAGCCTGCAACGAGGCGGCGCGCGGCATGCTCCCCGAGGTGCCGACCATCTGTGTCGGCCAGCCGCATGCGCTCGACCCGTCACGCTGCCCGGAAGGCAAGGCGATCCTGTGGCTGCAACTGCCCGAGGCGCCCCGCCACATCAAGGGCGACGCCGCCGGCAAGCTGCAGGCACCCGCTGACGGGCAATGGACCGATGCCCTGCGCGAGGCCTATGCCGATCGCGCCGAAGCGGTCCTCGCCAGCCATATCGACGGCTTCAAGGACAGCGTGATCGCGCGCCGCGCCTATTCGCCGGCCGATCTCGAAGAGATGAACATCAACCTGGTCGGCGGCGACCCCTATGGCGGTTCCTCGACCATAGACCAGGCCTTCCTGTGGCGGCCGTTCAAGACCAGCCGCAACCACCAGACCGGCATCAAGGGCCTCTATCATATCGGCGCCTCGACCCATCCCGGTGCTGGCCTCGGCGGCGGCTCCGGTTTCCTGCTGGCGGGGAAGCTGTGATGGAACAGAAAGTCGCCGAAAAACGTCAGCGCATTTCGACCCTCGGCCAGATCGGCCTGCAGCAATTCGCGCCCTATCTGATGAACCGCATCATGGGCCGCTACAACGCCACCTTGCGTGACGATTTTCGCAAGCAGGGCCTGACCATTTCGCAGGTGCGCACGTTGGCCGTGCTGTCGGTCACCGACGGCGTCACTGTCAACGACCTCTCGGTCTATACGGTGATCGAGCAGTCGACCTTGAGCCGCACGTTGGACACGCTGGAGGGGCAAGGGTTCGTGCGGCGTGAGCAGGGCGTGAGCGACAGCCGGATCCGCCACGTGTTCCTGACCGACGAAGGTCGCGCCGAGTTCACCCGCGCCTGGCCCGCCATGCATGACGCGTTCGAGGCGATGTTCGACGATGTCGGCGATGCCGAATATGCCGCCCTCATCGCGACGCTGCAGAAGATGCTGAAGAACATTCGCAAGCACGACATCTAGATGTACGCGCCGCCGATGCCGGCGGCAACGGAAGGAGGCCAAAAATGGCCGAACGGTCTTTTGCCAAGGAAGTCGAGAAGCTCAGGCTCGGCGCCGGCGAGGAATTCGCCGGCGAGGGCATCCTCGCCATCACCAAGGCACTGCTGCAATGCGGTGTCGGCTATGTCGGCGGCTACCAGGGCGCGCCGATCAGCCACCTGATGGATGTGCTGGCCGACGCGCAGGACATTCTGGGCGAACTCGGCGTGCATTTCGAGGCCAGCGCCTCGGAAGCCACCGCCACCGCCATGCTCGCCGCTTCGGTGCATTATCCGATCCGCGGCGCGGCGACCTTCAAGTCGACCGTCGGCACCAACGTCGCTTCAGATGCGTTGGCCAATCTCGCGTCCGGCGGCGTCACCGGCGGCGCGTTGATCATCGTCGGCGAGGATTATGGCGAGGGCTCCTCGATCATGCAGGAGCGCAGCCATGCCTTCGCCATGAAGAGCCAGGTCTGGCTGCTCGACCCGCGTCCGAACCTGCCGTCGATCGTCAAGGCGGTGGAGGATGGTTTCGAGCTGTCCGAGATTTCCAACACGCCTGTCATGCTGCAGGTGCGCATCCGCTGCTGCCACGTGCATGGCCATTTCATCGCCAAGGACAACAAGCGTCCGCCGATGACGGTCGCCGATGCGCTCGAAGCGCCGCGCCGCGACACTGGCCGCATCGTGTTGCCGCCCGCTTCCTTCCTGCACGAGAAGGAGAAGGTGGCGAAGCGCTGGCCGGCCGCGGTGGATTTCATCGTCAAGAACAGGATCAACGAGTTCTTCGGTTCGGACCACGGCTCGGTCGGCATCGTCATGCAGGGCGGCATGTACAATTCGGTCATCCGTGCGCTGCAGCGGCTTGGCCTTGCCGACACCTATGGCGACACGGATGTCCCGCTCTACGTGCTCAACGCCGTCTATCCGCTGATCGACGACGAGTTCCTCGCCTTCTGCGAGGGCAAGCAGGCGGTGCTGGTGGTCGAGGAAGGCCAGCCCAACTATATCGAACAGGCCTTTGCCGCCATGCTGCACAAGGCCGGGCGCGGCACGCGCCTGGTCGGCAAGGAACATCTGCCGATGGCCGGCGAATATACCGGCCAGGTCATGCTCGACGGCATCGGTGCCTTCCTGCGCGCCGAGGCGCCGCATCTTTTGCCGGGCGAGGTGCGCGCGCCCAACAAGGTCGGCGACGGCGTCGACACGGCTGACCTGATCAACGTCGTGCCGGGCCGCCCGCCCGGCTTCTGCATCGGCTGCCCGGAACGGCCGATCTTTGCCGCGACCAAGCTGGTCGAACAGGAACTCGGCAAGCACCACATCGCCTCCGACATCGGCTGCCATCTGTTTTCGATCATGCCGCCTTTCGAGCTCGGCGCCACCACGATGGGCTATGGGCTGGGGCCAGCCTCGGCCTCGGCGTTCAATTCGCCCGACGCCAAGCGCCGCTCGATCTCCTTCGTCGGCGACGGCGGCTTCTGGCACAACGGCCTGACCTCCTCGATCGGCAACGCGGTGTTCAACAAGAATGACGGCGTCATCGTCATCGTCGATAATTTCTACTCTGCCGCGACTGGCGGGCAGGACATCCTGTCGTCGCGTGCGGGCAACAAGACCAAGTCGACCAAGCATCCGATCACCGAGGCGGTGAAAGGCATGGGCGTGAAATGGCTGCGCCATGTCGACCGCACCTACG
Source organism: Mesorhizobium sp. M8A.F.Ca.ET.161.01.1.1 (assembly GCF_004792105.1). Classification (NCBI taxonomy): domain Bacteria; kingdom Pseudomonadati; phylum Pseudomonadota; class Alphaproteobacteria; order Hyphomicrobiales; family Phyllobacteriaceae; genus Mesorhizobium; species Mesorhizobium sp. M8A.F.Ca.ET.161.01.1.1. The sequence continues at coordinate 193,360 of NZ_SRTD01000008.1, read as the reverse complement.
ATGTCGGCAAGATGCAGGACACGTTGCGCGAGGCGCTGACGACGGACGAGAAGGGCCCGAAAGTCATCGTCGCTTCGTCGGAGTGCATGCTCAATCGCCAGCGCCGCGAAAAGCCGCTGGTCGACAAGGCCATCAAGGGCGGCGAGCGTGTCGTCAAACCGAAGTTCGGCGTCGACGAGGACATCTGCACCGGGGACCATGCCTGCATGCGGCTTTCCGGCTGTCCGTCGCTGTCGGTGAAATCGCTTGACGACCCGCTGCGCGACGATCCGGTGGCGTCGATCGACCAGAACTGCGTCGGCTGCGGCAATTGCGGCGAGGTGGCGGACGCCGCCGTCCTCTGTCCGTCCTTCTACCGCGCCGATGTCGTGCACAATCCGAGCCGCTGGGACCGGTTCCTGGAATCCGCTCGTCGCGCGACGATCGGCTTCCTGCAGAGGCGTCGCGAAAACCGGCGCCTGATATTCGCCGATGCTTGAGCCCGTCCCCTCCTTGCACCCCAGATCCGGTGCCGCCGATGAGCCGGTGATCAAGCTCGCCGTGCTGGCCGTCGGCGGCCAGGGCGGCGGCGTGCTGGCCGACTGGATCACCGATGTCGCCGAACGCAATGGTTACGTTGCACAGTCGACTTCGGTCGCCGGCGTCGCCCAACGCACCGGCGCGACCATCTATTATATCGAGATGGCCCGCGACACCGGCCGCCTCCCGGTCTTCGCCCTGTCACCCTCGCAGGGCGATGTCGACATCCTGATCGCCGCCGAATTGATGGAGGCCGGCCGCGCCATCATCAGGGGCTTCGTCACCCCCAACCGCACGACGCTGATCGCCTCCTCGCATCGCATCGCCGCCGTCTCGGAAAAGATCGAACCGGGCGACGGCCGCGCCTCGTCGTCCAAGGTCCACGCGACGGCTGAGGCCGCGTCGAAGCGCTTCATCGCTTTCGACATGGAAAAGATCGCCGCCGACAACGGCTCGATGATCTCGGCCAGCCTGCTTGGCGCGCTGGCCGGCTCCGACGCACTGCCGTTCACGCGCGAGAGCTACGAACAGGCGATTGGTGCCGGCGGGCGGGGCGTGAAGGCCAGCCTTGCCGCCTTCGGCGCTGCCTTCGACCGCGCACGCGGCACGGCGGCAGCACCTTCGTCAAAACCGGCGGAGCCAGCCATTGTCGAATCCGCTTTGGGTGCCGGGCGTGTGAGCGGCCCGCAAAATCTGCTGCGGGGATGGCATGCCCAGGCCGCCCGCATCGACCTGATGCCCGTAGCCGTGCGCGACATGGCGCTTCGCGGCCTGAGAAAGGTCGTCGACTATCAGGACATCGCCTATGGGCGCGACTATCTCGACCGGCTGGACAACGCCGTTGCGCTGGACAGCGCCGGCCACGCTTATGCGCTGTCCATCGCCGCCGCCAAGCATCTGGCCAATGCCATGTGCTACGACGACATGATCCGCGTCGCCGATCTGAAAACGCGCTCGACCCGCGACAGGCGGGTGCGCAAGGAGGTTGGCGTCAAGGACGGTTCGGTCCTGCAGGTGACCGAATATTTCCACCCGCGCATCGAGGAGTTCTGCGGCACGCTGCCGGCGGGGCTGGGCAGCTACATCGAAAGCCGGCCGAAACTGGCCGCCTTTCTCGATCGCCGCATCAACCATGGCCGCCGCATCCGCACCGACAGCTTCGCCGGCTTCGCCGCTCTGTGGTTCATCGGCGGCCTGCGCCGCTGGCGCCGCAGCCTGCTGCGCCACAAGGTCGAGGCCGCGCATCTCGAACGCTGGTACGCTCTGGCGCTTGGCTACGTGCCGGCAGATTACGCGCTTGCGGTCGAAATCCTCAACTGTCGCCGGCTGATCAAGGGCTACAGCGACACGCATATGCGCGCCCAGTCGAAATTCGACCGCGTGCTGTCGGCGCTCGATCTGCTCAAGGGGAGGGACGACGCCGCGGACTGGATCCGCCGCCTGCGCGAGGCGGCGCTCAAGGACGAGAAGGGCGACATGCTGGACGGCGCGCTGAAGACCGTGGCGACACTGAACGAAGGCGCTCCTCGCTAGCCGGGGATCAAGCGCGTCGGTGCAGCTTGTAGATTCCCATTGGACAGGGGCTGGCCGCGAACGATAGCCAGGCCCTGGCGATTGACTCGTCAACCTCTCCTCACTTTTGTGAACATCGTTCATTTTTGCCCTTGAACATCGTTCAAGTTATGCTACATTGGCGCCATGAACATTGTTCATAAGGAGGCGTAGATGTCGGAACCGCTTGACACGGGCGCGCACAGGCCAGCTTCACCAGCGCCGGAACGAACCAGCGACCACCGGCGATTCCCGACCCAGTAAAGAACCTTAACCAGCTCACGGCTATCACAACGATCGGAACAGCGCATGAACCCGCGGGGATCACCGGAGCATCGCCGCGTGGTTCCGCCAAATGGGACAACGCCATGAACACGCATCTTATGCTTTCGCGGCGCTTCGCGCCGCTCTTCTGGACGCAGTTCCTGTCCGCTTTCAACGACAATTTCCTCAAGAACACGCTGGTGTTCCTGATCCTCTTCACACTGGCTGCCGATCAGGCCGCCTCGCTGGTCACGCTGGCCGGCGCCGTGTTCATGGCGCCGTTCCTGTTCCTGTCGGCGCTGGGCGGCGAGATCGCCGACCGCTTCGACAAGGCGCTCATTGCCCGCCGGCTGAAATTCGCCGAGATCGGCGCCGCTGCCGTCGCGGTCGTCGGCATCGCGCTGTCCTCCATTCCTGTGCTGATGACCGCGCTGTTGATGTTCGGCGTCATCTCGGCACTGTTTGGGCCGATCAAATACGGCATCCTGCCCGATCATCTCGAGCGCAAGGAATTGCCCCGCGCCAACGCCTGGATCGAGTCGGCGACCTTCGCCGCCATCCTTGGCGGCACGATCGTGGGCGGTGTCGTCTCCGCTGACGGCATCGGTGTCGCCGTTTTCGGCCCGATGATGATGATCCTTGCGGTCGGCTGCTGGTTCGTCAGCCGCTCCATCCCCTCGACCGGCTCAGCCGCGCCGAACCTTGTCATCGACTGGAACATCTTCCGCTCGACATGGCGCCAGGTCAGCGAATTGCGCACCGACACGCGCATCTGGCGCGCCGGATTGATGACCTCGTGGTTCTGGCTGATCGGCGCCATCGTGCTTTCGATCCTGCCCACGCTGATCAAGGACCAGCTCGGCGGCAACGAGATCGCGGTCACCGCCTATCTCGCGGTGTTCGCCGTCTCCATTGCCATCGGCTCGGCGATCGCCGCCTGGATGTCGCAGGGCCGCATGGTGCTGCTTCCCGCGCCGGTCGGCACCGCGCTTCTGGCGCTGTTCGGCTTGCACCTTGCCTGGACGATCTGGAGCATGCAGCCTTCGCCCAAGGCTGAAACCCTTGGCCTCTTCTTCGCCGGGCCGAACACCATCCGCGGTGCCATCGACCTTGCCGGCATGGCCATTTCCAGTGCCTTCCTGGTCGTGCCGACCTTCGCTGCCGTGCAGGCCTGGTCGCCCGAGGCGCGCCGCGCCCGCGTCGTCGCCGCTGTCAGCATCGTCAACGCCGGCTTCATGACGCTGGGCGGCATCCTCGTCGCCGCCGTCCAGGCCGCTGGCGTCTCTATTGCCAGCGTGTTGTTCGGGCTTGCCGCCTTCAATGCGGTGGCCGCCTGGCTGATGCTGAAATATCTGCCGACCAACGCCTTCCGCGACTTCGTCTCCATCCTCTTTCGCGCCTTCCATCGGCTGGAAGTGGAGGGCCTGGAAAACCTCAAGGCCGCGGGTCCGGCGCCTATTCTGGCGCTCAACCATGTCAGCTTTCTCGACGGTCCGCTGGCGCTGACGCTGACCGATGAAGAGCCGGTCTTCGCCATCGACTACACCATCGCGCAGGCCTGGTGGATGAAGCCGTTCCTCAAACTGACCCGCGCCTTGCCGCTCAATCCGGCCAAGCCGATGTCGACGCGCACGCTGATCAAGATCGTGCAGAATGGCGATCCGCTGGTCATCTTTCCCGAGGGCCGCATCACCGTCGCCGGCGGGCTGATGAAGGTCTATGACGGCGCCGCCATGGTGGCCGACAAGACCGGCTCGATGGTCGTGCCGATCCGTATCGAGGGGCTGGAGAAAAGCCCCTTCTCGCGGCTGACGGCGCAGCACGTGCGCCGTCGCCTGTTCCCGAAGGTCAAGGTGACCATACTGCCGCCGGTCAGGCTCAAGGTCGCCGACGAACTGAAGGGCCGCAAGCGCAGAGCCGCCGCCGGTGCCGCACTCTACCAGGTGATGTCCGACCTCGTCTTCCGCACCCAGCATATCGACAAGACCGTGCTCGAAAGGGTCATCGAAACGGCGACCGAGCGCGGCATGAAGCAACTCGCCGTGCAGGATCCGGTCGCCGGTTCGCTGGGCTATGGCAAGCTGCTCACGGGTGTCGCCGTGCTCGGCGAGAAGTTCGAAGCGCTCTATGCCGGACAGGACACGCTCGGCATCATGCTGCCCAATGCCAATGGCGCTTGTGCCGCGCTGCTTGGCGTCATGTCCGCCGGCAAGGTCCCGGCGATGATCAACTTCACCGCCGGTGCCGCCAACATCCTGTCCGCCTGCAAGGCGGCGCGGGTCACCACAATTTTGACCTCTCGGGCCTTTGTCGAGCAGGCCAAGCTCGGCGCGACGGTCGAGGAAGTCGGCCGGTCGGTGAACATCGTCTGGCTCGACGATCTGCGCGCAACCATCAGCCTCAAGGACAAGCTGCTTGGCATGCTGCGCAAGGCCACGCCACGGGTTGCCCGCAATGCCACCGATCCGGCCGTGATCCTGTTCACCTCTGGCTCCGAAGGCACGCCCAAGGGCGTGGTGCTTACCCATCGCAACATCCTGGCCAATGCCGCGCAGGCCGCCTCGCGCATCGATTTCCACTCGGGCGACAAGGTGTTCAACGTGCTGCCGATCTTCCATTCCTTCGGGTTGACGGCGGGCACGGTGCTGCCGCTGGTGTCGGGCGTTCCGGTCTATTTCTACCCTTCGCCGCTGCACTACCGCATCGTTCCCGAACTGGTCTATGCCTCGAACGCGACGATCATCTTCGGCACCGACACCTTCCTCAGCGGCTATGCGCGCACCGCACACCCCTATGATTTCCGCTCGGTGCGCTACTGCTTTTCCGGCGCCGAGCCGGTCAAGGCCTCGACCCGCGAAACCTATATGGAGAAGTTCGGCCTGCGCATTCTCGAAGGCTACGGCGTCACCGAGACGGCGCCGGTGATTTCCATCAACACGCCGATGTACAACAGATCGGGCACGGTGGGAAAAATCATGCCCGGCATGGAATACCGCCTGGATCCGGTGATCGGCGTCCAGGGCGGCGGGCGGCTGTTCGTGCGCGGCCCCAACGTCATGGCGGGCTATCTCAGGGCGGAAAAGCCTGGTGTGCTCGAACCGCTGCAGGACGGTTGGCATGACACCGGCGATATCGTCAGCATCGACGATGCCGGCTTCGTCAGCATTCGCGGCCGCGCCAAGCGCTTCGCCAAGATTGGCGGCGAGATGATTTCACTGGCTGCCGTGGAAGCGTTGGCGGGCGAGCTGTGGAAAGGTTCGCTCTCGGCGGTCGCGACGGTGCCTGATCCGCGCAAGGGCGAAAAGCTGGTGCTCATCACCGAAGCCGAAAACGCGACGCGCGCCGAATTTCTGGCCTTCGCCAAGGCGAACGGCGCCATGGACCTGATGGTGCCGGCCGAAGTGCGCGTCGTGGCGCACGTGCCGGTGCTTGGCTCGGGCAAGATCGACTTCGTCGGCGTGACCAGGCTGGTGCGCGGCGAGGCCTCTGAGGCCGCCAAGGTCGAGGCCGCCTGATAGCTGCGTGGGTCGTCCGCCAGCCTGTCGCGGTCATCGGGCCGGGCCCCGAGCCCGAAGCGGATGAAGGCGATCAGGGCGGGATTCGGCAGGGCGGGACCTGGCGCCATGGGCCTTTTGGTCGCGACGGCCATGTCAGCGCTCCATGATTGGATCTCACGCGAGGCGCGCGACGCCCGATTGGGCTGTTCCCCGGCTCAATCCGGGGACAGGCGACCGGGCGGTCGGGTGCCGCCCGGCCCTCCCGCACGCTTACCAGCGATGCCAGCGGTGCCAGTGGCGGTGCGGATGCCAGCCGTAATAGGCCGGGCCGTGCCAATAGCGGTAGCGCGGATACACCACGACACGGTTGGGAACGCAGCGCCCCCAGGGATTGGGATGCCAGCCGGGTCCGCAACCCCAGGCCACATGCTCGATCAGCGCTGGCGCGGCCGGTTGCGCCACCATCGGCATTGCGGCGGAGGTCGCGACGGTTGCCGCGGTTCCGGTCAAGGCGAGGACGGCTGCTGCCGCATACTGTGTCAGACGGTTCATGACGTTACTCCGAATGTTGTCCGAGAATGAAAACCTGTTCGTACCGATGGGGCCGGCAGGTCTGCCCTTCTCCCGGTTAAACGGCCCTGCGGGCGCTTTCCGTCGGCCGTCACGGTGATTTTTTTGGCTCCGCCTTCGGCTGCGGCCCGGCGCGCCTGGCCAGCCCGTCCGCCAGCACGGCGCGCGCCTCGGCGGAGCCTGCAGCCGCGAACTCGGTGATGCGCTGCTCCAGCCGCGTGCGCAGGGTGATGTCGGCATTGCGGGCCCGTTCAAGGGCCGCCGACAGCGCCGCCGTGTCGAGGACGGGCTGCCGCAACAGATCTGCCGCCTCGCGCCTGGCCTGCTGGCCGTCGAGGATGATGTCGCGCGACTCGCGGCGAACCTCGCGCAATGCCTTGCGGAACAGCATGCGCTGCTGGTCGGGAAGACGGCCGCCGGCCGCCTCCAGCGAATAGCCCTGGCCCTGCTTGCCGCTTCTTACCCAGACGGCCCCGCCGGCAAGCGCCCCGGCCAGGAAGACATTCAGCGCCACCGACGCGATGATGAGCTTACGGCCCGTGCTCATAGGTCCTCCCCGACTGTTTCGCCGTCGGGCCCGGCATCGCCGAACGCCGTCGCATTGGCATCGAGCACATAATGGTCGGACGGAACCTCTGGAGTAACGATGGTCACCAGGGCCAACCCGGCCACCGCGCCCGCCAGGCCAATGCCGGCAAGGCCCAAACCCAGCCACCAGACCAACTGGCGCCGGCGCTTGACAAGGTGCCGCTCGGCGGTGCGCAGGATGCTGCCGTGCAGCGCCGCGCCGGGCGCCTTGACGGCATAGCTGTCGAGCAAGGCGTCGAGTTTCCCGGCGTGGCCCAATATGACCGCGCCCATCTCGCTCGCGGCGAACATCGCTCCGGCCCTGCGATCGGCCTGCGGCCACCGCCGCAGATCGCCGCCATAGGCCGCCGCCAGAGCCGCAAAGCGCTCGGCATCCATTGCGGGTTCGTTCCTCGACCCATCAGACATCAGTCTATCCTTTGCCGATTGGCGCCGCGTGTCCGGGCGGTTGGATTCCCGGGACCTGGCCACCGGACGCTCGCGAGGTACGGTGAATGCTTCGCATCATGATCGCGCCTTTCTCAGTCATGGGCACCATCCCTGGCCAGGATCGTATGCAGCGCCCGCCGGCCGCGCGACAGCAGGCTCTCCAAGGCATCGACACTGATCTCCAGGGTCGCGGCCGCCTCTATGTTGGACATCTCCTGGTAGTAGACCAGGATGATCGCCTCGCGCTGGCGTGGTGCGATTGCCTGCAAGGCCTGCTCGACCCGATGCGGCTCTTCGCGGGCATCGGGAAGCGGGGCGGGATCGACAATGTCCGGCACCTCGTCGGTCACCCATTCGCGGCGCCGGCGCAGCCGGTCGTAGCAGAGGTTGAGCGTGACGCGGTGGATCCAGCTGTCGAAGCGTGCATTGCCGCGCCGCCAGCCCGATGCATGACGCCAGATGCGCATGAAGGTTTCCTGCGCGACATCCTCGGCCTCCGCCGCGTCGCCCAGCATGCGCACGGCCAGCGAAAGGATGCGCGGCAGCTTGCGCGCGACCAGCAACCGCACCGCCTCCGGCTCGCCGGCACCGACGCGGCGAACCAACTCCTCGTCCGGGTCGGCGCTCATCGGCTGGCGCACTCCCGATGTCCATCACGCGTCATAGCCTCTTGGTCATTGCTCCGGCTTGGGAGCGGATTTGTGGCCCGGCCTCTCGTCGGCCGTTAGAATGCCGTCGCCATTCTTGTCCAGCCTGGCGAAGCGCTTGGCGAACAACGCATCGAGCTCGGCCCGGTCGATGAAGCCGTCATGATTGGAATCGATGCGCGCGAAGGATTTGGCGGGATCGCCCTTGACGTTGCGTTTGGCCCGGAAGGCCTCCCACTCCAAGAGGCTGATCTTGCCGTCGCCGTCCGTGTCGGCGGCCATGATCGCCTTCTCCCGCCGCTTCTGGAACTTGGCCAGCGTGATGTCGGACTTGGCGGTGCGGGATGGGGCAGTAGGGGATGTGGCCGCGGGGGATGTGGCCGCGGGTGGCGTGGCGGCCGGTGGTTCTGTCGCTGTCTGGGCCAGAGCCGCGGTGGTCAGCAGGCTCAAGGCAGCGGCAAGGATCGAACGGCGTATCATGCTTCACGTCTCCGGTTGGCGCATGCCATGGCCCAATGCCAGGGTCACGCTTCAACCGTTAAACGCAGCGATCGGAGAAATCCGTCGGTCGACGATGCCGATCACGCCGCTTGCCGCAATGCCGGGCCTTGGCGGCGGCAGGAGAAGTGGCAAAGCACTTCGTCCGGCGCGTCTGGATTACGCCGAGTGGTCGTCGGCTACCAGCTGATCCGATTTGAAGCCGGCATGCTGAGGGGTCCACACATCGCCCTCTTTATTGAACCAGTGGCACAGATACATGCCGGAAGCGGCGCCATCGCTGACCGTCATCTTCGGGCCTCCCGACTTCAGCTTGACGACGTCTCCGGTCTTGAAAGTGTTGGGCATTTGGACCTCCCATGCTGACAGCTGACATTTCATACCAAAACCGGTGTCCCGACAATGGCATACGGGTCTTTTGGGCCACTGTCTCATGCGGCAACGCGGGGGGCATCGCGGACGGCGCCCTCGGGGGGAAGCGGGCGGCCTCCGCGGATCAGTCCGCCTCGATCACACGCCGGGCCGGCTTCCTGACCGGCTCCCGTTGGCGCGCAGGCGGAGGCTTGTCCTCCAAGGCCTCCTGCTGCAGTCTCTGCTCCCTCAGGCGGGCTGTCTTGGCATCCCTGGCGTGGCGCTCGGCATCCAGCACCAGCCTCGCCTCGCGGTCCGCTCTTGCCAGCTTTTCCTTGTCGACACGCCTTGGCAATTTAAAACCTCCTGTCCGTGGAACCATCGGCAGGAAATGTGCGACCCAAGCGTCTGTTCCAAAAAACAGGCGTCTGTTCCAAAAAAATAGAAATGCGATATCCATCATTTGTTGTTGAGATTTGAAAATGCCGGACCGCTCGCTTGTCAGCGCGTTTCTGTTCCAGGCCCGGAAGGACCTCGCGACTGATCGGCAGGATGAAGACTGATCGGCAGGATGAAGACAGCGTCCCCATCGCCTTCCTAAACGCAAAAACCCGCCGGCCGAGGCCGACGGGCGATTATACGACCATTTGTGATGGCGATCAGGCACGGGCGCCGGGAAGACGCCCCGTCCTCGTCACCCGGCTACCGGGCCGGATATTGGGGCGATTTGCGCAGCTACGCTGGCCAGACGATCGCGCTTCTTCAATTCAGGCTTCTCGTAGGTCTTCTTCATGGATATTCCCCCGTTGATCCCTCAAGACCGCAAATTGCCTGCGGCCGGCGGTTGTTGTCAAGCGATCGCAAAAAGCCCGCCAGAGACTGGCGGGCAAGTCAGGAAGTCGCTGGGGATCCACCCAGCGTTGAACCAACGAATGGTGGTGGGCTTGGTTGCGGGCGGGTATCCGCAAGTCGCACGACTACCCGGCCTGGCAAAAGGCCGGAATTCGGGCCAACTTCCGCGCACCCAAGCCGCTTCGACCATTGGTTTGAAAAACTGGTGCCGCTTAGGTGACTCGAACACCTGACCCCATCATTACGAATGATGTGCTCTACCAACTGAGCTAAAGCGGCCCGGGAGGCCAAGGCCTCCAAGATGGGCAGGGATAGACTCAACCGGCCGCGAATTCAAGATGCGACTTGGCAAATCATGCAAGCGTCCCGCCGCGATCGAAACCGGGGCTCCAGCGCCCTTGCATGCCGGAATCGCCGACATATTCCGATTTTGTTTGCCGGAACATCGCGAAGATGGACTTTGGACGGCCCGTCAAGGCAGAATGCGGCTGCCCGCCCGTTGATTGATTGGTCGCCTGCCGCTAACCATCATGAAAGCTTGTGGCAATTTGCAGAGGGATCTCGCTTGGACGCGATCGAAAAAGCGATCCGGAACGCCTTGGAAAAGGGCAACGCCGAGGACCGCGCGTTCCGCGAGAGGGTCTATCGCTCGGCCTTCGCCGCGCTCGACCGTGCGCTCCAGGCCAATCCCGGCGTGACCGTGGAAGTCGCCATCAAGCGCCGCAAGGCTATCCAGGCGAAAATCACCGAAATCGAATCCGAGTACCTGCCGGCGGTGCCTGGCGTTGCCCCGCGGATCGACGCGATCGACGCGCCGGCGGGCGAGGTCGAGGCCGATGCGGCGCCGGCGGTCGAGGCCAGCCCGAGGGTGCCATCGCCCGCTGCCTCCGTCGACGCCCCCGTGCAGCCCGCTTCCGATGCACCGCGCTCGCGCGTGCTGCCGGTCGTTCCCGACATCATGCCGGATGCGACCCTGCCCGGTGCGCCGACCATCGACATGTCGGCTCCCGCCGCGCCAGGAGCCGCGACGGAAGTGGCGCCAGACCGCGATGAGCGGCGCATTCGCGGACGTCGCCTGCCGCTGACCGCCATTTTCTTCACGGTGACGCTGCTCGCGGCGGTTGGCATCGGCCTGTTTTTCGCCATGCAGACCGGTGTGTTCAAGTCGGCGGCCGAGCTCAATACCGCGCCGCCGGAAGCACCGCCGACCGTCGAGGACGACGATTTCACCCCGGCCGACGGCGCCAACGCCCCGGCAAAGCCCGGTGCCGCGGATCAGTCGCACGACTGGATCAATGTGTTTTCGCCGACCGACCCGAGCCATGTCGCCGCGCCGTCGGACGCCAAGGCCGAGGTGATGAAGGACGACAGCGGGCCGTTCCTGCGCATCCAGTCCGGCGCCTCCGGCTCGGCGATCGCCTTCGACGTCGGGCAGGGCGTGCTGGAAAAGCTCGCCGGCAAGCACGCCGTGTTCGACATCATCGCCCGGGCCGAGGACGGCAAGGACACGCAGATCTCCGTCGACTGCAATTTCGGCGAACTCGGCGACTGCGGCCGCAAGCGTTACGCCGTCGGCCAGCAGAAAAACGAATATCTGTTCGACGTGAAGTTCCCCGACAAGCATCCAGGTTCGGCCGGAACCATTGCCGTCAATTCCGATTTCGACAAGCAGGGCAAGGCGGTCAACGTCTACGAGATTCGCGTCTCGATCGAGCCTTGAATTGAATCGTTGCGACCGACATACCGGCGGTGCCTATCAGTCGAGCAGCGCCTGCAGGGTTTCTATGCGGTCGGCCTCGTTGGCCGGCTTGTCCCAGCGCAGCCGTGAAATCCTGGGGAAACGCATGGCCACACCCGATTTGTGCCGAGTCGAGCGGTTGAGCCCCTCGAAGGCGACTTCCAGCACCAGGCCATTGTCACGGTCGGCGCGCACCGAGCGCACCGGTCCGAAGCGCTCGACCGTGTTGTCGCGGACATATTTGTCGATCTGCTTCAGCTCTACGTCGGTGAAGCCGAAATAGGCCTTGCCGACCGGCACCAGCTCCTCCGCGCCCTCGGTCCCGGACCAGACGCCGAACGTGTAGTCCGAATAGAAACTCGAACGCTTGCCGTGGCCACGCTGGGCATACATCAGCACGGCGTCCACCGTGTGCGGGTCGCGCTTCCATTTGAACCACGGCCCCTTCGGCCGACCGGCGACATAGGGCGAATCCCAGCGCTTCAGCATCACCCCTTCGATGATCGGATGCGGCGGCGCGCGGCGCAGGTCCTCGAGCGCCTGCCAGTCCGCGAAGTCGACGAAGGGGGAGAGATCGAAGCGGCTGGGGTCGAGCGTCCCGATGAAGGCTTCCAGGCGGCCGCGCCGCTCGCGGAAGGACAGTGGGCGCAGATCCTCTTCACCAATCTGCAGCAGGTCGTAGCAGCGCATGAAGGCCGGATATTGCTGCTGCATCTTCGGTGTCACCGTCTTGCGGTTCAGCCGCTGCTGCAAGTCCGAGAAGGTTCCCGTCGCCTCGCGCGGATCGCCGACAAGCAATTCGCCGTCGAGTACGGCGGAAAAGTGCATGGCGTCGGCGAGGTCTTGAAAGGCGCCCGAGACATCGTCGCCGGTGCGCGAATAGAGCCGGCGGATGCCGCCTTCGGCCACCGCCTGTACACGGATCCCGTCCCATTTCCATTCCGCCGCATAGTCGGCGGGATCGAGCTTTTCGAGATCGCCGTCGCCGACCGGGTTCGACAGCATGACCGGGCGAAACAAAGCCAGCGCCGTGTTGCGTGGTTTTTCGGCCTTGCCTTCCAGCCAGGCGAACAGTGCCGTGTAGGGCTGCGACAGCCCATGCCAGAGCTCCTCGATCTCGGCGACGTCGACCTTGCCGAAATCGGCCAGCGCCTGTTTGGCCAACCGCGCCGAGACGCCGATGCGCAGGCCGCCGGTGACCAGCTTGATGATGGCGAAGCGCGCCGAGATGCCGGCGCTGTCGAGCAGCCCCGTCAGCACCTTCGGCCCGTCGGAGCGGCTTGCCGCCTGCAGCTTCGCCACCACCTCGCCAAGCGTCGGCTCGCGGTTGGCGATCCTGCCAGGCGGTTGCGGCCAGACCAGCGACACCGTCTCGGCGAGGTCGCCGACATAGTCGTAGGAATAGCCGAACAACACCGGGTCCATGCGTTCGGTGACCAGCGTGCGCAGCATGGCCGGCTTGACGGCGGCAATTTTGAGATCGCCGGTGATCGCGGCCAGCGCCAGACCACGGTCGGGATCCTCGACGCTGCGGAAATAGTCGGTCAAAAGCGTCAGCTTGCCGTTGCGCGACGGCGTCAGCACCAGGCGGTCGAGAAGTTCGGCAAAGCGGTTCATGGGGAGGGAAACCTCGCCAATCGGCAGGCGTCGCGTCCCGTCGCGACCCCCTCTGTCCTGCCGGACATCTCCACCACGAGGGGGGAGATTGGCAGCTTCGATGCCGGCTCATCTCCCCCAACATCGGCGATTGGCGAAAGTCGGCGTAACATCTGATCTCCCCACAAGTGGGGGAGATGGCCGGCAGGCCAGAGGGGGGCGCCGTAGGGCTCGTCAGGCACAATTGGCGAACTGTATTGCATCAATCGCCCTCGTCCTCATAGCCCACCAGATGCAGTGGCCTGGCCGCTATCCCTTCCAATTCGCACCAGCGCACCAGGGCTTCCTCGCGGCCGTGCGTGACCCAGATTTCCTCGGCGCCGGTCTCCTTGATGGTGGCGGTGAGTTCGTCCCAGTCGGCATGGTCCGAGATGATCAGCGGCAGTTCGACGCCGCCTTGCTTGGCGCGCTGGCGGATGCGCATCCAGCCCGACGCGAAACACGAAATCGGGTCGGGAAAGCGCCGCGCCCAGCGGTCGGCGAAGGCCGATGGCGGGCCGACCACGATGGCGCCGGCGAAGTCCTGCTTGCCGCCGCTCTCCACCGTCGCCGGCTCGAGTTCGCCGAGGTCGATGCCCTGGCTCTGGTAATATTCGCTGAGCCTGGCCAGCGCGCCATGGATGTAGAGCGGTTTGTCGTAACCGGCGTCGCGCAACAGCCGCATCACCCGTTGTGCCTTGCCGAGCGCGTAGGCCCCGACCAGATGCGAGCGCTCCGGGAATTGCGACGCCGATTTCAGCAGTCGGGCGATCTCTTCCGTATCGGGCGGATGGCGAAACACCGGTAGGCCGAAGGTCGCCTCGGTGATGAAGACGTCGCAACGAATCGGCTCGAACGGTGCGCAGGTCGCATCCTTCTGCCGCTTGTAGTCGCCGGAGGCGACGATGCGCCTGCCCTGGTGCTCGACCGCTATCTGCGCCGACCCCAGCACATGGCCGGCCGGATGGAAGCTGACGCTGACGCCGTCGAGGGCAATCGTTTCGCCGAGCATGGCTGCCTGCGTCGTCCCGGCAAAATCCTCGCCGTAGCGCAGTGCCATGATGTCGAGCGTCTGCTGTGTCGCGAGCACCGAGCCGTGGCCGGAACGCGCATGGTCGGAATGGCCGTGCGTGATCAGCGCCCGGTTCACCGGCCGTACCGGGTCGATGAAGAAATCGCCCGGCGGGCAGTAGAGGCCCTCGGGCCGGGGATGAAGCAGGTCGCTGGCGCGCATGACCCTCAAGATAGGATATAATTCCGCCGCGGGAAGCCTGTTGCCCGAGACTGCTGACTCGCCGGGCAAAGCCTGCTCAATTCGGTTCAGCTTCGGCGTGCTTTGCTCTACACAGATGGGCGGCCGGCTACCCTGCCGGTGGAACCATCATCATGAAACCGCTTCAGACCTCGTCGGGCGACCCGAACGCCGATCGCCGTGCAGACTATGCCGAAATGCTCTTTGTCTCCGGCGATCACACTGCGGCGGCCGAGTTGCTGCTCGGCGCGCTGGAACTGGCGCCGCAATGGGCAATGGGCTGGTTTCGCCTCGGCGAGATGCAGGAGGCATCAGGCAGGCTCGACCTTGCGGCGCAGGCCTGGACGACGTCGCTGAAACTCGATCCGGCCGATCGCCAGGGCGCGGTGCTCAAACTGCAGCTGATCGGCAAAGGTCCGGCCTCCACCGCGCCGCCCAGCGCCTTTGTCGAGACGTTGTTCGACCACTATGCCGAGACATTCGAGGAGACGCTGGTCGGCAAGCTCGACTACCGGCTGCCCGAGGTGCTCGACGCTGCCATCCGCAAGGCAAGGCCGGGCCGCTTCCGCCTGGCGCTCGACCTGGGTTGCGGCACCGGACTGATGGGCGAGAGGCTGAGGCCGATCGTCGACCGGCTGGAGGGGGTCGATATCTCGGCAAGGATGCTGAGGAAGGCGCGGGCAAAAAATATCTATGACGCGCTGACAAAAGCGGATTTGCAGGATTTTTCCTATTCGGGCGGCAAGGCCGATCTGGTGACGTCAGCCGACGTGCTGATTTACATCGGCGGGCTCGAAGGTTTGGTGGCAGCGGTCGCCGGCCTGCTCGCCGAGGGCGGCCTGTTTGCCTTTTCCGTCGAGAGCCTCGTGGATGGCGGCGACTTCGCGCTGCAGCCGTCGCGGCGCTACGCCCATTCGGATGGCTATGTCGGACGGACCCTCGAGGCCAACGGCCTCTCGATCGTCGCGCTGGAACCGACAACCATCCGCTGGGATCGCCGAGAGCCTGTCAAAGGCCTGGCCGTCGTGGCACGGAAAGCTCAGGCCGTGTGAGGCCAGCTCGTTGCACTGCTGCGAAAAAGTCCGATTTGCGTGCGCGACTGATATTTGCGATCTGGTCGCATCAGGGCGGGATACCAGGAGGAGCATTTCGATGCGCTGGAACATGATGATCTTGGCGTCTTGCCTGGCAACCACCGGCTGCGTTGGCAATTCAGCGTCCGAGCGGCAGGATGCCAACATCGAATCCTCGCTGCAATATGACAGCGTGCCATGCGATCAGTTGCTGGCGCAGCGCAACGGATTGGCGCAGCAATACAATCTCCCGACGACCGCCAAGCCGACCTTCTCCAATCCCGCCATGGGCTTCGGTCCGTTCACGCCCGACATGCGCTCCAAGGCCCAGCGCGACAGCGACAAGGCGTCAGGCGAGATCGATGCCATGAACCGGTCCATCGACCGCCGCGACTGCGGCAAGCCGGACAAGCAGAAGAAGTTCGCTCTGCCTGGCTGATGATCCAACCGTCCATTAGCAAGGCTCCGTCCGGTGAACCTCTCGGACCTCGGCGATCGCATCTGTATCCTTGGGCCGTCCAACAGCGGCAAGTCGACTCTCGCCGACGCGATCTCGCGCAAGCGTGGCCTGACACCCATTCATCTCGATCTGCTCTTTCACCTGCCCCACACGGATTGGGTGCAGCGTCCGAGGGACGAGTTCATTGCCTTGCATGAGGCCGCGATCGCTGGCGAGCGGTGGGTGATGGACGGAAACTACTCGGTTTGCATGCCGCAACGCTTCCAGCGGGCGACGGGATTGATCCTGCTGGACATCTCCACCTCCGCAAGCCTGTTGCGCTATTTCAGGCGAACCCTGTTCGAGAGGGAGAGGCGCGGGGGCTTGGAAGGCGGGCGCGACAGCATCAAATGGGACATGATCCACCACATCGCCCTGACCACGCCGAAAAATCGCTGGAGATACCGGACAATGTTCGAGAAGATCGATCTGCCGAAGCTGCAACTGTCGTCGGTCCGGGCAATCAAGGAATGCTTCCGGGAGTGGGACTTGCCCAGATGAGGGTAACGCCCTGCTAATATCCCGCCTTGCGGTCCACCAGATTGTCGAGCTTTTCGCCGCGCTCGAAAGCATCCATCTGGCGCAGCATGGTCGGTGCCAGGTGCGCGGGATCGGAGGTCGCCGCGGCATGCGGCGTGACGAACACTTTCGGATGGGTCCACAGCGGGTTGGTCTTGGGCAGCGGTTCGACCTCGAACACGTCGAGGCTCGCTTCCTTCAGCGTGCCGTCGTCCAACGCCCGTATGATGTCGGCGTCCTTCTGCAGGCGCCCACGCCCGGCATTGATCAGCACCGAGCCGCCAAGGCCGTTGCGCTTGCGCAACTCCTTCAGCACGCCGTAATTGATGATGCCTTGCGTGTCTGGAGTGAGCGGCAGAAGCACCACCAGAATGTCAGTGGCATTGAGGAACGGGATCAGCCCTGCTTCGCCGGAACAGGTCGCCACGCCCTTCATCGGCCGGTCGCTGCGCGACCACCCATTGACCGCGAAGCCGAGCGACAGAAGTACCGAGGCCGCGGCCCGGCCGAGGCTGCCGAGACCCATGATACCAACGGAAATGTCGCCGGCCGGCCGCTGCAGCGGCTCGTGCCAGGTCTTCTTCAGCTGCTGCGACCGGTAGAGCAGGCCCTGCCGGTGATGGTCGAGTACCCGCCAGACGACGTACTCGGTCATGTACTGCGTGAGGTTGTCGGCAACGACCTTGACGATCGGAACGTCGGGCAGGCCGGGATCGGCGAAGATATGGTCGACGCCGGCGCCGATCGAGAAGATGGCGCGCAGATTGGGCAGCGACGACATCAAATTGGGCTTGTGCTTCCATACCACCGCATAGGTGATCGAAGGATCCTTGGCGCCGTCCGGCTCCAGCACCACCTCGCGCTCGGCCGACAAGAGGTCGCGCCAGCGTTGCGGATGAAAGCCGGTGACGGCTAGCAGGATACGGCCTTTTTCCATCGCGGTTCGTTCAATCCTTCCTTGTGCGGATCACTCGCTGACCGCGCCTGTCGGAGCCGTCTCGATCTTGAAGGCTGCCGAGATCAGCGCCCGAGTATAGTCGGTTTGCGGATTTCCAAAAATCTGTTCGGAAGGGCCGGCTTCGACGATCTGGCCGTTGCGCATGACGATGACGTCATTGGCCAGCGCCCGGATGACCTTGAGGTCATGGCTGATGAAGAGATAGGCGAGGTCGTGCTTGGCCTGCAAATTGCGCAGGAGATCGACGACCTGCGCCTGCACGCTCATGTCGAGCGCCGATGTCGGCTCGTCCAGCATGACGAAGCGCGGGTTGAGCACCATGGCGCGGGCGATGGCAACACGCTGGCGCTGGCCGCCGGAAAATTCGTGCGGATAGCGGTTGCGGGTCGCCGGGTCGAGGCCGACTTCGTTCAGCACGGCGGCGACCTTGTCGTCGCGCTCGTCGGGCGACAGTTTCGGCTCGTGGATCTTCAGGCCTTCCTCGATGATCTCGGCGATCGACATACGCGGGCTGAGCGAACCGAACGGATCCTGAAAGACGATCTGCAGTTCGCGTCTGAGCGGCCGCATGGCGTTGAAGGTGAGCTGGTTGATGTCGCGGCCGTTGAACTGAATGGTTCCGGTCGACGAGATCATGCGCGCCAGCGCCAGGCCGAGCGTCGTCTTGCCGGAACCCGACTCTCCGACCACACCGAGTGTCTGGCCGGCGCGCACCGTGACATCGATGCCGTCGACCGCTTTCACATGATCGACCGTGCGCCGGAAGAAGCCCTGCTTGATCGGGAACCACACCTTGATGTCCTTCCCGGTCATGACAGGCTTGGCGTCGGCATTGGCGGCCGGCGGCTTGCCTTTCGGCTCGGCGGCCAGAAGGTGGCGCGTATAGGGGTGCTGCGGGTTGGCGAAGATGTCCTTGGTTGGCCCGGTCTCGACGATCTTGCCCTTGGTCATCACGCAGACCCGGTCGGCGATCTTGCGCACGATGCCGAGGTCATGGGTGATGAACAGCATCGACATGCCCTTGCGGCTTTTGAGGCCCGCGAGCAGTTCGAGGATCTGTGCCTGCACCGTGACGTCGAGCGCCGTCGTCGGCTCGTCGGCGATCAGCAGTTCCGGCTCGTTGGCGAGAGCCATGGCGATCATGACGCGCTGGCGCTGGCCGCCCGAAAGCTGATGCGGATAGGCGTCGAGCCGCTTTTGCGGATCGCGAATGCCGACTTCGTTGAGCAGGGCCAGCGTGCGCGCCTTGGCCGGACGGTCGCCCATGCCCTGATGCAGCTTCAGGATTTCGACGATCTGATGCTCGATCGTGTGCAACGGATTGAGCGAGGTCATCGGCTCCTGAAAGATCATGGTGATCTTGTTGCCGCGCACCTGGCGCAATTGCTTCTCGCTCATGGCCAAGAGGTCGGCGCCCTGGAACAGGATCTTGCCCGACGGATGGCTGGCGCTGGGGTAGGGCAGCAGCTTCAGCACCGACAGCGCCGAGACCGATTTGCCGGAGCCGGATTCGCCGACCAGCGCCACCGTCTCGCCCCTGGCGATGTCGAACGAGATGTGGTCGACGGCAACGGACTGGCCGCCGCCCTGGCTGAAGGCGACGCTGAGGTCCTGCACGCTGAGCAAGGGCGCTCCGCTCATTTGAACGTCTTGCGCGGATCGAAGGCATCGCGCGTCGCCTCGCCGACAAAAACCAGCAGCGACAGCATCAGCGAGATGACGACGAAGCCCGATATGCCGAGCCAAGGCGCGTTGAGGTTGCGCTGCGCCTGCTTGAGCAATTCGCCGAGCGAGGCCGAACCCGGCGGCAGGCCGAAGCCGAGATAATCGAGCGAGGTCAGCGTCGAGATCGATCCGCTCAGCAAAAAGGGCAGGAAGGTCAATGTCGCCACCATGGCGTTGGGCAGCAGGTGCCGGAACATGATGGTGCGGTTGGGTACGCCGAGCGCGCGGGCGGCGTTGACATATTCGAAGTTGCGGGCGCGCAGGAACTCCGCCCGCACCACCCCGACCAGCGCCACCCAGGAGAACAACAGCATCAGGCCGAGCAGGATGAAGAAGCCCGGCGGCAGGATGGCGGCGACGATGAGCAGCAGATAGAGCACCGGAATGGCCGACCAGATCTCGATGAAGCGCTGGAACAGCAGATCCGTCCAGCCGCCGAAATAGCCTTGCAAGGCACCAGCCCCAACGCCGATGAGAGCCGAGCCGGCGGTCAGGATCAGGCCGAACAGCACCGAAATGCGGAAGCCGTAGATGACGCGCGCCAGCACGTCGCGTGCCTGGTCGTCGGTGCCGAGCCAGTTCCAGTTGCCGACATTGCAGGCTGGGTCATCGGCTCCTTGCGGATACTGGTTGCAGCGCGTCTTGGCGTCGTATTGCCAGGACGGCTTGGCGGGTGCCGCTTCCGGGATGGCGTTGTTGACGGTCTGGTAGGAATAGCGGATCGGCGGCCAGATCATCCAGCCATGGGCATTGATTTCGTCCTGGATCACCGGGTCGCGGTAATCCGTGACCGCATAGAAGCCGCCGAATTTTTCTTCGGGGTAAGCGACCATCACCGGAAACAGGATTTCGCCCTTGTAGGAAGCGATGATCGGCTTGTCGTTGGCGATGAATTCGGCAAACAGCGACAGCACGAACAGGATGAGGAAGATCCATAGCGACCAGTAGCCGCGCCGGTTGGCCTTGAAATTCTGCAGGCGGCGCTTGTTGAGCGGCGACAGGAACGGCCGTGGGAGCCGCTCCGGCAAGACACCGGCGGTAACGCTTGCCTCCGACATCAGACGTCTCTCCGCTCGAAATCGATGCGCGGATCGACCCAGGTGTACATCAGGTCGGACAGGAGCCCGATGAACAGGCCAAGAAGCGAGAAGATGTAGAGATTGGCGAAAACCACGGGATAGTCGCGCTCGACCACCGACCGGAAGCCGAGCAGGCCGAGCCCGTCGAGGGAGAAGATATTCTCGATCAGCAGCGAGCCGGTGAAGAAGGCCGAGATGAAGGCACCGGGGAAGCCGGCGATGACGATCAGCATGGCATTGCGGAAGACGTGGCCGTAAAGCACCTGCCGTTCCGACAGGCCCTTGGCGCGCGCCGTCACCACATACTGCTTGCGGATTTCCTCCAGGAACGAGTTCTTGGTCAAAAGCGTCGTCGTGGCGAAGGCCGACAGCACCAGCGCCGTCAGCGGCAAGGTCATGTGCCAGGCATAGTCGGCGATCTTGGCCGGCCACGACAACTGATCCCAATTGTCGGAGACAATGCCGCGCAACGGGAACCAGTCCCAGAACGAGCCGCCGGCAAACAGCACCATCAGAAGAATGCCGAACAGGAAGCCCGGAATGGCATAGCCGACAATGACGACGCCGCTGGTCCAGACGTCGAAGGGGGTGCCGTCCCTGACCGCCTTGCGGATGCCGAGCGGGATCGAGATCAGATAGGACAATAACGTGATCCAGAGCCCGATCGAAATCGAAACGGGCATCTTCTCCAGGATCAGGTCGAGCACCGAAATATCGCGGAAATAGCTGTTGCCGAAATCGAACCTGGAATAATTCCACAGCATCATGCCGAAGCGCTCGAGCGGCGGCTTGTCGAAGCCGAACTGCTTCTCCAGCTTCTTGATGAATTCCGGATCGAGACCCTGGGCGCCGCGATATTTCGAGCTGACGTCGCCGGCCGCGTCGAAATTGGAACCGCCCGCATCGCCGCCGCCACCGCCGAGGCGGTCGCTGCCGCCCTGGTTGGTCAGCTTGGCGATGACCTGCTCGACCGGCCCGCCAGGCGCGAACTGGATGACGGCGAAGGATATCGCCATGATGCCGAACAGCGTCGGGATCATCAAAAGGATGCGGCGCAGTATATAGGCGCCCATCAGATGGTATCCTCCTCAGGGAGAGCCACCGTGTCCGGCGGCACCCCCAAGGCAGTCGCTTCAGGCCAATTGTCGACGCCGGCGCCGCCCCTCATTGTCCTGCCGGACATTTCTCCCCGTATAGGGACGGGGAGAAAGGGGCTGGCCATGATCTCGGCGCTCTTATCGCGACGCTTGTAGTTGGCGAAATCACTGATCAGAGCACCCCTCTCCCCGTCACTATACGGGGAGAGGATGCCGGCAGGCAGGTGAGGGGCAGCGCCAACGCCCGCAAGAAATTCAGCCTTTGCCAATTTTTGCCGCCTTGCCCTTATCGAACCACCACAGCGCCTCGACCGGAAAGCCGAAATCGGGCTTCTGCTCGACAAAGCCGAACATGTCCCAATAGGCGACGCGGTGATTCGCCAGATAGTATGTTGGAATCCAGTCTAGCCGCGCGCGCAAGACCCGGTCGAGCGCTCTCAGCGCCGCGACGAGTTCTGCGCGGCTTTGCGCCTTGCCGGCCGCCACGATCAGCGCGTCGATGGCCTTGCTTTTCGTGCCCGGATAATTGCGCTGCCCCGGTGTGTCAGCCATCCGGGAATCATAGAGCATTTCCAGCCCGTCATCAGTCGGTGTCGCTCCGATCGACCAATGGAGCATGTTGAGATCGAAGTCGAAATCGCTCTGCCGCTGTTCATATTGCGCTGAATCGACTTGCCTGATCGATGCGTCGATTCCGATCGCCTTCATATTCTCGGACCACGGAGTGTAGATGCGAACGATGCCGTCATCCTCCGCCAGCATTTCAACCCGCAGCCGCTCACCCTTGTCGTTGACGAGGAAACTGCCCGCGCGCTTCCAGCCGGCTTGCGCAAGCAACCGCGAAGCCTCGCCCAGCTGCTTGCGGTCATGGCCCGAACCGTCGGAGAGGGGCTGCGTTACGGCTTCACCAAAGACCTCTGGCGGCAACTCGGCTCGGAACGGCTCCAGCAGGGCCAATTCCTCAGGTGAGGGCAGGCCTTCGGCTTTGTAATCCGACCGTTCGAAATTCGATTGAGCGCGTTCGTAAGAGCCGTAAAACAACGCCCGCTTCATCCACTCGAAATCGAAGCATCTGGCGATCGCTCGTCGCACCCGTTCGTCGCGAAATTGCGGGCGACGCTGGTTAAGCGCGACGCCCTGCATGTCCGGCGTCTTTTCGCCGGGAAATTCCCGTTTGACGACCTTGCCGTCCTTCAACGCTGGAAAGTCGTATCCGGTCGCCCAGACACGCGCGGTGAATTCCTCGCGAAAATGCGTATCGCCCTTTTTGAAGGCCTCGAATGCCGCCTGCCGGTCGAGATAGAAGTCGATGCGGATACGGTCGAAATTGTACAGACCGCGGTTCACCGGGAGATCGCGGCCCCAATAGTCGGCCACGCGGTCATATTCGACAGTCTGTCCGGCCGCGACGCGTCCGATCCTGTAGGGCCCCGAGCCAAGCGGCGGTGCCATCGTTGAGGCATCGAAATTGTTGGCCGAATAAAAGGCCTTGGACACGATCGGCATTCCGACGACCGCCAGGATGTTTTGCGCCGACTGTTCGCCATTGAAGGTCAGGGCAAGGGTGACGGGATCGACCGCGGCCGCCTCCGTCATATGCCGCAGCGCCTTGGAAAGGTTCGGGTGGCCTTGGTCCTTGTAAAGCTTCAGCGCGAAGGCAACGTCTTCGGCGGTCAGCGGCGAGCCGTCATGGAAACGCGCTTGCGGCCGAAGCGCGAAGCGGAAGCCGTTGCGGTCTTGCGACAGCGTGACGGACTCGGCAAGCAGGCCGTAGACCGCATCCGGCTCATCGAGCGCGCTTGCCATCAGGGAATCGAAGCAGAGTTCGGCGCGCGGCGGCGCCTCTCCTTTCAACACCAGGAAATTCAGTGTGTTGAAAGTCAGGAAGCTCTGATTGAGGGTTGCGCTGGGCGGCGTGAAATTCATCTGGCCGCCCTTGGGAGCGTCCGGATTGACATAGTCGAAATGCGCAAAATCCGGTCTGTATTTGAGGTCGCCGAAGGCCGACAGGCCGTGCAGCTTGATCCCGGTGGCAATGTTTGCGAAAGCCTTGCCCGGCAACAAGGCGGCGGCAGTGGCAGCTGCGCCAAGAGCGAGAAAGTCGCGGCGGGGCAGGGCCGTCATCGATTGCCGCCCCATCAATTACCGCCTTTGTATTTGGCCGCCAGCGCTTTTTCCTTGTCGAGATCGACCCACCAGGAATCGATATCGGCGCCGACATAGGCAGGCTGCTTGTCGGGGAACTTGAACTTGTTCCAATAGGCCAGCCAGACGGCGGAACGGTAATATTGCGGCACCACGTAGAAGTTCCACAGCAGGATGCGGTCGAGTGCGTGGGTGGCGGCGACGAGATCATCGCGATCGGTGGCGAAGATGATGCGATCGACCAGCGCATCGACGATAGGATCCTTAATGCCCATCAGGTTGCGCGAACCGGGCGCGTCGGCGGCCTTGGAACTCCAGAAATCGCGCTGCTCGTTGCCAGGCGACTCCGACTGGCCGAACAGACCCGTCACGACATCGAAATCGAAATGGTTCACGCGGTTGATGTACTGCGTCTGATCGATGATGCGCAGGGTAGCGTCGACGCCGATCTTGCGCAGGTTGGCAATGTAGGGGCTGGCGATCACCTGGTCTGTGTCGTTCCAGCCGAGGATCTCGAACTTGAACGGTGCGCCTGTCTTGGCGTTGACCATCTTGCCGCCCTTGATGACCCATCCGGCCTTGGCGAAGAGATCGACGGCCTGCTTCAGATACTTCCGTTCCGCTTGCGGCGAATCGTAGACAGGCAGCTTGAACTCCTGAGTGAAGAGTTCCGGCGGCAGCTTGTCGCGGTATTTTTCCAGGATCTCCAGCTCCTGGCCCTGCGGCAATCCGCTGGACGCCAGTTCGGTACCCTGGAAATAGCTCGATGTGCGGGTATTGAAGCCGAAGAACAGCGTGCGATTCATGCTCTCGAAATCGAATGGTATGGTCAGTGCTTCGCGGACCAGCCGATCCTGGAACAGCGGCCGCCTCTGGTTGAGAACAAAGCCTTGCATCGGCTGTGGCGACTGTGTCTGGAAGTCCTTCTTGACGACGTCGCCTGCCTGGATGGCCGGGAAATTATAGGCCGTCGCCCATTTGCGAGAACTGTATTCGCGGTTGATGTCTTCCAGCCCACCTTTGGTGAAGGCAAGCCAGGCGGCATTGTCGTCGAGGATGTAGGTGTATCGGCGCGTGTCGAAATTCTCGCGGCCGATCTTTACCGGCAGCTTAGCCGCCCAATAGTCCGGCACGCGCTGCCAGACGATTTCCGAACCGGGTTTGAAGCTGGCGATCTTGTAGGCGGCCGAGCCGAGCGGGATTTCCAGCGTCGGCTTGGTGACATCGCGCTTCTTGCCGCTGGCATCGGTGCCCTCCCACCAGTGTTTCGGCAGCACGGCAAGGTCGCCCATGATCTTGGGCAGTTCCCGGTTGCCCTTCTGGTTGAAATGGAATTCGACCTCGCGATCGGAGATGGCGACCGCATCGGTGACGTTCTCGAAATAGCGGCTGTATTGCGGGCTGTTGGCCTTCAGCACCTGGAACGACCAAATCACATCGTCGACGGTAATCGGCTGGCCATCATGCCATTTGGCGCGCGGGTCGAGCCGGTAAGTCGCCGAGGAATAGTCAGCCGGGTATTTGTAGGCGTCGGCGATCAGGGGATGGCTGACGCTGCCCTCATCGGTCGCCTGTTCCATCAGCGTGTCGTAGAGCAGGCCGCCGCCGAAGCCGACAAGACCCGCGGCAGGCGATCCCTGGACGACATAGGGGTTGAAGCTGTCATAAGTGCCGAGCAGCACCGAATTCAGCGTGCCGCCCTTGGGCGCGTTCGGATTGACGTAGTCATAGTGCTGGAAATTGTCGCCATATTTGGATTGGCCGATCAGCGATGAGGTTGTCCGCCACTCGTCGGCCCGGGTCGTCTGCAACCCTGCTACCAGCAGGGCCGCCGCCAGCAGCGACTTGAGAAGCGTTCGGCCAACCGTCATGCACTCTCCCTTTCGCGATGCGTGCCAGATCATCCAGAAGGGCGATCCTAGATGATTTGACGCTCGTGAAAACCGCAATGCGCCGGCTTTGTCGCCGCACCGCGCATTTTCCCAACAAAAAAGCCGGGCTGAACCCGGCTTTTTCAAGGACGTCGAGATGACAATCCGGTTATTTTGCCGGCGCTGCCGGAGCGGCCGGCGCCGCGGGCTTGGCCGGTGCGGCGCCGTCAGCCGGCTTGGCGGGCGCGGAGGCGTCAGCAGCGGCGCCCGGTGCCGGCAGCGGCTTGGGATTGTCCGACAGTGTGCGCAGATAAGCGATGACGTTGGCGCGGTCCTCGTCCTTGGGCAGGCCGGCAAAGCCCATGGCCGTCCCCTTCACGAATTTCTTCGGCGAAGTGATGAAGTGGTTGATGTTGTCGTAGGTCCACTTCTCTGTGCCGCCCTTGGAGAATTCCTTCATGCCGGCCGAATAGGCGAAGCCTTCATGCTCGGCGACAGGGCGATCGACGAGATCCCACAGATCCGGGCCGACCTTGTTGGGGCCGCCCTTTTCGCCTGAATGGCAGGCCTGGCACTTCTTGAAGACGGCAGCACCGGCCTCGACATTGGCGGTCGCCAAGAGGTCGGCGATCGGCTTGGCTTCGGCGGCTGGAGCGGCAGCGCCGCCTTCGGCGGGCTCCGCAGCCTCGATGGCGAAGCCGGGCTTTTCCGGCGCCGGCGAGGCAAACAGCGCGTCCGACACAATGCCGACCGAGAAGACGACGAAAACGGTTCCGAGCAATCCGGCGAGCAGCTTGTTGACTTCGTTGGAATCCATACGCCCCTTGCTCCCTTTTCCGGCGGACCGAACCGTCCACTCCGTCCGTCGGTATCGAGACCTGCCCTCCAGGGCCGGTCAAATCGGGCGGAAACTAGGTCTTTTGCTCCAGCGTTGCAACACCTATAAGGGCGCTGCCAGTGAGACCTTTTGCCACTTTTCCTTGTCCTCTTTTCGAACGCCTCGCCAGACCGATGTCCACCTTGATCCTGATCCCGGCCCGCATGGCCTCGACCCGCCTGCCGGGCAAGCCGCTGGCCGACATTGCCGGCGCCCCGATGATCGTCCATGTCGCGCGCCGCGCGGCCGAAGCCGGGCTTGGCCGGGTGGTGGTGGCGACCGACACGCAAGGCGTGGCCGAAGCGGTGCGCGCGCATGGTTTCGAGGCGGTCATGACGCGCATCGACCATGAATCGGGTTCCGACCGCATCCACGAAGCTCTGTTGGCGCTCGATTCCCGAGGCGAGGTCGAAACGATCGTCAATGTGCAGGGCGACCTGCCGACCATCGATCCCGGCATCATCGCCGCGTCGCTCAGGCCGTTCGAGGACGCCGCGGTGGATATCGCCACGCTCGGCGTCGAGATCGTCCGCGAGGAGGAAAAGACCAATCCCAACGTCGTCAAGATCGTCGGGTCGCCGCTGTCGGCCACGCGGCTGAGGGCGCTCTATTTCACGCGCGCCACGGCACCTTGGGGCGAGGGGCCGCTCTATCACCATGTCGGTCTCTACGCCTATCGGCGCGCGGCGCTGGAACGCTTCGTCGCGCTGAAGCCGTCGCCGCTGGAGCGCCGCGAGCGGCTTGAGCAGTTGCGGGCACTGGAAGCCGGCATGCGCATCGACGCCGAGATCGTGCAGTCGCTGCCGCTCGGCGTCGACACGCCTGTAGACCTGGACCGCGCCAGGGAAATCCTTTCAAACTGAGATATCGGCATGCCTGAAAAGACCAACAGAATATCCTTCCAGGGCGAGCCCGGCGCCAATTCCGACACCGCCTGCCGCAACGTCTATCCCTCGATGGAGCCGTTGCCGTGCCCGACCTTCGAGGACGCCTTCAATGCCGTCGAGACCGGCAAGGCCGATCTCGCCATGATTCCGATCGAGAACACCATCGCCGGACGCGTCGCCGACATCCACCACCTCCTGCCGGAATCCAGGATGCACATCGTCGGCGAATATTTCCTGCCGATCCATTTCCAGCTGATGGTGCTGCCCGGGGTCAAGCGCGACGAGATCAAGACCGTACACACACATATCCACGCGCTCGGCCAATGCCGCAAATACATCCGCAAGAACGGCTGGAAGGGAGTAGTCGCCGGCGACACGGCGGGTGCAGCCAAAATGGTCTCCGAGGTCAAGGATCGCACTATGGCCGCGCTGTCGCCGGCGCTGGCCGCGACGCTCTACGGGCTCGACATCATCGAGGAGAACGTCGAGGACACCGACAGCAACGTCACCCGCTTCGTCGTCCTGACCAAGAGCAAGCAATGGGCCGAGCGCACGTCACCCGACGTCAAGATGATGACGACCTTCATCTTCCGCGTCCGCAACGTGCCGGCCGCGCTCTACAAGGCCATGGGCGGCTTCGCCACCAACGGCATCAACATGACCAAGCTCGAGAGCTACCAGCTCGGCGCCTTCACGGCGACGCTGTTCTACGCCGACATCGAGGGCCATCCCGACGATCCGCTGGTCAAGCTGGCGCTGGACGAGCTTCGCTTCTTCTCGCGCGAGGTGCGGATTCTCGGCGTCTATCCGGCCAGCGAGTCGCGCGAGCAGTGGAAGGTGGCGGATTGAGCTACCAGCCCAGCGGCACGTAGTCGATTTCCATGAAGGTCTCGACCTCCGGCACCCAGCGGTCGCGCACGAAGGCGACATGGTCGGGATGGTCGTTGTACCTGGTGTAGGCGGCCTGGTCGGCGAACTCCATCGAGAAGCCGAACTGATAGTCGTTCATGGGGCTGACCTGCCGCAATTGCTCGAAATGCGTGACGCCCCGGATCGCCGAGAGGATTTTCCTGGCGTCGACGAGAAACCGCTTTTCCTCCAGCGAGTGCGGCGGATGCTTCAGCGTGAAGACGACGGTGTGACGGATCATTTGTCTCTCCTGCAATGACTTCGATGACTATTCGCTGTCGACCCAGGCGCGGATGAGGTGATGCGCGATGGCGCCTTTCGGCGGGGTGACCAGCGTGTCGGGATGCGTGCGGTCCAGCATCAGGCGAACCTCGTCGCGCAAAAACCAGCGGCAATCCTCCAGTTCGTTGAGGTCGGCCTGGATGTCTTCGTTGAGCGGCTCGCCGAAGCATCCGATCATCAGCGAATAGGGGAACGGCCAGGGCTGGCTCGCGTGGTAGACGACGCGGCCGAGCCGGATCCCGGCCTCCTCCAGCGTCTCGCGGCGCACCGCCGCCTCGATCGTCTCGCCGGGCTCGATGAAGCCGGCAAGTGCCGAATACATGCCCGGCGCGAAGTGCCGGCCACGCCCGAGCAGGCATTTGTCCCGCGTCGCCGTCAGCATGATCGCCACCGGGTCGGTGCGCGGAAAATGCTCGGTGCCGCAATTCGGGCAATGGCGCTTGTAGCCGCCCGCCCGCATCTGCGATTGCGTGCCGCATTTGCTGCAGAAGCGGTGGCTGGCGTGCCAGGCGAGCAGGGCCGCCCCTTGTGCCATCGCGCCGGCGGCGGCCTCGTCGATCAGTCCTTGCATATAGACCGAGCGGTAATCGATCGCCTTGACGGTTTCGGGCAACTGTTCGGCATCGATGCCGGCCAGCACCGCCAGCACCGGCCCCTGTTCGGAAAACCCGAGCAGGACGCCCTGGTCGAAGGAAGGGCTGAAGGGATCGCTCTCGGCGATGCGGTACCAAGGGTCGAAACCGCCATCGGCGAGTTTCAGGTAGAGCCGGCCGCCATTCATCAAAAGCAGCCGTGTCGTCGGATCGGCCAGCGCCTTGTCGACCGAATCGTCGGCGCGGTTCTCGGATTGCCGGTCGATCGTGTTGCCGGCAAAGCCGACGAACTGGCTCGGCTCGCGCACGGGCGCGTCAAACAGGCGAAAGCTCATATGGACTCTGGTGCTTTGGGATGGACATGCTTGGGATAGACACAGGGAAGGCTTATAGCGCTGCCCTTATCGTTTCGGCAAACCGGCGCAGGTCGGAGCGCTGATAGGGCTCGCGCAGGCCATACCCCCACACCGGGCCGGGCCAGCCGGGATCCCCCTCGGATCGTGCGACGATATGGATATGCAGTTGGCGCACGATGTTGCCGAGCGCGCCGGTGTTGATCTTGGTGCAGCCGCTCACCTTCTTCAGCGCCTGCGCCACCATATTGGTCTCGAAGGTCAGCATCGCCTGGTCGAGCGGCGTCATGTCGTGGATCTCCTCCGCGCCCGGCCGCTGCGGCACCAGGAGCAGCCACGGCCAGCGGCGGTCGTTCATCACCCGCAATTCGCACAGCCCAAGCCACATCAACTGCTCGCTGTCAGCCTCCAGCCGGGCATCCAGCGTGAATCCGGCCTTCAGGCCCGGCAGCATCGGCGTTTCCCTTGCTTTTCTTGGCTTCCTCAAACCTTGAACGCTAAAGCGGCTGCATCGGGGCTGCAAGCGAATCTCGCGGTTCGCGGTGCCGATTTGCCTGCGCACTTGCATTTCGTCGCGCAATTGCCGATATGGACAGCGGGAGGTTGGTGGTGGACGATCCACTCGCCAACCGGGTCAGGTCCGGAAGGAAGCAGCCCTAACGAGCCCGGAACGGGTCATTGTTCCAGCCTCCCACCTCATCGGCCCTCCTCGCGACATTGACGACGCATTGCAGCGCGGGCGAGACTATGCGCAGGAATCGGCGCTTTGGGCGCGGCCTTTTGGAGCTTAACGGCGAATGAGCGAAGCCGGAAATTCGGGGCCCGATAGTTTGGCGACAGGCAAGGCCGCGGCCTACCGTGTGCTGGCGCGCAAATACCGTCCGTCGAATTTCTCCGAGCTGGTCGGCCAGGAGCCGATGGTGCGCACCCTCACCAACGCCTTTGCCACCGGCCGCATTGCCCAGGCCTGGATGCTGACCGGCGTGCGCGGCGTCGGCAAGACCACCACCGCGCGTATCCTGGCGCGGGCCCTGAATTATAAAACCGCCACCGTTGATCAGCCCTCGGTCGACCTCGCCGTGCTTGGCGAGCATTGCCAGGCGATCATGGAAGGCCGCCATGTCGACGTCATCGAGATGGACGCCGCCTCGCACACCGGCATCGACGACATCAGGGACATCATCGAGCGCGTGCGCTATGCGCCCGTCTCGGCCCGCTACAAGGTCTACATCATCGACGAAGTGCACATGCTGTCCACGCAGGCCTTCAACGGCCTGCTGAAGACGCTGGAAGAACCGCCGCCGCACGTCAAATTCATCTTCGCCACCACCGAGATCCGCAAGGTTCCGATTACCGTCCTGTCGCGCTGCCAGCGTTTTGATCTCAGGCGCATCGACGCCGGTGCGCTGGTCGCGCATCTCTCCTCGATCGCCGGCAAGGAAGGCATTTCGGTCGACGACGACGCTCTGGCGATGATCGCGCGCGCGGCGGAAGGTTCCGCCCGCGATTCGCTCTCCATTCTCGACCAGGCGATCGCCCATGGCGCCGGCTCGGTCAGCGCCGAGGCCGTGCGCGCCATGCTGGGCCTGGCCGACCGCGCCCGCATCGTCGATCTGTTCGAACATGTGATGAAAGGCGATGTGGCGGCGGCGCTCGGCGAATTCCGCGCGCAATACGACACCGGCGCCGATCCGGCCGCCGTACTCACCGATCTGGCCGAGTTCAACCATCTCGTCACCCGGCTGCGCTTCGTGCCGACCGCGATGGACGATGCCTCGCTGTCGCAGGACGAGCGCCAGCGCGGCGCCGATTTCGCCAGGGCGCTGTCGGTGCGCGTGCTGTCGCGGACCTGGCAGATGCTGCTCAAGGGCATTCCCGAGGTACAGTCCTCCAACCGGCCGGTCAGTGCCGCCGAAATGGTGCTGATCCGGCTGGCGCACGCCGCCGATCTGCCGACATTGGACGAGGCGCTGAGATCGCTGGAGAGCGGCGCCTCGGCAACCGGCGCCGCGCCACGCCCGAACGGCGCGCCCGTGAACCCCGGCAATGGCGGTGCTGGCGGCAATGGCGCCAGCGCCGTGGCGCAGGCGCGCATGCCTGGCGGCTCGGGCGGCGCACAGACCATGCGGCTGGTCGAGGCCACGCCCGCTCCGGCCGCCTTCGTCGCGCCCCCGCAGCCGGCGCCGGAGACGCAAGCCGTACCGCTGAAATCGCTGGCCGACATCGTTGCCCTTGCCGACGCTCAGCGCGACGTCGCCTTCAAGGTGCTGGTCAAGCGCTGCATCCGTCTGGTGCGCATCGAACCTGGCCGCATCGACGTCGGCCTGACCGACGATGCGCCCAAGATGCTGCTCAACGAACTGACGACGAAACTGCGCGCCTGGACCGGCCGCAGCTGGCTGGTGTCGCTGTCTAAGGAGGAGGGCGGCCAGACGCTGGCCGAAATGGAATCGACGAAGCGTGAAAACGCTTTCCTCGATGCCAGGAACGACCCGACAGTCGCCGCCTTCCTGAGCCGCTTTCCCGGCGCCAAGATCATCGATGTGCGCATTCCCGACACGCCGGACGCCGAAGCGAGCGAGGCCGAAATGCCGGTCGAGCCGCCGGCCGATGACGACGAACCCTGATATCCAGCACTAATCCGCAAAGGATCGGACCATGAAAGATCTTCTCGGCCTGATGGGCAAGGCGAAGGAAATGCAGGCCAAGTTCCAGGCCATGCAGGATGAGATCGCCACGGTCGAAGCCGTCGGTCAGGCTGGCGGCGGCCTGGTCAGCATCATTTTGAGCGGAAAGTTCGACATCAAGTCGCTGAAGATCGACCCGTCCTTATTCAAGGAAGACGAGGTCGAAATCCTCGAGGATCTGATTCTTGCCGCGCACAATGACGCCAAGGCCAAGGTCGAGCAGATCATGCAGGAAAAGACCAAGGCGCTGACCGCTGGCCTGCCCATCCCGCCAGGAATGAAACTGCCTTTCTAGCGCTCGGTGCGCCATGATCGATGAGCCGTCCGAAAGACTGATCGAGCAGCGTATCCGCAACAGGATCTACGAGATTCTGGAAATCCTCGCCGATTGCGATGCCGGCGTCGATCTCGTCGGCATCAAGGGCTACTTCAATCTCTTCGAGGATTTCGTGCACCGCCCGTCGATCGAGGCCGGCACGTCGGCGCTTTCGAAGGACGAACGCGCGATCCTGCTGGAAATCGCCGAATTCCTGGAGGCGGCCTCCGAAACGAATCCTGATTTCACCAAGGCCGAGTTCATCGACAGCGACTGGCCAGGCAAGATCGCGCCGGCGGCCAGGGAGGCGCGGGCGCTGTTTCTCGGACGGGGCCTGTTTTCAGAGAAGGTCGAAGAGGTCGAACCCGGTCGGTCGGCGGCAATCGCCGCCGGGCGATAGGCTTTCCCGCGAAAGGCGCATAGCGTTTCCCCAAGGGAATTGCGGCGAAACGAAGAGAGAGCGGTCATCGTCTGTGTGAAACGACGGCTCGATCTATCTGGAAAGCCTCAATTTGTGTCAATTCGGCAACAGTCTGCCGTTAATAACGTTTTGGCCATCATTTTGCCCGAAAGTGTCTCATTCTTGCCGCAGCCTGGGGGCGGGCATTGAAGTGAGAGGGTTACCTGTTGATCGCCACGCGATGGAAGACGCCGCTGTTGCTCGGCGTCGTCACGTCTCCCCTTTTCTTGGCCGCTTGCAGCCAGACCACCTCGCACGGCATGTCGGTTGCGAGCCTGACCGACGCCATCACGCCGAGTTTCCTAAGTTCGCGCGCCTACAGTCACACGCCGAAGGACAGGGAATGCCTCGAACGGGCGATGTTCTTCGAATCCAACCGGTCGAGCCGCGATGGCATGATCGCCGTCGGCACGGTGGTGATGAACCGGCTGCGCTCGGGCAACCACGGCAGCACCATCTGCCAAGTGGTGGGTGAACCCGGGCAGTTCGCGCCGGGCGTCATGACCAGGCCGATGAATTCGCGCGCAATGCCCGATGTCGAGGAGGCCGCCGACGCCGTGCTCAAGGGCGAGCGCAAGGCCAAGCTCAAGAACACGATGTATTTCCACACCGCCGGTCTGCGCTTCCCCTACAAGAACATGCACTACACCATGGTTGCCGGCGGCAATGCCTTCTACGAAAAGCGCGGCCGCAACTGGCAGCCGCTGCCGGATGAACCGACGGTTGCCATTGCCTCGGCCGAGCAGCCAGCCGCCTTGCCAGGCGTGCCTGCGGTGCGCGTCGCTTCCGCCGAGCCCGTACCTGCGGCCAAGACATCCGCTCGCATCGCTCCAGTCCAGCAGGTCTACATGACCGCCGCGGCGGAGCCGGCACGCCCCGGGAAGACGGCAACCGCCCGCACCGCTGCGGCCCAGGAGACCTATGTCACTGCGTCCGCGGCGCCGACGGCAAAGTCCGCACGCGTCTCGGCGAAGCCGACACTGGTCGCCATGCAGGAGCCGATGGAGGAGCCGGATGTCGCCCGTTTCGGCGGAACCTTGACCGGCGGAACCTCGAACAAGAGGGTGATCTCCTCGGTTGAGGGCGAGCCGCAGGAAGCGTCGATGGGGTTCCAGTCGACGCCTGAAAACACCGACGCGATCGGCGCGATGATCGTCAGCCAGGGCCGCCCGCTCGAAACCAACTGATGCGTGTCGCAAACCCGCAATGGCAGGATGGCGGGACATTCGCGGACGCCGGATGTTTCAAAGCGCTCTGAAAAATCCTAGATCAGGGCGATGTCCAAGCGAATCGCCGGTCCCGAGATCGAACGCCTGATCCAACTCCTGGCCAAGGTGCCGGGGCTTGGCCCCCGTTCGGCCAGGCGCGCGGCACTGCACCTGATCAAGAAGAAGGAACAGTTGCTGTCGCCGCTCGCTGCCGCCATGGGCGAGGCCGCCGACAAGGTGCGCATCTGCTCCACCTGCGGCAATGTTGACACCTCGGATCCTTGCATGATCTGTACCGATCCACGCCGCGATGCCGCCACCTTGATCGTCGTCGAGGACGTCTCGGATCTCTGGGCACTGGAGCGGGCGGCGGCGATGAATGTGCGTTACCACGTGCTTGGCGGCACGCTGTCGCCGCTCGACGGCATCGGCCCCGATCAGCTCAACATCCGCTCGCTGATCGACCGCATAGCTGGCGGCGAGGTCAAGGAACTCATCCTCGCGGTCAACGCGACGGTCGAGGGCCAGACCACCGCGCACTACCTCACCGATCAGCTCTCCGGCTTCGAGGTCAAGATAACGCGGCTGGCGCACGGCGTACCGGTCGGCGGTGAACTCGACTATCTCGACGAAGGCACGCTGGCCGCGGCGCTGCGCTCGCGAACGGCGTTTTGACACGATTGCGGGGAGGATGCGCACGATGATTGTCACGCATCTTTCGAAGCTGGTGCTGCACGCCACGGAGCGTTGCTTTCGCAAGATCTGTTTTGTGTTCTTGCTGGTGACCCTGTCCGCGTTGCTCTTCGCCGCCCCCGCCTCCGCAGCCAAGATCGACGACCAGTTCAGCGCCTGGCTCCAAACCGATCTCTGGCCCGACGCCAAGGCGAAAGGCATTTCCAAAAACACGTTCGACGCCGCGTTCAACGGCATCAAGCCCAATGTCAATCTCCCCGACCTTCTCATGCCAGGCGAGAAGCCGAAGACGCCGCAGAAGCAGCACCAGGCCGAGTTCGGTTCGCCCGGCGCCTATTTTGCCGAGAAGACGGTTCGTGCGGTGACGTCGGGCGGACGCACCCGCGAGGCCGCCAATGCCCGCACGCTTGCCGCGATCGAAAAGCGCTATGGCGTGCCGGGCGAAATCCTTCTGGCGATCTGGGGCCGCGAGACCGGCTTCGGCGCGGCGAAGATGCCCTACGACGCCTTCGAAGTGCTGGGCACCAAGGCGTTCATGTCGACGAAAAAGGATTTCTTCCGCACGGAACTGCTGGCGGCGCTGGAAATCGTCCAGCGCGGGCTGGCCCCGGTCGGCGCGATGAAATCGTCCTGGGCCGGGGCGCTCGGCCAGCCGCAATTCATGCCGACCTCTTTCCTCAAGCATGCCGTCGATTTCGACGGCGACGGCCGCGTCGACATCTGGAATTCGACGCCCGACGTGCTGGCCTCGATCGCCAATTATCTTGTCCATTATGGCTGGGTGAGGGGACGCGGCTGGGGTTTCGAGGTGACCGTGCCTCAGAGCGTCTCCTGTTCGCTGGAGGGCCCGGACCAGGGCAAAAAGATCTCGCAATGGGCCGCCATGGGCATTGAGCGCGTCGGCGGTAAAGCCTTCCCGGCGAGCGAGCTGAAGGCGGAAGGTTTCCTGCTGATGCCGGCCGGGCGCAGCGGCCCAGCCTTCATCGCGACTCCCAATTTCTACGTGCTGAAACAATACAACACCAGCGACCTCTACGCGCTGTTCATCGGCCATGGCGCCGACCGCATCGCCCATGGCGATCAGAATTTTTCCGGTAGCTGGGGTCCGGTCGGCGATCTCCACCGCTCCGACATCGCCGCCTTGCAAGGGGCACTGGAAGCCAAGGGCTATGATGTTGGCAGCGCCGACGGCCTGCCCGGCTTCAAGACCCGCCGCTCGATCGGCAGATGGCAGGAAAAGAATGGTCAGGCCGCCACCTGTTTTCCCGATGCCGGCCTGGTCGCCGCGCTGAAATAGCTTCGAATTTTAGCAGATTTTTCCCGATCCCCGGCATCATTTGGCCGGCGCATGCGTGGACACGCCGCTGTGTATTCTGATCCACTGAGGCCGTCTCGCAAATCCTCGTTGCCGGGCCGGGAGTCGCCGGATAAGGTGTTGACCAACTGGACAAAAACCACGACGGTAGCGGGTCAAGGGCTTTCATTGGAGCCCTGAAAGAACACCTCAACCCTGAGCCGGGAACTCAGGTCAACAAACAACAAAACAGGGAACAATCATCATGATGATGGAAAAGCTTGCTCTACGATCCCGCATCTTGCTGGCGGGCGCCGCCATGTCGGCGCTGCTTCTGGCCGGAGCGCCGGCTGGCGCGGTCACCCCCGCCGACACGCTTGTCGAAGGTTTTGCCATCGACGACATCATCTCGATGGATCCGGGCGAGGCGTTCGAGCTGTCGACCGCCGAGGTCACCGGCAACACCTATGATCTTCTTGTCCGCCTCGACCTCAGCGACACCTCCAAGGTCAAGCCAGATCTCGCCGCAAGCTGGACCGTCTCCGACGATGGCCTGACCTATACGTTCAAGCTCAAGCCGGGCCTGAAATTCGCCTCAGGCAACCCGATCACCGCCGCCGACGTCGCCTGGTCGTTCGAGCGCGCCGTCAAGCTGGACAAGAGCCCCGCCTTCATCATCGGCCAGTTCGGCATTAGCGGCGACAACGTCACCGAAAAGGCCAAGGCGGTCGACGACACCACCTTCCAGTTCACCGTCGACAAGGCCTATGCGCCAAGTTTCGTGTTGAACTGCCTGTCGGCCACCGTTGCCTCCGTTGTCGACGCCAAGCTGGTCAAGGAACATGTCGCGGCGGTCACGCCGAGCGCCGACTACAAATGGGACAACGACTTCGGCAACGCCTGGCTGAAGACAGGCTATGCCGGCTCGGGCGCCTTCAAGCTGCGCGAATGGCGTGCCAACGAGGCCGTCGTCCTGGAACGCAACGACAATTACTACGGCGAGAAGGCCAAGCTTGCCCGCGTCATCTACCGCAACATGAAGGAAAGCTCGGCGCAACGCCTGGCGCTCGAGGCCGGCGATATCGACGTTGCCCGCAACCTCGAACCGAACGACCTCGACGCCATCGCCAAGAACGCCGACCTCACCTCGACCAGCGCGCCCAAGGGCACCGTCTACTACATCAGCCTCAACCAGAAGAACCCGAACCTCGCCAAACCCGAGGTGCGTCAGGCCTTCAAATATCTGGTCGACTATGATGCGCTGGGTTCGACCATCCTCAAGGGCATCGGCGAGATCCACCAGACCTTCCTGCCCAAGGGCGTGCTGGGCGAACTCGACGAAAACCCCTTCAAGCTCGACGTCGCCAAGGCCAAGGAATTGCTGGCCAAGGCTGGCTTGGCGGACGGCTTCAGCGTCACCATGGACGTGCGCACCGGCCAGCCGACCACCGGCATGGCGGAATCCATCCAGCAGACGCTCGGACAGGCCGGCATCAAGCTGGAGATCATCCCTGGCGACGGCAAGCAGACGCTGACCAAATACCGCGCCCGCAACCACGACATCTATATCGGCAATTGGGGCCAGGATTATTTCGATCCGAACTCCAACGCGCAAACCTTTGCCTCGAACCCGGACAATTCGGATGCCGGCAAGTCCCACACGCTCGCCTGGCGCAACAGCTGGGACATTCCGGATCTGACCAAGCAAACGGAAGCAGCCCTGCTCGAGAAGGACTCGGGCAAGCGCGCCGATATGTACAAGGATCTCGAGAAGAAGATTCTCGACACCAGCCCGTTCGTCATCATCCACCAGCAGCTGGAAGTTGCCGGTCTGCGCAAGAACCTCAAGGGCTTCGCGCTCGGTCCGAGCTTCGACACCAACTTCGTCGGGCCGGTCTCCAAGGAATAGTGTTCGCGGACACGCCGCATGAGCACGATTGAAAACGAAAGCGGGCGCGGCAGCGCCCGCGCCGTCGCCCTTGCATCATCGCTTGGCCGCTTCCTGGTCATTGCGGTGACGACCTATCTCGGTCTTCTCGCGGTCACTTTCTTCATTGGCCGCGTCATCCCGATCGACCCGGTGCTGGCCGTGCTCGGCGACCGGGCACCCGCCAATGTCGTGGAGCGAACGCGCCGCGAGATGGGCCTCGACCTGCCGTTGATCGAGCAGTTCTACATCTATGTGAAACATGCGCTGAGCGGCGATTTCGGCATCTCCGTGCTGACCACCAATCCCGTCATGACCGACATCCGCCGCGCTCTTCCCGCAACGACGGAACTGGCGACATTGGGGACACTGATCGGCGCGCTGTTCGGTGTGCCGCTCGGAGTGCTGGCCGCGGTCAAACGCGGCAGCCTCGTCGATCAGATTGTGCGCATCATCGGCCTGATCGGCTATTCCGTGCCCATCTTCTGGCTGGGCCTGCTGGCCCTGGTGCTGTTCTACGCCAAGCTGCAATGGGTGGCCTTCCCGGCACGGCTCGACGTGGTCTACGAATACACTTTCACGCCGGTCACCGGTTTCTACCTGCTCGACTCCGCGATGCAGGGACAGTGGGATGTCTTCTACGACGCCTTCCGGCACATCATCCTGCCGGCCTCGCTGCTCGGCTATTTCTCGCTCGCCTATATCAGCCGCATGACGCGCTCGTTCATGCTCAATGAACTCGCCCAGGAATATGTCGTCGCGGCGCGCGCCAAGGGCCTGTCGGGAACCCGCATCATCTGGGGCCACGCGCTGCGCAATGCCGCCGTGCCGATGGTCACCGTGATCGCGCTCTCCTATGCCGGGCTGCTCGAGGGCTCGGTGCTGACCGAGACCGTCTTCTCCTGGCCGGGCATCGGCCTCTACATCACCAACTCGCTGCAGAACGCCGACATGAACGCCGTGCTCGGCGGCACCATCGTCATCGGCTCGGTGTTCATCGGCATCAACCTCCTGTCCGATCTTCTCTACCGCGTGCTCGACCCGAGGACGAAGACAGGATGAGCAGAGGTATCGCGCTTTCGGGCTTGGCTGCGGCAAATCACCCCCACTCCGGCCCTTCGGGCCACCTCTCCCCCTGTCCGGGGGAGAGGAAAAGGCAGCCCCACGCCTGGCGCCTTTCCTCTCCCCCGTCGAGCGGCGCAGAGGTGGTCTGCGAAGCAGACCGGAGTGGGGGTCGACGGCTTCAAGAGGCATCGTCATGACCGTCTCCGATGCCCGCCCCTTCTCCCGTCGCGAATGGTTGTTGTCGGAGCGGCCGGCATCGCGCATGCAGGCAAGGCTCGGTCGCGCCTATGTCGCCTGGCGGCGCTTTTCCGCCAATCGTCTGGCCTTTGTCGGCCTGCTGATCATCATCGCCTTGCTGCTCGTCGCCGCCCTTGCCGGTGTGCTGGCGCCGTATTCGCCGACCTTCGGCGACCTGAAGAACGCGCGGCTGCTGGCGCCGAGTGCGCAGCACTGGTTCGGCACCGACGACCTCGGCCGCGACATCTATTCGCGCATCCTCTACGGCTCGCGCTGGACGCTTTATGTCGTCGTCCTGGTCGCCATCATCGCCGCACCCATCGGGCTTCTGGTCGGCACCGTCGCCGGCTATGCCGGCGGCTGGACCGACGCGATCCTGATGCGCATCACCGACATTTTCCTTGCCTTCCCCAAGCTGGTGCTGGCGCTGGCCTTCGTCGCCGCCCTTGGCCCCGGCATCGAGAATGCCGTGCTGGCGATCGCCATCACCTCCTGGCCGCCCTATGCCCGCATCGCGCGTGCCGAGACGCTCACCGTGCGCAACTCGGACTACATCAAGGCGGTGCAACTGATGGGCGCCTCTCCCTTCCGCATCGTGTTGCGCCACATCATGCCGCTGTGCATCTCCTCGCTGATCATCCGCGTGACGCTCGACATGGCCGGCATCATCCTGACGGCCGCGGGCCTCGGCTTCCTCGGCCTTGGCGCGCAGCCGCCGCTGCCGGAATGGGGCACCATGATCGCTTCGGGCCGCCGGTTCATCCTCGACCAATGGTGGGTGGCCGGTGCGCCGGGCTTCGCCATCCTGATCGTCAGCCTCGGTTTCAACCTGCTCGGCGACGGCCTGCGTGACGCGCTCGATCCCCGTAGTGGTGACCAATGAACGGCCGAACTGGGACACTGCTTGAGGTGGATGATCTGCGGGTCACCTTTCCGACCCGCACGGGCATGATCGAGGCGGTGCGCGGCGTTTCCTTTTCGCTTGGCCGCGAACGGCTCGGCATCGTCGGCGAGTCCGGCTCGGGCAAGTCGCAGACGGGCCGCGCCATCATGGGTCTGACGCCGCCGCAGGCCCGGATATCGGCCAACAAATTGACCTTCGACGGCATCGACCTGCTCGGCATCTCGCCACGCCAACGCCGCGCGTTGCGAGGCAACCGCATCGCCATGATCCTGCAGGATCCGAAATATTCGCTCGACCCGGTGATGAGCATCGGCCGCCAGATCGTCGAGACGCTGCGCACGCACGAAAAGGTCGGCAAGGCCGAGGCGCGCGAGCGCGCGCTGGCCATGCTCGAGGCGGTGCAGATCCGCGATCCCAAACGCGTCTTCGACCTGCACCCGCACGAAGTGTCGGGCGGCATGGGCCAGCGCGCCATGATCGCCATGATGCTGATCGCCGGGCCGGAAATGATGATCGCCGACGAGCCGACCTCGGCGCTCGACGTCACCGTGCAGCTCGATGTGCTCGGTATCCTCGACCGGCTGGTCGCGGAGCGGGGCATGGGACTGGTCTTCATCTCGCACGATCTGCGCCTGGTTTCCTCCTTCTGCGACCGCGTCATCGTCATGTATGCCGGCAAGGTGGTCGAGCAGCTCAGGGCCTCGGAACTCAGCCAGGCCCAGCATCCCTATACGCGCGGCCTGCTCAACTGCATGCCCAAGATCGGCGCCGACCGCCATCCCCTGCCGGTGCTCGACCGCAAGCCGGAGTGGGCGGCATGACATCAGCGATCGCCGTCGACACGCTGGAGGTGATCTTCGACCGCTTTCGCGCGCTGAAGGGCGTCAGTCTCGACGTGCAGCCGGGCGAATCCTTCGGCCTGGTCGGTGAATCCGGTTCCGGCAAATCGACATTGCTGCGAGCCATCGCCGGTCTCGCGCCGGTCGCCTCGGGCAGCATCGCCGTCAACGGCAAGACGCTCGGCGCGCGCCGCGATAAGGCCTTTTACCGCGAAGTGCAGATGGTCTTCCAGGATCCGTATGGGTCGCTGCACCCGCGCCAGACGGTCGACCGCCTGCTGCAGGAGCCGCTCGCCATCCACGGCTTTGCCGACGGCGAAAAGCGCATCGAGCGCGCGCTCGACGAGGTCGGCCTCGGCAACGGTTTTCGCTTCCGTTACGCGCACCAGCTCTCGGGCGGCCAGCGCCAGCGTGTCGCGATCGCCCGCGCGCTGATCCTCGAGCCCTCGATCCTGCTGCTAGACGAGCCGACCTCGGCGCTCGACGCCTCCGTGCAGGCGGAAGTGCTCAACCTGCTGGAGGAAGTCCGGCGGCGGCGCAAGCTGACCTTCCTGATGGTCAGCCACGACCTCGCCATCATCACCCATATGTGCGAGCGGCTGATGGTGATGCAGGGCGGCGAGGCAGTGGAAAATCTGGTGGCGAACGATCTGGTCGAGCGCCGTGTGACCAAGGATTATACGCGCAACCTGCTGCGAGCCAGCGACGGGTTTGTAAGAACCGCCTGAATTCGCTCTTCCTGTGCACAGACCAACCGGGCAATTCCATGGGGGAATGGAAGTTTGCAGATCCACCCAATGTCGCGGTGCTATCGGACAAGAGTATATTCAAATCTGACGATTGGATCGCATACGTCGTGCATGAAGCTGACGACGACGACATCTACAACGAAGAAGGTGGCAGCTGGCAGTTTCACAGCAGCGACACTCGAGATCGGAACGAACGTGAGATAATGCTCGTCGGCCTGCAGGAGGTGGTTCGGCGGGATGAAAGCATCTTGGCGTTGGCCGATTTGCCGAAAGGTTGGCATGCTTGGCGCAGTTCCAAATCGGCGCCTTGGCAGCGCGCCAAATCACTCCCCGTGCCGTCCAACGATAACGAGTGATACTGCAGGATCTTAAGTCGAACCTTGCGCCAGTTCGCCGTTCTCCGGAACGGATGGGTTGTCCCCTTGCTTCGGCTCCTTGATCCTGAACCATGTCACATAAAGCGCCGGCAGGAACAGCAGCGTGATCGCCGTGCCGGCGATGATGCCGCCCATCATGGCATAGGCCATCGGCCCCCAGAACACTTCGCGGGCGATCGGGATCAGCGCCAGGCTGGCGGCGGCGGCGGTCAGTGCGATCGGCCGCATGCGGTGCTCGGTGGCCTCGATCACGGCGGCCCAGCGATCCTTGCCTTCGACGACAAGATCCTCGATCTGCACGATCAGGATGACCGAGTTGCGGATCAGGATGCCGATCAGCGCCAGCACGCCGAGGATGGCGACGAAGCCGAGCGGCGCGCCGCTCGGCACCAGTGCCGCCACCACGCCGATCAGCCCGAGCGGCGCCACCGCCACCACCAGGAACAGGCGCTGGAAGCTCTGCAACTGCACCATCAGGATGGTCGCCATCACGAACAGCATCAGCGGCACGACGGCGGCGATCGGCCCCTGGCTCTTGGCGCTTTCCTCGACGGAGCCGGCGGTCTCGACCGAATAGCCGGGCGGCAGCTTGGTGATGAAGGCGTCGACCGACGGTTTCAGCTCGTTGACGACGGTCGCCGGCAGCACGTCGCCAACCAGGCCGGCGCGCACGGTGATGGTCGGGATGCGGTCACGCCGCCACACCGTCGGCTGCTCCAGATCGTAGCGGAAATTGGCAACCGCCGCGAGCGGGATAGCCTCGCCATTGCCCGTCGGCAGCTGGATGTTCTGCAGCGTCTCGATCGAGCC
Organism: Mesorhizobium sp. M8A.F.Ca.ET.161.01.1.1; assembly: GCF_004792105.1. Taxonomy (NCBI): domain Bacteria; kingdom Pseudomonadati; phylum Pseudomonadota; class Alphaproteobacteria; order Hyphomicrobiales; family Phyllobacteriaceae; genus Mesorhizobium; species Mesorhizobium sp. M8A.F.Ca.ET.161.01.1.1. Next base: position 150,536 of record NZ_SRTD01000008.1, on the reverse strand, counting down.
GCGCTCGGCCCCGCGCGAACGGGCCACGACATTGATCAGGTAGGTCGCGTCACGCACCTGGGTGATCGTCGATCCGCCCACCGTGCTGTTCAGCGTGCTGGCGATATCGGAGGAGGTGATGCCGAGCTGGCGCGCCTTGTCCTGCAGCACATCGACCCTCAGCACGCGCTGTGGTTCGTTCCAGTCGAAGGTGGGTGCGGCAAGTTTCGGATTGGCCGAGATGATGCCGGCGAATTGCTGCGCCAGTTCCCGCACCGTCTGGATGTCAGGGCCGCCGACGCGATATTGCACCGGGCGCCCGACCGGTGGCCCAAGCTCGAGCGGCTTGACGAAGGCGTCGGTGCCGACGAATTCGGCGCGCAGCAGCTTCTCGAGCGCCGGCTTCACCCGGTTGCGCGCCTCGATGCTCTTGGTGACGATCACGGTCTGGCCGAAATAGGGATTGGCGGGCTGCACGTCATAGGCCAGCACGAAGCGCACCGCGCCCTGGCCGATATAGGAGGAGAAGTGGTCGATGTCGGGATTGCCGACCAGCGCCCGCTGTTCGAAGCGGTCCATCTGGTCGCGCGTCTCGGTGATCGAGGAGTTCTGCGGCAGGTTCCAGTCGACGATCAGTTCCGGCCGGTCGGAAGGCGGGAAGAACTGTTGCTGGACGAGCCCGAAGCCGGCGATCGAGCCAGCGAACAGCAGCACGGTCACGATGATCGTCAGCCAATGATGTCGCACCGAGCCGACAAGCACGCGCCGGAACAGCGACGTGAAGCGGCCCGGCTGGTCGTGGTGCTTCTCCTTCATCGTCGCGGGCAGGATGGTGACGCCAAGCAGCGGCGCGAACAGCACCGCCACGATCCATGACACCAAGAGCGACACCGCGATGACGACGAACAGCGTGAAGGTGTACTCGCCTGCCGCGCTCGAGTTGAGGCCGATCGGGATGAAGCCGGCGACCGTCACCAGCGTGCCGGTCAGCATCGGGAAGGCGGTCGAGGTGTAGACATAGGTCGCCGCCCTGCGCAGGGTGTCGCCAACCTCCAGCCGCGCCACCATCATTTCGACCGCGATCATCGCATCGTCGACCAGCAGCCCGAGCGCGATGATCAGCGCGCCGAGTGAAATGCGCTGCAGCGATATGCCCAGATACTCCATGACGGTGAAGGTGATGGCCAGCACCAGCGGGATCGACAGCGCGACGACGAAGCCGGCGCGCATGCCGAGGCTGATGAAGGAGACGGCAAGCACGATCGCCACCGCCTCGAACAGCGCACGCGTGAAGCCTGAGACGGCCTCCTCGACGATGACGGGCTGGTCGGCGACCAGATGCACGCCGACGCCGACCGGAAGGTCGGCCAGCACCTTGTCCATCTCCTCATGCAGCGCTTCGCCGAACTTGAGCAGATTGGCGTTGGGCTTCATGCCGATGGCAAGCCCGATCGCATCCTGGCCGTTGAAGCGGAACAGGGCTGTCGGGGGGTCGGCATAACCGCGCGTGATCGTCGCCACGTCGCTCAGCCGGAAGAACCGGTCGTTGACGCGCAGATTGATGGCGCGCAGGCTCTCCTCGGAGGCGAACTGGCCGCCGACGCGCACGCTGATGCGCTCCGGCCCGGACTGGATGACGCCGGACGGCGTGATCGCGTTCTGCGCTTGCAGGCTGGCCACGATTTGCTGCTGGTTGAGGCCAAGCGCGGCGATCTGGCGGGTCGAGAATTCGAGATAGATCGCCTCGTCCTGCGCACCGACCAGATCGACCTTGCCGGCATTGGGCACGGTCAGGATCTTGGTTCGCACATCCTCCACATAGTCGCGCAATTGGCGTGGCGTCAGCCCGTCGGCGGTGAAGGCATAGATGTTGCCGTAGACGTCACCGAAGCGGTCGTTGAAGAACGGTCCCTGCACGCCTTGCGGAAACTGCGCCTTGATGTCGTTGACCATGTTGCGCACCTGAAGCCAGTTCGGCGCGACGTCGCGCGCCTTGGTGGTGTCCTTCAGGTTGACGAAGATGACAGTCTGGCCGGCTGTCGTCACCGACTTGGTGTAGTCGAGGCTGTCGAGTTCCTCGAGCTTTTTCTCGATGCGATCGGTCACCTGCTGCACGGTCTCCTTGACCGAAGCGCCCGGCCAGTTGGCCTGGATGATCATCGTCTTGATGGTGAAGTTGGGATCTTCCTCGCGGCCGAGATTGAGGTAGGAGAAGATGCCGGCCACCACGAAGACCAGCATGAAATACCAGACCAGCGAGCGGTGGTTGAGCGCCCAGTCGGAGAGGTTGAAGCCCTTCATGAGGCCCCTCCCTCGAGCACTTTCACTTTCTGGCCGTCGACGAGGCTGTGAACGCCGGCGGTGACGACGCGCATGCCGGCGTCCAGTCCATCCGCCACGGTAAAGGTGCCGCCATTCTTCGACGCGACCTTGATGTCGTGCGCGCTCACGCTCGACGTCTTTGGATCGACGATCCACACTTTTTCGGAGCCGTTCTTTTCTAGCAGCGCCGAAATGGGCAGTTCGATCGTCGGCACGACCTTGGTCATCCGGGTCGCCGTCACCGTCGAGCCGAGCCTGAAGGCTTGCGGCGGATCGGTGAGCGTCAGCTTGACGCGCCGTGTGCGGGTCGAGCCCTCGGATTGGGGGGCGATCTCGCGCAGCTTGGCCTCGGTCTGGATCGTCGGCAGCGACTGCAGGATGACCTGGAACGGCGTGCCGGCCGAAAGATCGCCGGTCAACCGGTCGGGAATGTCGACCACTGCCTCGCGCAGGTCCGAACGCGCCACGGTGACGATGGTCTGCCCGGGCGAAACCGTCTGGCCAACTTCGGCGCCGACGGCGGTGACGACGCCGTCGAAATCAGAAAACAGCCTGGCATAACCGAGCTGCTCCTGCGATTTCGCCAGCGAAGCCTTGGCCCGCTCGACACTGGCTTCCGCGGCTTTGCGTGCCTGCTGCGCTGCGTCGAAGACCGACTGCGGCGTATTGGCAGAGGTCAGCAACTGGCGCTGGCGTTCCTCGCTGGCGGCGGCATTGGCGAATTGCGCCTCGGCATTGGAGAGTTCGGCCTTGGCAGCCTGGACTGCCAGCTCCAGCGCGGTTGGGTCGAGTGCGGCGATCGTCGTGCCCTTGCTGACGGTGTCGCCGACCTTGACGTCGCGCGAGACGACGCGGCCGAGCAGGCGGAAGGCAAGATCGGCGCTGACCTGTGGCTCGACCGAGCCGGCGAAACCGAAAGTCTGCGTGGTGCGCGGCTCGACCACGACCGACAGCACCGGTCGGACGATTTGCGGCGGTTTTTCGTCCGATTTCGAACAGGCGGAAAGCGCGGCAAGGCCAAGCAGGACGGGTAGCAGCCGCTTCATTGCCCTGCTCCCGATATCTCGACCGTCTGGCCGGGGCTGAGCAATTGCCCGCCTGATGTAACGACGCTCTGGCCTTCGTTCAGGCCCTCGGCGATGACGACGGTACCCGAATCGAACGCCAGTACCTCGACCGGCGCCGCCGTCACCGCCTTGGTCGCGGGATCGACGATCCAGACCGCCGGCTTACCAGCGCTCGATGTCAAGGCCTGCCAGGGCAACAGGATCGCCTTCGCCGGCTTGGCGCCGACCGAGCCGATGACGGCCGCCCCCAGCGGCATCCCGGCCGGCGTGTCGGGAATGGCGACCTTGACCCTGATCGAGCCCGAAGCCGGGTCGACTGCCGGCGAGATTTCGCGCACCTTGCCCGTCGCGCGGACCTGCGGGTCGGACAACAGCGTGATCGTTACCGCCGGTGAAGCCGGCGTTTTGGCGACCAGCGTCTCCTGCACGTTGAACACCGCGTCGCGGTCGCCGTCCTCGGCGACGGTGAAGACGGTCTGCGCCGCCTGCACCACCTGGCCGGTTTCGACCTGGCGTGCGGTAATAACGCCTGCCGCACCGGCCTTGAGTTCGGTGAAGGACAGATTCTGCTGGGCATTGGCGAATGCGCTCCGCGCGGCGTCGACGCTGCCTTGCGCGACTTTCAGCGCCTGGTCGGCCGCGTCATAATCGCGCCTGGTGGTGAAGCCCTGGGCAAGCAGCGTCTTTTGCCGCTCGAACGTGGCCGCGGCCTGTGTCAATTGTGCCTGCGCGGCATCGAGATCGGCCTGCGCGGAGCGCAAATCGGACTCCTGCTCCTGCGGATCGATACGCGCAAGCACCGTCCCCTGATCGATATGCTGGCCGACATCGACAAGCCGCTCCGCGACGCGTCCGCCAACCCGGAACGAAAGATTGTTCAACGTACGCGCCGCGATCACCCCGGTCAGCGAGGTTCTCGGCGCATAATCGGCCATCGCCACCGTTTCGGTGCGCACCATGACCGGCAGCTTCTTTTCCGCCGCCTCCTGCTTCTGGCAACCGGCGAGCAGCGCCAGGGCCGTGCAGGCGAGAATCGAAGCGGCTGGACAAGACAAAAGGTTGGGAGTTTTAGCGGATGGCGGCGAGACGGACGATGTCGCGTTGCTGCTCATGGCTCCCCTCGGCCGCGCGCCGGTCGCTGATCGCGATCCCCTCGCGGATATCAGAAGATAATCGATCCCGGAAAAAAGGAAACCGGCCTCGTACGCCTATCGCCGGACTGGTTAAGGCAGGCCCAATCGACCCTGTGATGGTGCCGGCTTGAGGAAAATCTGAAATAAGGTCAGAAGGGAATTCAACGGCATCAAACAGAACGGGCCCCATCTCGATGAGGGATGACCCGGTGAGGGATATCATGAAGAACTCCGCCATTTCCGAACGCAAGAACCAGTCGATTTCGCGCGGCGTCGGCATGACCACGCAGATCTATGCCGACCGGGCCGAGAACTCGGAGATCTGGGATGTCGAGGGCCGCCGCTATATCGACTTCTCCTCGGGCATCGCCGTCGTCAATACCGGCCATCGCCATCCCAGGGTGATCGAGGCGGTCAAGGCGCAGCTCGACCGTTTCACCCACACCTGCCACCAGGTTGTGCCCTATGAGAGCTATGTGCGGCTGGCCGAACGGTTGAACGCCATGCTGCCCGGCAAGTTCGAGAAGAAGACCATCTTCGTCACCACCGGCGCCGAGGCGGTGGAGAACGCCATCAAGATCGCTCGCAACGCCACCGGCCGCCAGGCCGTCATCGCCTTCGGCGGCGGCTTCCATGGCCGCACCTTCATGGGCATGGCGCTGACCGGCAAGGTCGTGCCCTACAAGGTTGGCTTCGGAGCCATGCCGGGCGACGTCTACCACGTGCCGTTCCCCGTGCAACTGCATGGTGTCTCGGTCGCCGATTCGCTTGCCGCGCTCGACAAGCTGTTCAAGGCGGATGTCGATCCGGCCCGCGTCGCCGCGATCATCATCGAGCCGGTTCAGGGCGAGGGCGGCTTCTACGACGCGCCGCGTGAACTGCTGACGGCGCTGCGCAAGCTCTGCGACCAGCACGGCATGCTGTTGATCGCCGACGAAGTGCAGACCGGCTTTGCCCGCACCGGCAAGATGTTCGCCATGGACCATCACGAGGTGGCCGCCGACATCACCACCATGGCCAAGAGCCTGGCTGGCGGCTTCCCGCTGTCGGCCGTCACCGGCCGCGCCGAGATCATGGACGCGCCCAGCCCCGGTGGACTGGGCGGCACCTATGGCGGCAGCCCGATCGGCGTCGCCGCCGCGCACGCCGTGCTCGATGTGATCGAGGACGAAAAGCTCTGCGATCGCGCCAACACGCTGGGTGCGCGGTTGAAGCAGCGTCTGCAGTCGATCCGTGACGACGTGCCCGAGATTGTCGACATCAGGGGTTTGGGCTTCATGAACGCGGTGGAGTTCAACGACGTCAAGAAGGGCCTGCCGTCGGCCGAGATCGCCAACGCGATCCGCCTGAAAGCGCTCGACAAGGACCTGATCCTGCTGACCTGCGGCGTCTACGGCAACGTCATCCGCTTCCTGGCGCCGATCACCATCCAGGACGAGGTCATGAACGAAGCGCTCGACATTCTGGAAAGCTCGATCCGCGAGGTCTGCGCCGCCTGAACGGCGCTTACCTTCTCCCTGTCACTACACGGGGAGAAGGTGCCGGCAGGCGGATGAGGGGCGGCGCGGACGTCTGAATTGACTCCTGTCGCCAATACCGCCTCGTCTCGGCCAGCAGATTGTGCCTATTTGACCTGCGCTCGTTTTCGCAGTGCTTCGAAATCGCCATCATCAACCGAGGGACCCGGTTCGGATGACGCGCCCTCAAGGAGCAGATGCAGAAGCCGTTGACGGTCTTGATCGCGGCGGATCAACTCACCGAAATATTCGCTCGTCACGGGCTGGCTCCATGTTCTGGAATGTCGCCAGTGCCGCCTTCAGCCCGTCCGGGCCTGCGGCCACCATCTGCGGCGTTGGCGAAAAACCGGCACTGAGCATCTTGCGGCCAAGCATGTGGTCGCCGGGGCGGTTGACGGATTCGATGCCGAGCAGCCGGTCACCGGCATAGTGGTAGATCGAGAATTTGTTGTCGCGCAGGTCGCCGAGCACGACATGGCTGTCGCCGCCGGCGGTCAGGCCTACCATTTGCAGCTTCATGTCGCCAATGTCGGACCAGAACCATGGCACCGCTGAATAGGCGTCGGTGTGACCGGTAATTGTCCGGGCGGCGAGCCGCGCCTGGTCGGTGGCGTTCTGCACCGATTCCAGCCTGACATCGCCGCCGGTGAACCAGTGCCGATACGAGGCGGCGTCGCCGATGGCCAGAATCTCCGGCACCGAACTGCGCATCTGATGATCGACGCGGATGCCGTTGGCGACAGCAAGGCCCGCGGCTTGCGCCAGTTCGACATTCGGCACGGCGCCGATGCCGACCACGACCATGCGCGCCGGCAGCCTTTCGCCAGACGAGGTGATCGCGGCCGTGACCTTGCCGTCTTCGCCTTCGAGCCTTGAGATCGAGGTTCCGGTCAGGATGCGCACGCCGGTCGCTTCCAGCCTTTGCCGGACATGGCTCGCCACCACCGGCGCCACGGCGCGGCCGAGCAGCCGGTCGACTGCTTCAACAACCGTCACGGTGCGACCGGCCGCCCGCAGCGTCGCGGCGATTTCCAGCCCGATAAAGCCGCCGCCGAGGATGACGATATCTTCGCTCTCAGCGCTCAGCTCCCGGATCAGCCGCGCGTCGGCCAGCGAGCGCAGCGACACCACGCCCGATAGATCGGAGCCTGGCAGCGGCAGGGCGCGCGGGCGCGATCCGGTCGCCAGGATCAGATTGTCGAAGGCAAGTGCGCCGCCGCCGGCAATGTCGAGACCGTGGCGGCCGGCATCGATGCGCTCGATCCGGATCCCAGGCCGGTAGTCGATGGCGCTGCCGGTGTAGAAGGCCTCGCCCCGAAGCGGTTGAGGCTTGGCTTCGGCATCCTTGATGAAGGTCTTCGAGAGCGGCGGCTTGTGGTAGGGCAGTTCGTTCTCGTCGCCGACCAGGATCACCGGGCCATCATAGCCATCCTCGCGCAGACTGGCGGCCGCCTGCACGCCCGCATGACCCGCACCGACAATTACCACGCCGTTCTTCATCGCATTCCGATCCCGATCGATCCTAGGACGTCTCGCCAAGGGGCAATTGTCTGACGCCGCCGCAAGAGAGGGTTTGCGGGTCGCACCCGGGACGGCGACTGTCAATCGTACAGTTCGGCCGCAAAGCCGATGCAGCGGGCGCGTAAAGTTGACCATCGTAGTTTAGAATAATTCTAAACTATTGTTTCAATTGGCTTTTCCAGTAATTTTCATTGACTTCCATCGCACTCGAAGCTTTAAGGAAGCCGCGCATTGGCGCATCCCTTTGATGTCTGGGCCTTGAACCCGTTCGATTGGAGGCATTTTGGTGTCTTTTTTCCCTGAGCCGCGCGATCGCGCGGCATGTCTTGCGCCCAACGGCATGAATGTGGCCTGGCGCGGGTTGGCGCGTGCGCCGCTTAGAAAATTTCCGAGGAACTGGAGAGCGATAATGACAGCACGATATGGCGGCAGGCTGGCGGCGATCGGCGCCACGGCGCTGCTGACGGCAGCGGTGTTCGTGCTGCCTGCCAAGGCGGAAACCGATGCCAAGGCGGTCATCAAGACCTATGCCGACATCGGGCTTGCCAAATATGAGGATTCGCTGACCACGGCGCAGGCGCTCGACAAGGCGGTCGACGCGCTGCTTGCCAACCCGTCGGCGGAAACGCTCAATGCCGCCCGCGACGCCTGGAAGGCATCGCGCGTGCCCTACCAGCAGACCGAGGTCTACCGCTTCGGCAACAAGATCGTCGATGACTGGGAAGGTGAGGTGAATTCCTGGCCGCTGGACGAAGGCCTGATCGACTATGTCGCCAAGAGCTACGGCACCGAGTCGGACGCGAATTCGCTCTATACGGCCAATGTGATCGCCAACAAGGAGATCGAGATCAACGGCAAGCAGGTCGATGCCTCGAAGCTTTCGCCGGAATTCCTCTCCGGCACGCTGCAGCAGGCCGGCGGCGTCGAGGCCAACGTCGCCACTGGCTATCACGCCATCGAATTCCTGCTCTGGGGCCAGGACCTGCACGGCACCGGTCCGGGCGCCGGCGAGCGTCCCTATACGGATTACGACCTGAAGAACTGCACCGGAGGCAATTGCGACCGTCGCGCAGAGTACCTGAAGTCGGCGACCGGCCTTCTGGTCTCGGACCTCCAGAAGATGGTCAACGACTGGAAGGAAGACGGTGCGGCGCGCAAGAACCTGGTCGATGGCGAGCCGAACACCGCCATCTCGGTGATCTTCACCGGCATGGGTTCGCTCTCCTACGGCGAACTGGCCGGCGAGCGCATGAAGCTCGGCCTGCTGCTGCACGATCCGGAAGAGGAGCATGACTGCTTCTCCGACAACACCTACAACTCTCATCTCTATGATGCCGTCGGCATCCGCGCCGCCTATCTCGCCAGCTACACGCGCCTGGACGGCACCGTCGTTTCGGGTTCCTCGGTGCACGACATGGTGAAAGCGGCCGATCCGGCAATCGACAAGGAGCTGTCCGACAAGCTCGATGTCACCGTCGCCAAGATGGAAGCGATCAAGGCGCGAGCCGAGGCCGGCGAGGCCTACGACCAGCAGATCGCCGAGGGCAATACCGCGGGCAATGCCACCGTTCAGGCGGCAATCGACGCATTGATCGACCAGACCAAGTCGATCGAACGCGCCGTTGGCGTGCTGAAGCTCAATGCCATCGCCTTCGAAGGCTCCGACAGCCTCGACGCACCCGACAAGGTGTTCAAGTAAGCCTGCCATCCGCAGCCAAACGGCGCCGCACGGGCGCCGTCAGCCAGAGCGACGAAATGCTGATCTGCCATTGCAACATCATCACCGAAAAGGAGATCGAGCAGACGATCATCGGCCTGCTGGATCAGGATCCCTGGCAGCTCATCGTGCCGGCAAAGGTCTATCACGCCATGCACAAACGTGGCCGCTGTTGCGGCTGCTTCCCAAATGTGGTCGAAACGATCATTCGGGTCACCGAGAACTACCACGCCCGCTCGCAGGCGAGCGGCGTGGACATCGTTTCACATCTGGATCGCGTCAGAGGCCTGCGCGTCCAATACGGGAGCAGAGCCCATGAAAGGCGAACCACAGATCATCGAGCGGCTTAACGAGGCTCTTTTTCTGGAGCTCGGCGCCGTCAACCAGTATTGGGTGCATTTCCGTCTGCTCGAGGATTGGGGATACGCCAAGCTGGCCAAGAAGGAGCGGGCGGAATCGATCGAGGAGATGCACCACGCCGACAAGCTGGTCGCCCGCATCATCTTCCTTGAAGGCCACCCCAACCTGCAGTCCCTGGCGCCGCTGCGCATCGGCCAGAACGTCAAGGAAGTACTCGAATCCGACCTTGCCGGTGAGTATGACGCGCGCACTGCTTACAAGCGCTCGCGCGAAATCTGCGAGGAAGCGGGCGACTACGTGACGATGAAACTGTTCGAGGAACTGCTGACCGATGAGGAAAGCCATATCGACTTCCTCGAGACGCAGCTCGACCTGCTGGCCTCGATCGGCGAGGAAAAATACGGCCAGCTCAACGCCGCATCGGCGGACGAGGCGGACTAAGGATATGCGGGAATGCGGCGCCTCTTAGACTTCCCGCGCCGCTTGCGGCGGGCAAAAGCCCCGCTGCCCCTCCGGAAAACACCAGCCATATCGGCTGGTCGGCGCGGCATCATTTTCATGCTGGCGCTGACATCCTCCGCCATCGCCGGCGACCTTCAACCCGCCGGCCTCGCCACTTCGCGCACCGACCTCAATGCCAAGGATCAGGCGCGCGTCACCGCCGTCAGCAGGCCGACCACGGATTTCTCCAAACCCGAGCCCTTCGAACTGATGCAAGGTGGCGCCGGCACCTCGCGGAAGGACGTCAGCCGTGATTCCTTCTCGCAATCGTCAGTCAACCTCACCTTCGAGGAAGAAGGCACCTTCAAGCTCGGCAACGCGCTTTTCCGCAAGAATTGGGTGTCGTCGCCATCCTCGACGCAGGCCTCGGACGGACTCGGGCCCCTGTTCAACGAACGGGCCTGCCAGAACTGCCATCTGAAGGATGGCCGTGGCCGGCCGCCACAAGGCGATGCCGGCACCACCTCGATGTTCCTGCGGCTGGCGCGCGACGCAAGCAGCGCGGAAGAGAAGGCGGCGCTTGCCGACCACAGGCTGCTCAATCTCCCGGACCCGGTCTATGGCACGCAGTTGCAGGAACTAGCCGTCCCTGGCCTCAAGGGCGAGGGCAGCATGCGTGTCGACTATCAGGAACGTAAGGTGGAGCTGACGGACGGCACCGTCATTTCCCTGCGCAAACCCGCCTACGCGGTAGACGATCTTGGCTATGGGCCGCTCGATCCGCGCACCACGCTGTCGCCGCGCCTGACGCCGCCCATGATCGGCCTTGGCCTGATCGAACAGATCGCGCCGGCGGACATTCTGGCCCATGCCGACCCGGACGACAGGGACGGCGATGGCATCTCCGGCAAGCCGAACATCGTGCGTGATGGCCTGAGCGGTGAACTGACGCTTGGCCGCTTCGGCTGGAAGGCGCAGGCCGCGTCGATCCGCCGGCAGGCCGCGGACGCCTTTGCCGGCGACATCGGCATCTCGACACCCGAGGAGCCGAAACACTGGGGGGATTGCACCGCCGCGCAGGAGAAATGCCTCGCCATGCCCAACGGCGTGCAGGCGCGCCTCGGCCCGGCCGAGGCGCCGGCGCCGGTGATGGATCTCGTCACCTTCTATTCGCGGAACCTGGCGGTGCCGGCGCGGCGCGATCTCGCCTCGCCCGATGTGCTCGCCGGCAAGAAGGTCTTTTACGAAATCGGCTGCGTTGCCTGCCACACGCCGAAATTCGTCACCCGTCGCGATGCGCCCGACAGGGCGCAGGCGTTCCAGCTGATCTGGCCTTATTCCGATTTCCTGCTGCACGACATGGGGCCGGACCTTGCCGACGGCCAGGCCGTGGGCGAGGCGACAGGCAATGAGTGGCGCACCCCGCCGCTATGGGGGATCGGCCTCACCGAAACGGTCAACGGCAATTCCTTCTATCTGCACGACGGCCGTGCGCGGTCTTTGGTCGAGGCTATCCTGTGGCATGGTGGCGAGGCGCAAAAGGCGCGCGACCGCTTTGCCGCCGCAAACGCCACCGAGCGCGATGCGCTGGTCAAATTCCTGGAGTCACTGTGATGCTGAAGCGTTTCGCGCTGGTTCTCGTTCTTCCGCTGGTTCTACTGGCCGCATTGCCCGCATCGGCCGCGGTCAAAGCCTCGGACGTCGTCCAGCGCGCGATCGACGGTTTTGTCCGCCCGGCCTATGCCGATCTGCACCAGCATACGGAAGCCCTCGCCAAGGCGATGCACAAGCTCTGCGAGGCGCCCTCGCAAGGGGAGCTTGATGCGGCGCGCGCGGCGTTCTCGGCTACCGTCTATGCCTGGTCATCGGCCGAGATCATCGGTTTCGGGCCGATCAAGGAGAACAACAGGGCGGAGCGCATGCTGTTCTGGCCGGACCGCAAGAGCATCGGTCTGAAACAGGTGCAGGCGGCGCTGTCGGGCAAGGATCCCACCGCCCCCGATCCTGCGCAGCTTGCCGACAAGAGCGTTGCCGTGCAGGGGCTCGGCGCGCTGGAATTCGTGCTTTACGGCGACGGCGCCGATGCCTTGACGGGCAAGGACGAACCCTATCGCTGCGCTTATGGCGCGTCCGTTGCCGGCAACATCGAAACCATCGCCGCCGATGTCAGCGCGGCCTGGAGCAAACCGGACGGCTTCGCGGCACTCTGGGCCAATCCGGGGCCACGGAATGCGCTCTATCGCGATGGCAACGAAACGGTCACCGAACTGGTCGGCGTCTTCATCAACGAGCTGGAAATGGTCCGGGATGTCCGCCTCAAAGGCTTTCTGGGCGCTACGCCCGACGCCGACAAGCCAAAACAGGCGATCTACTGGCGTTCGCAAAACACCGGCAATGCGCTGGCTGGAAATCTGGCCGGCATCGATGCGCTGTTTCAGGTGTCGAAGCTTGGCGACGCGCTGCCGCCGGATGCGCGTTGGATGGCGGAATCGATCCACATCCAGCTGGTCAACGGCGTTGCGGCTGCCAAGGCCGTCCAAGGCCCGATCGACAGGGCGCTCGCCGATCCGGCGCTGCGCGAAAAACTCGAGCATCTCGTCCTGATCACCTCCAGCCTGTCGACCCTGATCGGCACCAGGCTGACCGCCGAATTCGGCCTGACCGCCGGCTTCTCGTCGCTGGATGGGGACTGAGCATGAAGAGATTGCTCATCGATCGCCGCGATTTCCTCAGGGCCGCCGGCATCGGCTTTGCCGCCGCGGTGACGCCCTCAGCCTGGGCAACCACGCTTGCTGCGGATGCCGTCTTTGCCACCGCCTTCGTCAAGCGCGATGGCAGTTTTGGCGCCGCCGTCCTGTCCGAGGCCGGCAAGGTGCTGCATGCGATCGACCTGCCCGATCGCGGCCACGACGTCACCTTCGATCCCGTATCGAGGCGTTCGGTGGTTTTCGCCCGCCAGCCCGGCACCTTCGCCGTCGTGTTCGATCACTCCGGGCGCGACGCTCCGCTGACCATCGCCAGCATCGCCGGCCGGCATTTCTTCGGCCATGGCGTGTTCTCGCCCGACGGCGCGTTGCTCTACGCCACCGAGAACGATTTCGACAACGCGGCCGGCGTGGTCGGCGTCTATGACGCGCGGGCGAAATTCAATCGCATCGGCGAATTCCCCACCTACGGCATGGGTCCGCACGAACTTCTGCTCTTGGGCGACGGCAGGACGATCGCGGTCGCCAATGGCGGCATCGAGACCCATCCTGACTTTGGCCGCGCCGAGCTCAACATCGCCACCATGAAACCGTCCTATGTGCTGGTCGACCGCGTCACCGGGGATCTGATCGAAAAACATGAATTGCCGGCCGCACTGCACCAGCTGTCGATCCGCCACATGGATGCAGACCGGTCCGGCACCGTCTGGTTCGGTTGCCAGTACCGGGGGCCGGGCACCGATCGTCCGTTGCTGGTCGGCCGCGCCGCGCGTGGCAAGGATCTGGCTTTGCTCGACATGCCGCAGACTTTGCTATCCGGCTTCCGCAACTATATCGGCTCGGTCGCCGCCAATCCTGTTGCCGGTACCGTTGCCGTATCCTCGCCGGAGGGCAATTCGCTGGTCGTCATCGATGCGGGCAGCGGCGGGGTCGTCTCCTCCAATACGCTGGTCGAGGTCTGCGGCGTGGCCCCTGACGGGGCCGGGTTCATGGCCACAACGGGCGCCGGCGAGATCATCGAGGACAGTGGTGCCACGCGGTCGGAACCGGACTATGTCTGGGACAATCACATGCTGCGCATAGAGCAGGCGGCATAAGCTCTTCTGCCAGCCCAAACCGAAGCCGCTTAACAAATTGTGCACTATACCCTTGCGGTTGCGCGCTGTGGCGGGCACAGGGAATTGTTTCTAGGAACCGGTCGTTTCATGAAGGTACTCGCCATCGACTGTGCCGCCAGCCTCTGCGCCGCCTGCGTCTACGACGCGGCGGGCGGGCAGGAACTCGGCCGTTCGGTTCTTGATCTGGGCAAAGGCCATGCCGAGCACCTGATGGCCGTAATCGCAGGGGCGCTGAAGGCAGGCGCGACCGACTACGCCGGCCTGGGCGCCATTGCCGTCTCCGTCGGCCCCGGTTCCTTCACCGGCCTGCGTGTCGGCGTGTCGACCGCGCGCGGCCTGGCCCTGGCGCTCAAGGTGCCGGCAATCGGGGTAACGACCCTCGAAGCGCTGGCCGCCGAGGCGGCGACCGCATTTCCAGGCCGTGCCGTGCTGGCGGCGCTCGATGCCGGACGGGAGGAAATCCATGCCGCTCTCTACGATGAAATGTCAGTTTTGACTTACGGTCCGGCCGTGGCCACGCTTGCGGATGCGGCGGCCATGGCGTCGGAACGTTCCGCGGTGCTTGCCGGCACGGCCGCGACGCCGATCGCTGAAGCGGCCGGCCGACCCTTCGACATCGGGCCTCGGACGGCCACCGCCGACATTCTCACCTACGCCCGGCTTGCTGTCGCGAAGGGGCAGGGCGAAAGGCCGAAACCGCTTTATCTGCGCGGCGCCGATGCCAAGCCGCAGGCCGGGTTTATACTTTCGAGGCAAAGACCATGATCCCGAAAAGTGGAAGCCGGTTTTCGCGGACAAACGGCCCCGTTTGTCCAGAGATCATGGTCAGACGAGAAAACGAGAGTTGATGCGCATACCTTTTCTCCAATCGCGTCGCCGGGACTACGCGCTCGAGCCGCTCAGGATCACCGACAGCCCCGCTATATCGGTACTGCACCGCGAGGATTTTGTCCGCCCATGGACCGACGGTGAGTTCGCCGCCTTGCTCGAACAGGACACCGTGTTCGGTTATGCCGCCCGCGAAACGGGGCAAGGCGCCAAGCCGCCTGTTGGCTTCGTCCTCGCTCGGCTGGCCGCGGGCGAAGGTGAAATCCTGACCGTCGCGGTGGCGCGGTCGCATCGCCGCCAAGGCCTGGGCTGGCAGTTGATGGACGCCGTGCTGCGCGAACTGCATTCGCAGCGCGCCGAGGCGCTGTTCCTCGAGGTCGACGAGACCAATGCCGCCGCGATCGCCCTCTATCGTCGGCTGGGTTTTCGGGAAGTCGGCAAGCGTCCGGATTACTACAAGTCGCCCGATCGCGGCCCGACCGGCGCGCTTGTCATGCGCCGCGATCTTCGCTAGCGAGGGATCGGGTAGGGCCAGGACATATGATCGGAAAAATCAGGATTTTCCTGGCGCTGGGCCTCGTCGTCGCCGGGTCGCTGGTTTTCGTGCCGCTGCAGATCCTGTCGATGAAAACCGGCTGGTGGCCGGAAACCGTCATCCTCAAGATCTGGCACAGGCTGATCATCCGGGCGCTCGGCATGCGTATCCATGTCAAGGGGACGCTCTCCGACAAGCGTCCGTTGCTGGTTGCCTCCAACCACATCTCCTGGACCGACATCATGGTGCTGGGCTCTTTTGCCGATGTGAAATTCATCGCCCGGGCCGACATGGAAGGCTGGCCGCTGATCGGCATGCTGTCGAAGCTGCAACGCACCGTCTTTATCGAGCGTGAGCGCAAGCGCTCCTCGGGCGATCAGGCCAGCGAGATCGCCAGCCGCATGGCCAAGGGCGACGCCATGGTGCTGTTCGCGGAGGGGTCGACCGGTGACGGCAATATCGTCCTGCCTTTCAAGAGCACGCTGTTCGGCGCGGCCTCGATGGCGATCTCGGAAGGGGCCGCGCAGGAAGTGTTCATCCAGCCGGTGGCGATCGTCTACACGCGCCTGCACGGCGTGCCGCTTGGCCGCCGCCACCGCCCGATCGCGGCCTGGATCGGCGACGAGGACCTGATGCCGCATCTCAAGGTGCTGATGGCCGAGGGCGCGCTCGACGTCGAGGTGCATTTCGGCGAACCGATCGCTTTTGCCAAGGGCTCCAACCGCAAGGAAACGGCCAAGCTGATGGAAGGCCGGGTGCGCGAGATGATGCAGGCGGCGCTCGCCGATCCCCTCCCGAGCCGTTAGCCGCCGGCAGGCGCCAGCCGGCGCATGCCGAGAATCGTCTGTTTTTTGTCACGGAAAGGCGTTAGAAGCCGCCGGATGGACTTGAACACGATTGAAAGCGACGACATCGGCACTGCGGCCGGACAGCCGGCGGTGCGCGCCACGGCAGCAAAGAAGGTCTTCATCAAGACCTATGGCTGCCAGATGAACGTCTATGATTCTCAGCGCATGACCGACGCGCTGGCCGCCGACGGCTATACCGCGACCGATGCCATCGGCGAAGCCGATCTGGTGTTGCTCAACACCTGCCACATCAGGGAGAAAGCCGCCGAAAAGGTCTATTCCGAACTCGGCCGCATCCGCGACATGAAGGCCGAGCGCGCCGGTGCCGGCCTCGAGATGCTGATCGGCGTCGCCGGCTGCGTGGCACAGGCCGAGGGCGCCGAGATCATCCGCCGGTCGCCGGCCGTCGACCTGGTCATCGGTCCGCAGACTTATCACCGTCTGCCCGATGTGCTGGCGCGGGTGCGCGGCGGCGAGAAGATCGTCGAGACCGAATACGCCATCGAGGACAAGTTCGAACATCTGCCGCAGCCCAAGCGCGCCGAGTTGATCAAGCGCGGCGTCACCGCCTTCCTCACCGTCCAGGAAGGCTGCGACAAGTTCTGCACCTTCTGCGTCGTGCCCTATACGAGAGGCTCGGAAGTGTCACGGCCGGTGGCGCAGATCGTTGCCGAGGCCGAGCGCCTGGCCGAGGCCGGGGTGCGCGAGGTGACGCTGCTCGGCCAGAACGTCAACGCCTGGCATGGCGAGGGCGATAATGGCGCGGAATGGGGTCTCGGCCGCCTGCTGTTCCGGTTGTCTGAAATCCCCGGCCTGGCGCGGTTGCGCTACACCACCAGCCATCCGCGCGACATGGACAACGAATTGATCGCCGCGCACCGCGACCTGCCGTCGCTGATGCCCTATCTGCATCTGCCGGTGCAATCGGGCTCAAACCGCATTCTGAAGGCGATGAACCGCAGGCATACTGCCAAGGATTATCTGGCGCTGCTCGACCGCATCCGCGCCGCGCGCCCCGATATCGCGCTGTCGGGCGACTTCATCGTCGGTTTCCCCGGCGAGACCGAGGCCGATTTCGAGGCGACCATGGAACTGGTGCGCCAGGTGAACTACGCCTCGGCCTTCTCGTTCAAATATTCGCCGCGTCCCGGCACGCCGGGGGCCGACATGCCCGACCACGTGCCGGAAACGGTCAAGGACGAGCGCTTGCAGCGCCTGCAGGCATTGCTGCTGAAACAACAGCAGGATTTCGGCTCGAGCCTGGTCGGCAGCACCATCGATACGCTGATCGAGAAGCCCGGCCGTCAGGCCGGCCAGAAGGTCGGCCGCTCGCCTTGGCTGCAGCCGGTTATTGTTGATGAAAAGGCCGGCGAAATCGGTGACATTATCAAGGTGCGAATCACGAAGACGGGCTACAACAGCCTGTTCGCCGAATTGGCCTGATGGTCTCGGCAGATGAGGAGAGACGGTTGAGCGCAGCGGAGCTGAAGAATCTGCCCCCGGTACCGGCATCCGGGGCTTCTGACATGGCGCACATCGTTCTGACTTTCGACAACAACAAGCTTGCCAGCGCCCTTTACGGCCAGTTCGACGAAAACCTCGCCCGGCTCGAGCAGAAGCTCGGCGTCGATATCCGTTCGCGCGGCAATCAGCTGACCATCAAAGGATCGGCGTCCGCCGCCGAACAGGCGCGCCGTGCCTTGGACAATCTCTACGGCATCCTGCAGAAGGGCGTCGATATCGGCCAGTCCGATGTCGACGGTGCCGTTCGCATGGCTATCGCCGCCGACGACCAGCTCACGCTGCCGACACTGGAGCGCAAGGGCAAGGTTTCCGCCGCCCAGATCGCCACCCGCAAGAAGACGATCTATGCCCGTTCGCTCAACCAGGACGCCTATATGCGGGCGCTGGAGCGTTCGGAGCTGGTGTTCGGCATCGGTCCGGCCGGCACCGGCAAGACCTACCTGGCGGTGGCGCATGCGGCGATGCTGCTCGAGCGTGGCATGGTCGAGCGCATCATCCTGTCGCGGCCGGCAGTCGAAGCCGGCGAACGGCTGGGCTTCCTGCCGGGCGATATGAAGGAGAAGGTCGATCCGTATCTGCGTCCGCTCTACGACGCGCTCTACGACATGATGCCGGCCGACAAGGTCGAGCGCGCCATTGCGGCCGAAGTGATCGAGATCGCGCCGCTTGCCTTCATGCGCGGCCGCACGCTGGCGCACGCCGCGGTGATCCTCGACGAGGCGCAGAACACCACGCCGATGCAGATGAAGATGTTTCTCACCCGTCTCGGCGAGAACTCGCGCATGATCGTCACCGGCGATCCGACCCAGATCGATCTTCCTCCGAGCACCAAATCGGGCCTGGTCGAAGCTTTGCGTGTCCTCGACGGTGTGGCAGGCGCGGTAACCGTGCGCTTCAACGATGTCGACGTCGTTCGCCATCCGCTGGTGGCTGAAATCGTCAGGGCCTATGACCGGGACGCCAAGCTGGCGCGCGGCCTCGGTGCCGAGAATTGATGTGACGATGCGGCCTCATGCCTGAGGACAACACATCCGGCGGCGGGAGCCTTCCGGTTCCCGTCGAGATCGACATATCGATTGAAGCGGGCGACTGGCCCGATGAAGCAAGCCTGACGCGGCTGGTCGATCGCGCGGTTGATGCCGCCTTTGCCGAGACCGGTGTGACGGGTCATTCCGAACTCAGCATTGTTTTTTCCGACGATGCCCATATCCGTACCTTGAATGCGGACTGGCGCGGCAAGGACAAGCCCACCAACGTCTTGTCTTTCCCGGCTTTTCCGCATGTGAATGGTGGCCCACTGCCGCCGATGCTCGGCGACATCGTGCTTGCCGCCGAAACCGTGGCGCGCGAAGCGGCACTGGAAGACAAGCCGCTGGAGAACCATATCTGCCATCTCGTCATCCATGGCCTGCTGCACCTCATGGGCCATGATCACGAGACCGACGCCGAGGCCGAGGAGATGGAAGCCATCGAGCGCGCCGCGCTTGCAAGGCTTGCCATTCCCGATCCCTACGCGTAACTAAAAAAGACCAATTGACCGGACGACGATGAACGACAAACCAGAGACTGCCGCCCGCCCCGACGCCGGCAGTGCGACCAAGGCTTCCGATACGTCGGAAGAGGGATCAAGTCCGAGTACCATCACTGGCAGCGCCGCCATCGAGCCGTCGCCTGCCGGTCCCTCCCTGTTCAACCGCGTGCTGGGCCTGTTCCGGCAACGCAATGGCACCAGCCTGCGCGAGGAGATCGCCGGCGCGCTCGCCGAGACGACGAGCGATGTCGAATCCTTCTCGCCTGGCGAGCGCGCCATGCTCAACAACATCCTGCGCCTGCGCGAAGTGCGCGTCGAGGACGTCATGGTTCCGCGCGCCGATATCGAGGCGGTCGAGATCGCCACGACGCTTGGTGACTTGCTTGGCATGTTCGAACAATCCGGCCATTCCCGCATGCCGGTCTATTCCGAGACGCTCGACGACCCGCGCGGCATGGTCCATATCCGAGACGTGCTGGCCCATATCACCAAGCTGGCGCGCGTCAGGAAAGGCCGCACGAGCCGCAAAACGCCCGTCGCCACGGTTCTTGATCTTGCCCAGGTCGACCTCGCGCGCACCATCGGCGAGCTCAATCTGATCCGCCAGGTCCTGTTCGTGCCGCCGTCGATGCTTGCTTCCGACTTGATGGGCCGCATGCAGACGACGCGCACGCAAATGGCCCTGGTCATCGATGAATATGGTGGCACGGACGGCCTCGTCTCGCTCGAGGACATCGTCGAGATGGTGGTCGGCGACATCGAGGACGAGCACGACGACGATGAGCCGATGATCACCCAGACCGGCGACGGCGTGTTCATCGTCGACGGCAAGGCCGAGATCGACGAGGTCGCCAAGATGATCGGCGAGGATTTCGCCGCGGGTGAACATGGCGAATATGTCGACACCATTGGCGGCATGATCTTCAACACGCTCGGCCGCGTGCCGGCGCGTGGCGAGGTGGTGCAGGCCATCCCTGGCTTCGAGTTCCATGTGCTCGATGCCGATCCGCGCCGCGTCAAGCGCGTGCGCATCGTGCAGAGCCAGAAGGGCGAGCGCCGCCGGCGCGCCACGGCGCGCACCGAACAGGCCTGAAAAGCTGCCGCGCAATGACAATCGAGGATCCGTTCAAGCATCCGGTCCTCGGTTCTGGCGTGTTCTACCGCGACCCGCGTGCGGCGCTGGATTGGCTCGAAGAGGCCTTCGGCTTCGAGCCCAGCATGGTGGTCCGCGATACCGGCGGGAAACTGATCCATGCCGAGATGCGGTTCGGGGATGGTTGTATCATCGTCGATTCCGAATGGGCCGATCATGTCGCGAGCCCCGCATCGGTCGGTGGCAAGAACACGCAGTCGGTCTATATCAGGCTGAAAGACGGCCTCGATGCGCATTGCGAGCAGGCCCGCGCGGCCGGTGCCGCCATAATCCAGGAACCGGCGGACCAGTTCTACGGCGAACGCCAGTATCGGGCGCGCGATCCCGAAGGCCATATCTGGACGTTCACGCAGCCAATCCGTTCTGTTTCCCGTGAAGAGGCCGAGCGCCTGGGTGGCTTGCGCATCGAGGGTTGGCACCGGTAGAGCCATGGTCGGTCATGCGGCCGGCGTTTGGAGTGCAGGCCGCGGCCTGATAAATCTTGGCTCCTGATTCGCGCGACTCGGAAGTATTCATGGTGCGCCTTGCCGGCCGGATAATTCTGCTCTGGGGCTGGCGCCGCGCGCTGGTGGCCTTTCTCGCCGGAGCGCTGGCGGTGCTGGGCCAGGCGCCTTACGATTTCTTCGCCGCCTGTTTCATTTCGTTTCCGGTGCTGGTCTGGCTGCTCGACGGCGCGACCGGCGAAGCCTCCGGCAGCCTGGTCCGGCGCCTGCGGCCGGCTTTCGCCGTCGGCTGGTGGTTTGGCTTCGGTTATTTCCTCGCCGGCCTCTGGTGGATCGGCTCGGCGCTGCTGGTCGAGGCCGACGATTTTGCCTGGGCGCTTCCCTTCGCCGTGGTCGGCATTCCTTTCGCGCTCGCATTTTTCTATGGCTTCGCAACGATGGTCGCCCGGCTCCTGTGGAGCAGCGATATCGGCCGTATCGCTGCCCTTGCCTTCGGTTTTGCGCTGGCGGAGTGGCTGCGCGGCTTCCTGTTCACCGGATTTCCCTGGAATGCCATCGGCTACGCGGCGATGCCGGTCCCCCTTTTGATGCAAAGCGTCTCGGTGACCGGCATGATCGGCATGAACGCGCTCGCGGTTTTCCTTTTCGCACTGCCGGCGCTGCTGGCGGCGCGCCGGCATCTTCGGCTGGGCGCCGCCCTGTTTGTCCTGCTCGTCGCCGCCCATGCCGGCTTTGGCTATGTCAGGATCGCGGCCCCCGAAAAGCCGGCGGCGCGCAGTCTCGATGTCCGTATCGTCCAGCCGGCCGTCGACCTGTCGGAAAAGTGGGATGCCTCGGTGCGTGACCGCATCTTCGCCACCTTGCTGGGCCTGTCTTCCAAGGCGCCGGATCCAGGTCACGAAAGACCGCAACTGATTCTCTGGCCGGAAACCTCGGTGCCGTTCCTTTTCACCGAGCGCCCCGATGCCTTGACGGCGCTGGGCGACATGCTGGGCGACGGCCAGATGCTGATCGCTGGCGTCGTGCGCGAAGAGGGCGGCTCGGCGGCAAGCCCCGACAGCCGCTACTACAACTCCGTCGTGGCGATCAACGACAAGGGCGAGATCGCCGATGCCGTGGACAAGGTTCATCTGGTGCCGTTCGGCGAGTACCTGCCTTTTGCCGACCTGCTCGGCCGTTTCGGCATCGAACAGCTCGTCGCTGGGCCGATGACGTTCACGGCTGGCAACGAGCGTCATCCCATCACGCTGCCGGGTGGCATTCGTGCCCTGCCATTTATCTGTTATGAGGTGATCTTTCCCGATCTGGTGGCAGTTGACGCAACGTCAGCGCAGCTTATTGTGAACGTTACCAATGATGCATGGTTCGGCGACACGCCGGGACCGTATCAGCATTTCAGGCAGGCCCAGATTCGCGCGGTGGAGAACGGATTGCCCCTGTTGCGTGCTGCCAACAACGGCATCTCGGCCGTTGTCGACCCCCGTGGCCGCGTCGTCGATGCGCTGGCCATCGACGCGCGCGGGGCCATCGATGTGAAGGTTCCTGTTTCCGAACAGACGGTGATTTCGTCCCGTCAGCGGCGCATTAACGGAACGCTGATCATGTTGCTGTTTGCGCTGGGAGGGGTGCTGTTGAACGTAAGGCAAAGGCTACGGGTGAATTGACAGTTGGCACATTAGAAACTCATACTGTACCGCCTGAAAATTTCTCGAAGCCGGTGGATCGTTCTGTTGGGGCAGTCGCCTCCGGTTTTCTTTGGGCAGGAAAAAAATCACAAAGCCGAAAAAATTCGGCGAGGAAAAAATGACAGAAGAAAACAAGAAGAAACCGAATCCCATCGACATCCACGTTGGAAGCCGGGTCCGGCTTCGCCGCAATATGCTCGGAATGAGCCAGGAAAAGCTGGGCGAGAATCTCGGCATCACGTTTCAACAAATCCAGAAATATGAAAAGGGCACCAATCGCGTCGGCGCCAGCCGTCTGCAGGCGATAGCCTCCATACTCGGCGTGCCCGTCGCCTTCTTTTTCGAGGATGCGCCGGGCCAGGAGCTGACGGCCAACCGTGGTTTTGCCGAGGATAGCTCGATGGCTTTCGCCGTCGAATTCTGCGGCAGTCCCGAAGGGCTTCAGCTCAACCGGGCCTTTGTCAAGATCGCCGACGTCAAGGTGCGCCGCAGGATCATAGACCTGGTGAAATCGCTCGCCGAGGACGATCTCGACTGATCCGCGATGCGCTTCGCACCGGCGGCGTGCGCCGCCGGTGGCACAAGATATCGTCTCCGACATTCAGGCCAGACCGGCGGCAACGCTTGACGAGCAGCGCTTTGCCCCGCTAACACGTGGCGCGCCAAAATCGGCAGCCTGCCGATCGTTTTTCAAGAGGGGACACCCGTGACGCGGCAGAACTACTTCTTTACCTCGGAATCCGTTGCCGAGGGCCATCCCGACAAAGTCTGTGACCGGATCTCCGACGAAATCGTCGATCTGGTCTATCGTGAAGCCAAGAAGACCGGCATGGACCCGTGGAAAGTCCGTGTGGCCTGCGAGACGCTGGCGACCACCAACCGCGTCGTCATCGCCGGCGAGGTGCGCGTCCCCGAGACGCTCTTGAAGAAGGACAAGGCCGGCAACATCCTCAAGGATGCCGCGGGCCACCCGATCGTCAATCCGGCGAAGTTCAAATCCGTCGCCCGCAAGGCGATCCGCGAGATCGGCTACGAGCAGGCCGGCTTCCACTGGAAGACGGCCAAGATCGAGGTCCTGCTGCATGGCCAGTCGCCCGACATCGGCCAGGGCGTGGACAACGCGGCCGACCGTCAGGGCGAGGAAGGTGCCGGCGACCAGGGCATCATGTTCGGCTATGCCTGCCGCGAGACGCCTGACCTGATGCCGGCGCCGATCTACTACAGCCACAAGATCCTCGAACTCCTGGCCGCCGCCCGTCACGAGAACAATGGCGAGGCCGGCAAGCTTGGCCCCGATGCCAAGAGCCAGGTCACCGTTCGCTATGTCGACGGCAAGGCCGCGGAGGCGACGCAGATCGTGCTGTCGACCCAGCATCTCGATTCGAGCTGGGATTCCAAGAAGGTCCGCAAGGTCGTGGAACCCTATATCCGCGAGGCATTGGGCGACCTCAAGATCGCTGACGACTGCATGTGGTACATCAACCCGACCGGCAAGTTCGTCATCGGCGGTCCGGACGGCGATGCCGGCCTGACGGGCCGCAAGATCATCGTCGACACCTATGGCGGCGCGGCCCCGCATGGCGGCGGCGCCTTCTCCGGCAAGGACACCACCAAGGTCGACCGGTCGGCCGCCTATGCGGCGCGCTACCTGGCCAAGAACGTCGTGGCGGCGAAGCTTGCCGACCGCTGCACCATCCAGCTGTCCTACGCCATCGGCGTCGCGCAGCCGCTGTCGGTCTATGTCGACCTGCACGGCACCGGCAAGGTCGACGAGGCCAAACTCGAGGATGCCCTGCGCACCGTGATGGACCTGTCGCCTTCCGGCATTCGCCGTCATCTCGATCTCAACAAGCCGATCTACGCCAAGACGTCGTCTTACGGCCATTTTGGCCGCAAGGCTGGCCGTGACGGGTCTTTCTCCTGGGAAAAGACCGATCTGGCCAAGGCGCTCAAGGATGCTGTCGCGGCCTGAGGGCGGCGGCAGGACTTGCGCCAATCGATGCGTGACGGGGACAGGCCAAGCCGCACGACCGAAGCCTTCTTCGGCCGTCGGCGCGGCAAACCCGTTCGCCCGCAGCAAGCGGCCGCGCTGGAAAGCGGGCTTGGCGCCTATCGGCTCGATCTGACGGCTGAAGCCCCGTCGGATCCGCGGACCCTGTTCAAAACCGAGGTTTCGGCGGTTCGGCTCGAGATCGGCTTTGGCGGCGGTGAACATCTTCTGCATCGCGCGACCGAGGCGCCGACGATCGGCTTCATCGGCGTGGAGCCCTTCGTCAACGGCATGGCCAAGATGATGATGGCGGTGCGGGCAGCGCCGCTGGCCAATCTCAGGGTCTACGACGACGACGCCACCCAGTTGCTTGACTGGCTGCCGCCGTCCTCGCTCGACGGTATCGACCTTCTCTATCCCGACCCCTGGCCTAAGAAGAAGCACTGGAAGCGGCGTTTCGTCAGCCCGGTCAATCTCGACCGTTTCGCGCGCGTCCTGAAGCCGGGCTCAAAATTCCGCTTCGCGTCCGACATCGACACTTATGTGAACTGGACCTTGCTGCATTGCCGGGCGCATGGCGCTTTTGCGTGGCAGGCGGATGAGGCAGCCGACTGGCATCGTCCCTATGAGGGTTGGCCGGGTACACGCTATGAGGCCAAGGCCATTCGCGAGGGGCGCCGGCCGGCCTATCTTACCTTCATCAGGACGTAGGCGCTCCCGACCGTCGACGGCTCCGGCAACTTACCGGGAGCCGAATCGAATGCTCATCGCAGTCAGAAACGGCCGATCCTGTTGAATATGGCCGGGTCCATGCCGAGATTGCGCAGGTCGTCGGCTCGTGGCTTACGCCCGGCTTCCACGGCGCGCGATGCGGCAACGGCGCTGCCGAATGTGGTGAAGAGATCGCCCAAGGCGGAGAATATCCTGCGGTTGCTCATGATCTTGTCCTTCCGCGCGCCAGCGCGCGCCAATTCAATTCATTTGATGGCTAACAAATAAGAGCGCGACGCGGGCTCTCACAGGGGGATTGCCGCATGGCGGCCATGCGCCTGGAACAACCCTGAACCCACAGGCTTTTGTCCGGCCGGGACTGCGGACTTGAAACACCAGCCCGGATCGTTTATATCAGCCTCAAATTCTTGGTCGGTATGACGAAGAGTGGGTCCACCCGGTCCCGCTCTTTTTTATTACCTGCCGATAGGTTCGAAACGAACGACAGGCAATTGATGACTGCAACGGCAAGCGAAGGTGACGACCGCATCATCCGCGAAAGCGGCATCGATGCGCGCATTGCGCTGATCGTCCAGCCGGTGCTGCGCGGCATCGGCTTTCGCCTCGTGCGCGTGCATCTGTCCGGCCAGAACGGACTGACGCTGCAGATCATGGCCGAGCGTGAGGACGGCACCATGACCGTCGAGGATTGCGAAGAGGTCAGCCGCGCGGTGTCGCCGGCGCTCGACGTCGATGATCCGATCGAAAAGGCCTATCATCTCGAAGTTTCTTCGCCCGGAATCGATCGGCCCTTGGTGCGCAAATCGGATTTCGTGACCTGGACCGGTCATCTGGTGAAGATGGAGACTTCGGTCGTCGTCGCCGATCGCAAGCGTTTCAAGGGCAAGATCGCCGAGGCCGGTGAGAACGATGTGCTGATCGAGCGCGACAAGGCGGCCTATGGTGAGGAGCCGACGGTGCGCGTGCCCTACGATGCCATTGCCGATGTCCGGCTGATCCTGACCGACGACCTCATTCGCGAAGCGTTGTCGAAGGACAACAGGGCGCGCAAGGAAGCCAAGAGACGCCGCGGTGAACCGGACGACGATGTGTCCGAGGGTGCGGAACCGGACGCCACGGAAGAACACGAACAGGAAATTTGATTGAGCTGCCGGACGCAAAGGTCCGGCGAACAGGCTCGGGAGAAAGAACATGGTTGTAAGCGCCAACAGACTTGAACTGCTGCAGATTGCCGATGCGGTCGCGCGTGAAAAGTCGATCGACAAGTCGATCGTCATCGCCGCCATGGCCGATGCGATCCAGAAGGCGGCGCGTTCGCGTTATGGTCAGGAGACCAACATCCGCGCCGACATCAACCCGAACACCGGCGAGATGAAGCTGCAGCGGCTGATGGAAGTGGTCGAGAAGGTCGACGATTACGCCACCCAGATCGCCATTTCCTCCGCCCGCGAGCGCAATCCCGACGCCCAGCTCGGCGATTTCATCGCCGAACAGCTGCCGCCGATGGATTTCGGCCGCATCGCCGCCCAGTCCGCCAAGCAGGTTATCGTGCAGAAGGTGCGCGAGGCCGAGCGTGACCGCCAGTACGACGAGTACAAGGACCGTATCGGCGAGATCGTCAACGGCACCGTCAAGCGCGTCGAATATGGCAACGTCATCGTTGATCTCGGCCGTGGCGAAGCGATCATTCGTCGCGACGAGCTGATTCCGCGTGAAAACTACAAATATGGCGATCGCGTCCGCGCCTATGTCTACGACGTGCGCCGCGAGCAGCGTGGCCCGCAGATCTTCCTGTCGCGCACCCATCCGCAGTTCATGGCCAAGCTCTTCACCATGGAAGTGCCTGAGATCTATGACGGCATCATCGAGATCAAGTCGGTCGCCCGCGACCCGGGCTCGCGCGCCAAGATCGCCGTCATCTCGCGTGATAGCTCGATCGATCCGGTCGGCGCCTGCGTTGGTATGCGCGGCAGCCGCGTCCAGGCCGTCGTCGGCGAATTGCAGGGCGAGAAGATCGACATCATTCCGTGGTCGCCTTCGGCCGCCTCCTTCATCGTCAATGCGCTGCAGCCGGCGGAAGTCGCCAAGGTCGTGCTCGACGAGGATGCGGAGCGCATCGAAGTGGTGGTTCCCGACGATCAGCTGTCGCTGGCCATCGGCCGCCGCGGCCAGAACGTGCGCCTTGCCTCGCAGCTCACTGGCTGGGATATCGACATCCTGACCGAGGCCGAGGAATCCGAGCGCCGTCAGAAGGAATTCGTCGAGCGCTCGGCGCTGTTCATGGAAGCGCTCGATGTCGACGAGATGGTCGGTCAGGTGCTGGCCTCCGAAGGTTTCACCAGCGTCGAGGAAGTCGCCTATGTCGATGCCGGCGAAATCGCCTCCATCGACGGCTTCGATGAGGATACCGCCTCTGAAATCCAGACCCGCGCCCGCGAATATCTGGAGAAGATCGAAGCCGAGCACGACGAGAAGCGCAAGGCGCTGGGCGTTTCGGATGATCTGCGCGAAATTCCAGGCGTCACCACCGCCATGATGGTGACGCTCGGCGAGGACGGCGTGAAGACGATCGAGGATTTCGCCGGCTATGCCGCCGACGACCTCACGGGCTGGAAGGAACGCAAGGACGGCGAGACCAAGGTCTATCCCGGCGTGCTGGCCAACCACGGCGTTTCGCGCGCCGATGCCGAGCAGATGGTTCTGGCCGCTCGCCTCAAGGCCGGCTGGATCACCGAGGACGAGCTTGCGGCCGAAGAAGAAACGGCTGACGAAGCCGTTGGTGCGTGAGGTGAAACCGCATCGCACACAACCCGCCCTTGGACGAGATGAACGATCGCACCTGCATCGTCACCCGAAAACAGGCCGAACCGGATGAACTGATCCGGTTCGTCGTCGGTCCGGATTCGGCCGTCGTTCCCGATCTCAAGCGAAATCTGCCCGGCCGTGGTTGCTGGGTGAGTGCCGACCGCCTACATATCGAGAAGGCGGCGGCCAAGAACCTTTTTGCCCGCGCCTTCAAGGCACAGGTGGTCGTACCGCCCGATCTCGGCGGCATGGTCGACGGGTTGCTCTCCAGATCCGCTCTAGGCATGCTGGGCCTTGCCCGCAAGGCAGGCGCGATTTCGCTGGGTGCCACCAAGGTGGAGAGCGCGGTGCGCGGCGGGCTGGCGCTTTTCGTGCTCCACGCGACCGAGGCATCCGACGACGGCGTACGCAAGATCAGCCAGGCGCGGCGGGCGACCGTCCATATTGGCGGCCCTTCCATCCTTGCCTACAAACTTTTCTCCGAGGCCGAGTTGAGCTTGGCATTGGGGGGTACAAATGTGATACATGCTGCCGTCCTCGCGGGAGACGCGGGTAAGGCGGTCCAGAAGCGCATGGTTGCGCTCGACCGATATCGGGGCGGAACCCCGGACGATCTTGCAATGCTTGCGGCCGTTGCTGACGAAGATGATGCTGCAGAGGATATGGAATGAACGATACGAAATCGGGCGACGACAAGACGTTGAGTGTTACACCGAAGAAGACCTTGACGCTGAAGCGCCCCGGCATGGAACAAGGCACTGTGCGCCAGAACTTCTCGCACGGCCGTACCAAGTCGGTCGTGGTCGAGACCAAGAAGCGCAAGTTCTCGCTGCCCGGCGATAAGCCGGAGCCGGTTGCCGCTCCGGCTGCGCCCGTCTTCACGCCGAAGCCGGCGGTCGTGGCGGCACCTGTCGTGCAGGAAGCGCCCAAGGCGCCGCCCCCGCCGCGGCCTCCGGTCGAGCGCAGCGGCATGGTGCTGAACGAATTGTCGCGCAGCGAAATGGACGCGCGCCGCAGGGCGCTCGAGGGCTCGAAGGTCCGCGAGGTCGAAGACCGTCAGCGCGCGGCCGAAGAGGCCAAGCGCCGCGCCGAGGACGAAGAGCGCCGCAAGCGCGAACGCGAGGACTCCGCGCGCCGCCAGGCCGAGGAAGAGGCACGGCTGCAGACCGAGGCCGAATCGCGCCGTCGCGCCGAGGAAGAGGCTCGCCGCCGCGCACCGCAAGCCGCTGAGTTGGCGACCGCCGACGAGGAGGAAGAGGTCAAGCCGAAGCGGGCGATCGCTGGTGCGCCGGTGCGCCGCCTGGTCACGCCCGAAGTGGCGCGCCCGGCCAAGCCGACCAAGAGCGAGGAAGACCGCCGCCGTGGCAAGCTGACACTGAATTCCGCGTTGTCCGACGAGGATGCGCGGGCCCGTTCGCTGTCGTCGATGCGTCGCCGCCAGGAAAAATTCAAGCGCGCGATGCACAATGAGCCGCGCGAAAAGGTCATGCGCGAAGTGATCCTGCCCGAGACCATCACCATCCAGGAACTGGCGCAGCGCATGTCCGAGCGTGCTGTCGACCTGGTCAAGTACTTCATGAAGCAGGGCCAGATCCTGAAGCCGGGCGACGTCATCGACGCCGACACGGCCGAGCTGGTGGCCACCGAATTCGGCCACACGGTTCGCCGCGTCGCCGAGTCCGACATCGAGGAAGGCCTGTTCAACATCGCCGACCGCCCGGAAGACCTCGTGTCGCGTCCGCCGGTCGTCACCATCATGGGCCACGTCGACCACGGCAAGACGTCGCTGCTCGATGCCATCCGCAACGCCAATGTCGTTTCCGGCGAGGCCGGCGGCATCACCCAGCATATCGGCGCCTATCAGGTCGAGAAGAACGGTCAGAAGATCACCTTCATCGACACGCCCGGCCACGCCGCCTTCACGGCCATGCGCGCCCGTGGCGCCCAGGCGACCGACATCGCCATCCTGGTGGTTGCGGCCGACGACAGCGTCATGCCGCAGACGATCGAATCGATCAGCCATGCCAAGGCGGCCGGCGTTCCGATCATCGTGGCGATCAACAAGATCGACAAGCATGACGCCGATCCGCAGAAAGTGCGCTCGGAACTCTTGCGCCACGAGGTCTTCGTCGAATCGATGGGCGGTGAGGTGCTGGACGTCGAAGTGTCGGCGACCAAGGGCACCAATCTCGACAAGTTGCTCGAAGCGATCCTGCTGCAGGCCGAAATCCTCGACCTCAAGGCCAACCCCGACCGCACCGCCGAAGGCGTCGTCATCGAGGCGCAGCTCGACAAGGGCCGTGGTCCCGTCGCCACCGTGCTGGTGCAGACCGGCACGTTGATGCCGGGCGACATCCTCGTCGCCGGCAACGAATGGGGCCGTGTGCGCGCGCTCGTCAACGATCGCGGCGAGCAGATCAAGGAAGCGCCGCCGGCGATGCCGGTCGAGGTGCTCGGCCTTCAGGGAACCCCGCAGGCCGGCGACCGCTTCGCGGTGGTCAACAACGAGGCCCGCGCCCGCGAGATCACCGAATATCGCCAGCGTCTGGCACGCGAGAAGGCGGTGGCCAGGCATGCCGGCCAGCGTGGCTCGCTCGAACAGATGATGTCGCAGTTGCAGACGAGCGGGCTGAAGGAATTCCCGCTGGTGATCAAGGGCGACGTGCAGGGTTCGATCGAAGCGATCAATGCTGCCCTGGACAAGCTCGGCACCGACGAAGTGCGTGCGCGCATCGTTCATTCCGGCGCCGGCGCCATCACCGAAAGCGACGTCTCGCTGGCGGAAACGTCCGGCGCGGCGATCATCGGCTTCAACGTGCGCGCCAATGTGCAGGCGCGTGCCGCGGCCGCGGCCGCGGGCATCGAGATCCGCTACTACTCGATCATCTACAACCTGGTGGATGATGTGAAGGCGGCTCTGTCAGGCCTGCTGTCGCCGGAGCGTCGCGAGACCTTCATCGGCAATGCCGAGATCCTCGAGATCTTCGACATCACCAAGGTCGGCAAGATCGCCGGCTGCCGTGTCACCGAGGGCAAGGTCGAGCGTGGCGCGGGCGTGCGCCTGATCCGCGACAACGTGGTCATCCACGAAGGCACGCTGAAGACCCTGAAGCGCTTCAAGGACGAGGTTTCGGAAGTCCCGGGCGGCCAGGAATGCGGCATGGCCTTCCAGAACTACGAAGACATGCGGGTCGGCGACATCATCGAGTGCTTCCGCGTCGAGATGGTGACCCGCACACTCTGAGTTCGAGTGGCTTGTCGATATTGGGCGGTGGTCGAAAGACCGCCGCCTCAGTGCTATTGAGAATGACCGTTTGAGACATGCGG
Source organism: Mesorhizobium sp. M8A.F.Ca.ET.161.01.1.1 (assembly GCF_004792105.1). Taxonomy (NCBI): domain Bacteria; kingdom Pseudomonadati; phylum Pseudomonadota; class Alphaproteobacteria; order Hyphomicrobiales; family Phyllobacteriaceae; genus Mesorhizobium; species Mesorhizobium sp. M8A.F.Ca.ET.161.01.1.1. Next base: position 119,255 of record NZ_SRTD01000008.1, on the reverse strand, counting down.
CACGGTCCTATCCCGCGCCTCACGCTTTCAGGATTGAGAAAAATGCCCCGTTCCACAACATCAAGCCCATCCCAGCGCATGCTGCGCGTCGGCGAGCAGGTGCGCCATGCACTCTCCGAAACCTTGCAGCGCGGCGAAATCATCGACCCGTTGATTGAAAATTCGGTCGTTTCGGTCTCGGAAGTGCGCATGTCGCCCGATCTCAAGATCGCCACCGCCTTTGTTTCTCCGCTCGGCGCCAAGGATGCCAACGCGGTGATCGAGGCGCTGAACAAGCATGCCAAGTTCGTGCGTGGCCGCGTCTCCGGCGCGCTCAGGCAGATGAAATACATGCCGGAATTCCGCTTCCGGCTCGATACCTCCTTCGACAATTTCGCCAGGATCAACGACCTGCTGAAATCGCCCGAAGTGGCGCGCGATCTGGATACCGACGACAACAAGGAAGAAGAATGATGGCGCGTCGCGGCAAGAAGAAGGGCCGGCCGGTCTCCGGTTGGGTGGTGCTGGACAAGCCGGTCGGCATGGGCTCGACCGAAGCCGTCTCCAAGATCAAATGGCTGTTCCAGGCCGAAAAGGCCGGCCATGCCGGCACGCTAGACCCTCTTGCCTCCGGCATGCTGCCGATCGCGCTCGGCGAAGCCACCAAGACCGTGCCCTACGTGCAGGACGGCGCCAAGACCTACCGCTTCACCGTTGCCTGGGGCGATGAGCGCTCCACCGACGATCTTGAAGGGCCGGTGACGAAGAGCTCCGACCTGCGTCCGGCGGAAGCCGAGGTGCGGGCGCTGCTGCCGAAATACACCGGCGTCATCATGCAGACGCCGCCGCAGTTTTCGGCGATCAAGATTGCGGGCGAGCGCGCCTACGACCTCGCCCGCGAAGGCGAGATGGTCGACATACCGCCCCGTGAGATCGAGATCGGCCGGCTCGATATTGTCGAGCACAAGCCGGACCAGACGATTTTCGAAGTCGCATGCGGTAAGGGCACCTATGTGCGTTCGCTGGCCCGCGACATGGGCCGCGACCTCGGCTGCTTCGGCCATATCAGCGAGCTGCGCCGGGTCGAGGTCGAGCCGTTCACGCCAGAGGACTTCGTCACCATTGCCGAACTCGAGGCCGCCCGCTTCGGCGCCAAGGGCGATGAGAATTCGGAAGCGGCCGACGACGCCGAACCGGCAGACGCAGTGGCCAAGCCGGTCGACTTCGGCGCCATCGACACGCTTCTGGTCGACACCTCGGCTGCTCTCGACTGCCTGCCGCAGATCGCCATCAGCGATGACGCGGCGACAAAGATCCGCCTCGGCAATCCTGTCATCATTCGTGGCCGTGACGCACCGGTGGAGGCCGAAGAGGCCTGCGCGACGTCACGCGGCAAGCTGGTCGCCATCGGCGCGATCGAGCAAGGCATGTTCAAGCCCAAGCGGGTCTTTGCCGGGTGATGCCACTCATCTAATGTCGGTGCGACATCGCGGCAGAGGGGCTCCATGGCAAAGGCTGACACGGTCAAGAAGCGCGCGCCGGTGAAGACGAGGCGGCCGCCTGTCGGCGCCTCGCCCGGTACGCTGATCGCCGATCCGGCGGCGCGGCGCTCCGAATTGCGGCTGACCTTGATCTCGCCGCAGAAATTCAAGACCATCGAGAATGCCAGCATCGACGATGTCAAGGCCAATTGCCGGAAATGGCCCGTCATCTGGCTCGACTGCACCGGCCTCGCCAACATCCAATTGATCGAGGAGATCGGCCGCATCTTCAGCCTGCATCCGCTGGCGCTGGAGGATGTTGTCAACACCGGCCAGCGGCCGAAAGTCGACTTCTTCGAGGATCACGCCTTCGTCGTCGTGCGCATGATCGACGATGTCACGTCGCATCGTTACGAGCAGATCGCTCTCTTCCTCGGCGAGAACTTCGTCGTCACCTTCCAGGAGCGCGAGGGCGATCCCTTCGATCCCGTGCGCAAGCGTATCGAGAGTTCGGCGCCCAACCGCTTGCGCACTCGCGGCGCCGATTATCTCGCCTATGCGCTGATCGACGCCATCGTCGACAGCTATTTCCCGCCGATCGAGGCTGCCGGCGACCTGGTCGACAGCATCGAGGACCAGATGCTGCATTCGACGCACAAGCACCAGATGCGGCAGCTGCACGAATTGCGGCGCGATGCCAATGTCCTGAAAGGCGTGCTGTGGCCGATGCGCGATGCGCTGGCGACGCTGATCCGCAACGACGTGTCCTATGTCAGGGCTGAAACCAAGGTCTTCCTCAACGACACGCTCGACCATTCGCTCAGGCTGATCGAGCTGGTCGAGACCCAGCGCGACATGCTGACCGGGCTGATCGAGATGCACCTGTCGCTGAGCCAGGCGCGCACCAACGACGTCATCTCTTACCTCACCATCGTCTCGGTCATCTTCATGCCGCTCACCTTCCTCGTCGGCGTCTGGGGCATGAACTTCAGTCCCGACGCCTCGCCATGGAACATGCCGGAGCTGCGATCCTACTATGGTTATCCGGCGGCACTCGTCTTCATGCTGCTCGTCGCGGTCGGGCTGATCGCCTTCTTCAGATGGAAGAAGTGGCTTTAGCCACGGCGAAAGGCTTCTTTCATGCCGCAAAAGCCGCGACAAAGCCGGCTTGTGAATTGGGCTGGTGTTTTTCGGGGAATTGCACTATATGCGCCGCAGCATAGCGCCTTGACGCTTTGCATGCACGGCCCCTGCTGGACGACATCCCGGCTGTGGGCGACCCGTTTCCTCAAACAGATAAGGAAAAACACGATGTCGATTACTGCCGAGCGCAAACAGGAATTGATGGGTGAATTCGCAACCGCCAAGGGCGATACCGGGTCTCCGGAAGTCCAGGTGGCCATCCTTTCCGAGCGCATCAAGAACCTGACCGACCATTTCAAGGACCACAAGAAGGATAACCATTCCCGCCGTGGTCTGCTCGCTCTCGTGTCCCAGCGCCGCAGCCTGCTTGATTATCTCAAGCGCAAGGATGACACGCGCTATCAGACACTGATCGAGAAGCTCGGTCTGCGCCGTTGACGAATTGACCGGCGGACTTTCTTCGGAAAGTCCGCCGGTCACGCATTCTGCCAGCCGTATCGGCTGGCCAGACCCGGTTTCGAGCATGCAGAGGGCCACTCGAAACCGCCCATGGACGGTCATGGGGCAGGATTGCAGGACGCTCGTGCGCGCTCGTCGCGCCTAAATCATCCGAGCTTCCCGTTGTCTTGCCCGTGGCTGCCCGAGAAAGGAAGCCAGGGAAAGGGCATCCGCGCACCGTGAAACGGCGCGCCCCTTTCCGCTTATTAAGGACAAGACATGTTCAATCACCACAAAGTGGAAATCGAATGGGGCGGCCGTCCGCTCATCCTGGAAACCGGCAAGATCGCGCGCCAGGCCGATGGCGCTGTGCTCGCCACTTATGGCGAGACCAAGGTGCTGGCCACCGTCGTTTCGATGAAGGAGCCGAAGCCCGGCCTCGATTTCTTTCCGCTGACCGTCAACTACCAGGAAAAGACCTATGCCGCCGGCAAGATCCCGGGCGGCTATTTCAAGCGTGAAGGCCGTCCGAGCGAAAAGGAAACGCTGGTTTCCCGCCTCATCGACCGCCCGATCCGCCCGCTCTTCGCCGACGGCTACAAGAACGACACGCAGATCGTCGTCACCGTCGTGCAGCACGATCTCGAAAATGATCCGGACATCCTGTCGATCGTCGCCACCTCGGCGGCCCTGACGCTCTCCGGCGTTCCGTTCATGGGCCCGGTCGGCGGCGCCCGCGTCGGTTACATCAACGGCGAATATGTGCTGAACCCGCATGTCGATGAGATGCAGGAATCCAAGCTCGACCTCGTTGTCGCCGGCACCGCCGACGCCGTGCTGATGGTCGAGTCGGAAGCCAAGGAACTTGGCGAAGAGCTGATGCTCGGCGCCGTCATGTTTGGCCACAAGGGTTTCCAGCCGGTCATCGACGCCATCATCAAGCTGGCCGAAGTTGCAGCCAAGGAACCGCGCGACTTCACCGCGCCGGATTATTCCGCGCTTGAGGCCGAGATGCTGAAGATCGTCGGCGACGAGCTCAGCAATGCCTACAAGAACGTCGACAAGCAGAAGCGTTACGCCGCGGTCGACGCCGTCAAGGCGAAGGTCAAGGCCGCGTTTGCCCCCGCTGAAGGCGAGGACGCAAAGTACACCTCCGAACAGATCGGCTCGGTGTTCAAGGAGCTCCAGGCCAAGGTCGTGCGCTGGAACATTCTCGACACCGGCTCGCGCATCGATGGCCGCGACCTCAAGACGGTTCGCAAGATCGTTTCCGAAGTCGGCGTCCTGCCGCGCACCCATGGTTCGGCGCTGTTCACCCGCGGCGAGACCCAGGCGCTGGTCGTCGCCACGCTCGGCACCGGCGAGGACGAGCAGTATGTCGATTCCCTGACCGGCATGTACAAGGAGAAGTTCCTCCTTCACTACAACTTCCCTCCCTATTCCGTCGGTGAGACCGGCCGCATGGGTTCGCCGGGCCGCCGCGAAATCGGCCACGGCAAGCTCGCCTGGCGCGCCATCCGTCCGATGCTGCCCTCCGCTGACCAGTTCCCCTACACGCTGCGCGTCGTCTCGGAGATCACCGAGTCCAACGGTTCGTCGTCGATGGCCACCGTCTGCGGTACCTCGCTGGCGCTGATGGATGCCGGCGTGCCGCTGGCCAAGCCGGTTGCCGGCATCGCCATGGGCCTGATCAAGGAAGGCGAGCGCTTCGCCGTGCTCTCCGATATCCTTGGCGACGAAGATCATCTCGGCGACATGGACTTCAAGGTCGCCGGCACCGAAGGCGGCATCACCTCGCTGCAGATGGACATCAAGATCGATGGCATCACCGAGGAGATCATGAAGATCGCCCTTGGCCAGGCCAAGGACGGCCGCCTGCACATCCTCGGCGAAATGGCCCATGCCCTGACCGGCGCCCGTCCCGAACTCGGCGAGTTCGCGCCGCGCATCGAGGTCATGCACATCCCGACCGACAAGATCCGCGACGTCATCGGTTCGGGCGGCAAGGTCATCCGCGAGATCGTCGAGAAGACCGGCGCCAAGATCAACATCGAGGACGACGGCACGGTCAAGATCGCTTCCTCGAACGCCAAGGAGATCGAGGCGGCCAAGAAGTGGATCCACACCATCGTCGCCGAGCCGGAAGTCGGCGAAATCTACGAAGGCACGGTCGTCAAGACCGCCGACTTCGGCGCCTTCGTCAACTTCTTCGGTCCGCGTGACGGCCTCGTCCACATCTCGCAGCTCGCCAACGACCGGGTCGCCAAGACCTCGGACGTCGTCAAGGAAGGCGACAAGGTCTGGGTCAAGCTGATGGGCTTCGACGAGCGCGGCAAGGTTCGCCTGTCGATGAAGGTCGTCGACCAGGCCACCGGCAAGGAAATCGCCCGCGACAAGAAGACCGAAGGCGAAGAAAACGCCGCCTGATCGGTCCGACGGAAAAACGAGGCGGGCGCGGCTTAGGTCGCGCCCGTTTTTGTTTATGGAGCACGGCTATGTCCGCTGAAGCGCTGAAGACGCTTTTTCACCCGTTCGAGGCCGAGGCTCTTTCCTTGCCGCGGCAGGGCCAGCGCGTTCTCTTCCTTGGCGCCGAACCCGGCCTGCGCCTGCCGCCGGCTTTCGAGGCTACGCTCAATCTCGTACAGGGCTTCCGGCCGTATTTCCGTGCGTTGCAGGCGGCCGGCTTCACGGTCACGCCGCAATCGGCCGGTGACGGTTTTGATGCCGCGTTGGTGCTCGCCGGCCGCCATCGCGGCCAGAACGAATTGCGCATCGCCGAGGCTATGGAGCGCGTGGCAGAGGGCGGATTGATCGTCATTGCCGGTGGCAAGGAGGATGGCATTGCCAGCCTGCGCAAGCGTGTTGGCGATCTTGCGCCGCTCGATGGCCACATGCCGAAATATCACGGCATTGCCTTCTGGCTGCGCCGCCCGGCTGACATGCAGGCCGCCGCCGTACTTCGCACCGCCAATCCCGCATTGCTGGTTGCGGACCGGTTCCACACCGAGCCCGGCATGTTCTCCTTCGATCGCGTCGATGCCGGTTCGAAACTGCTGGTCAACAACCTGCCAGGCGATCTGCGTGGCAGCGCGGCCGATTTCTGCTCCGGCTGGGGCTATGTGGCGGCGGAGATGGCCGCCCGCTCGCCGGGCTTGTCGCTCGATCTGTACGAGGCCGATTTCGACGCGCTGGAGGCGGCCAGGGGCAATCTCGGCAACATCTTGGCACAGGGCTTCTTCTGGACGGACCTGCTCGCCGAGCCTGTCGAGCGCCGCTACGACGTCATCGCCATGAACCCGCCCTTCCATCGCAGCCGTGCGGCGGAGCCTGAGATTGGTGCCGGCATGATCCGCGCGGCAGCCAAGGCCCTGAAGCCCGGCGGGCGCCTGTTCATGGTCGCCAACCGCCAGCTTCCTTACGAAGCCGTCCTGTCAGCGGCCTTCGCCAGCCACGCCGAGCTTGCCCGTGACGGCATGTTCAAGGTGTTTTCGGCGCGCCGGTAATGCAGCGGGCGGGTCATCAATGCAGGTTGGCGACGCGCCTCATGCCGTCTGCGACATGCCCGTCGCCAACGCTGATCTCGAGCGGTGCTGGCCGGCCGAAGAGGTAGCCCTGCACCACCTCACAGCCGGCGGCCCTGAGCAGCGTCGCCTGGCTTTCGGTCTCGACGCCTTCGGCGATGATGCTGACGCCGAGCGCCCGCGACAGCCCGACGATGGTCGACACGACGGCGCCGGAGCTGGCGTCGGTATCGATGCGGCTGATGAAGGAACGATCGATCTTCAGCTTGCCGAACGAGAAGTCGATCAGATAGCTGAGGTTGGAATAACCGGTGCCGAAATCATCGACGGCGACCGAGATGCCCATCTCGGCAAGCTCTTTCAGGATGGCGGCCGCGCGGTCGCGGTCCTGCATCATCGCCGTCTCGGTGACTTCCAGCTCCAGCCGTGACGGCTTGATGCCCGTGGTCCGCATCGTGTCGCGTACAAGGCCGACGAAGTCCTTGGTCATGAACTGGACCGGCGAGATGTTGACGGCGACGAAACAGTCGTCCGGCAGATGGCGGGCATCGCTGCAGGCCTTGCGCAGCACCCATTCGCCGATCGGGTTGATCATGCCGGTCTCCTCGGCGATCTGGATGAACTCCATCGGCGGGATCATGCCGCGTTCGGGATGCTGCCAGCGGATCAACGCCTCGTAGCCGACGATGCGGCCGGTCGGGAGGTCGAGCTGCGGCTGGTAGTGCAGGTCGAAATCACCGCGTTCAAAGGCGCTGTGCAGCTCGGATTCGACCCACTGGCGATGGTCGGCCACGCGTCCCATCTCGCTGTCGAAGACCGACCAGTTGCCAACTCCGCTCGCACGCGCATTCTGCAGCGCCAGGTTGGAGCGCCGCAGGATGAGGACCGGATCGACACCGTCCTTGGGCATCGCCACGATGCCGACCGACAGGCTCACCGATTGCTGGTGGCTGCTGAGTTCATACGGCTCCATCATTTCGTCGATGAGCCTCTCGACCATGCTTTCCAAGGTTCCCTGGATCAGATGGTCCGGGAGCAGCACCGCGAACTCGCCGGCCCCGATGCGTCCGATCGGCGCGCGCGCGGGCACGCAGCTGTGCAGCCGCTTGGTGAAGGCGCGGATCAGTTCGTCGCCCTGGGTGTAGCCGATCGCGTCGTTGATCTGTTTGAACCGGTCGATGTCGATGTCGATCAGGAACACCGGTTCCCCGGTACGGCTTGTCGCGCATGCCGCCTCGGCGATCTTGCCGACCATGGCCGGCCGCGCCAGCAGTCCGGTCAGCTTGTCGAAATGGGTTTCGTTGAAGACGAAATCCGCCGATTCATCGATGCCTGCGAAGAAGGACATTGCCGCCACCGATGCCGCAAGCGCGCAAAGCGCGGCCATGATCGCGACCATCATGTCAGCTGATATGCCGGCAAACCCCTCGCCGAGACCGTGCTTCAGGCCCCAGATGCCGAGGACGAAACTGCCAATGCCCGAACTTGCTATCGTGAGCAGTCGGAACACTGGCGTTCGCTTCGGGTTGCTGACGGCAGGCATGAAAAGGTCCCCAGGTCGGAGACCCTATAGCGGAAACCCTCTTAAAATGAGTTTCCGCGAATGCATTCAATTTTACTGGAGAGGATTATTTTCTTGACTGGGAAAAGGACCTGCTTGACGGGACCGCTCTTCAGTCTCCGCCGCCATCCGTCTGCTTCAATTCATCGAGCGTCGGCATCGAGACGATATGGTAGCCGGAATCGACATAGTGGATTTCGCCGGTGACACCGGAAGCGAGGTCGGACAGGAGATAGAGCGCGGAGCCGCCAACCTCGTCGATCGTCACGGTCCGGCGCAACGGCGAATTGCGCTGCTGGTAGGAGAACATGTGGCGGGCGTCCGAAATGCCGGCGCCGGCCAGTGTGCGCACCGGACCGGCCGAGATGCCGTTGATGCGGATGCCGCGCGGACCGTAGTCATTGGCGAGGTAGCGCACGCTGGCCTCGAGCCCGGCCTTGGCGACGCCCATGACATTATAGTTCGGCATGACGCGGACCGAGCCGGCATAGGTCAGCGTGATCATCGAGCCGCCGGCAGTCATCAGCGGCGCTGCATTGCGCGCCACCTCGGTGAAGGAATAGCAGGAGATCACCATGGTGCGGACGAAATTGTCCCGGCTGGTGTCGGCATAGAGGCCCTTCAACTCGTTCTTGTCGGAAAAGCCGATGGCATGGACGACGAAGTCCAACCCGCCCCATTCCTTGCCAAGCGTCTCGAACGTGGCGGCGACCGAAGCGCTGTCCTCGACGTCGCAGGGAACGACCAGCGAAGCGCCGAGCTTGTCGGCGAGCGGCTTGACCCGGCGGCCGAAAGCGTCGCCCTGGTAGGTGAAGGCGAGTTCCGCCCCATGTTCGGATAATTTCCGGGCTATGCCCCAGGCGATCGAATGATCGTTGGCGACACCCATGACAAGCCCGCGCTTGCCCTTCATCAATCCGTCCATGGCCGGCAATCCTTATGTAAAACTTGGCCCTATGCGGAATAGCGCTGGAAAACGAGCGTTGCGTTGGTGCCGCCGAAACCGAAGGAATTCGACAGAACGGTGTCGATCGCGGCGTTGTCGATGCGCTTGCGCACGATCGGCATGCCCTCGAATTCCGGATCGAGCGTCTCGATATGGGCGCTTTCTCCGATGAAGCCGCCTTGCATCATCAGGATCGAATAGATGGATTCCTGCACACCGGCCGCGCCCAGGGAATGGCCGGTCAGCGATTTCGTCGACGTGATGAACGGCATCTTCTCGCCGAACACTTCACGGATCGCGCCCATTTCCTTGGAATCACCGACCGGGGTCGAGGTGCCGTGGGTGTTGATGTAGTCGACCGGCGTGGAGACCGTCGCCAGCGCCTGGCGCATGCAGCGAACCGCGCCTTCGCCCGAGGGCGCCACCATGTCGTAGCCGTCCGACGTCGCGCCATAGCCGACGATCTCGGCGTAGATCTTGGCGCCGCGCGCCTTGGCGTGTTCCAGCTCTTCCAGCACCAGCACGCCGGCGCCGCCGGCGATGACGAAGCCGTCGCGATTGGCGTCATAGGCGCGCGATGCGGTGGAGGCCCTGTCGTTGAACTTCGACGACATGGCGCCCATGGCGTCGAACAGGTCCGACATCGTCCAGTCGAGATCCTCGTGGCCGCCGGCAAAGACCATGTCCTGCTTGCCCCACTGGATCAATTCGTAACCATTGCCGATGCAATGCGCCGAGGTCGAGCAGGCCGACGAGATCGAATAGTTGACGCCATGGATCTTGAACCAGGTGGCCAGCGTCGCCGACGCGGTCGACGACATCGCCTTCGGCACCGCGAAGGGACCGATGCGCTTGGGGCTGCCGTTCTTGAGCGTGGTCTCGGCGGCCTCGACGATGGTGCGGGTGGAAGGACCGCCCGAACCCATGACGATGCCGGTGCGCTCGTTGGTGATGTCGCTCTCGCCGAGGCCTGCATCCGCGATCGCCTGGTCCATGGCAACGTGATTCCAGGCCGCGCCCTGGCTCAGGAAACGCATCGCGCGGCGGTCGATCATGGCGGAAGGGTCGAGCGTCGGCGCGCCCCAGACCTGGCAGCGGAAGCCATGCTCCGCGAAGGAATCGGAAAAGCTGATGCCGGATCTGGCGTCATGCAGCGAGGTCTGCACCTCATTGGCATTGTTGCCGATCGACGACACGATGCCGAGGCCTGTGACTACGACACGTCTCATTCGCAACTCCTTCCAGGGATGCTGGCCAGTGTGCGGGCCAGGGCTGCGGTCAAGCGACCGCCGACTGCTTTGACAGACCGACCTTCAGGTCCGTCGCCGCGTATATGGGCTCACCATCCGCCTTCATCCAGCCATCAGCGATGCCGAGCACCAGCCGGCCGCGCATTACACGCTTGAAATCCACGCCATACTCGACCTTCTTGACCGATGGCGTGACCATGCCCTTGAACTTGACCTCTCCGGTCGACAGCGCCATTCCCTTGCCGGGTTCGCCGAGCCAGCCGAGATAGAAGCCTGTCAATTGCCACAGGGCGTCCAGGCCGAGGCAGCCAGGCATGATCGGATTGCCGATGAAATGGCAGGCAAAGAACCACAGGTCGGGCTTGATATCGAATTCGGCGCGGATGAAACCCTTGTCGAAGGCGCCGCCGGTCTCGCTGACTTCGGTGATACGGTCGAACATCAGCATCGGCGGGTAGGGCAGCTGGGCATTGCCCTCTCCGAACAGCTCGCCACGGGCGCAGGCCAGCAATTCTTCGTAGTCGTAGCTGGATTTCGAACCCGCCATCAATTTCTCCCCATATCGTCCGGGCGGTAGCGCGCCCTTGTCGTTGGTGTCCTAACACAATCTGTTTCAGGCCGGAAACCGGCGTTTGCGCTTAACCCGCCAGTCTGCCCGGGTCAATGCGCGCTATTGATCGCATTCGGGCGACAGAATATATGTCAACCGGGGTCCGGGTTCGGCATATATTCATTTTTTGCCACTCTGGGCGTGTCTTGAAGCGGGACTGTGAGCTTGGAAGACCAGATGGACCGGGGCTGCCGGAAGGAAAATGTCGCTGTGGACAAGCGGGTACGTGAAGCCGGCCTGAGGCCGACGCGTCAGCGCATTGCGCTGGCCGACCTGCTTTTCGCCAAGGGCGACCGCCATTTGTCGGCTGAGGAACTGCACGAGGAGGCGCAGGCCGCCGGCGTGCCGGTGTCGCTGGCCACCGTCTACAACGCGCTTCACCAGTTTACCCAGGCGGGGCTGCTGCGTATCCTCGCCGTCGAAGGTTCCAAGACCTATTTCGACACCAATACCTCCGATCACCACCATTTCTATATCGAAGGCGAAAACAGGATTTTCGACATCGCCAACGGCCCGGTCACGGTCACCAACCTGCCGGACCCGCCCGAGGGCATGGAAATCGCCAATGTCGATATCGTGGTGAGGCTGCGTCCCAAGCGTCCGGAATGACCGGCGAAGCCGGAACAATCGGTGTGGATGAAACCCTTGGATTGGATAGTGCGGCTCGAATGGGCCGTCGTGGCGGTTGCCGCAATCGGCTTCTATGGCGCGACGGGCGTTTCCTGGTGGCTTTTCGCGTTGCTCATCCTGGCGCCGGACCTGTCGATGCTGGGTTATCTCGGTGGACCTCGCATCGGCGCCCTTGCCTACAACGCCTTGCACATTCTGATCGTACCGGTGCTTCTGCTGCTTGCCGGGCATCTCGCCGGCAGTGCGGTCGGCAGCGCCATCGCACTGATCTGGATCGCTCATATCGCAATCGACCGTGCACTGGGTTACGGCTTGAAGCTGTCAACGGGGTTTCAGGACACCCATCTTGGCCCTATCGGGCGCAAACGCGAGACGTTCAGTCCTTGACCCGCTCGCCCGGATAGGCGCCCCAGACGACCGACTGGGCAAGCCAGCCGGTGTGGCCGTCGAGCGTCATTTCGCACCATTGGCCGTCGCAGGACTTGATCGTGCCCATAACGCCCGGTTCGACGATCGCCACCACCCTGGCATCCTTGTCGGGACCTTTCAGAAGATTGACCTGGCCGCCCTTGCCGCGCTGCCAGGGCGCGATGATCGCCGTGCGCCGGCCCGACAGCAGCGACTGGTTGATCCATCCTTCCGAGCCATCGGCGTCGCGCACGCGCCGCCACGTATCGAACTCCTGGATGATCTCCATCGGCAGGCCAGCCTTCATATACATCCAGTCGACCGAATAGTTGGCGCCGGGGCCGACGCGCGAGTTGACGCGGCCGGATTTCAGGCTGACGAATCGCGGCAGCGGCAGCCCACTCGGTCCGAGCGTGATGGCGCTCTGGGCAGGGGCGGCCGCGCTCTGCGCGCCGGCAAGCGGAGAATAGAGGAGAGCGCCGAGAAATGCTGCGCTGAGGGCCAGGCGAAGCGACGCGAAACCAGACACTTTCGTTCCTTTCGGCGCCGGCCCGACGGCTGCGGCACCCCTTTTTCTTTGTCTTCGGCGGCACCGCTTGTTACATGGGTAAAATCGGCTACCGCGACCAGCTTTCAGTTTCGCCGGTCTTGGTTAAAGAGGTCTCAACGAGGGAAACAATGCCAGGCAAAAAGAAGCCTCTCGTGGTCATCACGCGAAAGCTGCCCGACCCGGTCGAGACCCGCATGCGCGAACTGTTCGACGCAAGGCTGAATGTCGAGGACCGGCCGATGACGCAGCCGGAACTGGTCGCCGCGGTCAAGGAAGCCGACGTGCTGGTGCCGACCGTGACCGACCACATCGATGCCGCATTGATCGCCCAGGCCGGCGACAACCTCAAGCTGATCGCCAATTTCGGCAACGGCGTCGACAAGATCGACGTGGCGGCGGCGGCCAAGAAAGGCATCACCGTCACCAACACGCCCAACGTGCTCACCGAAGATACCGCCGACATGACCATGGCATTGATGCTGGCTGTGCCGCGCCGGCTGGCGGAAGGCGCCAACGTGCTCACGGGCGACAAGAAATGGGCCGGCTGGTCGCCGACCTGGATGCTTGGCCGGCGCATCTGGGGCAAGCGGCTCGGCATTGTCGGCATGGGCCGCATCGGCACCGCCGTTGCCAGGCGGGCCAAGGCCTTCGGGCTGTCCATCCACTATCACAACCGGCACCGCGTGCTGCCTGCGGTCGAGGATGGGTTGGAGGCGACCTATTGGGAGAGTCTCGACCAGATGCTGGCCCGCATGGACATCATCTCGGTCAATTGTCCGTCGACGCCGGCAACCTTCCATCTTCTGTCGGCCCGGCGGCTGGCGTTGCTGCAGCCCACCGCCTATATCGTCAACACCGCCCGCGGCGACATCATCGACGAAGAAGCGCTGGTCAAGCTCATCCAGGACGGCAAGATCGCCGGCGCCGGCCTCGACGTCTACGAGCACGAGCCGGCCCTTAACGCCAAGCTCTTGAAACTCGCCGCCAGGAACAAGGTCGTGCTTCTGCCGCATATGGGCTCGGCCACGCTCGAGGGCCGCATCGACATGGGCGAGAAGGTCATCATCAATATCCGCGCCTTCGTCGACGGCCATCGTCCGCCGGACCGCGTGCTGCCGCTCAGGACCTGAAACTGTCCAGGCGCAGGCTCGCCGTTCAATGTAACGCGACGCTTACGAGATCGTTTTGCGCATGGTGATGGAGGTCGGCCTGTCATAGCCGTCATGCGCCGTCCGTCCGGTTTCGCGAAATCCGAGCCGGGCGAAGGCGGCAAGATTGGTGGTGAGCTCGATCCTCGTCTCGAGCTCGATGGCGGCCTTGCCGCGGCTGCGGGCCAGATCTTCGGCCGCTTGCATCAGCCGTCGGCCAATGCCGTGCCCCTGGCGGTCCGGGGCGACGGCGAGCTTGCCGACATAAAGACCGTCAGCTCTTTCAAGAGCAAAAACGCAGCCCACGATCCTGTCGCCGTCGAGTGCCAGGAAGCCGGTCTCCCGCAGCGCCTTGGTGCGCAGCGCATCGGCTGTGAGCAGGTGAGCCGACGACGGCGGGTCGATGATGCCGTCCATAAAGGCGAAGGCACCCATGATGAGGGCAAGCACATCACCCCAGCGGCCGAAATCGGCTGGGATCCGCGTGATCGAAACATGGGAATGTTCCAAGATCAGCGTCTCTTGTAGCGGATCGTCTCGAAGCGCGCGGCCAGCGCATCATAGAGCAGCAGCCGGCCGATCAGCGGCTCGCCTATGCCGGTGATCAGCTTGATCGCCTCCATCGCCTGCAGCGTGCCGACGACCCCGGTCAGCGCTCCGAGCACCCCCGCCTCGGCGCAGGACGGCACAAGCCCCGGCGGCGGGGCCTCGGGAAACAGATCCCGATAGCTCGGGTTTGGCTTGCCGTCACTGCCGTTTTCGAAAGGCTTCAGCACGGTCACCGAGCCATCGAAGCGTCCAACGGCTGCATGCACCAGCGGCTTCTCTTGGCTGGCGCAGGCATCGGCCACCACATAACGCGTCTCGAAATTGTCGGACCCATCGACGACGACATCGTACCTGGCGACGAGGGCGGGGGCGTTCTCGGCGGTCAGCCGGAATGTGTGCGTTTCGACTGATATGTTGGGATTGATACGAGCGATCGCCGCCTCGGCGCTTTGGGTCTTCAGCATGCCGATCGTATCGGTGCCATGGATGACCTGGCGCTGCAGGTTGGAGAGAGAAACGGCGTCGTCGTCGACCACGCCGAGCGTACCGACGCCGGCCGCTGCGAGATATTCAAGCACCGGCGCACCGAGCCCGCCGGCGCCGATCACCAGGACCCGCGCCTGCTTGAGCTTCTGCTGGCCCGCGCCGCCGACCTCGGGCAGCACGATGTGGCGGGCATAGCGTTCGATCTCGTCGGCGGTGAGCGCTGTGGTCATATCAGGACCATATAGTGGTCGAAAAAGCTTGTCAGGGGTCTTCGGTTGGCCCAACCGTACCATGGTCGACAGTCAGGAACTGCGCTCGTCCACGCAGGCTGGAAAACAGCGCCGCATCGGTTCCCGTCATGAAAGCCTGGCATTTCAGTTCCTCCAGGATCGAGAACAGTGCCGCGCGCCGTCCGCCGTCGAGATGCGCCGCGATCTCGTCGAGCAGCAGGATCGGCGTCAGCCCGGACATTTCCCCGGTCAGCCGGGCATGCGACAGCACGATGCCGACCAGCAGTGCCTTCTGTTCGCCGGTCGAGCAGAGTTCGGCCGGCGTCGCCTTGGGCCGGTGCCGGACCATGAGGTCTGAGCGGTGCGGGCCTTCGAGGGTGCGTCCGGCGGCGCGGTCACGGTCTCGGCCATCGGCAAGCGCCCGCCGGAACCGCTCCTCGACGTCGACCGCCGGGGCGCCGGCAATCTCGGCCTCCAGGTCACCCGAAAGGCCGATATCGGCCTGCGGAAACGGTCCGGTGTCGGGCAGCCTGCCGATCATGGCGGCCAGCAGCCGCACCATTTCGGCGCGCGCCGCGGCGATCGCCACGCCGGTCTCTGCCATCTGCGTCTCTATCGCCTCGAACCAGCCGGCATCCCGCGAGCCTTCCGTCAGCAAACGGTTACGGCCCCGCATCGCCTTCTCGTAATCGAGCGCACGCTGGCCATGTCCGGGATCGATCGCCAGCACCAGCCGGTCGAGAAAGCGCCGGCGATCCGCGGCAGGTCCGGTGAACAACGAATCCATCGCCGGCGTCAGCCACACGACCCGCAGCCACTCCAGCATGCCCTCGGCCCGCGCGGCGGCTCCGTTTATACGCACCCGCCTGCCGCTTTCCGCCGTGTCGCCCCCGGAGATGCCCGTGCCGATCTCGACCTCGCCGCCAGGCCCGTCGAGCCGGGCATGCAGGGCAAAGCCGCCATCGCCACCCTCACGTGCCACATCCCCGTAAGGTGCGCGGCGCAAGCCGCGCCCGGGCGTCAGAAAGGAGATCGCTTCGAGGAGATTGGTCTTGCCGGCACCATTGTCGCCCGAAAAGACCACGGCGCCCGGCGCAACATCTATCGCCAGGGTCGCGTAGTTACGAAAATTGGTAAGCGTAAGCTTACTTATATGGGTTTGTGCCGGCAACCGCTATCCGCCCGTGGAAGTCACCGCAACCAACGCCCGCCGCCGGCCGTATTCGCCAGGCGCCGCCGCGCCGGCTATACCCGCATCGGCATCAGCACGTAAAGCGCGGTCTCGTCGGCCATGTCGTGGATCAGCGTCGGTGAACCGGCGTCGGCCAGCATGAATTTGGCTTCCGTGCCGGTCAGCTGCGCGGCGACATCGAGCAGATATTTGGCATTGAAGCCGATCTCGATCGGGTCGGCCGAATAGTCTGCCGCCAGTTCTTCCGTTGCGCTGCCCGAATCCGGATTGTTGACGGCAAGCGTCACCTGGCCTTCGCTGATCGAGAGCTTCACCGCGCGGCCGCGTTCGGAGGAGATGGTCGAGACGCGGTCGACCGCGGCTGCGAAGCTCTGGCGGTCGAGGATCAGCTTCTTGTCGTTGCCGGTCGGGATGACCCGCTGATAGTCGGGGAAGGTGCCGTCGATCAGCTTCGAGGTCAGCACGACGCTGCCGATGGTGAAGCGGATCTTGGTGTCGGACAATTCGGTGGTCACGGCGACGTCCGGATCGTCGACCAGCTTTTGCAGTTCACTTACCGTCTTGCGCGGAATGATGATGCCCGGCATGCCCTCGGAGCCAGCCGGTGCGTCGATCTCGGCGCGCGCCAGGCGGTGGCCGTCGGTCGCCACCGAGCGCAGCTTCAGCTTGCCGCCGACTTCATGCGTGTGCAGGTAGATGCCGTTGAGATAGTAGCGCGTCTCCTCGGTGGAGATGGCGAACTGCGTCTTCTCGATCAGGCCCTTCAGCGCCACCGAGTCGAGGCGGAAGATGTGCGAGAAGGATCCGGCCGAAAGCTCGGGAAAGTCGGATTGCGGCAGGCACTGCAGGCGGAAGCTGGAGCGGCCCGACGTCACCGTCATGGCGTTGCCGTCCTCATCCGTCTTCAGCATCACCTCGGCGCCGTCGGAAAGCTTGCGCACGATGTCATAGAGCAGGTGCGCGGGGACCGTCGTCGCGCCGCCGCGCTCGACCTTGGCGGGCGTCGCTTCCGTCACCTCCAGGTCGAGGTCGGTGGCCTTCATTTCGAGGCTGGCGCCTTCGGCGCTGAGCAGCACGTTGGACAGGATCGGTATGGTGTTGCGCCGTTCGACCACGCGGTGCACGTGGTTGAGCGACTTCAGGAGATTTGACCGTTCCAGGATAACACGCATGACGAAACAGGCTCGCTTGAATGAATGAACGGGTCTCCGGCTACCGGCGCCCCGCGAAAGCTCTGAACAGGCTTCAGAATCTACGCAAACTGACAGGAAAAAACCAGTGAACGCAAGCCCGCGCCACCGGTTCGGGCCGGTTACGCGGGCTTTCTGGGGATAAAGCTGGCCAACCCCACGAGCGGGCGGTTTTCGGCCGCTCAGGCCTGGTCGTTGATCAGCCTTCTCAGCAATTCCAGTTCCTGCGCCAGCGTGTTGTCATTGCCGGAAAGATCCTCGATCTTGCGCACGGCGTGCAGCACCGTCGTGTGGTCGCGACCGCCGAAGCGCCGTCCGATTTCCGGCAGCGAGCGCGGCGTCATCACCTTCGACAGATACATCGCGACCTGCCGCGGCTTGACGATGGTGCGCGTGCGCCGGTTGGACAAAAGTTCCGTCTTCGAGACGTTGTAGTGGCGCGCCACGATGCGCTGGATGTCCTCGATGCGGACCCGCTTCGGTTCGCCCGTGCGGTAGATATGGCCGAGGATCTCGTCGATGCGGTCGATCGTGATCTGCGGTTCGAACGACTGGCGAAACAGGAGCTGGTTGAAGGCGCCTTCCAGTTCGCGTCCGCTGCCGGTCACGGTGCGGGCAACGTGGTTGAGGATCTCCTCGGAAATGTCGAGCGATGCATCGTCGATCCTGGCCGTGGCCAGGCGCAGTTTGAGCATGCCGAGCCGCATGGCGAAGTCGGGTGCCGACATTTCGAGCGCGACGCCGCCATTGAGGCGCGAACGGACCCGCGGTTCGAGCGATTCCAGCTCCGACGGTGGCCGGTCGGCGGCGACGACGACCTGCTTGGCGCTGTCGAGCAACATGTTGATCAGATGGCAGAATTCATGCTGGATCGACTTGCCCTGCAGGAACTGCATGTCGTCGATGATCAAGAGGTCGATGTCGCGCAACTGCTCCTTGAGCGTCAATGCGTTGTTGTCGCGGATCGCGGTGGCGAAGCGCCACATGAAATACTCGGCGGTGAGATAGACGACGCGGGACTTCGGGTTCTGCTTCAGCGATTCCGCGGCAATGGCCTGCAAGAGGTGCGTCTTGCCGAGCCCGACGGTAGCATGCAGGAAAAGCGGATTGAAGCGCACCGCACTCGACTGCGATTCCGCCACGGCCTTGGCGGCGGCGAAGGCCACGCGGTTCGACGGTCCTTCGATGAAGGAGCCGAACGTGTAACGCGGGTCAAGCGGCGATCCCAGTACGTTGTGGCGGAACTCGCTCTCGACCGGCACACCCGGACGCGGCATGGGAGACCGCTCCACCCTGCCTGGGCTGACCGTGCCGGCGGCCAGCGCCGTCTGCGTCTGCCGCGTCATCTTGCGCGCCGGCGCCAATTCCGGTTCAGGCTGGCTGCGTCCCTGGCGGGTCGCCGTGCGCACGACGATCTCGATCTTGAGAAGCTCGGGATCCTCCTGCTTCCACAGCTCGGAAATGAGATCGTGATAGTGGCCGTTGATCCACGAGCGCAGGAACGCGGTGGGCACGGAGATGCGGACAATGCCCTTGGAAGCTTCCGCGACCTTCATGCGGCCGAACCAGCTGGAATAGACTTCGGTTCCCAGGCGCGCCTTCAACTGGGCCTTGACCCGGTCGAATTTCTGTTCCGCGTCGCTGGAGACCGCCATCTCGTTTGCTCCGATCAAAGTTCCAGGAAATGGGAGGTCGCCCGTAAGCTCCCTTTCGATGCCGCTCTGCATGATCGAGTTCCTTGCCTTTCTGTACCTGTTTTTTCGCCGGGGATGCGCCTCCTGCATCCTTTTTCCAGCGACCGTGTCTTCGCTACGATGCCCGTTGCCGCCGCTGGCAATGAACGTCGCCCACTATCCAAGGGAACCGGTGCCGGCCCATGGAAGCCAGTCCGCGTTGGGTATGTCAGGGCAATACGAGACCGTCCGGCGAAAGAGCGCCGGCGCGCCGTCCTACCTGCCATGTCTAGTTACGCCAGTCCCCTACCGTATCGAAAAAGAGCAAACCATACCCGTCCACGGACTTGATCCGCGTCGCAAATCCCGCCAATTTTAGCTGGCCGCGTCAGGCTGGGTTAAGGGCAAGAGGCCCGTCCCTTTCGATAGATCGACATTACCGAAATCGCTGTGGATAGGGCAAGGCCACGTCTAACGGATTTTTAAGGAATCTGGTTACCTCGGGCGGGTTCGAGCGCCATGCCGCAGTGGCTTATTTTGACAAAGCCATTGTGATTCAAACCCTTTTCCGACGAATATGAAAAAGCCGGGCCGGCGCGAAATTTTCTGAAATAATTCTCTTGACAGCCAGTTGTCCTCCCGTCGCTTCGGCGCGTTGTGGACAAGCTGTGGATGACTGTCGCTAACCAATTGAAAAATATTGGGTATTTCTGTGAGGCGGGATTTTTCTAGGCGCCGCTTTTCAAGCGTGCCGATCATCAGCGGGCATGCATGTGCCGGCAAAGCATTTCGAACTCTGGAATCTGCATTTGCAGCTGTTTGCGGCTATTCTTTTTAAGTACTTGCCGGCAAACGAAAAAACCCGGCGCAATCGGCCGGGTTCGAAGAAGATCGTCCTGGGAAGGCGATGTCAGGCCGACAGCACCTTGAGGCGCTGGGCGAGGCGCGACACCTTGCGGGATGCCGTGTTCTTGTGGATCACGCCCTTGGTCGCGGCGCGCATCAATTCCGGCTCGGCAGCCTTGAAGGCGGCCTGTGCGGCGGCCTTGTCACCGGAGGCGAGTGCCTCCTCGACCTGGCGGACGTAGGTGCGGACGCGCGAGCGGCGGTTCTTGTTGATCGCTGCGCGGCGGGCGATCTTGCGCGTTGCCTTTTTGGCCGAGGATGTGTTGGCCATGATGCCTCTCTTCTGATCTGGTCGGCGCACGCGGCGTGCCGCAGGGCGCAAAAAACAAACGGGCAGCCACGGGGCCGCCTCGGTTGGTGCGGCTTATAGTTCAGCTTTTCCGGCGCGTCAACGCCGCCTGGCGTTCTTTTTGGCCAAGGCCACGGGTTTCGGGCGTCGGCCTGCAACGCCCTACCGGTTGGTGAAATTCGGCTTCCGTTTTTCGGCGAACGCCGCCATGCCTTCCTTCTGGTCTTCGAGCGAGAAAAGCGAATGGAACAGGCGGCGTTCGAAGCGCAATCCCTCGGCAAGCGTCGTCTCATAGGTCCGGTTGACCGCTTCCTTGGCCATCATCACCGACGGCAGCGAGAAATCGGCGATTTTGGCCGCCGCCTTGACGGCCTCTTCGACCAGCTCGCCGGCCGGAACGACCCGCGACACGAGGCCCGCACGTTCTGCCTCGGCGGCGTCCATCATCCGTCCGGTCAGGCACATGTCCATCGCCTTCGATTTGCCGACGAACCGGGTCAGGCGTTGCGACCCGCCCATGCCGGGAATGACACCGAGCGTGATCTCGGGCTGGCCGAATTTGGCCGTGTCGGCGGCAATGATGAAATCGCACATCATGGCGAGTTCGCACCCGCCACCGAGCGCATAACCGGCCACCGCCGCAATGATCGGCTTTCGCGCCCGCGTCAGTTCCTCCCAGCCGACGAAGAAATCCTGCACATAGGCATCGACGAACGCGATCTCCTGCATTTCCTTGATGTCGGCACCCGCCGCGAAGGCTTTGTCGGAGCCGGTGATGACCATTGCGCCAATGCCCGTGTCGCCGCCGAAATCCTTCGCCGCCGCCACCACCTCGGCCATGACCCGCGAATTGAGGGCGTTGAGCGCCTTTGGCCGGTTCAGCGTGATCAGCCCGACCTTGCCGCGCCTCTCGGTGATGATCGTTTCATAGGCCATTGGCTGCTTCTCCTTGCTCGACCCCGGTCTAGCTCACGTCTGACACGCCCGGCAATAGAAGGTCGAGCGTCCGCTCTGCACGATGCGCTCGACATGGCCGCCGCAGCCGGGCTTCGGGCAAGGCTCACCTTCGCGGTCGTAGACGGCGAAGGAATGCTGGAAATAACCCAGCGATCCGTCGGTGTGCATATAGTCGCGCAGTGAAGATCCTCCGGCCGCGATGGCATCCGATATGACCGAGCGGATCGCCTCGGCGAGGCGATCGCTTTGTTCCCTGGCCTTCTTGCCTGGCCTGGCGATGGTGCCTGCCTCGCGCAGCGGTGACAGGCCGGCACGCCAGAGCGCCTCCGAGACATATATATTGCCTAAGCCGGCGATCAGCCTCTGGTCGAGAAGCGCTGCCTTGAGCGGCGATCTGCGGCCTTTCAGCAACGAGGCAAGCAGAACGCCGTCCAGCGCATTGCCGGTGGGTTCGACGCCCAGTCCGGCAAGCATCGGATGCGTCTCCGGCGGCTCTTCCGCAAACAGCATGAAACCGAAGCGGCGCGGATCGTTGAAGATGACACGTGACCGCCCGCCGGCCGCGGAAACGACATGGAACACGACATGATCGTGCGCCGCGCTCTTTGAGCGCTCATGGTGGAACACGCCCGGTGTCTCGTCGTCGTCGTAGGTCTCGATGCGAAAGGAGCCGGACATGCCGAGATGGCAGATCAGCACCGGACCGCCCTGCATATGCATGGTCAGATATTTGGCCCGCCGGCCGAGCGCCGTGACTGTCCTGCCGGTCAGCCGCTCCGAAAACCGTTCGGGGAAGGGGAAGCGCAGGTCCGGCCGTCTCATCTCGACCTTGGCCAGATTGGCGCCTTGCAGGACCGGCTGCAGCCCGCGCCGGACGGTCTCGACTTCAGGCAGTTCAGGCATGGCCGCCAATCATCGCATGGAAGGATGTGCCGTTGCGGCCGCGCGTCACCGCGAGGTGTTCGGCAACGGTCTCGCCGATATCGGCGAATGTTGCCCTCAGCCCTATGTCGCCGCCTTTGAGACCAGGTCCAGTGCCGATGACCGGGATCCGTTCACGCGTATGATCGGTGCCGCGCCAGGTCGGGTCGTTGCCGTGATCGGCGGTCAGGATGAGAAGGTCGCCCTGCTTCAGCTTGGCGAACGCCTCCGGAAGCCTCCGGTCGAAGGCCTCGAGGGCGGCCGCATAACCGGCGACATCGCGGCGATGGCCGAATTCTGTATCGAAATCGACGAAATTGGCGAAGACGAGGTCCCCGTCGGTGGCCTCGTCCATCGCGACCAGCGCCTTGTCGAACATGGCCATGTTGCCCGCGGCCTTGCGGACTTGCGAAATCCCGCGATGGGCGAAGATGTCGCCGATCTTGCCGACGGCGATGACACGGCTGCCGCGCGCCGTCAGCCGGTCGAGCAATGTCGGCTCGGGCGGCGGCACGGCGTAGTCGCGGCGATTGTAGGTCCGCTCGAAGGTGGCAGATGTCTCGCCGACGAACGGACGCGCGATTACCCGTCCGATCCTCAGTGGGTCGACCAGCCGGCGCACCACCTGGCAGAATTCATAGAGCCGCTCCAGGCCGAAATGGGCCTCATGCGCGGCGATCTGCAGGACGGAATCGACCGATGTGTAGCAAATCGGCTTGCCGGTGCGGATGTGCTCCTCGCCGAACCGCTCGATGATCTCGGTACCTGGCGCATGGCAATTGCCGAGGATGCCGGGCACCTTTCCTTCGCGGATCATCGCCTCGGTCAGGTCGGCCGGAAAGGCGGGAACCGTGTCCGGGAAATAACCCCAGTCGAAGCGCACCGGCAGGCCCGCGATCTCCCAGTGGCCGGAAGGCGTGTCCTTGCCACTCGAAATCTCTTGCGCCGCGCCATGGAAGGCATTGGCGAGCAGGTTCGTCCCGAAATGCGTAAAACCCAGTCCTGTCGCCGTCTCGGCCGCCTTGCCAAGTCCCAGCGATGCCATATGGGGGACGAACAGTGGTCCCTGGCGAAGCCCTTCGCGATCCGCGCGCCCTTCCGCGCAAGCTTCGGCGATGTGCGCCAGCGTGTTGGCGCCGGCGTCGCCATAGCTTTCGGCGTCGGCCGCGCCGCCGATGCCGAAGGAATCCAGGACAAAGAGGAAAGCACGCGCCATCGGGTCATTTGTTGCCAGTGTGGACGCCCAGACATAGGGTTCCACGGCGACGTTGGCAATTCGGAAACCAAACCGCAACGGCTTGGCGCGATACTCAGATCCATGTCGCCCAAAAGTGCGCAGCGGTTTTGCGATAACGACATGGACAAGCTAGGGATCCATGCGCGGTTTGGACAATGAGATACAGGCACAAGATCAAGTGCCGCGACGAGTTGGGCATGTCCATGGACGGAACAAAGGGCAAGGCGGTCCTGTCATGAAGGCTGCGCTCAAGGCTTGGACTGCCCTCATGGCTGTGAACGGCGCATTCTGGTGCGGACCGGTCTGGGCGGACTGGCGCGATGATATCGGCACATTTCGCATCGGCGTCGTGGCCGAGCCCGGCGCCGGCAACGCCGTTCCGGGGCTTGCGGTGTTGACGCAAGCCTTTACCGATGCGCTCGGCATGAAGGTCGAATTCGTCGTCGCCCGCGATTATGCGGCATTGATCGAGGGACAGGCCAATGCACGGATCGAATACGCCATCTATTCGGCGACCGCCTACGCCACGGCGCTGCAACGCTGCGGATGCATCGAGCCGCTCGTGGCGCCGGTCGATTCCGACGGTGCGGCCGGCATCCGCTCGGTATTGCTGACCAGGGATGGCAGACTGCGCGGCCTGGCCGATATGGAGACCCAGCGGATCGCCATGCCGCCGCAGGACAGCGTCGGCGGTTCGCTTTTGCCCTTGGCGGGGTTAGCCGCCGAACACGTCGAGATCGCCGAGGATGCACCGTTTCTTGTCGCCGCCGCCTCGGCGTCGGCGGCCGAAACCATGCTTGTCGACGGCCAGGCCGACGCCATGTTCGGCTGGGTGAAGGCGGCGGCCGACGGCCAGCCGCGACTGGCCGGGGGCACGCAGGCAAGGCTCGAGGCATCAGGCCTTTCGGCATCGGCCACTCAGGTGGTGTGGACGTCGGGTCTGCTGAGATACGGCCCGCATGCGGTACGCAGCGATCTCGATCCGGAAGCCAAGCGTCGGCTGACCGTGTTCCTCACCAATCTCAAATCGACGACGCCGGATGTCTACGACCTTCTGGAAGCGAGGCATGCCGGCGGCTTCATGCCTGTGGTTCCCAAGGACTATGCTGCGGCGGAGGCCATCGTGCGGATGGTGTCGGTCGATGGTGGGCGGCAATGAGCCCTCAGCAGTCGCTGCAAGGGATCGTGACGCTTCTGCGGGGGCGCAGATAATATGTTTCGCTCATCGTCATGCCTTTGGCGAGCGTCTCGATAAACCCAAGCTTCTGTTGGGTGTCTGTCGTCCAGCCGACGATCGGCTTGTAGCCCAGGGTGCTGTCGACGCGGACGAGAAAGGTCCCGGCGACCCTGAGCGCTGTCGGAACCGCAGTGGTCGAGCCCGCCGCTGCACCGACGCTGTATGCACCACTGGTCACCTTGCGTGACCACACCACCAACACCTTTGGCGTGGGATCGGTGGTGACCTGTATGGCTGTGATGGTGATGTCCGGCACCGAGCGGTTGTAGGGTTGAAGGGTTACGCTGCCGATCTTCATGATGGCATCGAGGTCCGCCTTGACGATGGTCGGCTGTTGCGTGACGAGATCGGCGACCATGCTGCCGATGCGGCTGACCTTCTTGCTCGTCTCGATGGCCTGCGAGGCCTCCATGGTCATGAAATACATGATCAGCAGGACAGGCGCGATAAGCGCGAACTCGACCGCCGCGACGCCGCGGCGATTGGACCAGAATCGGGCTGATTTGCCCCAAAGCCCCGCAATTCCCAGATGTGCCCCCGCACGCATCATACTCATTGCCTTTTTTCTTGTTGTTGCTTCCGTGATGGCATCAATTGTCGAACGGCTCGTTCTGCCAGGTCACCGAAGCGAAATGCAGGGTTTTGTTACCTCCCATCGACTGCGCCATCAGGTTGGTCATGATGGGCCATTTGTAGAAGACCCGCAGCATGTTCCTTGACTCCGCTGCACCCGCCGTGACGGTAAAGGGCACATCCGCGCCGCTTTTCGTCAGCTGAATATTACCGCCCTGAATCCTGAAGCCGGCCAGGGCCGCGTCGGCGAATGTCGTGTATTGGCGAAGATCGACGCTCAACTGATTGGGACAATCCTGGGAAACAATGATTTCTAGCTTGTCGCAGATCATGTTCTTCAAATTGTCCCCGGCGATGTCCGCGGCCTTCAACTGGCCGGTGCGCAGCCGGCGCGCGACATCGTCGGTGATGTTGGCCATCACCTCCTGGCTGGCAAACGAGATGCAGCTCTCGAGGATGGCGAACACCAGGAGTGCGAACGGTATGGCAAGCAACGCGAACTCCAGCGCCGTGCTGCCGCGTCGGTCGCGCACGAAGCGTTGGAAAGGCCCGGTACGCTCCACCTTGCGCTGATCTGTCGAGCCGAGTTCCATGCTCATGCGATGTTCCTGCCATCCCTGGACGGTGCTGACAGGTGTATTAACCCAAACCGATTGAGGTCCGGTTTGAATGATCGTTAAAGTTGGCGCGCGCGTTTTAACCAGCAGGTAACCTGGGCGATGGCGCGCTCCCGTGCCGCCTATTTGCTGACGCTCATCTCGGCTTCGGACGATTTCTCCGCATCGCTCTTGTAGGAGCTTTCGCAATAGGGCGTGCACGACATGGTCTGGACATCCGCGCGGCGGTAAATGCGAACCGACGAGGCTGCCTGGCGAACCACGGTAACCTGTGTGTCGACGATCGGGCTGCCTTCCTGGTCGAGAACGACGAGGTTGGTGACACCGAAACCCTTGCCGGTGAGCACGATCGTCGAGGCATCCTGGACGGAAGCGTCGGCGATTGCCGGGTTGCCCACGACGATCGTGTCGGCGGGGCGCGACAGTTTCACGATCTTGGCCTGATTCATGGTGACTTCGATGTCGGCGCCAGCCCTGGCGGGTGTAATCAAGCTGGCGGCGGCAAGAAGCGCGGCAATCAGGATTGAGGATCTCGGCACGGCCATCAAGGCGCTCCACGCAAGCGGACTGTTCAACGGAACATGAACGAGATTGGTGAACCAACGGTTAAGTGGGCTTGCCGCCGGCGGATGGAGCGGTCGGCATGGCTGCCCGCCTGGCCGGATGGGCGCGGGGGGTCGCAAGCTTCCCCAAGCCCTTGCCTTTTGCGGCGTTGACCCGCGAAACGAAACATTAGCCAGCGCTTAGTATGGAGTTAACCACGCACTTGGTTCGAGCCGGGAAAGGAATCGGTAAGGCTGTTTATTAAGCCGATCGAAAGAGCTTCTCCCTAGATTGGCAGCATCCGATCAACCATCACAGAAGTTGACGGAAGTGCTGTAACACGTGGAGTAGGAGCTCTCGAATGTCTAACCTTTTTGCACGTTTCGTGAAGGACGAATCCGGCGCGACCGCTATCGAATATGGTCTGATCGCCGCTCTCATCGCGCTCGCCATCATCACCGGCGCCGGCGCACTCGGCAATGCCATCAACGCCAAGTTCACTTCGATCGGCAGCACGCTGAACAGCAGCGGCAGCTAATCTGCTTATTGCCGATCGATCGGATCGCATTCAGGACAGGGGCCGCCACAGGGTGGCCCCTGTTTTATTTTACTTGTTTCGGACCGCGGCGGAACAGTCGTCTTTTCACCACTGACCTCATCAATCGTTAATCGAACCAGCCTAGATTGAGTTTCTGTGGAATCCGCACAATAGGCACAATCGCCGATGCTTGAAGCCCTGATCTTCGTCGTCTTTCCGTTCTGCATGCTGTTTGCCGCGATCTCCGACATGTTGTCGATGACGATCGCCAATCGCGTGCCGGTGCTGCTTGTCGTCGTCTTCGCCCTGGTGGCGCCGCTGACGGGCATGGACTGGGCGGCCTATGGCTGGCATTTCGCCGCTGGCGCCATCGTCCTGGCCGTGACGTTCGGCCTGTTCGCCTTGGGTGGCATGGGCGGTGGCGATGCCAAGCTGCTGGCCGCCACGGCCGTGTGGATGGGGCTCAACGTGCAGCTCGTCGAATATCTTGTCGCCTCGACAATCATCGGCGGCCTTCTGACGATCGCGATCCTGCTTTACCGGAAATCGCCGCTGGCGGTTTTCACCGGACGCAATCCATTCCTGCGGCATTTCGCGGAAGAGTCGGCCGGTGTTCCCTACGGGATCGCGCTCGGCCTTGGTGGCCTGCTGACCTACCCGGACTCGCCTTTGATGGTGTGGGCGCTGGCAAGGCTGGCGAGCTGAATTCATCAAATTTTTCGTGGGCTGACATGGCTTACACGCCGGCTTTACGGAGCGGCGGCCCAGCCTTTCCGCGCATCGCGGCGCGATCCGTCCAATTTATGTAAACCTTAAATTAATCACGATCGTAAGCATTGCATTAACCTTGTTTTGACGATTGCCGCTGCAAAGTCCGGCTTGGCTACGTGGTTTGCCAAGGGCGAGGGTTCGGACAGATGCCAGCATCCCGATTGATTATTCTGAGCGTGGCGGTGGCCGCGGCGGGCGGTGCTGGCTATGTGGCGAAAAACATGGTCGCTCCGCCGCCTCAGGTCGTCGTCGATTCTGGCCCCCAGGCGCCCGCGGTGTCCCTGCAGGACGTGCTTGTGCTCTCGGGCGATGTCGCAATGGGCAACGCGCTCGAGAACAACATAGCCTGGCAATCCTGGCCCGCTGACGGCATCAACGCGAATTTCATCACCAAGGCCACCGCTCCCGATGCTTTGGAGAAACTCAAGGGGTCGATTGCCCGCGTGGCGATGTACGCGGGCGAGCCGGTGCGGCGCTCCAAGCTGATCGGCGAGGGACAAAGCTTCATGTCGTCCATCCTGCCTTCCGGCATGCGGGCGGTCGCAACGACGATATCGGCGGACACTTCGGCCGGCGGCTTCATCCTTCCAAACGATTTCGTCGACGTCATCATGACCCGCAGGGCCGATGCCAGCACCGGTGGCGCCGGCTTCAACACCGAGACCATCCTCAAGAATATCCGCGTCCTGGCGATCGACCAGACCATCCAGGAGGACGAGGAAGGCAAGAAGACCAGGGTGGGCCAGACCGCCACGCTGGAGCTGACCCCCAAACAGGCGGAGATCATCACCGTTGCCCAGCAGATGGCGGATCGCCTGACTCTGGCGCTGCGGGCGATCGCTGACACCCAGGAAAAGAATGTGGATGAGGCCGACTATCTCGTTTCCGGCAATGGCCGCCGGGGAACGGTGAGGCTGATCAAGTCGGGCGAAGTCTCCGAAGTAGGAGCAAGAAAATGAGGCTAAGCGCTAAACTGCCGGCAATCCTAGCCACGGCATTCGGCCTGCTGCTCGTCGGAGCGAATGTGCAGGGCGTCGAGGCGAAGAGCACGCAGGTGTCGGCCACGACAGCCACCCAGCGCGTCAAGCTTGGCCTCAACAAGTCGGTGGTCATAGACCTGCCGAGCGATGCCTATGACATTCTTGTCGCCAATCCCTCCGTTGCCGACGCGGTGACCCGCACCGCAAGGCGTATCTACCTCTTCGGCAAGGCGGTCGGCGAAACCAACATCTTCGTCTTTGGGCCGAACGGCGAACAGATCGCCAGCCTGGATCTGGCCATCGAGCGCGACGTCGCCGGCCTGGAGGATTATATCAAGCGCTTCCTTCCGACCTCGGCCGTCAAGGTTGAACTGCTGAATGACAACGTGGTTCTGACCGGCACCGTGGATACACCCTTGGATGCCAAGCGTGCCGAACAGCTGGCAAACATGTTTGTGTCCGGCGGTGAAGCGACGACGGGACAATATTCGCAGACCGCTGCCGGCGGCTCGGCCCAGAGCGGTGTCGACATCAACAACCCTGACCAGGAGCGCCGCGTCAGCCAAATCGTCAATCTGCTGCAGATCATCGGTGACGATCAGGTCACGCTGAAGGTGACGGTCGCCGAAGTCAGCCGTTCGGTGATGAAGCAGCTCGGTGTCAACATGGTCGGCAGCGGCGGCAGCAACGGCATCAGCTACGGCGCGCTCAGCGACAATTTCACCGGCCTCGGCAAGCAACTGTCGAATTCCGGCTTCACGATCGGCGCCTCGGGGTTGCAGGCCTATATCAACGCCATGGAACAGTCCGGGGTCATGAAGACGCTGGCCGAGCCGACCCTAACTGCTGTTTCTGGCGAGAAGGCGACGTTCCGGGTTGGCGGTGAATACAACATGGTGAGCGGCGTCACCGCGAACGTATCGACCGACAACCAGACCGGCCTGAAGAACTATACCATCGACAAGATCGAATATGGCATCGGCCTGGAGTTCCAGCCGGTGGTGCTGTCTCCCGGTCGCATCAGCCTGAAAGTCAGAACGTCGGTTTCCGAGCCGACCACCGAAGGGTCCGTTTCGCTGTCCTCGGGTGTGACGAGTCCCGGCACGAATATCCTGTCTCTGCGCAAGCGTCTTGCCGATACGACCGTGGAACTGCCCTCCGGCGGCTCCATGATGATCGCTGGCCTTGTTCGCGACGATGTCAGGCAGGCCATCAACGGCTTGCCCGGGCTGACGAAGATTCCAGTGCTCGGCGCGCTCTTCCGCAGCAGGGATTTCGTGCGCAACGAGACCGAGCTCGTCATCATCATCACGCCCTATCTGGTGAAGCCGGTGGCGCGCAATGAGCTGGCCAAGCCGGACGACAATTTCAACCCGCCGAGCGACGGCGCCGGCATGTTCCTTGGGCGCGTCAATCGCGTCTACGGCACCATGCAGACCGACAGGCCCAACGGCCGCTATCACGGCGTTGTCGGCTTCATCTACAAGTGAACGGGAAAGCGGACATGTCTCAGTCAGCACTTAAGGCAAGGACCATGGCGATGCGCTCCGGCCGTTCTCGGATAGGCCTGCGAGCGCTTCCGATCATGGCGGTGGCGGTGTCGGCTCTGCTGGCCGGTTGTGCCCAGCGCGACAGCGTTACCGTCGGCGCCATCCCCGACGACTATCGCACCAATCATCCGATCGTCATCGCCGAGAAAAACCAGAAGATCGATCTTCCTGTCGGCGCCGGTGACCGCGGCATGACCGGCTCGCAGCGCGACACGCTCCTGGGTTTCCTCGACGGCTATGACAAGAGTGCCGCTCCGACATTGACGATCCAGATTCCAAGCGGATCGGCCAACGAAGTCGCCGCAACGGCGGCCGGCCATGATTTCGCTCGGCTCGCGGTCGCTGCCGGGATCAAGCGCGACCGCATCGTCGTGGTCTCCTATCAAGCGGGATCGAGCGAGGCATCAGCCCCGGTTCGCGTCTCCTACATCGCGGTGAGGGCACAGACCGACAAATGCGGTCGTTGGCCCGCTGACCTGGTGGAGACGTCGGAGAACAAGCACTACGCCGATTTCGGCTGCTCCTATCAGAACAATCTTGCCGCCCAGGTGGCCAATCCGGGAGATCTTCTCGGGCCGCGCAAGTCCACCACTATTGATGCGGCCAATCGCAGCAAAGCCATCGGTGTCTACCAAGACAGGGGCATTTCGGATGAATTCCTCGGCAACTCGGAAGTGACTTACTAAGCCGCCCTCGGAAAGAAGCGACGTCAGGAACAGGCCACGGAAAGAGCATGACCATGAGCAACCTTGCCTATGACGCCACCGTGGAGGGCGGTGATACCTCGCTGCAGGACGTCGCCGCGATGCAGGCGTTGCGGCCGGTTCCGCGCATTTCGATCCAGGCATTCTGCGAGACGGAGGGCGTTGCCAATCCGGTCCAGCGCGCCGGCGAGGACCGCCGCATGACCAAGGCGCATCTCAAGGTCCATATGGGCGGGGTCCCCACGGCAATCGAGTTCTACCAGTCGGCGCCGACACCGAACCTGATCCTGCTGGAATCGCGCAGCGAACCCAAGCAATTGCTGGAGCAGCTCGCCCAGCTTTCGGAATATTGCGATCCATCCTCGAAAGTGGTGGTGATCGGCCACTACAACGATGTTGGTCTCTATCGCGAACTCATCCGCTCCGGCATCTCCGAATATGTCATCGCGCCGGTGTCGATGGCCGACGTCGTCAGCGTCGTCTCGTCGATCTTCGTCGATCCGGAAGCTGAACCGCTCGGTCGCTCGGTCGCCTTCGTCGGCGCCAAGGGTGGCGTCGGCTCTTCCACGATCGCCCACAATGTTGCCTGGGCAATGTCCTCCCTGTTCAAATCCGAGGTCGTTGTGGCCGACCTCGATCTCGCCTTCGGCACCGCCAACATCAATTTCGATCAGGATCCGGCCCAAGGCATCGCCGAGGCTGTGTTCTCGCCCGAGCGCATCGACGAAGTCTATCTCGACCGGCTGCTGACCCAATGCGCCGAGCATCTGTCGCTGCTCGCGGCGCCCTCGACGCTGGAACGCGTCTACGACTTCGATCCCGACGCCTTCGCGCAACTTGTCGATACCGCGCAGCGCAGCGTGCCGCTCCTTGTTCTCGACGTTCCCCATGTCTGGACGGGATGGGCCAAGAACACGCTGGTCAAGGCCGACGAGATCGTCATCACGGCGACGCCGGAACTGGCCAATCTGCGCAACACAAAGAACCTGGTCGACATGCTCAAGCGGCTTCGCCCGAACGACCCGCCGCCGAAATTGATCATCAACCAGGCCGGCATACCCAAGCGGCCGGAGATCTCGCCATCCGATTTCGCCGAGCCGCTCGGCCTGACGCCGATGTCGGTCATCGGCTTTGATCCCTTGCTGTTCGGCAATGCCGCGAACAACGGGCGCATGCTGGGCGAGATGGATGCCAAGAACCCGGTTGTGGCCACGATC
Source organism: Mesorhizobium sp. M8A.F.Ca.ET.161.01.1.1 (assembly GCF_004792105.1). NCBI lineage: Bacteria > Pseudomonadati > Pseudomonadota > Alphaproteobacteria > Hyphomicrobiales > Phyllobacteriaceae > Mesorhizobium > Mesorhizobium sp. M8A.F.Ca.ET.161.01.1.1. The sequence continues at coordinate 87,230 of NZ_SRTD01000008.1, read as the reverse complement.
AACGAGATTGCCCATGTGCTGACCGGCCGCAGCGAAATCAGGGCGAAAAAGAAGGTTGGCCTGGGCAGTCTGCTCGGCAAGCTCTCGCGCAACAAGAAGTGACGCAATGGGGTCGGTAGTCGGTCATGTTCGGTAAAAGAGGCAACGACGACGGCAACCGGTTCAAGCCGGAATTTCGCCAGCCGGCACCGGCACCGGCACCGGTCGCGCCGGCGGCCGCGGTTTCGGCGGACACAGCGGTTCTTGCCCGGCCCGCGGCCACGCCGCAGCCGAGCGCGCCTGTCGCGCCACCCGCCAGGCGCGCGGTCGAGGCGCCACCGATGGCGCCGGAACCGAGGAGAGGCCGCGAAAAGAGCGAAACCTATTACGATACCAAGAGCCAGGTTTTCTCGGCCCTGATCGATACGATCGACCTGTCGCAACTCGCCAAGCTCGATCCCGAAAGCGCTCGCGAGGAAATCCGCGACATCGTCAACGATATCATCGCGATCAAGAACTTCGCGATGTCGATCGCCGAGCAGGAAGAACTGCTCGAGGACATCTGCAACGACGTGCTTGGCTATGGGCCGCTTGAGCCGCTGCTCGCGCGCGACGACATCGCCGACATCATGGTCAACGGGTCCAAGAACGTCTACATCGAAGTCAACGGCAAGGTCGAACAGACCGGCATCCGCTTCCGCGACAACCAGCAGCTGCTCAACATCTGCCAGCGCATCGTCAGCCAGGTCGGCCGCCGCGTCGACGAATCCAGCCCGATCTGCGACGCCCGTCTTCCCGACGGATCGCGCGTCAACGTCATTGCACCGCCGCTGGCCATCGACGGCACCGCGCTCACCATCCGCAAATTCAAGAAAGACAAGCTGACGCTCGACCAGCTGGTCAAGTTCGGCGCCATCTCTCCGCAGGGAGCCGAAGTTCTCAAGATCATCGGCCGCGTCCGCTGCAACATCGTCATTTCGGGCGGCACCGGCTCCGGCAAGACGACATTGCTCAACTGCCTGACCAACTACATCGACCGTGATGAGCGCGTCATCACCTGCGAGGACTCGGCCGAACTGCAACTGCAGCAGCCGCATGTCGTGCGCCTGGAAACGCGTCCCCCCAACCTCGAGGGCGAGGGCGAGGTGACGATGCGCGACCTGGTCAAGAACTGCCTGCGCATGCGGCCCGAACGCATCATCGTCGGCGAAGTGCGCGGACCCGAGGTCTTCGACCTTCTGCAGGCGATGAACACCGGCCATGACGGCTCGATGGGGACGATCCACTCCAACAGCCCGCGCGAATGCCTGAACCGCATCGAATCCATGATCGCCATGGGCGGCTATTCGCTGCCGCAGAAAACCGTGCGCGAAATCGTCGTCGGCTCCATCGACGTGATCATCCAGGCGGCTCGCCTGCGCGATGGATCGCGCCGCATCACCCATATCACCGAAGTGATCGGGATGGAGGGCGACGTCATCATCACGCAGGATATCGTCCTCTACAACATCAAGGGCGAGGACGCCAACGGCAGGTTGCTGGGTGAACACGTCTCGACCGGCATCGGCCGCCCCCATTTCTGGGAGCGGGCTCGATACTATGGCGAGGAGCAGCGTCTCGCCACGGCGCTCGAAGCCATGGAGAAACGTGCTGACTGACGCATCCGCGGGCGTGAAGGTTCAGGTCGATGTTTGGAATTGACGGCACCGTATTGGCGTTTGTCGTGCTCGCCGGCTTCAGCGCCGGCGCGGTCGCCTATGCATTTCTGTTCAACCAGATCAGCAATGAGAAACAGGCCGGAAAGCGGCTTGAAACGATCAAGGCCGCCGAAACGGACCGCTCTGTCGTCAAGGCGACGCGCGACCGCGCGGCGGACGCGGCCAAGCGCCGTAAATCGGTGCAGGATTCCCTGAAGGAGCTCGACGAGAAGCAGAAGACCAAGGACACCGCCGTCAAGAAGCCGCCGCTGAAAGCCCAGCTTCGCCAGGCTGGGATGAAGGTGCCGATCGAGCGTTTCTATATCTATTCGGCCATATGCGGCCTCGCGCTGACAATCGTCGCGTTCATGGTCGGTGCGCCGATGATCGTCTTGCCCGGTATATTGCTCGCCGGAGCGCTCGGCTTGCCGCGTTGGTTCGTTTCTTTTCGTCGTACCCGCCGCGTCAAGGCGTTCCTCAACGAATTTCCAAACGCGCTCGATATCATCGTGCGGGCGGTCAAGTCCGGCCTGCCGCTGAACGACGCCGTGCGCCTGATCGCCAATGAATCCCCTGAGCCCGTGAAGACGGAGTTTCGCCGAATAGTCGATTCGCAGCAGATGGGCCTGTCGATCCCCGACGCGACCTTGCGCATGCCCGAAACCATGCCATGCACCGAGGCGAGTTTCTTCGGCATCGTCATCCAGATCCAGTCGCAGGCCGGCGGAAATCTCTCCGAGGCGCTGGGCAACCTTTCGCGCGTGTTGCGCGACCGCAAGAAGATGAAGGCCAAGGTCGCGGCACTGTCGATGGAAGCGAAAGCATCCGCCGCCATCATCGGCGCCTTGCCTTTCATCGTCGCCTTTCTCGTCTATCTCTCCAGTCCCAACTATTTGATGCCGCTGTTCACGACCAGCGTCGGTCATCTGATACTCGGTTTCGCCGCCGTCTGGATGTCGATCGGCATCTTCGTGATGCGCAAGATGATGAACTTCGAAGTCTAGGGCCGGGGCATGACCGAACAAGTCATCAAATCACTGACGGATCCCAGCTTCCTGATTGCGCTGCTGGTCGCCATCGCCGTGTTCGCAACCGTCTTTACGCTGCTGCCGGCGATCGGCGGAAACCAGCTCAAGGCGCGCATGAAATCGGTCGCGCTGGAGCGTGATGAGCTTCGCGCCAAGCAGCGCGCGCGGCTCGCGAACGAGGCCGATCGCCGCCGCAAGGGTCTGCGCGAGCAACAGTCGGTCGGCATGCGCAACATTGTTGACCGACTCGATCTGCGGCGTGCGTTGGCCGACGAGGCCACCTTGCAAAAGCTCAAGGTTGCCGGCTTTCGCGGGCAGAATCCGCTAACGCGTTTTCTGTTCTTCCGCCTGGTGCTTCCTTTTGTCGGCTTCGCGCTCGGTCTGTTCTATATCTTCGTTCTCGGCGGATTGCCCGACAAGCCATTGGTGATCCGGCTGTTCGTCTGCGTCCTGGTTGCCTATGGCGGCTTCTATGCTCCGGTCCTCTACGTCAACAACCGCGCGACCAAGCGCAAGCAGTCGATCCAGATGGCGTGGCCGGATGCGCTCGACCTGATGCTGATCTGCGTGGAGTCCGGCATGTCGGTGGAAGCCGCGCTGCGCAAGGTCGCCGACGAGATCGGCGCGCAGTCGGTGGCCCTGGCGGAAGAATTCATCCTGACCAACGCCGAGCTCTCCTATCTGCAGGAACGCAAGCAGGCTTATGAAAACCTGGCCGGCCGCACGGGACTGGAATCGGTCAAGTCGGTGTCGCAGGCGCTTGTCCAGGCCGAGCGCTATGGCACGCCGGTGGCGCACGCGCTGCGCGTGCTTGCCAGCGAAAGCCGCGACATGCGCATGAACGCCGCCGAGAAAAAGGCCGCCGCCCTGCCGCCCAAGCTCACCGTGCCGATGATCTTGTTCTTCCTGCCGGTGCTGTTCGCCATCATCCTGGGACCGGCGGGCATCCAGGTCAGCCAGCGCGGTATCTTCGGCGATCATTCCGGCGGGGCCGCGTCGACCAGCCAGTAGACCAACGCAGAACTCGTCTGCGCAAACAAAAAGCCGCGCTGCAGGGGAGCGCGGCTTTTCTACGATTTTCGGTAAGCTCGCGGCGATCAGTTGGTGGCGGTTTTCGGCAGTTTCGCCTTGTCCTGATCCTTGAGCTGGCTCCAGGCGTTCTGCTGGGCCAGCATCTGCCTGAGATAGGCAACATTGGCCTGTGCCTGTTCGGGCGAAAGTTCCTGCGAGGCGATCTTCTCGGCTTCGTCGAAACGGCCCTGCAGGCCGACAACGAGTGCCAGGTTCTGGCGTACCCGGCTGTCGGCGTTCGGTTGCTGGGCGGCCGACCGCATATAGGTCTCGGCGGTGCGTAGATCCCCTTCCAGCACATAGGACATGCCGAGATTGGAAAGGACCGAAGGCTCGTTGGGCTTGAGTTCGAGCGCCTTGCGGTAAAGCTGGCGCGCATCATCCTTCTGGTTGAGCTGGTCAAGTATGGCCGCTTCGGCGGAGACCAACCTCCAGTCGGGATATTCCGGCGTCTGCGCGCGGCGCACCGCGTCGAGCGCCGCCTCGAACTGGCCGTTGGCGGCCAGCGCCTTGCCATAGGCGGCGAGTACGTCGCGGTCCTTCGGATAGGCGATCGCCAGCTTGCGCATCACCGCAAGCGACTGGTCGGCATCGCCATCCATCTGCAGCGCCGCCGCGAAGTTGGTCGCGATGCGCTTGTCGTTGGGGTTCCTGGCGTAGGATTGGCCGAGAGCGGCGGTGGCATTGTGCAGTTCTCCCGCCGACATCGTCTCCAGTGGCTTGCCGCTGGTGCGTCCGATCGAGCCGGTGGTGAGCTTGTCGGTCGCGCATCCCGCGACACCTGCCGCGAGCGCCAGCATGAATGCCGTGGTGATGAGCCGTTTTCCCCGGATGTCTGTCGTGCGGTTGGTCGGCATCGGCACCCTGGGCCTCCATTCATGCGCGTGGCCATTGCGTGGCCATCTTCCCTCCAGCAGAAATATTCTGTTAACCCTAACGGAGGGTTAAGAAGCGCCGACTCGGGGCGAGCTCGGCAGGAGAAACATCTGATGGCTGTGGAACTGGTCGAGAACAAGCTGAAGAACCCACTGCCGGTCCATCTGGTCGGCAGGGACGGCCTGGAGGCGGCCGGTCTGTCGCCGTCTATTGTCGCTTGGGCCAGGGCAAACGGCTTTTCCGGCGAGGCCGGCAGGACGCTGGCCGTGCCCGGCGAGAACGGAGCGCTCGGCGGCGCCATGTTCGGTCTTGGCGACGGCGAGGGCGCGCTCGGCCTGGGCGCGCTGGCGAAAACCCTGCCGGAAGGCGACTGGCACTTCGCCTCGGCGCCGGCCGAGCCGGAACTGGCGGCAATCGCGTTGGCGCTCGGCGGCTATGTCTTTACCCGCTACGGCAAGAAGCCAGGCAAGCAGCTGCGCTTCGAGCTGCCGGCCGGCGTCGATGCGCAGCGCGTTCGCCGCATCGCCGATGGCGTTTTCCTGACGCGCGATCTGGTCAACACACCGACCAACGATATGGGGCCGGATGATCTGGAGAGGGCAGTGCGGGCCTTGGCTGGGACCCACAAGGCCGAAGTCTCCGTCATCAAGGGTGACGACCTGCTCACACAGAACTTCCCGATGATCCACGCCGTCGGCCGCGCCTCGTCCGGCGCGCCGCGCTTGATCGACATGACATGGGGGCAGCAAGGGGCGCCGAAGGTGACCCTGGTCGGCAAGGGTGTCTGCTTCGACACTGGCGGCCTCGACATCAAGCCGTCCTCGGGCATGCTGTTGATGAAGAAGGACATGGGCGGCGCCGCGAATGTGCTGGGACTGGCCTCGATGATCATGGCCGCCGGACTGAACGTGCGGCTTCGGGTGCTGATCCCCGCGGTCGAGAATTCGATCGCCGGCAACGCCTTCCGCCCGGGAGACGTGCTTGCGAGCCGCAAGGGCATATCAGTCGAGATCGGCAACACGGACGCGGAGGGGAGGCTGGTGCTGGGCGATGCCTTGGCTCTCGCCGATGAGGAGGAACCGCAGCTTCTGATCGACATGGCGACGCTGACCGGAGCCGCCCGCGTCGCGCTTGGTCCCGACCTGCCGCCCTTCTACACCGATGACGAGGCGCTTGCCTCGGAGCTGGCGGCGGCATCGCTGGCGGTCGAGGATCCGCTGTGGCGCATGCCGCTATGGCGGCCCTACGATGCGAAACTGTCGTCGAAGATCGCCGACATCAACAACGTCACCACGGACGGTTTCGCCGGTTCCATCACCGCGGCGCTGTTCCTCAAGCGCTTCGTCGAGAAGACCGCGAGCTGGGCGCATTTCGATATCTTTGCCTGGAACCCCGCCGATCGCCCCTATGGCCCCGCCGGTGGCGAGGCGCAAGGCATCCGGGCGCTGGAGCGGATCATCTCGACGCGTTATGGCTGATGGCCGCAACCAGAGCCGGCAAATTGCTGAAACTGAAAACGGAACCGAAACAATTTGCCGTCATGATGGCGCGATGTCGATTGCGATGCGCCCGAGCCAGGCCTTGCGACTGTGGCAGCAAGTGATGCTGTCACAGGTGCGCGAGGATGCGCCCGATCTCACCATGCGTCAGACGGCGATCCTGTTCACCATCTATCTCGATCCGCCGCCGCATACGGTGCGCGGTCTTGCCGCCCGCCTCAACGTCACCAAGCCGGTCATCACACGCGCGCTCGATACGATGGGCGCGCTGAAACTGGTGTCGCGCCATCGCGACGAGCTCGACAAGCGCAATGTCCTGATCAAGCGCACCGTTGAAGGCGCGCTCTTTGTCGAGCGCTTCGGCGATGGTATCATTGCCAAGGCCCACGAACTGCCGATCTGACTGTATTGCCCATTCAACAGGGTTACCGATTTTGACCGCTCACGACGCACGCCTTCATGCTTTCCGCTCCGATCTCGCCGATGCCAGGTTGAAAGGAGAAGTCGCTGCCGACCGTTTTGTCACGGGTCGGCCAGCGCGGATTTCGGTGCCGGTGGCCGATATCCGCAAGGCGCCCAAGTTGGAGTCGGGTGTCAACACGCAAGCTCTGTTCGGCGACGATGTCCTGGTTTTCGAGGATAGAGAAGGCTGGGCCTGGATCCAGGCCGAGCGAGACGGCTATGTCGGCTATGTCGCCGACAGCATGCTGGGCGGGCGGGACCATGCGTCCACCCATATCGTCTCGGTGCCGCGTACGTTCCTTTATCCCGGTCCGGATCTGCGCTTTCCGATCGCCGGGCAACTGTCGATGGGATCGACCGTAACGGTGACGGGTGCCGCCGACACACGCGGCACGCACTATGCCCTGCTGCCGTCGGGTGAAGCCATGATCGCTGGCCATCTGCGGCCGATCGGCGAAGTGGCCGGCGACTATGTGTCCGTGGCCGAGACGTTTCTCGGCACGCCCTATCTGTGGGGCGGTGTTTCCGGCTTCGGCATCGATTGCTCCGGCCTGGTGCAACTGGCCATGCGCATGGCCGGCAGGGAGGTGCTGCGCGATTCCGACATGCAGGCCGCTTCGGTCGGCGAGCCGCTCGAGCCGGGCGCCGATTTTTCGGGGTTGCGACGTGGTGACCTGGTGTTCTGGAAAGGTCACGTCGCCATCATGACCGACGCCCAAACCATGATCCACGCCAACGGCCACACCATGCTGGTATTGCGCGAAGGGCTGAAGGAAGCGGTCGCCCGCATCGGCTATCTCTATGGCGGACCGACGGGGTTTCGGCGGCCGTAAGGCTTTTTTCGATCCCCTTTTGTTCCGATTCTGCTTGGCGATTGCGCGCCGCCGCGCTACCTCTGGCGGGTGACCGAGCTGCCGCGCCTCGCCGACCAGAATGCCGCCGTCGTCTTGCCCGAGCCATTCGTAAAATGGTTCGGCGAGAAGGGCTGGTCGCCGCGCGCGCATCAGATCGAACTGCTGGCGAAAGCCCAGGCCGGGCAATCGGTGCTGTTGATCGCGCCGACCGGCGCCGGCAAGACGCTGGCCGGCTTCCTGCCGTCGCTGACCGAACTGGCCGTCAGGCCGAGGCGAAAACCAGGCCAGGCGCGGCGCGGCATCCACACGCTGTACATCTCGCCGCTGAAGGCACTGGCCGTCGACATCGAGCGCAATCTCGGCAAGCCGGTCGAGGAGATCGGCCTGCCGGTCACCATCGAAACGCGCACCGGCGACACCCCCGCCCACAAGCGCCAGCGCCAGAAGCTTGCGCCGCCCGACATCCTGCTCACCACACCAGAGCAACTGGCCTTGCTGATCGCGGCAGGCGATGCGAGGCGCTTCTTCGAGGATTTGCGCTATGTCGTGCTCGACGAATTGCATTCGCTGGTGACGTCGAAGCGCGGCCATCTGCTGGCGCTTGGGCTGGCGCGGCTGCGCAGCTTCGTCCCTGGCCTGCAGACGATCGGGCTGTCGGCGACGGTGGCCGAGCCGGACGAATTGCGGCGCTGGCTGGTCAGCCAGAACCCACCCGGTGACATGGCGGAATTGATCACCGTGACGGGTGGGGCGAAGCCCGAAATCTCGATCCTCGATTCCGAGGAGCGCGTGCCGTGGGCGGGGCACTCGGCGCGCTACGCCACGCCGGAAATCTACCGCGAGATCAAGCGCCACAAGACGACCTTGCTGTTCGTCAACACGCGCAGCCAGGCGGAGCTGCTGTTCCAGGAGTTGTGGCGGGTCAACGAGGACACCTTGCCGATCGCCCTGCATCATGGCTCGCTCGACGTCGCCCAGCGCCGGCGTGTCGAAAAGGCAATGGGCGACAACGCATTGCGCGCCATCGTCGCCACCTCGACGCTCGATCTCGGCATCGACTGGGGCGATGTCGACCTGGTCGTGCATGTCGGCGCGCCAAAGGGGGCCAGCCGGCTGGCGCAGCGCATCGGCCGCGCCAACCACCGCATGGACGAGCCGTCGAAGGCGATCCTGATTCCCGCCAACCGTTTCGAGGTGCTGGAATGCCGGGCCGCGCTCGACGCCAATTATCTCGGTGCGCAGGATACGCCGCCGCTGGTCAATGGCGGGCTCGACGTGCTGGCGCAGCATGTGCTGGGCTGCGCCTGCGGCGCACCGTTCCGGGCCGATGACCTCTATGAAGAGGTGCGAACGGCGGCACCCTATGCCGGCCTCGATCGTCCGACCTTCGACCGTGTCATCGATTTCGTCGCCACCGGCGGCTACGCGTTGAAGAATTACGAGCGCTACGCCCGCATCCGCCTGAACAAGGATGGGATGTGGCGCGTATCCAATCCGCGCGTCGCCCAGCAATACAGGCTGAATGTCGGCACCATCATCGAGGTGCCGGCGCTCAATGTGCGCTACGTCAAGGCCGGCAGCAAAGGCGCGGCGTCGCACGGCGGCCGCGTGCTCGGCAAGATCGAGGAGGCGTTCCTCGAAACCTTGACGCATGGCGACACCTTCATGTTTGCCGGCAAGGTGCTGCGCTTCGAAGGTATCCGCGAGAATGAATGCTTCGTCTCGAATGCGCCCGGCAGCGACGCTAAGGTGCCCTATTATGGCGGCGGCAAGTTTCCGCTGTCGACGTACCTTGCCGAACAGGTCCGCATCATGCTCGACGATCCGCAGCGTTGGAAGAAGCTGCCGGAGCAGGTGGCCGACTGGCTGCGGTTTCAGTCGGACAAATCGATGCTCCCCAAGCGCGACGATTTGCTGATCGAGACTTTTCCGCGCGGCAACCGCCATTATCTGGTCGCCTATCCCTTCGAGGGCAGGCTGGCGCACCAGACGCTTGGCATGCTGCTCACCCGTCGCCTCGACAGGGCGGGCGCCAGGCCGCTTGGCTTCGTCGCCACCGACTATGCCTTGGCCATATGGTCGCTGGGCGACATGGGTGCGATGTTCAAAGCCAGGAAACCTTCACTCGGCGCGCTGTTCGACCAGGACATGCTGGGCGACGATCTCGAAGCCTGGCTGGCCGACAGCTGGCTTCTCAAGCGCACCTTCCGCAACTGCGCGCTGATCTCGGGCCTGATCGAAAAACGCCACCCCGGCCAGGAGAAGAGCGGCCGCCAGGTCACGGTGTCGACCGACCTGATCTACGATGTGCTGCGCAGCCATGAGCCGGACCACATCCTGCTTCAGGCGACGCGTGCCGATGCGGCGACCGGCCTGCTCGATGTCAGCAGACTTGCGGACATGCTCTCGCGCATCCAGGGTCGAATCATGCATAAGGCGCTCGAACAGATATCGCCGCTTGCCGTGCCGATCATGCTCGAGATCGGCAAGATGCCGGTCAATGGCGAGGCCGATGAAACGCTGCTGATGGATGCTGCGACGCTGGTCGAGGAGGCCATGGGGCCCGGGATGGTTGACGAATGACCTTTTCGCTGGCGCGCGCATCGCTGATCGCCGAGGCCGACCTTGTCGGCATCGCGGGCGCGCGCGCGGTCTGCGATCCGCGCGGCGTGCTCTATTTTCCCGAGCTCAAGCTGTTGACAGTATCGGACCTGCATCTGGAGAAGGGCTCGTCGCTGGCCAGGCGCGGCACACTGATCCCGCCCTACGATACCGGCGCGACCCTGCTGCGGTTGCAGGCGGTGATATCGGACTACCAGCCGTCGATCGTCATCAGCCTGGGTGACAGTTTCCACGACGGCGGCGGCGCCAAGCGCATGCATTCGAGCTTTCGCGAACGGCTGGAAGCGCTGATGGCAGGCCGTGACTGGTTCTGGGTCGCCGGCAATCACGACCCGGAGGCGCCGGCGGACCTGCCCGGCGAGACCGTGCGGGAACTGGCCATAGGTTCCCTGCTGTTCCGGCACGAGCCGTCGAAGGTGCGGGTCGAGGGCGAGATTTCAGGCCACCTGCATCCCTGCGCGCGCATCGTGCAGCAAGGCCGTTCGGTGCGCAGGCGCTGCTTTGCCGGCGACGGCGGCCGCATGATCATGCCGGCCTTCGGCGCCTATACCGGTTCGCTCAACGTGCTCGACCGCGCCTATGCCGGCCTGTTCCGGCTGGAAACGCTGATGGCCTATATGCTTGGCACTGACCGCATCTTCGCCATCTCCGGTTCGATGCTGCGGCCGGGTTGAGGGTCGCCGCCTGGTCTTGGTGAAGCTCAAGTCTTCTTAAGCGCAGCATGAATGCGGTCAAGTGCTTCTTCCGCGCCGCGGTATCCCTGCGCTGCCGAGCGTTTTAACCATTGGATGGCAAGGTCATCATTCTGCTCAACCCCAACACCTTTGAGATACATCAATGCCACGTTGAATTGCGCCTTGCTGTCATTCAGTTGCGCAGCCTTTTCGTACCAATAGAAGGCTAGCTTGGGGTTCTTATCTACAATCTCGCCGGTCAGGTAAGCCACGCCCAAATTAATTTGCGCGTCAACATTACCTTGCTCAGCTGCTTTGGTTAACCAAAGTACCGCATCGGAACCACTTTTGGGCACTCCCGTCCCAGAAAAATACGCGTATCCAAGATACTGCTGAGCTTCGGGCAAACCTCGGATCGCCGCCTTGCGCCATAGCTCCGCCGCTTTGGAATCATCCTGCTGAACGCCCTTGCCCCAGGAGTACAAAAGTCCAAGGTTCAACTCGGCCACTGCCATGTCTTGATCCGCCGCCTTGCCCCACCATTCGGCAGCTTTGGAATAATCCAGTGGAACACCCAGTCCTCTGGAATACAGAAATCCGACGTTAAATTGGGCAATGGCATCACCCTTTTGGGCGAGAGCCGTCCATTCTTTGTACGCTTCTGAATAATTATTCGCTTTAAAGGCGGCTTCGGCTTCGAGCGCGCCTGCTATTAAATTGCAGGGTGCAAGGATAAACATACATGCGGCGAACAAGCCGAGTGCGAGATAGGTCGGAGAGCGGAAGGCAGCGAGATTCATCGCCTTGAACTACGAATAGAGAACTGGAGCATTCTGGATTTAAAGGATAGTATCGACTCCGCTGTCAACAATAATGCCGAATTTTACTGTCGCTCAGAGAGCTGGCGGAAGTCATTTTCAGCTGTCCTATCGTCCATAATAAAGCGTGACGGTGTGCTTCGCCTCGGCGAAGAACAGCCAGCGTTCGACCAGCATGCCGGTGAACTGGACGATTGCAGCGAGCCCTGAAGAGACCGCCGCAAAGGGCCAGGGCAGGGCGAAGGTGGCGGTGAGCAGCAGGATGGGTAGAGCGAACGCCAGCGCCTGCGTGATCCGGCGCAGCTTCGCGCTGTGCTTGCGCGCGATGCGGAAGCCCATTTCCTTGAGCAGGTAGTTTTCCTCGGTATGCGGCCATTCCAGGGATCGCACCGTGCCGCCGGAGAGCCCGGTCGCGGTGTTCGCGTTGGTCGCGATTTCAAGCTGGTCATTGTGGCGCCAGGTCGCCAGCTTCCAGCCCCAGCCGAGCAAGGTGAGCAGTACGGAAGCGGCGAGCGGGACAGTCGAGCCGACCGCAAAGCCTTGCAGCAGGGCATTCACGAGCACGCAGCCGCTCATCGCCGAGAAGATCAGATAGCCGGGCAAGGTGTAGGGGCTGTGCCATTGGGCAATCGGCTTGAGCGATGCATAGATCATGCCGGTCATGCAGACCGTGACAAAGGCGCCGAAGGTGGCCAGAACGCCCGCGGCCGCCACCCAGCCATCGAGGCGGCCAAGGAAGACCCAGCCCAGGCCGAAGAGGCCCGCCGGGATGAAGGTGATGACCGACGATACGCCTTCGCGCGACAGCCATGAACTGCGCCATTGCGAGAACGCCCGCCAGGCACGTTCAGGTCTGCCGAGATGGCGGGTCGATGACAGCAGGCCGGCCGCGATCAGGCCGAGCGCCAGGCCAATGCCGACGAAGCCCGGCCAGAAATCGGGCGCGATGAGGCCGAGCGGGCCGAGCACGCCGAGCATTGCGAGCAACCCATAGCCGGCACCCGTAGCGGTGGTGAAGAAAACGACCGAAAAAGCTGGATGCATGGATGGTCAGCTCGAAAGCATGCGGTCGACCCAGCCAAGGAAACCACCCTCGGCCCGCACCGGCTCCAGCGCCTTGGCCGGCACCGATGCGGCGCGCTGCGTATGGGCGCGCGGCGGCAGGTATTTGTTGGTCGGGCGATAGCCAAGCTCGGGCATCAGGTCGACCCCGCCGCGATCCGCCACCAGTTGCGAGACGGCGGATTGGGGATCGCCGAGGTCACCGAAATGCCGGGCGCTGGTCGGGCAGGCGGCGACGCAGCCCGGCACGCGGTCTCCTTCGGCCAGATTGTCGTTGTAGATGCGGTCGACGCAGAGCGTGCATTTCTTCATCACGCCGACATCCGTGTCGAACTCGCGCGCGCCGTAAGGGCACGCCCAGCTGCACAATTTGCAACCGATGCACTTGTCCTCGTCGATCAGCACGATGCCGTCCGAGGCGCGTTTGTAGGAGGCGCCCGTCGGACAGACGGTGACGCAGGCCGGCGTCTCGCAATGCAGGCAGGAGCGCGGGAAGTTCACCGTGCGCCCGCCCATCTCGGTGATGTGCTCGTAGCTGTGCACGCGGTTGAACCAGACGCCGTCGACATGGCCGCCGTAAGGGTCGATGTCGGTCAGCGGCGCCATGTGACCGCCGGTGTTCCACTCCTTGCAGGCGGTGACGCAGGCCTGGCAGCCGACACAGGTGTCGAGGTCGACGACGAGGCCGAGCTTCTTGCCGCCCGGACTTGGAAGACAGGTCATTCGGCCGCCTCTCTTGCCCGGCGAAATTCGGCGCCGAAAGTGAGCTTGTCGGGCGAGGGTTCGAAATGTGGCGGCTGGCGAAATCTTTCGAATTGCGGCTCGGTGAAGCCGGCTTCCTCATCAGCGCATTTGACGATGCGCACGCGCAGATCGAACCACGCGGCCTGGCCGGTCACCGGATCGGAGTTGGAGTAGCGCTTGCCCTGCGCGTCAGCGGAAGTCTGGTCACCGATGATGTGGTTGAGCAGGAAGCCGCGATTGCTCTCGGCGGCATCGTCATTCAGTCCCCAGCTGCCGCGCCTTTTGCCGATCGCGTTCCAGGTCCAGACCGTGCTTTCGTTTACTCCGTCGACCAGCTTGATCTGCCCCTTCACCTTGCCATTGATGCTCTCGATCCACACCCAGTCGTCATCGACAAGGCCAAGGCCGGCCGCCGTCCGGTGATGTACGAACAGCCGGTTCTGGCTGGTGATCTGCCGCAACCACGCGTTTTGCGAACCCCAGGAATGGTACATGTGCATGGGCCGCTGCGTCAGCGCGTGCAGCGGGTATTTTTCCAGGTCCACGGCCGCTTCCTCGAAGGGCATGTACCAGAACGGCAGCGGATCCATGTAGGTCTCGATGCGCCGGCGTTCGCCTTCGGGCGGCACCACCCGGCCATGTCCGCGCGCGGCCAGCCGAAAACGCTGCATCGGTTCGGAATAGAGCTGGAAGACGATCGGCTCGGCCTTGGGGATGAAGCCCAGTTGCACCGCGAAATCGAGATAGGAGCGGTTGGCCATCTTGTAGTAGCGCTGATCGTCGGTGAAGTCGTGGTGCCAGAAACCGCCATTGTCGATGTAGCGCTGCAGCTGGTTGGGGTTGACGTCGCCCTTGCCGATCGAGGTTTCGTCCTTGCCGCGCCAGCCGGCGAGCGGGCCGATGCCGGGCGTGCGTTCGTGATTGACGATGTAGTCGGCGTAGTCGCGGTACTTCGCCGAGCCGTCTTCCTCGACGAAGCCGGGCAAGCCAAGCCGTGCGCCGAGTTCGATCAGCACCGACTGGAACGCCCTGACGTCGCGGTCGGGCTCGACGACGGGATGGCGGATGGCGTCGCCCGGCCCGTCGGCATGGCTGATCGGTCGGTCGAGCAGGCTGATGCAGTCATGACGCTCGAGATAGGTGGTGTCGGGCAGCACGAGGTCGGCGAACGGCACCGTCTCGGAATAATAGGCGTCGGAATAGATGATGAAGGGGATCCTGTAGTTGCCCGCTTCATCACGGTCGGTGAGCATGGCCATGGTCTCGACCGTGTTCATCGACGAATTCCACGCCATGTTCGACATGTACATCATCAGCGTGTCGATGGGGTACGGGTCGCCGGCCCAGGCGTCGCGGATGACGGTGTGCATCAGACCATGCGCCGCAAGTGGCGAATCCCAGGAATAGGCCTTGTCGATGCGCAGCGGCGTGCCTGCGTCATCGACCAGCAGATCGTCGGGTCCACAGACGAAACCGAGCGGCATGCCGTCGAGCGGCGTCATCGGCCTCACGTCCTTGCCGCAGGGCTTCGGACCCGGCGGGGCGGACCGGGGGTAGGGCGGCTTGAAGCGGAAGCCGCCAGGCACGTCCACGGTTCCGAGAAGCACCTGCAGCAGGTGAATGGCGCGACAGGTATGAAAGCCGTTGGAATGGGCGGAGATGCCGCGCATGGCATGCATCGAAACAGGTCGGCCCTTGATCGTCTCATGCCGGCGCCCGGCCCAATCGGTCCAGGCGACCGGCAGTTCGATCACCTCTTCGAAGGCGACATGTGCAAGTTCGGCGGCGATCCGGCGGATCGTATCGGCGGCAATGCCGCAACGCCCGGCGACCGCGTCGGGTGCGTAGCTCTCGTCGAGATAGCGGTCCGCAATGAGCTGGAACACCGGAACGCACCTGCGCCCGTCGACCGTGAAGCTGCCGGTCAGTGCCGGTTTTGCATCTGGCTCGGTCGCGTTGACGGAGGTCTTCGCCACTCGGTCCCAAGCGACAAGAGTGCCGTCGCTGTCGCGCAGAAAAAGCCCATCATCGACCGCGCCAGGCTCCTGGATAACCAGGACATGCGCGTTGGTGTAGCGGAGCAGATAATCGAGATCGACGCGGCCGGCCTTCAAGAGTTCGTGGATGAGCGCGAACACGAACAGGCCGTCAGTGCCGGGTCGGATGCCGATCCAGTCATCGGCGATCGCATTGTAACCGGTCCGGCAGGGATTGATCGACACCACCTTGGCGCCGCGCGCCTTGAGCTTGCCCAGTCCGATCTTGATCGGGTTGGAGTCATGGTCCTCGGCGACGCCGAACAGCATGAAGTATTTCGTGTTGTCCCAATCGGGCTCGCCGAACTCCCAGAACGAGCCGCCGATCGAGTAGAGGCCACCGGCTGCCATGTTGACCGAACAGAAGCCGCCATGGGCAGCGAAGTTCGGCGTCCCAAACTGGCTCGCCCACCAGCCTGTCAAGGATTGCGACTGGTCACGTCCGGTGAAGAAGGCGAGTTTTTTGGGGTCGGTCCGGCGGATATGCGACAGCCGCTCGGTGGCGATCGAGAAGGCTTCCTCCCACTCGATCTCGCGGAACTCACCCGAGCCGCGCGGGCCGGTGCGCAAGAGCGGCTTCTTCAGCCGCGCCGGGCTGTAGTGCTGCATGATGCCGGAGCTGCCCTTGCCGCAGATCACGCCTCGATTGACTGGATGGTCCTTGTTGCCGTTGATGTAGCGGATCTTGCCGTCCTTGATGTGCACGTCGATCCCGCAGCGGCAGGCGCACATGTAGCAGGTCGTCTTGGCGATGCTGTCGGAAACATCTGGGGAGGTGTCGACGCCGTCGCCTTCATCGGGCGCGCGCGTGTCGGCAAGCTGGCGTTGCGAGGGGGCTGAATTGGCGCCGCGCGGTCCTTGCATCATGATCCCGTGGTGCCCGCGCGGCCGGCGGATTTGGCGCGCGTCTTCGGCCCGGGTCCGCGCATATAATGCTCTTCCGGGTGATATCGATCACCGGCCAACCGCCGCTGGATGCCGCGGGTCCAATGCGCAATCAGGGATCTGAACCGCCCGATCATTTTGTTCTCTGCGATCTGCCGGCCAATTTTTTCTAACTTCGGCTGAAAAAGTAGAATGAACTTATCGATCCGTCTAATCAGTTGTTCTTGTAAATTCGATCGATATTGGTTCTTAATACAGGCATGACCCTGGACCAGTTGCGCATTTTCGTCGCCGTTGCCGAGCGTGGCCACATGACCAAGGCAGCAGAGCTTCTCGGCATTTCCCAGTCGGCCGCGTCGGCGGCCATTCGCGCGCTGGAAGAGCAGCACGGTGTCCATCTGTTCAACCGCGTCGGCCGCAACATAGAGCTGGCCCAGACCGGCCACCGGTTCCTGCCCGAGGCCAAGGCCGTGCTGGAGCGGGCTGCCGCCGCCCGCAACGTGCTGGAACATGTTTCGCAGACGGTCGCCGGCAGCCTCTCGATCGCCGCCAGCCTGACCATCGCCAGCTACTGGCTGCCGCGCCGGCTGGCCTCCTTCCACGAGGCCTATCCGGCCGTCAGGCTTAGCGTCACCATCGGCAACACGAGGCAGGTCGAGGCCAGCGTGCTCGATGGAACCGCCGATCTCGGCTTGGTCGAAGGGCGCACCGAATCCGACATATTGCGCCGCGCCAAGGTCGATACCGACCGGTTGATGCTGGTCGTTGCCAGCTCCCATCCGCGGATCGCCGAAATCGCGCCGGGCCGCCCCGACATCACGGGCCTGCGCTGGATCATCCGCGAGGGCGGCTCCGGCACGCGCGAGGTGCTGGAGGATCTGGCGCGTCGCGAGGGGATTTCACTTGCCGACCTGCAGATATTCCTGGTGCTGCCCAGCAACGAGGCGGTTCGCCAGGCCGTCGAAGCAGGCGCAGGCGCGACCATCATTTCGGAGCTGGTCGTCGGGCACGCGGTCGCCGAGGGGAGCCTGAGAGCCGTGCCGATCGAATTGCCGAAGCGCGACTTCGCCATGATCACCCATCGCGACCGCCAGGCAAGCCTGGCCCAGATGGCGCTGAAGGCGCATCTGGCTGCAGAGATGAACGGGTCAGGGTAGGATCAGCCGAACTTCCGCTGCGCATCGAGTGCCAGGCCAAGCCCGACCGATCCGAACATGTCGCCGTCTATGACGGAAGCCTGCGGCACCAGCGACAGGATCTCTCGTCTTGCCAGCGGGATCGCGGTCGAGCCTCCGGTCAGGAACACGGCGGTGATGTCCGATGGCTTGACCTGAGCGTCGCGAATGGTCTGACCGACCGTTTCGGTGACCCGCTCGATATCCCTGGCAATCGTGGCCTCCAGCCCGTCGCGCGTGATCCCGGCGGCGAACGCCGCGTCCGGCAGCTTCACCTCCACCTCCGCCGATGACCTGTCGGTCAGTTCTATCTTGGCTCTTTCGACCAGCGCCGCCAGAGCGTGCCCGTAGCGGTGCTCGACGATGTGGATGAAGCGGTCGACCAGGTCGGCGCGCACGGCCTCGTAGCGGATCTGGCGCAGATGCGTCATGGCTTTGGCGGTATAGACCAGGTTGATGCGCTGCCATGTGGCGAGATCGATGAAGTAGCTGGCCGGCAGATTGCGCTTGCCATCCTTGGTCGCGGAGAGGTAGCCGAGCTGCGGCATGACATGGGCGATGCTCAGCAACCGGTCGAAATCGGTGCCGCCGATATGGATGCCGCGGCTGGCCAGGATGTCGTCCTTGCGGTCGGTCGATCGCGAGCGCTCCGGCGAGACCCGCACGATCGAGAAGTCGGACGTGCCGCCGCCCATGTCGATGATCAGAGCCAGTTCCTCGCGCGTCACCTTCTGCTCGTAGTCGAGCGCCGCGGCAATCGGCTCGAACTGGAAAGCGATGTGCTTGAAACCCTGGGCACGGGCAGCCTTCTCGAGCTCGCCTTGCGCCTTCGCGTCGGCTTGCGCATCGTCATCGACGAATTGCACCGGGCGGCCGAGCACCACGCTTTCCACCACGCTGCCGGTGTCCTCTTCCAGCCTCGTCTTCAGATGGCCGATGAACAGGCCGATAATGTCGATGAAGCCGATCTGGCGCGTCTTGATGCGGGTCTTCTCGTGGGCGAGCGAACTGCCGAGCACACTCTTCAACGAGCGCATCAGGCGGCCTTCGATGCTGTCGGTATAATCGCCGATCGCGCGCCGGCCGAAATAGGTGTGGCCGTCCTCGAAGTTGAAGAACACGGCACTTGGCAAGGTGGGCTGTTCGCCCTCCAACGGGACCAGCCGCGCCTTGCCGTTCCGGATCACGCCCACCGTGGAATTGGACGTGCCGAAGTCGATGCCGCCGAATGCCTGGTGCATTGCAGCCTCCTGTCATGGTTTCGTGGCGGCAAGACAACGGCGACGTATCGCGCTGTCATCCGGAAAGCCGGACCGCTCTTGCGAATGGTATGTGCGTGTTTGCCCTTGGGCTGGGAGGCGGCGGTTTATCGCATGGTGGGGAAAAGGGGAACCCCTCTTTTCCCCGAGCGTCAATCTTTGCGGAACACCAGCCGGCCGAGCCAGCCGGTCACCATGGCCAGCGATATGGCGAACACGCCATAGAGGAACGAATAGTCGTGGGCGACGCGGAAGATCGATTGTTCGAAGCCCGACTTGCGGATTTCGAGTTGCGCCGAACTCTCCTTGATGAACAGGCCGCTCTTGAACAGGAAGGCGCGCGCCTTGTGCGTGCCGACCGGCACATTCGGCGCCAGCCTGACCGTGGCGCGAAACAGGTTCTGCGACAGGAATTGCACGCCACCGACATTCTCGCTGTAGAGGCCCGCGGCGGCCTTGCGCTCGCGCAGTGCCGCCGTGAATTCCTCGATCGTCGCCGGGCTGTCACCGGCATCGGCGGGCTGCATATAGAGGTTGGACGCGCCGAGCGACAATTGCTTGTAGCTGTTGGGTTCGGTGATGTCCTGCAGCGGCCGCGTCGTCGCCACCGAATAGGACACCGGCACATTCTCGAAGGTCTCTGAATCCAGATTGATCCAGACGCCCAGCACCCGGTCCTTGCGGCGCACCACCACCGGTTTGGGCGGCCCTTCGAGCACGACGATGACGTCGTAGCGGCCCTGGCGTGCCACCAGTGGGTCGGGATTTTCCAGCGAACCGAAAATGGTCAGGTCGGCGCCGGAAAAACCGGCGGTGATCGACACCGCATCGGTGGAGAGGCCGATCTGGATGCCTTCCGTCAATGGCGTCTGCGCCTTCGCCGGCGGGGCGGCGGTCAGGGACAGGAGAGCGACGGTTGCGAGCGCC
Source organism: Mesorhizobium sp. M8A.F.Ca.ET.161.01.1.1 (assembly GCF_004792105.1). NCBI lineage: Bacteria > Pseudomonadati > Pseudomonadota > Alphaproteobacteria > Hyphomicrobiales > Phyllobacteriaceae > Mesorhizobium > Mesorhizobium sp. M8A.F.Ca.ET.161.01.1.1. The sequence goes on along the minus strand of NZ_SRTD01000008.1, from coordinate 67,562 downwards.
TTCATGCCTTTCATCAGTTGAGGCCCAAGCCGGACAACGAATAAAGGTTGGGCGGCGTGACGAACAGATCGATGGCGAGCCGGATCGCCACCGCCAGCACCAGCAGCGCCAGCAGGGCTCTCAATTGCTCGCCGCGCAGCCGCTGGCCGGCCTTGGCGCCATACTGCGCCCCGGCCACGCCGCCGGCCATCAAAAGGAAGGCCAGCATCACATCGACGGTCTGGTTGGTGGTGGCGTGAACCAGAGTCGTATAGGCGGACGTGAAGATGATCTGGAACAGCGAGGTGCCGATGACGACATTGGTCGGCACTTTCAAGAGATAGATCAGCGCCGGCACCATGATGAAGCCGCCGCCGACGCCCATGATCGACGACAGGAAGCCGATGCCGGCGCCAAGACCGAGCACCGGAATGACGCTGACGAACAATTTCGACGCGCGAAAGCGCATCTTCAGCGGCAAGCGGTGGATCCAGTTGTGCTGGCCGGATTTCTTCAGCACCGGTGCCGCACCGCTGCGCGTGGCGCGCAACGCGTTGATGCTCTCGACCAGCATCAGCCCGCCGACGGTGCCGAGCAGCACGACGTAGAGCAGCGAGATGAACAGGTCGAGCTGGCCGAGCCTGCGCAGGAAGCCGAACACGTAGATGCCGGCGGTGGAACCGACGATGCCCCCGGCGAGCAGCACGCCGCCGAGCTTGAAGTCGAGCGTGCCTCGCTTCATGTGCGAAAGAACGCCGGAGACGGAAGAAGCGATGACCTGGTTGGCGCCGGTGGCGACCGCGATCGCCGGCGGGATGTTGTAGAAGATCAAGAGCGGCGTGATGAGAAAGCCGCCGCCCACCCCGAACATGCCCGACAGGAAGCCCACCGCGGCGCCCATGGCCAGCAGCACGAAGACGTTGACGGAAATTTCCGCGATCGGGAGATAGATGCCCACCCGTCAGTCTCGATCAGTTTGCCTGTCGGCGAATAAAGCCGTTGCGGGCAGTATCGCATCGAAAAGCCAATTTTGTCTTGCGCCGACGCGGCAGCGGGGTCAAACCCCGCCACCGCGCCGAAACAAAAAACAACTCAATCAGTTAACAGGCAAATGTATGGCAAGGGCGTCGTGGAAACGACGCTTCTGCCGTTATTTGCGCGCCAGCAATGCCTTGACCAGTTTCTCGTCGACCGCGCCGGTCGCCGGCAGCTTGTTGGCGGTCTGGAAAGCGATGATCGCGTTCTTGGTTTTCTCACCCATCACGCCGTCGGCACCGCCGGCGTCATAGCCGTTCTTGTTGAGGATGAGCTGGATGTTCTTGACCGCCTTCTTCATGTCGATGCCGGCCGTCGTCTGCGGCGTGCCTTCCTGCCAGGATTCGGGAATGTCCACCGAATTGGCCGCCGCGTTGAGCGGCTTGGCCTTCCACAATTCTGTCGCGGCGCGCGCCCGCTCGAGCTGCTCGGGCCGCAGCGCATTGGCGATCTCGTCGCGCTTGGCCGCGGCATCCTTGTCGCCGGTCTTGGCGACAAGCGCGAACCATTTATAGGACTCTTCCAGGTTCTGCTTCATGCCGACGCCCTTGGCGGCCAGGATACCGAGATTGAACTGGCTGTCCTTGACGCCGAGGTCGGCGGCCTCCTGGAACCAGTGCGCGGCCGATTCATTGTCGGTCACGCCGTCGGCGGCCATGGCGAACAGCACCGCCAGGTTGTGCATGGCGCTGGCGTTGCCCTGCGCGGCGGCGAGCTGATACCAGGTCTTCGACTTCTTGATGTCGCGTGCGACGCCGATGCCCTTCTCGTAGAAATTGCCGATGCGGTATTCGGCCGGCGCGAAGCCGAGTTCCGCCGATTTCTCGTACCATTTGGCGGCCGCCGGCATGTCTTCCTTGACGCCGCGCGACTCGGCGTAGCGCGAGCCGACCTCGAACAGTGCCTTGGCGTCGCCAGCGGCGGCGGCGTCACGCAAGGCGGCCGGGCCGGCTTCGGCAGGGATGTCGAACTTGGTCGGGGCTGTCGCCGCCGGCTTGTCCATCGGCGAAACGGTGCCGGTCGTGTCGTTGGCCGTTGCCTCGGCGGCTGCCGTTGGCGCGGCTGATGCAGGTTGGGCATCGGCATCCGTCGCCTGCGTACCGCCGGTGACGGCGGCTGGTGCCGGATCCGTTAAGGTAGGAGCAGCGGTCATCGGAGCAACAGGCGCCGGCGAGGCCGAAGCCATCGCGTCGGGAGCCATGGCCGGCGCGACGGGTGCTGGAGCGGGCTCGGCGGTAGGCGCGGGCATCGCGTCCGTATCCGACGGCATGGCCATGACGGTCTGCGCCGCCATGTCGTCCTTGCTTGGCGGCGCGGATTGTTCCGCCTGCCTGACGGTAGGGGCCGGCGCGCTGTCCGTCGCCACCGGTTGGACTTCGGTCTTAGGCTGGCTGGCGGTATCGACAGATGCCGTCTTCACCGGCTGCGAGGCGACGATGGGAGCCGCGTCGTTGCTTGCCACCTGGGCGGGATCCGAAAGAAACGCCTTGCCGAGCTGCAGGCCGGCAAGCGCCAGCATGATCGCTGCCGCCGCCATCAGGATCGGCTTGCGCCGCGCCTTGAGCAGGTCACCTATCCTGAGCGCCTTGACCGGGCCTTTCATCGTCGACTGGCGCTTCAGGGCGTCGGCCTCGGCCGCAGCCGCCTGCGCCGCGCGCCGGGCAGCGGCGATGAAATCCGATTTGGCTGCGTCGCTGTCGCCGGGCTTTGCCGGTTGTCCCCGCTCGTCGCGCACGCGCTTCATGATGGCATTGAGGTCGGGCGCGCCGGAGCCGGGCTCCAGCGGGCGGTTGGCGACCTTCGGGTCGAGCGGCTCGTCGAGATCGACACTCGGGATATCGGCGCCCGGCGCCGGGCCGGCCAGCGGCGGAACATCCGCCGCCTTCTTGCCCTTGAAGGCACGCGCCAGCCCGCCGAACATCGACTTGCGGCCAGCAGGCTGGTCTTTTCCGGTGGTGGCGTCGGAACCGAGTGCGGCCATCGCGGCGGCGGCGGCGGCTTCCGCGGGCGAGCGCGCCCCCGGCCGGGCCGAAAAGCCCGATTCGACGTGCAGTGCCGGCTCGACTGACGAAGCAGGCTCGGCGCGCAATATGGCCGCGGCACGCGCGTCCAGATCGGCCATGTCGCCGGTCAGCGGCAGCGGCTCGTCCATGGTCATCGACGGCGCGTTCACCGCCATCTTGGACCGCCGTGCGCCACGCCAGCCGCCCGGTTCGGTCGGAGCCGCATCCAGCAGTTCGCTTACCGCTTCGGACGGGTCGCTGGTTTCCAGCGAACCCAGCCTGTCGACGATCTTGAGCAGTGTATCGTGAATGGCCTCGAAGGTGCGCGAATTGCGTTCGTCGGAACGCCGCGTCAATGTCTCCAGTGTCTTCAGATCCTGGGCGAGGCCGGACACCGCGGCCGTATTGGTGCTCGTTCCGGCCAGCGAGCGCACGGCGTTCTCGGCCGCCTCGCGTGCGGCGCCGAGGATGGAATCGCGGGTCCCGGCCAGCGCTTTCTCGATTTCGTTGAGGCGCGGGCTGATGTCCTCGAAGTCCGGCAGCGGCGTGCTGGGCCTGGAAAGATGCGCCGACAGGCCGGCGACCTGAGCCTCCAGGCTGCGGATCAGCGCCGGATCGATGCCGGCCACCTGGGCCGCCGAGGCGTCCAGCCGGCTTGAGATATCCTCGAGCCGGCTTTCCAGCCCGCGGATCGCCGCCTCGCCGGCGGGATCGGGAGCGCGCGTTTCCATGCGCTTGGCCAGCGCGGTGAAGCGGGCATCGATGGCGTCCATGATGCCGGCGCTGTCGACCTGCGGCATGCTGCGCTGGTCCAGCCGGTCGGCAACCTCGTCCAGCCGGCGCTCGAGATCGCGAAACAGCATGTTGCCCTGTTCGATGGCGTCGCCCTGGCGACGCTCCATCATGCCCGACAGCACGTCGAAACGCTGCTCCAGCCCGTGGAAGATGTAGTCGGCGTCGGGCATGGCCGGCGCCTGATCGATCTTGTCTGCGATCAGCGCGATCTGCTTGGCGAGCCGTTCCATCGCCTGCTCGGGCAGGTTGGCGCGGCCGGCGAGGTCATCGACCCGGCTCGACAGCGTGTTCAGCCGGTCGATCACGACATTGCCGGGACGGTCCTGCGCCACTTCCTCGATCTGCTGGGCGAGCGAGTCGATCCGCTTCTCGATGCGCTCGAAGGCTTCGTGGTCGATTGAATTGGCCTGTGCGGCGACTGTCGAGGCCACGATGGCGCGGGAAATCTCGTCCAGCCGCTCATCGATCATGGCCAGCGTGCCGCCGCCGCGATTGTCCTGCTGGCTGGCGAAATGGTCGACAGCGCCGGCCAGCGTGCGGACCTTTTCCTCCAGCGAGCGCAGCGACAGCGATTCCGGCAGGTTGTTGACGGCGTTGCTGATCTGCTCCAGCCGGTCGGTCAAGGCCGCGAGGGCGGGATCGTCGGAGCGCTTGCGCTGGTCGGCGTCGACGCGGTCCTCGAAGGCCGTCCAGCGGCGGTCGAAATCGTCCCAGCGGCGGTCGACCTTCTGCACGCTCTCCTCGCGCGCCAGCGTGTCGAGCGCGGCCTTGACCTGCTCGAGTTCCAGCCGCAGCAGGTTGACGCTCCTGTCGTCACCCTTCTCCGACAGCGATTTGATGGCGCCGGAGAGCCGCTCGAATTCCACGCCGAGTTCGGCGCTGCCCTTGCCTGTCGCGCCGGGCTTGGCGTTCGCCTGGAACGCGCGGTCGATGTCCTTGCGCAGCGCGTCGAATTCGCGCTGCAGCCCTGAAGTCACCTGGTGGCGCAGTTCCTCGCGCATGCCGCGCAGCTCGCCGGCGATCTTGCCGACCATGGCGACGCTGTCTTCCTGGCCGCGCACGCGGTCGATGTCGCGCGCGATCGCCTGATAATTCTGGTCGAAGGCGGGCGAGGGCGCCGGATTCTGCGCGCGCGGTGCCGGCTGCGGATCCTCATACCAGCGCTGCTGGGCCGTCGGCTGAGCGGCGGGATAACGCGGATCGGTGGCGGGGTAGCGCGGATCGGCGCCATATTGGCGAGGAACGGGCCGTGCCGTCGCGTCCTCACGCGTCTGCCCCAGGCGCTGCTCCAGGGTCTCCAGCGAGCGGTTCAGCTGCTCGAGCGTTGTCTGCGGCTTGCGCTGCCTGCCGGCATTGAGTGTATCGAGGTAGGACCGCTTGCTGTTCATCGGTGCGTCCGTCTTTCAGATTGGCCGGCTTGCGACCAGCTCCCCAAGTCCCTGCCGGAACGAGGCGACCGCGCTTCCATGCCACGGTGGAAGACAAGCTTCCCGGGTTTCACCCGCGCTCCGAAAAACCGTGAAAATTCGATACAGGATAACCACGGGTAGCCGACACGCGCACATTTCGCCCAACGTGGTAAACAACGCGTTAACCAAGCTTAAGAAGTTGCAAGGAAGTTGGCTGTCGCGACTTCCGGTGCGGCATAAAGCACCGTTCTCAGAACGCCCTTGCGTCATGAGGCGGCTATCGGTATAGAATTGACGTAAACGTAAATGGCGCACAACTGTGCTGTTTTGCGATTTGTTTGTTGAAACCACGGCCGGAAGCACGCCCCCGCTTCCAGTCAGGCGACGCATGGTCCAGGACCGCGACGCCACCAGACGGGGAAGCCAGTAACCATGAAGCTTATCTCGGCCGGCGAGACCGCGGCCAATACCAATAATGCATCCGTCGAAGCCGGCGAGGATCTCTCCCGCATCGGCGAAATGGCCAAAAAGTACGGCGTGACGCTGCGCACGCTGCGTTTCTACGAGGACAAGGGCCTGCTCAACCCGCAGCGCGACGGTTCGACCCGTCTCTATACGCGCCGCGACAAGGCCAGGCTGAAGCTGATCCTGCTCGGCCGCAAGGTCGGGTTCTCGCTGCGCGACGTCAAGCAGATGATGGACCTCTACGATCCGACCGGTTCCAACACCAAGCAGTTGCGCCTGGCGCTGGACAAGTCGGAGAAGCAGCTCGCTCGCCTGCAGAAGCAGCGGGCGCTGATCGACGACGCCATCAATGAGCTCAGCGGCTCGATGTCGGCGGTGCGTCAGATGTTGGCCGAGCGTTCGGCGCCGCAGGCGAGCGTCGCCAGCTGAGCCAGTCTGCTCACGCCGACCTGTCGGCCCTTCACCATCAAAGCCGCGTGGCCATGCCGCGCGGCTTTTCGCTATCTTTGGCCTGCTGTTTCATTCTGGCTTGCGCGATGCCGCAACGCTAGGCTCCGCGCGCCTGGCGGCGGAAATCTTGTCGCATCGAAAATATTGACGTTTACGCAAACGTCAATATTTGCTATTGCGGCTTCGACATTGGCCCGCTTGCCGCGCACGGCTTGATTTCGAGGCCTAATCCGCATGGTGGAGGAAAAGCATGCCGATCTACAGGGCCCCGGTCCAGGACACGCTGTTCGTGCTCAACGAAGTGCTGGGCTATCAGCGCTATTCGAACCTTCCCGGATTCGCCGACGCAACGCCCGACGTGCTGGAGGCAATTCTCGCCGAAGGCGCAAAGCTCGCCGAGAACGTCATGCATCCGCTCAACCGTGTCGGCGACATGGAAGGCTGCGTGCGCCAGGACGACGGCTCGGTGACCACGCCCAAGGGCTTCAAGGAAGCGTTCGACCAGTATCGCGAAGGCGGCTGGATGGGTCTGGCGGCCCCCGTCGAGTTCGGCGGCCAGGGCCTGCCCTATGCCGTGCACACGGCGGTGGCCGAATACATGGTGTCGGCCAACATGTCGCTGATGATGTATCCCGGCCTGACGCAGGGCGCGATCGCCGCCATCATCACCCACGGCACCGACGAGCAGAAGGCGACCTGGCTGCCCAGGATGGTCGAGGGCACCTGGACCGGCACCATGAACCTGACCGAGCCGCATTGCGGCACCGATCTCGGCCTGCTGCGCACCAAGGCGGTGCCGAACGGCGATGGCACCTACAAGATTTCAGGCCAGAAGATCTTCATCTCGGCCGGTGAGCACGACATGTCGGACAACATCGTCCATCTGGTGCTGGCCCGCATCGAAGGCGCACCCGAAGGCGTCAAGGGCATCTCGCTGTTCATCGTGCCGAAGCTCAAGCTCGACGCCTCGGGCAATCCGGGGACAAGAAACACCGTTTCCTGCGGTTCCATCGAGGAGAAGATGGGCATCCATGGCAACTCGACCTGCGTCATGAATTATGACGAGGCCGAAGGCACGCTGCTGGGCGAGGCCAATGGCGGCTTGAAGGCGATGTTCACGATGATGAACGAGGCCCGTCTCGGCGTCGGCCTGCAGGGCCTTTCACTGTCGGAGATCGCCTACCAGAACGCCGTCGCCTACGCCAAGGACCGTTTGCAGGGCCGCTCGCTGTCAGGCCCGAAGGCGCCGGACAAGAAGGCCGACCCGATCATCGTTCATCCCGACATCCGCCGCTCGCTGATGACCATGAAGGCTTTCAACGAGGCCGGCCGCGCGCTGGCGCTGTGGACTGCCATCAAGTCCGACATCGCGCACCGCTCCGCCGACGACAAGGACCGCCAGGCGGCCGACGATTACACTGGCTTGATGACGCCGGTGGTCAAGGGCGTGCTGACCGACAAGGGCTTCGACCACGCTGTCATGGCGCAGCAGGTGTTCGGCGGCCACGGCTATATCGAAGAGCACGGCATGAGCCAGTTCGTGCGCGATGCCCGCATCGCCATGATCTATGAAGGCGCCAACGGCATCCAGGCGCTCGACCTCGTCGGCCGCAAGCTCGGCTTGAATGGCGGCCGCGCCATCCAGGCCTTCTTCAAGGAGGTCGGCGAATTCTGTGAGGAAAACCGCGTTGATGAGAAGATGGCGCCCTTCACCAAGGGTCTGAAGAAGGGACTCAACGATTTGCAGGCGGCGACGATGTGGCTGCTGCAGAACGGCATGGCCAAGCCCGACAATGCCGGTGCGGCCTCGACCGACTACATGCATCTCTTCGGCCTCGTGGCGCTGGGTTACATGTGGGCGCAGATGGCCAAGGCGGCTCAGGGCAAGACCGGCGCCAACGGCTTCCAGCAATTCTACGACAACAAGGTCGTGACGGCGCGCTTTTTCATGGAACGGATCATGCCGGAAACCTCGGCGCACCTCGCCCGTATTTCGAGCGGCGCCGATACGCTGATGGCCCTGCCGGCGGAAGCGTTCTAAACTCGGTCCCGCTAGCCTTCTATCTGTCGATACGCGGAGGAAATCGTGGCGACAAATCCCGCCGAAGTGCTCTCCTTGCCGAAACCAGCCTGGGCGGCCGACGAGGTCGGCATGCTCTACGACATGGCTACACGCTTCATGTCGGAGGAGATCGCACCGCGCTACGACGAGTTCGAGAAGAACGAGATGGTCGACCGCGAAAGCTGGCTGAAGGCCGGTTCCGCCGGCCTGCTCTGCGCCTCGATGCCGGAGGAATATGGTGGCTCGGGCGGCAGCTTCGCGCATGAGAGCGCCATCATCGAGGCGATCGGCCATGTCGGCGTCGACGGTTTCGGCATCGGCCTGCACAATTCGATCGTGGCACCCTACATCCTTCACTACGGTTCGGAGGAGCAGAAGAAGAAATGGCTGCCCAAGCTCGCCACCGGCGAACTGATCGGCGCCATTGCCATGACAGAGCCCGGCGCCGGCTCCGACCTGCAAGGTGTCAAGACCCGTGCCGAGAAGGACGGCAACCAGTACAAGATCAACGGTTCCAAGACCTTCATCACCAACGGCCAGCTGGCGAACTTCATCATCGTCGTCACCAAGACCGATCCGGAGAAGGGCGCCAAGGGTACCTCGCTGATGATCGTCGAGACCGATGAGGTCGAAGGTTTTCAGCGCGGCCGCAACCTCGACAAGATCGGGCTGAAGGCCAACGACACCTCGGAACTGTTCTTCAACGATGTGCGTGTGCCGACCGCCAACCTGCTCGGCCATGAGGAGGGACAGGGCTTCGTCCAGCTCATGCAGCAATTGCCGCAGGAGCGGCTGCAGATCGGCACCGGGGCGATCGCCATGATCGAGCGGGCGCTGGCGCTGACCATCGACTACGTCAAGGAGCGCAAGGCCTTCGGCAAGGCGATCATCGACTTCCAGAACACCCAGTTCAAATTGGCCGAGCTGAAGACCGAGGCCACCATCGGCCGCGTCTTCTACAATGACTGCGTCACCCGTCACATCAATGGCGGCCTCGATCCGGTCACGGCCTCGATGGCCAAGTACTGGCTCTCCGACCTGCAGGGCAAAGTCGTCGACGAATGCCTTCAATTGCACGGCGGCTATGGCTACATGAATGAATATCCGATCGCCCGCATGTTCCGCGACGCTCGCGTCCAGCGCATCTACGGCGGCACCAACGAGATCATGAAATTGTTGATCGGACGCTCGCTCTGAGCAGCTCTCTTCAGCGAACCCAAGGAGCATGAAAATGGCCGAAGCTTATGTCTATGACGCCGTGCGCACGCCGCGCGGCAAGGGCAAGAAGGACGGATCGCTGCACGAGGTGCCGGCGGTGCGGCTCGCCGCCAGGACGCTCGAGGCACTGCGCGACCGCAATGGGCTGGACACCGGCACGGTCGACGACATCATCTTCGGCTGCGTCGACCCGGTCGGCGAGGCGGGCTCCGTCATTCCGCGCGCCGCCGCCTTCGAGGCCGGCTACGACACCAAGGCACCCGGCATGCAGATCTCGCGCTTCTGCGCCTCCGGGCTGGACGCCATCAATTTCGGCGCCGCCAAGATCGCGCAAGGCGCCGATGAAATCGTCATCGCCGGCGGCGTCGAATCGATGTCGCGCGTCGGCATGGGGATGTCCGGCGGCGCCTGGTTCATGGACCCCTCGGTCGGCCTGCCCGGCTGGTTCGTGCCGCAAGGCATTTCGGCCGACCTGATCGCCACCAAATACGGCTTCTCGCGCGACGACGTCGACGCCTACGCGGTCGAGAGCCAGAAGCGCGCCGCGAAATCCTGGGCCGACGGCCGCTTCAAGAATTCGGTCATCCCGATCAAGGACCAGAATGGTCTCACAATTCTCGACCATGACGAGCACATGCGGCCGTCGACCGACATGCAGTCGCTCGCCTCGCTCAACCCGTCCTTCGTCATGCCTGGCGAAATGGGCGGCTTCGACGCCGTGGCGGTGCAGAAGCATCCCGAGGTCGAGGAGGTCAACCACGTCCACCACGCCGGCAATTCGTCCGGCATCGTCGATGGCGCCGCCGCCGTGCTGCTCGGCTCGAAAAAGGCCGGCAAGGCCATGGGCCTGAAGCCGCGCGCGCGCATCCGCACCTTCGCCAACATCGGCTCCGAGCCGGTGCTGATGCTGACCGGCCCTGTCGACGTCACCGAGAAGCTGTTGAAGCGCGCCAAGATGAAGCTGTCGGATATCGACCTGTTCGAGCTCAACGAGGCCTTCGCCTCGGTCGTATTGCGCTACATGCAGGCCTTCGAGATCCCGCACGACAAAATCAACGTCAATGGCGGCGCCATCGCCATGGGCCATCCGCTCGGCGCCACCGGCGCGATGATCTTCGGCACCGTGCTGGACGAACTCGAGCGCCGCGACTTGAACACCGCGCTGGTAACGCTCTGCATCGGTGCCGGCATGGGCACCGCAACCATCATCGAACGCGTCTGACGGGGAGAGAACGATGAGCTACACCAATTTCACCCTCGACACCGACGCCGACGGTATCGCGCTGGTCACCTGGAACAGCCCTGACCGCTCGATGAACGTCTTCACCGAAGAGGTGATGCGCGAGTTGAACGCCATCGTCGACAAGGTGGCCGGCGATGCCGCCATCAAGGGCGCGGTGATCACTTCCGGCAAGGACAGCTTCTCCGGTGGCGCCGACATCACCTTGCTGCAGAAGATGCTGACCAGCTTCGCCACTGACAAGGTCAAGGACGTAGAAAAGGCGACCAAGGCGCTGTTCGACAATGCCGGCATCATGACCGGCCTGTTCCGCAAGCTGGAAACCTGCGGCAAGCCGTGGGTCTCGGCGATCAACGGCACCTGCATGGGCGGCGCCTTCGAAATGTCGCTGGCCTGCCATGGCCGCGTCGCCGCCGACTCCGACAAGGTCAGGATGGCGCTCCCCGAGGTGAAGATCGGCATCTTCCCCGGTGCCGGCGGCACCCAGCGCGTGCCGCGGCTGACCGACCAGCAACAGGCGTTGCAGATGCTGACCTCCGGCCAGACGCTGTCGCCGCAAAAGGCGAAGTCGATGGGCCTGATCCATGAGATCGCCGAACCGGCGAAGCTGGTCGAGACTGCGAAGGCGATGATCAGGAACGGCCTCAAGCCGGTGGCGCCGTGGGACGAGAAGGGTTTCAAGCTGCCCGGCGGGCCGGTTTATTCTGCCGCCGGCGCCAATCTGTGGCCGCCTGCCATCGCCATCCTGCGCCGCGAGACCCATGGCAATTACCCGGCCGCCGCGGCGATCCTCAAATGTGTCTATGAGGGCCTGCTGGTGCCCTTCGACACCGCGCTCAGGATCGAGCAGCGCTATTTCACCGAGATCATGCAGACGAAGGAAGCGGCGGCGATGATCCGTTCGCTGTTCGTGTCGCTGCAGGAGCTGAACAAGGGCGCGCGCCGCCCGACCGGCGTGCCGGACACCAAGTTCAGGAAGATCGGCATCCTCGGCGCCGGCTTCATGGGCGCGGGCATTGCCTATGTCACCGCCAAGGCCGGCATTCCGGTGGTTCTGCTCGATCGGGATATGGACTCGGCGCAGAAGGGCAAGGCGCATTCGGACAGCCTGGTCTCGGACCAGGTCAAGAAGGGCCGCGCCAAGCCCGAGGAGAAGGACAAGCTCCTGTCGCTGATCACGCCGACGGCGGACTATGCCGACCTCGCCCGCTGCGATCTCGTCGTCGAAGCGGTGTTCGAGGATTCCGCTGTCAAGAAAGCCGCCACCGAACAGGCGGAGGCCGTGCTCAAGTCGTCGGCGATCTTTGCCTCCAACACCTCGACCATCCCGATCACCGGTCTCGCCAAGAATTCGGCGCGGCCGAAGAATTTCATCGGCATCCACTTCTTCTCGCCGGTCGACAAGATGATGCTGGTCGAGATCATCCTGGGTAAGAAGACCGGCGACAAGGCGCTGGCCACGGCGATCGACTTCGTGCGCGCCATCAAGAAGACGCCGATCGTCGTCAACGACACGCGCGGCTTCTACGTCAACCGCTGCGTGCTGCGTTACATGTCGGAAGCTTACAAGATGCTGATAGAAGGCGTCCCGGCGCCGATGATCGAGAATGCCGCGAAGGCCGCCGGCATGCCGGTCGGCCCCTTGGCGCTGACCGACGAGACCGCCATCGACCTCGCCCAGAAGATCATGAAGCAGACCATCAGGGATCTCGGCGAAAAGGCCGTCGACCCCAGGCAGATGGCGCTGATCAACACCATGGTCGACGACCACGGCCGTTTCGGCCGCAAGAACGGCAAGGGTTTTTACGACTATCCGGCCAAGCCCGCCAAGAAGAAGCTCTGGCCCGGCCTCAAGGACCTCTATCCGCAGCTGGCACCCGAGAAGGTCGACTATGAGGAGCTGCAGCAGCGCCTGCTGGTCACCATCGCGCTCGAAGCGGCACGGGTGATGGAAGAGGGTATCGTCACCGACCCGCGCGAAGCCGATGTCGGCTCGATCCTGGCCTTCGGCTTCGCGCCCTATACCGGCGGCGCACTGTCCTATATCGACGGGATCGGCGCCAAGCTGTTCGTCAAGATCGCCAAGGGGCTGCAGAAGAAGTACGGCGCCGAGTTCAAGGCGCCCAAGCTGCTCCTCGACATGGCCGAAAAAGGTGAGACCTTCTACGAACGCTTCGATCCCTATGCCAAGGGCGACGTGAAGCAGGCCGCCTGATATCGCGCCATGTATGTCTGGGCGCGCATGGCGCGCATGCTGGCCACGGCGCGTAGCCGTGGCCCCTATGTGATGGCTGGTGAAGGCCGGCTGGCCTTTCGCTGCCTGCCGACCGACATCGACTTCAATGTCCATCTCAACAATGCGCGCTACATGATGCTGGCCGACCTTGGCCGCATCGACCTGTTTGTCCGCGCCGGCCTCATCACGCTGGCGCGGAAGAATGGCTGGGCGCCGATGATGGGCGGGCTGCAGGTGGTCTATGCCCGCGAGATCAGGCTGTGGCGCCGTTTCGAGGTGGTGTCCTCGATCGAGACCTGGGAAGGCACCCAGGTCATCGGCAAACACCGTTTCGTCCTGGACAATGGCGAGACGGCCGCGCTGATCCTGACGACGGCCGGGGTCTATGACCGCAAGGCGCGCCGCTTCCTCGACATTGACGAGGTTGTCGCCGCACTTGGCCGGGCGGTGAACCCGCGTCCGCCGACTGAAGCGGAACGGATTTTCATGACCTCGCACCAAGGGCTGCGCGGTCTGGCCAAATCGTCCGGCTGATCAAGTCGGCGATGGCGGCATTGGCCGGATAGCTTATCCGCGGCTTTGGCCATGACCGTGCCGTCGTTGCGGCACACAGCTTTGTTCGTGATCCGCCGGCCACGCTGGTGGACAACGCAGCCGTTGCGCGTTAGACAGGAAGAGGCATTTTTTCCTGTTTCGAAGGAGAGCACGTCATGCTCTCGCACGACCGCGTCTGGGCTGCCATCGATGCTCTTGCCGAGCGCTATTCGCTTTCGGCGTCGGGTCTGGCAAGGCGCGCGGGACTGGATTCGACCGCCTTCAACAAATCGAAACGCCTGTCCTCGGACGGCCGGCCGCGCTGGCCGTCGACCGAATCGTTGGCCAAGATCATCGAGGCGACGGGCGCTTCGCTGGACGAATTCACGGGACTGATCGAAGGCCGGGGCGCATCGCCCGCCAGCCGGCGCGCCGTGCCGTTGCTCGGCTTTGCCCAGGCAGGCGCCGGCGGCTTCTTCGACGATGCCGGCTTTCCGGCGGGGCAGGGCTGGGAGCTCGTCGAATTGCCGGCGCAATCGACCGAAAGTTCCTATGCGCTGCAGGTGCAGGGCGATTCCATGCTGCCGCTCTACCGCAACGGCGACGTCCTCATCGTCGAGCCGGGCGCCGCCACGCGCAAGGGCGATCGCGTCGTCGTCAAGACGACATCAGGTGAGGTGATGGCCAAGGTGCTCGAGCGACAGACCGTCAAGTCGATCGCGCTGGTCTCGCTCAATCCGGAGCATCCGGATCGCGACATCCCCATGCGCGAGGTCGAATGGGTGGCGCGGATCGTCTGGGCAAGCCAATAGGTGCAACGGGTGCGACTTCCTCATCTTGTCCTGGCGGTTCTGATGGTTCCGGCGATGGCGGCGCTGGTCGTGGCCGGCGGACGCACGCTGAAGGGCAGCGAAAGCACTGTTGCGGTGGATCAGATCGATCCCGGCGCCGATACGCTCCCCCAGGCTGACGCCGGGACGGTGCCGGAAGAACCTGCCACCTCCGCCATACCTGCATCGCAGCCGCCAAAGTCGGCGGTGCATTCGCGGGCGATCGATCCGGATGTCATCACGCCGCCAGAAATGCCCGCCGGGGAGCCCGAGCGGGTCGAGCCGCGCGCGCCGCTGAGCAAGCTGGCGCTCGCCGTGCCGCCCAAGCCGAAGATGCCCGACGACTGGCACGGCACAAAGCTGTTCCAGCCGGTCGCCCCGGCCGCCGGCCTGATCGAGGCGAAAGGCTATTCGGTCGCCATTTCCGGCATCGATGTCGTCGGGCAGGACGAGACCTGCACCACCGATGGCAAATCCTGGCCGTGCGGCGTCCGTGCCCGCACGGCATTCCGTTCCTTGCTGCGCGGCCGCGCGGTGGTTTGCCTGGTGCCGCCGGAAGGTGGTCGCGATCTGATTGCCGCGGAGTGCCGGATAGGCAAGCAGGATGTCGGTCAATGGCTGGTCGAAAACGGCTGGGCGCGCGCCGCCAAGGGCGGGCCCTATGTGGAAGCCGGTGACAAGGCACAAAGTGCGAAGAAAGGTATTTTCGGACCGGCGCCGAACCTAGCCGGCATCCCGGCCGCGCCGGCCGCCACCGCCCCGGCGCCTCAGGCGCCGGGTTCGATCCTGGAAGAGGATGGCGGCGTCCTCAAGCCAGCTGACCAGCCAACGCCTTCTGAATGAGCGAGCGGGTCTCGGTGACGCCGTAGAGCGCGGCGAAGGATCCGAAGCGTGGGCCGCGTTCCTGGCCAATCAGCACCTGATAGATCATCTGGAAGAAGGCGCCTGAAACGCCGGGGCCGCCTTCTGGGCTCTGCTTGGAATGATCCTGGTAGCGTTCGATCTTGCGCGCCACGTTGAGCGAGGCGTTCTGGATCGCCTCGCCGCCGGCGTCCGCCGGCAAGTCGGCAAGCGCCTTTTCGAGAGCCACCAGCGCTTCGCGTTCGACCTCGTCGGCCGGGCGAAAGGTCTTCGTCGGCTTCACGAAATCGTCGAAATAGCGGATCGCATAGCCCGTCAGCCGGTCGAGTTCGGGATGGGTGGCAGGGGTCACGCCCTGCACATGGCGCGAGATGAAGCCCCACAGCACATCCTTGTTTTGCGCATTGGAGGCGCTGACCAGGTTGAGCAGCAGCGAGAACGGCACCGGCATGTCGATGGCGGGCGGATTGCCGTCATGCATATGCCAGACCGGGTTGCCCAGCCGCTCCTTCCACTCTTGGCGGGGATAGGCCGCGAGGAAAGTGTAGTATTCGTCGACCGCCCGCGGGATGACGTCGAAATAGAGCTTCTTCGCCTGCCTGGGCCGCTGGTACATATAGAGCCCCAGGCTCTCGGTCGGCGCATAGGTTAGCCATTCGTCGATGGTCAGGCCGTTGCCCTTCGACTTGGAGATCTTCTGGCCGTTCTCGTCGAGGAACAACTCGTAGACGAAATGCTCCGGCGCCCGCCCGCCCAGTATGTTGCAGATGCGGTCATAGACCACCGCATTGGTCTGGTGGTCCTTGCCGAACATCTCGAAATCGACGCCGAGGGCCGCCCAGCGCATGCCGAAATCCGGCTTCCACTGCAGCTTCACTCTGCCGCCGGTGACCGGCAGCGTGGTTTCGGTGCCTTCATCGTCGAAGGTGATGGTGCCGGCCTTGGCGTCGACATCCTTCATGGGAACGTAAAGCACGCGCCCGCTCTTCGGCGAAATCGGCAGGAAGGGGCTGTATGTCGCCTGCCGCTCCGGCCCGAGCGTCGGCAACATCACCGCCATGATCTGGTCGTAGCGTTCGGCGGCGCGCAACAGCATCGCATCGAAGCGACCTGACTTGTAATATTGCGTCGCGCTGGCGAATTCGTAGTCGAAGCCGAACGTGTCGAGGAAGCGGCAGAGCATCGCATTGTTGTGGTCGGCGAAGCTCGCATAGTCGCCGCCGAAGGGGTTGGGCACCGATGACAGCGGCTTGTGCAGATACGGCTCGAGCGCCGCTCGATCCGGCACGCTGTCGGGTATCTTGCGCATGCCGTCCATGTCGTCCGAAAAACACAGCAGCTTGGTCGCGACCTTGTCCTGCGTCAGCACGCGGAACGCATGGCGCACCATGGAGGTGCGCGCCACTTCGCCGAACGTGCCGATATGCGGCAGGCCCGACGGTCCATAGCCGGTTTCGAACAGGATCGTTTCGGGAAAGTCGGCGCCCTTGTAGCGTTCGATGATTTTTTTGGCTTCCTCGAACGGCCACGCCTTGCTCTCGGCCGCCGCCGCCAGCAGTTCGGGATTGAGATCGATGATGTTTGATCCCGCCATGGTCCTGTTTTCCAAAATTATTCGCCGCTCGGGCTGCAAGTGTCGATTTTCAACCGGTCTCTAGGCGCGCATGGCCGGAGCGTCAACGCGTGGGGCGCTTTTTCCTTGCGGCCTCAGGCTCCCCTTCCTACCTTCGAAGCCCGTCCAAGGAGTAAAGAATGCCGTCGCCCACCCCGCACGAAGCGCTGATCTACCTGATGGTCATCACATCGGCCTCCGACCGTGACATGACCGATGTCGAACTGGCCAGGATCGGCGAGGTCGTCCGCTCGTGGCCGGTGTTCGAGGATTTCAAGCAGGACCGGCTGGTTGCCGTGGCTCAGGCTTGTCAGAAGCTGTTGCATGAAAAGGATGGCCTGGAGGGTGTCCTTACCCAGGTTGCCGAGGCGCTGCCGGAGCGATTGCGCGACACCGCCTATGCGGCGGCCTTCGAAGTGGCTGCCATCGATCTCGAAATGCGTATGGAGGAAGTGCGGGTGCTGCAGTTGATCCGCCGCCAGCTCGATCTCGACACGTTGACCGTGGCGGCCATCGGCCGTGCGGCCAAGGCGCGGCTTCGCACGCTCACCTGAAGGCGAGCATTACGCCGGATCAGAAAAAAGCTGACCGGGCCGGATCAGAAAAAGCTGACCGGGAAATAGCGCAGGTAGAATTCGGCGAAGGTGCCTTTCATCGAAATCTCCTGCAGTGCGTAGTCGAGGGCCGCGGCCAGTGCCGGATTGTCCGCTCGCGTGGCGATCGCCATGCCGGTGCCCAGATATTCGGGCGCCAGATAGGGGCCGCCGGCAAAGCGGCAGCAGCCGGCCGCGTCGGAGCCGCCGAGCCAGAAGGCGAAGCGCATGCCATCACCGAAGGCCGCATCGATCTTGCCGGCCTTCAGATCGCCATAGAGGGCTTCCGGCTTGTCGAAGGGAACCACCTGGACCGTGCTGAAATAGTCGCGCAGCATGCGTTCATGCGCCGAGCCTGATATCACCCCGACGCGCTTGCCGTGCAATTTATCGAAGATCGGTTCCGCCAGCGCCTTGTTCTTCGGCATGATGAAGCGCGCCGGGAACTGCAGGTAGGCGCGCGAGAAGGCGTATGTCTGGCGCGACTGCGGCGTTGCGGCAATGCCGGCGATGATCGCTTCGCCTTCGCCTTTCCCGATCGCGCCTTGAAGCTCCGCCCAGGGCAGCGCCTGGATCTGGCACTTGTCGACGATGCCGAGCTCCGCGCAGATGGCGCGCGCCAGGTCGATATGGAAACCCGACAGCTTTCCCGCGCCGTCGAGGAAATTGAAGGGCGGAAAATCCGTGGTCGTCAGGAACCGCAGCCGCGGCAGTGCCGAAAGGTCCGGCTTGGGCAGCCGCTCCTTGGCGTCCCACAGCACCGGTACCTGGGGCTCCGCGCGCGCCCCGGGAATCCAAGCCAGTGCCGCAATGAGCGCCACTGCCAGGACCTGGAACCGCCATTGGAACGCCACGATAGAACTCCCCGCACCGTGCTCGTGCCGGTTTTGGTACGAAAATGGTACAGGCACAATGCTTTTTGATTTCAACGCTTCGATTTCAGGATATGATTCGCTGAGTTTGCAAACAAGCGGTGGCTGCCCTGGTGGGGGGACCAGGGTCGAGAACCACAACCGGAAGCGGGCGCTTTGCAATCCGTGGTCAGTGGCAAAGTGCCGGCAAGGCGCGGACCATGGGCTTTAATGCATGAGGCAACATGGGGTTGATGTTGCGATGAGTCAGTTCGATCGGACGCTGGAATACATAGACCAACTGCAGCACGCCGCGACGGCGGCCGCGGTCTGCGAGAAACTGTTGGGCGTAACATCGGAGTTCGGCCTGACCGCGCTGATGGCCGGAACCGTTCCGAAGCCGGGCACGCCGACGGGTCAGCAAAAGCAGCATGTGCTGCTTTGCGATTGGCCGGTCGAATGGCTGGAGCGCTATGTGGCGCGCAACTATGTCGATCACGATCCCGTCGTCAGTCACATGAAGCAGTTGCAGGCGCCGTTCCAGTGGCGGGAAGCCGCCCAGGGCCTTCGCATCGACAAGAACAGTGGCGAAGTGATGGGCGACGCCGGTGCCTTCAAGCTGCGTGACGGGCTCGCCTTCCCTCTGATCACGCTTGACGGTGAGATCGTCATGGTGTCCCTGGGGGGCGAGGCCGTGGAACTGTCGGCGGCCGAGTTCGGCCTTGTCTCGCTGGTCTCGACCTATGCGGTCGGCCGCGCCATGCAACTCCACACCATGGCCGGCAAGATAATCGACCATATCGAATTGACGCCGCGCGAACGCGAGTGCCTGCAATGGGCCGCCGTCGGCAAGTCCGAATGGGAGATTTCGCAAATCCTCGGCATCTCCGAGCACACGTCGGAGAAACATCTTCTTAACGCCAAAAGCAAACTCGGTGCCGTCAACCGGGTGCAGGCAGTCGCCGAGGCGATAAGGCGCGGCTACATTAGTTAGGTCGGCCGTGCCGGCCTAGCACTTTTCGCCTACGTGATCACGCAATTTTCGCATCGAAGCACGGCCGTATCTTCCCCTGAAACACAGGAGACTACGGAATGCTTTTTTGTCTTTCGACCAAGGAATTGATGGAACGCCCCGATCTCTGGGAGGCCGTCCATCGGCTGCGCTATCAGATATTCGTCGAGGAAATGGGATGGGAGGACCTACGGCGCCCCGACGGATTTGAGGTCGACCAGTTCGATCATGACGAGGCGGTGCATCAGATCGTCATCAGGGGCAATGAAGTCGCGGGCTATCAGAGGATGTTGCCGACCACGCGGCCGCATCTGCTGACCGAGGTGTTGACCGATCTCTCCGAGGGAACGCCGCCGGCGGGTCCCAACATCTGGGAGTTGACCCGCTATGCGGTGGCTCCGGGTTTTCGCGATGGCCGGCGCGGCGTCTCGACCGTCGGCACGGAGTTGATAGCCGGTTTCGTCGAGTGGGGTCTGAAGCGCGGCGTCGACAAGGTGATCATCGAGTTCGAGCCGATGTGGGTGCTGCGCGCGTTGCAACTGCACTTCCTGGCGACGCCGCTCGGCTATCAGCGCACCTATGGCAACCAGCAGGTCGTGGCGACGCTGCTCACCTTCAACGAGCACACGCTGGACGTGGTGCGGTCGCGCCGCAATCATCATGCGCCCGTTCTGGCCAGGGGATATCCCGACATGTTCGGCCAAAGGAGGGCATCATGAACGCGCACCCGCAGCCTGAACTGCGCAACCACGCTCTGATCGTCACCGTATCGTCGAATGACGGCCGGCCGGTGCTCGATAGAAGGGCCTATGAGAGCCTTGCCACGACGTTCCACGAAGCCGCCGAGAACGACGAGGTGCGGGTCGTCGTGCTGCGCGGCCTGGCGGGCTGTTTCTGCCTTGGCGGCGACTTTTCCGAATTCCTGGATGCCACCAAGCATCAGAAGCTGATCGCCGCCGTCACCGATATGTTCCGCATGCTGGCGACGTTTCCGAAGCCCATCCTGGCCTGTGTCGACGGCGACGCCGTCGGCGTCGGTTGCACCATCCTGTTCCATTGCGACATGGTGATCGCGTCGGAAAAAAGCACGTTCCGGGTGCCGTTCGTCGATTTCGGCCTGGTGCCGGACGCGGCGACCAGCATCCTGGCGCCGCAGAAGCTCGGCTATGCCGGAGCTTTCCGCTTCTTCTGCCTCGGCGACACGCTCCGTGCCGAAGACGCCAGGGCGCTCGGCCTCGTCGCCGAGATCGTCCCGGAAGGCAGCGTCGAGGAGGCGACGCTCGGCCGGGCAAGACAATTGGCCAAAAAGCCGGTTGCGGCGTTGCTGCAGACGCGCGGCTTGCTTAAGGGCAACACCACGGCACTTTGCGAGCGCATCGATGAGGAAATATCGCTGTTCCAGCAGGCGCTGCAGGACGACGCCACGCTGCGACGGTTGCAGCGGATCGCGCGCCTGGCGGCCTAGAGCCGCTCGGCTGAGGAAAGAGGACATCCATCAACTGCGCCGCGCTGGCTTTGGCCGCGCGGCGCCAAAGCGTCAGTCCTGCTTGCCCAGGAATGACGGCCCTTCGCCGATGATCTTCTTGTCTTCCTTGCCGACGACATCGAGATCGCGCCCCTCGTAGGGCAGCGACAGGAGGATGCGACGCATCACCGCCAGCCGCGCGCGGCGCTTGTCGTTGGCCCGCACGATGATCCATGGCGCGAACTCCTTGTGGGTGTGCTCGAACATGCTGTCGCGCGCCTTGGTGTAATCGTCCCACTTGGTGATGCCGGCAATGTCTATCGGCGAGAACTTCCAGCTCTTCAGGGGGCTGTAGCGGCGATCGTGAAAGCGCTCGAGCTGCGTCTCCTGGCCGATGTTCAGCCAGAATTTGAAGAAATGGATGCCGTCATTGACGATCATTCGTTCGAAATGCGGCGTCTCGTCGAGAAACTTCTCATGCTGTTCGGGGGTGCAAAAACCCATCACTGGCTCGACGCCGGCGCGGTTGTACCAGGAGCGGTCGAAAGTGACGAATTCGCCCGATGTCGGGAAATGGTCGGCATAGCGCTGGTAGTACCATTGCCCCAGCTCCGTCGGGGTTGGTTTGGTCAGCGCGACGTTGCGCGCCGTGCGCGGGTTGAGGTACTGGCGCACCACGAAGATCGTACCGCCCTTGCCGGCAGCGTCACGCCCCTCGAACAGCGCCATCACCCGCTTGCCGGTCGCCTGCAGCCAGGCTTGCGCCTTGACCAGCTCGATCTGCAATTTCTCGAGCGTCTCGTCATACTCTTCGCTTTTCATCTTCTTGTCGTAGGGATACCCGCCCGCGGTCAGCTTGTTCTCCTCGACCCAGTCCGGAAGCTCGGGATTCTCGATATCGAACTCCCGTTTCTTGCCGCCGATCTTGATGTTCAGCGGACCAGAAGTTGGCGTGACGGAATTTTCCTTGGCGTTTTTCATGCAGGCGAACCCTTTTAAGTGTCTGGACTCATGCTATTGGGAGCCACTACAGGCCGCATGTCCATTTGGACGCGCAAACGACGCTGTAGCACTTTTGATTTGCGGTCCAGCGGAAGTTTCCGTCGCCGTGTGACCGGTGGAGGTTGGGCGCGCGAATGACTGACCTGGGCGCGGAACAGAAAGGCACGGGGCAAGCCATGGCCGCCCGGCTGTGGAACAGCCGCTGGCTGCTTGCGGCCGGGGTCGTGGCGGTTCTGATCGCCTATGGCTTCGCGGGTATTTCCGCCTACGTGCTGGTACCGGCTCTGCTGCTGTTGCTGGCGGCGGCAATATTGCCGGCGGCCGGTGTGCGCCATTCCGCCGAGAGCGCCGGGGCAATCGAGGCGATGGGCTTGCAGCGCCTGTCGGGGGAATATCTCGCGGCCGCGGTCGCCGATCCGCTCATCATCTTCGACCAGGCCGCCACCATCGTCCACGCCAACGCCGCCGCCTTTGCCGCCTTTGGCGGCATCGCGCCCGGCATATCGCTGCCGCTGAAATTCCGGGCGCCGGAAATGCAGGCGCTGCTGGACAGTGTGCTGTCGGGAACCGTCGCCTCGGATGTTGTCGATTACACCGAGAAACTGCCTGTCGAACGGGCCTACCGGGTCAGCGCGTCATCGGTCGGGCATGGCACCGACCTCTATGTGCTGGTCTTCAAGGACCAGAGCGAGGCGCGACGCATAGACCGCATGCGCGCCGACTTCATCGCCAACGCCAGTCACGAGTTGCGCACCCCGCTGGCCTCGATCGCGGGCTTCATCGAAACGCTGCGCGGACCGGCCCGCAACGATCCGGCGGCGCGCGAGCAGTTCCTCCAGATCATGCAGAACCAGACCGGCCGCATGGCGCGCCTGATCGATGACCTGCTGTCGCTGTCGCGGCTGGAGATGAAGCCCTATCTGAGACCGGGAACCGAAGTCGATCTGCGCCAGACCGTCGACAGCGTCATCGATTCGCTCGGACCGCTCGCCCGGGAAAACAATGTCGCCATCGAGCGCGATTTCGCGAAGGGGCCGCTCGATGTGCCGGGCGATCGCGACGAGTTGTTCCAGGTCTTCGAGAACCTTTTGGAAAACGCCTGCAAATACGGCCAGTCGGGCGGCCGCGTCGTGGTGTCGATCGCGCGCGGCGATGACGGTTCCGAACCAGGCATCGACGTGACGATCCGGGATTTCGGCCCCGGCATCCCCGAGGAACATATCCCGCGCATCACCGAACGCTTCTATCGTATCGATGTCGAGACCAGCCGGACCCAGAAAGGCACGGGACTTGGCCTGTCGATCGTCAAGCACATTCTGACGCGTCACAACGCAAGGCTGACGATCCGGTCCGAGGTCGGCAAGGGCGCCGCGTTCTCAGTCCATTTGCCGGCGCACTGATGCCGCCCTAGTTTTCCACGGGACCGTTTCTTTTTTCTGTCATCCGGTTAGCGTATCAGCGGGGATTCGAGGAAACGACTCAAAATCAAGACACCCCGTGGGAAGGCATTTCGTCCATGCAGTCCGTTCACACAATGAGCGCCTTTGACGAGGAACTGAAATATCTCTCCAAGCGCATCGCCGCCATGGGCGGCCATGCCGAGCGCATGGTCGAGCAGGCGGTCGCCGCCTTGGTCAATGCCGATCCGGGATTGGCCCAGAAGGTCATTCGCGATGACCTCGTGCTGGATGAGGGGCAGCGTGAGATCGACGACAAGGCGATCATCATCATCGCCAAGCGCCAGCCGATGGCGACGGACCTGCGCGAGATCGTCGGCGCCATCCGCATTTCGGCCGACCTCGAGCGGGTCGGCGACCTCGGTAAGAACGTCGCCAAGCGGGTGGTCGCCGTCATCGACGGCCGTCAGCCGACCAGCCTTTTCCGCGGCCTGGAGGCTCTGGCCAACCTGGCGCTGACCCAGCTGAAGGAAGTTCTCGACGTCTATGCGTCGCGTTCGGTCGACAAGATCGGCTTCGTGCGCGACCGAGACGACCAGATCGATGCCATGTACACGTCGCTGTTTCGCGAATTGCTGACCTACATGATGGAAGATCCGCGCAACATCACGCCCTGTACGCATCTGCTGTTCTGCGCCAAGAACATCGAGCGTATCGGCGATCACGCCACCAACATCGCCGAGACCATCTACTACATCGTCACCGGCGACCAGATGCCGGCCGATCGGCCGAAAAGCGACAAGACGGACAAGATCGGCCTTCCCGCGGCGCTGCCGGTGAAGTGAACGCACGTCCTCTCGAACGCTTGATCATATTGCGCTAGACTACCCCGAGATAAGCTTGGTTCCCTGGGGAAGGCAACGCTTTCGGAGGCCGCGATGGAATATGTCCGGGAGTTCAAGCCCTCGCCGCCGACATCGGGCATCATTGCCTGCGGTGTCTATACCGCCGGGCGCCGCATCGCCGATATTCCAATCGAGGAAGCCGGCGATTGGGCCAAGAAATCGGGACACGTCGTCTGGATCGGGCTGCTTGAACCCGACCGTGAACTTCTGCTGCGCGTCCAGGCACAGTTTCATCTGCATGAGCTGGCGATCGAGGATGCCGAGCATCCGCACCAGCGGCCAAAGATCGAGCAATATGGCGATGCGCTTTTCATCGTCGCCCGCACGGCGCAGCTGATCGACGGGCGCGTCACCTTCGGCGAGACTCATCTGTTTGTCGGCTCAGGCTACATCGTCAGCGTCAGGCACGGCCCGTCGACATCCTATGCCGCCGTGCGCCAGCACTGGGAAAGCTGCCCGCACTCGCTGGCCAAGGGCGAGGATTTCGTCCTTTACGCCATTCTCGACTTCATCGTCGACAACTACATGCCCGTGCTCGAGCAGATCGAGGACGAGGTCGAGGCGATCGAGGACAAGGTCCTGCTGAAGCCGATGACCGGCCCCGACATCGAACGGCTTTACATGCTGCGCCGCGACCTCTTGCGCCTGCGCAATGCGGCATTGCCCCTGGTGGAAGTCTGCCGCCGGCTGACCAGCGCCGAGCTGCCGCAGATCCATTCGGCCATGCACCCGCTGTTCCGCGACGTGACGGATCACATCCGCACCGTCCAGGAGAAGATCGACAGTCTGCGCGAGGTGCTGGCCTTCGCCTTCGAGGCCAGTCTCCTGGTCGGCCAGAGCCAGGAAACGGCGATCTCCAAGAAACTCGCCTCGTGGGCGGCCATCCTGGCGGTGCCAACCGCATTCGCCGGTATCTACGGCATGAACTTTACCGACATGCCCGAGCTGAAGATGGAATATGGCTACCCGATGGTGCTGGCCACCATCGCGCTGATCTGCTGCTTCCTGTATTGGCGGTTCAGGACGAACGGCTGGCTGTGAAAGGGCGAATAGCGAATAGGGGAAAGACTGCATTGCCCCCTCGCGGAAGCTCAATCAGTGGCTATTCCCTATCGGTTCCTGCGCCGCTCCGCCGCTGGCTGGAACGCCACGCGGGCATGGTACTTGCAGTAGGGACCGGTCTCGGCGGCTTCGTTGCCGCAGAAATTGAAGTCCTCCGAAAGCGGATCACCGTTCGGCCATTTGCAGGTGCGCTCGGTCAGTTCGACGAGCTGCAGATGCCGTGAGATCGGTACCACGACGTTCTCGACCGGGCGAATGTAGTGTCTTGCTACAGGTTCGGCGTCGAATTGCGTCTGAAGGGCCGTCGCGCCGATCGAAGTCGTGACATGACGTGCCGTGGTCGCGGCGCGTGCCACCGACTTCTGGACGGTCGATCCTTGCGATGCCTTCTTCTGGCGTGCCGGCGTCGCCGTCGCACGGCCGCGGCCCGACAGTTTCAGCCGGTGCACCTTACCGATGACCGCGTTGCGGCTGACCCCTCCAAGCTGAGCGGCAATCTGGCTTGCGCTCAGACCCTCCGACCACAGTTTTCTCAAGAGTTCTACCCGCTCGTCAGTCCAGTTCATGACCGCGCTCCTCATAAGCGTGCGGCAATCAGAATCCTTTCCCGACCCAGCACCACTGCTGGGGCAGACACCACATATATCTGGTGATTAGGTCCGCCGCACGAAATCTAGTTATTTCTCGACTACAACTACTCTATGCGCTGACTCGGTGACAAGAGTCCCAAGTGCAACACGAATCGGTTTTTTCGGTTTTCCCCAACTTGCCCGGTCGCTCATGAGCCGGCGTCGCGTCAGGGGGCTTGCCGCGCGCCACTACGCGACGTTTTCGTTGACTTCATGACCGAAAAACACGATAAGCCACAGAAGGCCGCCGCTTTGGCGGCTTTTTTGATTTTCCGGTACCGGAGACGCATATAATGAGCGGTTCGGCGCTTTACGAGACCTTTGCTCGCGCACCCCTGGCCTTCGATCATGGGGAAGGCACCTGGCTGGTTACCGACAAGGGCGAGCGATATCTCGATTTCGCCGGCGGCATAGCTGTCAATTCGCTTGGCCACGGCCATCCTCATCTGGTCGCGGCCCTTACCGAACAGGCGGCGAAGCTCTGGCACGTCTCCAATCTCTATGAGATCCCGGGGCAGAGCCGGCTTGGCGAACGATTGGCTGATGCCACCTTCGCCGACAAGGTGTTCTTCACCAATTCCGGCGCCGAGGCGCTGGAATGCGCGATCAAGACGGCGCGGCGCTACCACTTCGTCAAGGGACATCCCGAGCGCTTCCGCATCATCACCTTCGAAGGCGCCTTCCATGGCCGCACGCTGGCGACCATCGCGGCCGGCGGCCAGTACAAATATCTCGAGGGCTTCGGACCCAAGGTCGAAGGCTTCGATCAGGTCGGCTTCGACGACATCGACGCCGCTGAAAAAGCGATCACGCCCGAGACCGCCGCGATCCTGATCGAGCCGGTGCAGGGCGAGGGCGGCATCCGCCCGGTACCGACACAGTCGTTGAAGCGTCTGCGGCAGCTCTGCGAGCAGCACGGCCTGTTGTTGATCTACGATGAGGTTCAGTGCGGCATTGGCCGTACCGGCAAGCTGTTCGCGCATGAGTGGTCGGGTGTGACGCCCGACATCATGGCAATCGCCAAGGGCATTGGCGGCGGCTTCCCGATGGGCGCCTGCCTTGCCACCGATGAAGCGGCCGTCGGCATGACCGCCGGCGTGCACGGCACCACGTTCGGCGGCAATCCGCTGGCAATGGCGGTCGGCAACGCCGTCCTCGACGTCGTGCTGGAAGATGGATTTCTCGAGGATGTCCAGCGCAAGGCGCTGCTGATGAAGCAGGGGCTTGCGTCGGTAGCCGACGAATTCCCCGAGGTGATCGAGGATATCAGGGGCACCGGGCTGATGCTCGGCCTCAAATGCGCGATGCCCAACGGCAAGGTGAACATGGCGCTGCGCGACCAGCATTTGCTGGCGGTTCCGGCCGGCGACAACGTCATTCGCCTGCTGCCGCCGCTGACCGTCACCGATGCCGAGATTCACGAAGCGCTCGGCCGCATCCGCGCCGGCGCCAAGGGCCTGTCGGAGGCCATTGCCTCCGCCGCCGCGAAGTAATCCGGAACCATTCCTGATGTCAGTTCGCCATTTCACCGATCTTTCCACCGTTTCCGAAGGCGATTTGCGCTTCATGCTGGATGATGCGGTGACGCGAAAGGCGCGTCTCAGGGCCGGCGAGCGGACCAAGCCGCTCGAAGGCAAGGTGCTGGCCATGATCTTCGACAAACCTTCGACGCGCACGCGCGTTTCTTTCGACGTCGGCATGCGCCAGCTTGGCGGCGAGACCATCATGTTGACCGGCACCGAGATGCAGCTCGGCCGCTCCGAGACCATCGCCGACACCGCCAAGGTGCTGTCGCGCTATGTCGACGCCATCATGATCCGCACCACCTCGCACGAGCGGCTGCTGGAGTTGACCGAGAATGCCACC
The DNA here is from genome assembly GCF_004792105.1 of Mesorhizobium sp. M8A.F.Ca.ET.161.01.1.1. NCBI lineage: Bacteria > Pseudomonadati > Pseudomonadota > Alphaproteobacteria > Hyphomicrobiales > Phyllobacteriaceae > Mesorhizobium > Mesorhizobium sp. M8A.F.Ca.ET.161.01.1.1. Next base: position 40,051 of record NZ_SRTD01000008.1, on the reverse strand, counting down.
GTTCCGGTGATCAACGGGCTGACCGACGACACCCACCCCTGCCAGCTGATGGCCGACATCATGACTTTCGAGGAGCATCGCGGTCCGGTGGCCGGCAAGACCATTGCCTGGACCGGCGACGGCAACAACGTGCTACACTCGCTGCTCGAGGCCTCGGCACGGTTCCGCTTCAATCTCAACGTCGCCGTACCCGAAGGCAGCGAACCGGCGCAGAAGCATGTCGACTGGTCCAAGGCGCATGGCGGCAAGCTGCATTTCACCCGCTCGCCCGAGGAAGCCGTCGACCAGGCCGACTGCATCGTCACCGACTGCTGGGTGTCGATGGGCCAGGAACACCGTGCCCGCGGCCACAATGTCTTCTCGCCCTATCAGGTCAACGCCGCGCTGATGGCCAAGGCAAAGCCCGACGCCCTGTTCATGCATTGCCTGCCGGCCCATCGCGGTGAGGAGGTGACCGACGAGGTCATCGACGGACCGCATTCGGTGGTCTTCGACGAGGCCGAAAACCGGCTGCACGCCCAGAAGGCCGTGCTTGCCTGGTGTCTCGGTGCTTGATGTGTCTTGTTGCTTGATGTGTCTTGTTGCTTGATATGTCTTGGCGCCTGAAATGCCCAGGCGCTTGATCTGCGGGGGCGCGATGCCTATCTGCGCCGCATCACGCAAATCAAGCGCGTTTGGACGCATGTGCCCACCAGGGCCGCATGGCCGCGCCCTGGAGCTTTGTCATGTTGGAAAGCCATCAAGTGACTGAACATCACCCCAAACTCGGCGAGTTCGGCTACGCCGGCGACGATCACGTCGTTCCCTTCGAAGTCGGTCCGCTCGACGTGCGTGGCCGCACGGTGCAGCTCGGGCCGATGCTCGACGCCATCCTTGGCCGCCACGACTATCCCGAGCCGGTCGCCCGCCTGCTGGCGGAAGCCTGTGTGCTGACGGTGCTGCTCGGCACCTCGCTCAAGTTCGAAGGCAAGTTCATCCTGCAGACCCGTACCGACGGGCCTGTCGACATGCTGGTCGCGGACTTTTCCACGCCCTCGGCGCTGCGCGCCTATGCGCGTTTCGACGCGGATCGGCTCGAAGCGCTGGTCGCGGCCGGCGAGACCTCGCAGCAAACGCTGCTTGGCAGCGGCGTGCTGGCGCTGACCATCGATCAGGGCGCCCATACGCAGCGCTATCAGGGCATCGTCCAGCTCGACGGCGAAACGCTGGAAGACGCGGCGCGTACCTATTTCCGCCAGTCGGAACAGATCCCGACGGATATCAGGCTCTCGGTCGCCAAGCTGCTGACGCCCGGTATCGGCGGTGCGCGCGAGCAGTGGCGCGCCGGCGGCATACTGGCGCAGTTCCTGCCGCAATCGCCCGAGCGCATGCGCGTCCCGGACCTGCCGGGTGGCGATGGCGATCCGCGCGAGGAAGTCCACGATCCGGCCGATAATTCCTGGCAGGAACTCCTCGCCTTGCTGGGCACCATCGAGCCGACCGAGCTGATCGACCCGACCATCGGCGCCGAGCGGCTGCTCTATCGCTTGTTCCACGAGCATGGCGTGCGCGTCTTCGGCGGCGTCCCCGTCACCGACCAGTGCTCGTGCTCCAGGGACAAGATCCGCGATATCCTCGAAGGCTTCTCCGCGCAGGAGATCAAGGACAGCACCGAGGATGGCGGCATCCACGTCGCCTGCGAGTTCTGCTCGACCCAGTACGACTTCGATCCGGCCGAGTTTGCGGCTCAGTAAAGCTAGTCCCTTCTCCCCGTCACTATACGGGGAGAAGGTGCCGGCAGGCGGATGAGGGGCAGCGCCAGCGTTAGTACAGGAGCTCCTTGGCTCTATCTGAAGAAAATTCTCGCAAGCTCGGCGCTGCCCTCATTGTCCTGCCGGACGGTCGTCACTCGAAAAGCCAAGCAATTCGTCCGCTTCGCGGACCATTCCTCAACTCCCCCGTATAGTGACGGGAGAAAAGACGCTAATTCACCGTGCGCCTTGTCCCCGGCAGATCGAGCGAGAAGGCGGGGATGGCGATGTCGAAGGTCTCGCCGCGCTTGTTGCGCATCGTGTAGCGTCCGACCATGATCCCGGACGGTGTCGAGAGCGGGCAGCCGGACGTGTATTGATAGCTGTCGCCGGGATTGAGTTCCGGCTGGTCGCCGACAACGCCCGGCCCGCGCACTTCCTCGACCCGGCCGGCGCCATCGGTGATGTGCCAATAGCGCGACAACAACTGCACGAACTCGTCCGACTGGTTGTCGATCGTTATCTGATAGCCCCAGACATAGCGGTTCTCCGAGGGATCCGAACGGTCCTCGAGATAGAACGGCCTGACCTGCACTTCGATGTTGCGCGTCACGGCGCGGTACATGAGCGGCTCCAAAACAACCCGATGACTTTCAGCGCTCCCGGTGAGCAGGTCAACGTGCGCGTCTTGTCGCGGCTGACCTTGAACCGCAGGTGCCGGCAAAGAATGTCATTTAAGTGACACACGACAATGGTGGTGTGCACGAACCGGGCGACTCGGCGCTCTGTCGAACTGTTGAAAACGGCCACGATGCCGGCCGCCTTTCCGGAGTGACCAGATCTCGATGGAACTCACCTTCATAGCCGCCTCGCTTTCGACCGCACTCATCCTTTCAAACGCCGCCAGCATTTCGCTCGCCGCTTCACAGCTGAAACGGCGCAACACGATCGCCCCGCCAGCCGGCAAGCCGCAACCGGTCTCGATCGTCGTCCCGTCGCGGGGCGTCGAGCCGTTCACGCATGAGACGCTGGAACGCGCCTTCGCCCTCGACTGGCCACGCTACGAACTGATCTTCTGCGTCGCCCATCCCGACGATCCGGTGGTCAAACTGATAAACAGGGCGATTGCCCGGTTTCCCAAGGTGCCGGCCCGGCTGCTGATCGGTGACGACCGCGTCAGCGCCAATCCAAAGCTCAACAATTGCGTCAAGGGTTGGGAAGCGGCACGCCACAACTGGGTCATCCTTGCCGATTCCAACGTCCTGATGCCGAGGGACTATGTCGAGCACATGATGGCGGCATGGCGGCCCGACACCGGCCTTGTCTGCTCGACGCCGATCGGCTCGCGGCCCGAGGGTTTCTGGGCTGATGTCGAATGCGCCTTCCTTAACACATTGCAGGCCCGCTGGCAGTATGCCGGCGAGGCGCTCGGCCTCGGCTTTGCCCAGGGCAAGAGCATGCTGTGGAACAAGCCGATGCTGAATGCCAATGGCGGCATTCGGGCGCTGGCCGCCGAGATCGCCGAGGACGCTGCCGCCACCAAGCTGGTGAACGGCCTCGGCTTGCGCGTCAATCTCGTTGCCGCGCCCTTCGAGCAGCCGCTCGGCCAGCGCACGCTTGGCGAGATCTGGTCGCGTCAGGCCCGCTGGGCGCGCCTGCGCCGCGTCACCTTCCCGCTGTTCTTCGCGCCCGAAATCCTGACCGGCGCGGCGGTGCCTCTCGCGCTTGCCCTGGTTGCTGCGGCGAGCGCCGGCATCAGCCTCTGGGCAACCGCGATTGCCGTGTTGGCGGCCTTCTACCTTCCGGAGTGCGCACTGGCCTTGTCCAAGGGCTGGTACCTGTCGCCGCGCATGGTCGCGGCCATGATGGCGCGGGACGTGATGCTCCCAACCCTCTGGGCGCGCGGCTGGCTCGGCGGCGCCGTCGACTGGCGCGGCAACGCAATGACCATCCGCACCAAGGCGGCCGAACTGGAGGAGACGCCGTCGCGCGCCTGATCGCCGCGACCGACGCTCCCAAACAGCCTATTTGGCGGCCTTCAGCGCCTGCGCGATGTCTTCCAGCAGGTCGTCGGCGTCCTCCAGGCCGACCGACAGCCTGAGCGTCCCTGGCCCGATGCCGAGTTCGGCGCGGGCCTCGTCGCTCAGGTTCTTGTGCGTCGTCGTCGCCGGATGGGTGATCAGGCTCTTGGCATCGCCGAGATTGTTCGAGATCAGCACGATGTCGAGGGCGTTCTGCAGCGCGAAGGCCGCCGGCTTGCCGCCCTTGACGTCGAGGCAGATCAGCGTCGAGCCGCCCGACATCTGCTTCTTGACGATGGCGGCCTGCGGATGGTCGGCGCGGCCGGGATAGATGACGCGGGCGATCTGCGGCTGCTCGGCCAGGAAGTCGGCGATCCTGCCGGCGCTTTCCGTCTGCTGGCGCACGCGCAGCGGCAGCGTCTCGAGCCCCTTCAGCAAGGTCCAGGCATTGAACGGCGACAGGCTGGGGCCGGTGTGGCGGAAATAGTCGTGCAGGTTTTCGTCGATCCACTTCTTGTCCGACAGGATGACGCCGCCGAGGCAACGGCCCTGGCCGTCAATATGCTTGGTGGCCGAGTAGACGACGATGTGCGCACCAAGCTGCAACGGCTTCTGCTGCAGCGGCGTGGCGAAGACATTGTCGACGACAAGCCGCGCGCCGATCGAATTGGCAAGCGAGGCGACGGCTGATATGTCGACGACTTCCAGCGTCGGATTGGTCGGGCTTTCCAGGAAGAACAGCTTGGTGTTCGGCCTGACCGCCTTTTCCCAATTGGCGATATCGGTGCCGTCGACCAAGGTCGCCTCGATGCCATAGCGCGGCGCCAGCGTCTCGACCACCCAGCGACAGGAGCCGAACAGCGCGCGCGCCGCAATGATATGATCGCCGGCCTTGACGCTGCACAGAAGGGCCGCGGTCACCGCCGCCATGCCCGACGCCGTGGCGCGCGCGTCCTCGGCGCCTTCGAGAGCGCACATGCGCTTTTCGAACATGTCGACGGTCGGGTTGGCGTAACGCGAATAGATGAAGCCAGGCTCTTCGCCCTTGAAGCGGGCTTCCGCCGCCTGGGCGGTTTTATAGACATAGCCCTGGGTCAGGTACATCGCCTCGGCGGTTTCGCCGAATTGGGAACGCAAGGTTCCGCCATGCACGAGTGCCGTCTGAGGTTTCCAGTTGCGCTTCTTGGTGCTCATCGCTTTGTTCCAGACACAAAAAAACCGGCCGCGAAAGTCGCAACCGGTCCATACGGCCTTGCGGCCCGACGGTCCTTTAGCGACTTGTTTAACGTGGCTGCAAGCCGACCGGCCAAATCACCACGGGATAACGACCCTTTAGACCCGCGCCACGCTTGCGTCAATTGCCGGCTTCATTAAGAGGTTTGTACCAAGGCAGGTTCCGCAAAAGTGCCCAGTGGTTTTGCGGCAAGAACCTGCACCAAAAGAGACCAGTCTTGGGCGGAGCCAGACTTTGCGGCAGACAGGCATTCTTCCCGATCAGGACATTTCGGCGCTGTTCAAGTCCGGCGCGCTGAAGTCGCCGCGCGCGCTCGATGCCGATCAGATCCAGCCGGCGAGCCTTGATCTCAGATTGGGGAAAAAGGCCTGGCGGGTGCGCGCCTCGTTCCTGCCCGGCCCCAACCACAAGGTCTCGGAAAAGCTCGATCGGCTGCAACTCCACGAGATTAATCTGACCGAAGGCGCGGTTCTCGAAACCGGCTGCGTCTATATTGTGCCGCTGCTCGAAAGTCTGGCCCTGCCGGCTGATATTTCGGCGTCGGCCAATCCGAAGAGCTCGACCGGGCGCCTAGACATCTTCACCCGCGTCATGACCGATCGCGGCCACGAGTTCGACAAGATCGCCGCCGGCTATCACGGTCCGCTCTATCTCGAAGTCAGCCCGCGCACCTTCCCGATCATTGCGCGCACCGGTTCGCGCCTGTCGCAGATCCGCTTCCGCACCGGCAATGCACTGCTCTCGGAGGCTGAGCTGCATGAATTGCACAACGCCGAGATGCTGGTCGCCACCGATCCGCCCAACATTTCCGGTGGCGGCATCGCGTTGTCGATCGATCTCAATGGCGACAAGGATGGGGTGGTTGGCTATCGCGGCAAGCACCACACCGGGCTCGTCGATGTCGACAAGCGTGCCGCCCAGGATGTCCTCGATTTCTGGGAGCCGATCCATAAGAGCGGCGCCGGCGAACTGGTGCTCGATCCCGACGAGTTCTACATCCTCGTCAGCCAGGAGGCGGTGCATGTGCCGCCGCTCTACGCCGCCGAGATGACGCCCTTCGATCCGCTGGTCGGCGAGTTCCGTGTCCACTATGCCGGCTTTTTCGATCCGGGGTTCGGCCATTCGGCGTCCGGCGGCACCGGCAGCCGGGCGGTGCTCGAAGTGCGCAGCCACGAAGTCCCGTTCATCCTCGACCATGGCCAGATCGTCGGCCGGCTGGTCTACGAGCACATGCTGAAGCGGCCGCGGGCGCTTTACGGCACCGACCTGGGCTCGAACTACCAGGCGCAAGGCCTCAAGCTCTCAAAGCATTTCCGCGCGGTGCGCTAAGGTCGAAGCTGCCGATCTCCCCACGAGAGGGGGATGACGCCCTCGTGGCTTTTACAGCGCCTTCACCGCCACCTTCACCGGCTTTTCGATTTCCAGCGGGTTGCGCAGCGGCAGGCCGAAATCCCCTGCCTCGATCTCGAACACGTCGCCTGCTTCCGTGTTGATGCCGTCGGCGAAGGATAGCGTCGCGGTGCCGAACATATGCACATGCACGTCGCCCGGCTGGCGGAAGGCCGAATATTTGAAGTGGTGGTGTTCGAGATTGGCGATGGTGTGCGACATGTTCGTTTCGCCCGACAGGAACGGCTTCTCCCACAATGTCTTGCCGTCTCGCAGGATGCGCGACGTGCCGCGGATGTCCGAAGGCAGGTCTCCGATCAGGATTTCCGGCCCGAACGAGGCATTGCGCAGCTTGGAGTGGGCGAGGAAGAGATAGTTCACGCGCTCGGTCACATGGTCCGAGAATTCGTTCGACAGCGTGAAGCCGACGCGGAACGGCGCGCCGTCGTCGCCGATGACATAGATCCCGGCGACCTCGGGTTCTTCGCCGGCATCCTTGGCAAAGGCCGGCGACATCAGCGCCGCGCCAGGCGCGACCGCCATGGTGCCGTTGCCCTTGTAGAACCATTCCGGCTGTACGCCGACCTGGCCTTTGGCGGGTTTGCCGCCTTCCAGCCCCATGCGGAACATCTTCATCGAATCGGTGAGCTGCTCCTCGCCGTCGGTGCTGAGCTTCTTGTGCATGGAATCGCGCGTCGCGGCCGACCCGAGATGCGTCAGCCCCGTGCCGGTCAGGTGCAGATGCGCCGGGTCGGGGTGATTGATCGGCGACAGGAGCCGTCCCCTCTTGTAGGCGGCGTCGAGATCGACCGTCTCGCCAAGTCCCTTGCGTTCGATCAGGGCGGCCAGGCCGACACCGGTGCGGGCGGCCTCCATCGCCAGCGAATAGACGCTGCGCGCGCCGTTGATGATCCGGGTCTTCCCGCCGCTGCGGGCAACGACACGGATCGTCTCGGCGTCGTCGAGAATCTGCGAGATCAGCATGATCAGTCCTCTCTCATTTTTCCGTGTCCGGCTGCCATCGGCAAAATCCTGACCGGCGCGGCGCGGAAACGCGCCACGGTTGAAACGCTTCGTCCGGATTGCGTTCGCGAGCCTGGTCCTTCCCCGGACTTCTTGGTGCCGACGGGCTGCCGGCAGCTTCGCGATCTAGAACCCGTATGCCTCCTAGTCCTCGCCTCCAGCCCTTAAGCCTTGTTCTTGTTGTAGACGTCGAAGATGACGGCTCCGAGCAACACCAGTCCCTTGACCACCTGCTGCCAGTCGACGTTGACGCCCATGATCGACATGCCGTTGTTCATCACGCCCATGATGAAGCCGCCGACCACCGCGCCGATCACCTGGCCGACGCCGCCCATCGCCGAGGCGCCGCCGATGAAGACGGCCGCGATCACGTCGAGCTCGCTGCCGAGGCCCGCGGCCGGCACGGCCTGGCCGAGACGCGCGGCGATGATCAGGCCGCCGAGCGCCGACAGCACGCCCATATTGATGAACACCAGAAGCGTCAGCCGCTCGGTGTTGATGCCCGACAATTGCGCTGCCTTGGGGTTGCCGCCCATCGCGTAGATGCGGCGACCGATGGTCATGCGCTTGGTAACGAAGACGAACAGCGAGATCAGCACGCCCATGACGAGCAGCACCACCGGCAGGCCCCTGTAGCTGGCGAATTCATAGACCAGGAACAGCGCCAGCGCGCTGGCAACCAGCGTCTTGATGACGAACAGGGGGAAGGGCTCGGCCTCATAGCCGTGGCGCTCGCGTTTGCGCCGTGTCCTCACCCCGAAATAGGCATAGGCCAGCACGGCGATCAGCCCCAGCACGACCGTCGTCATGTGCAGCGTCAGGCCGCTGCCCAAAATGGTCTTGCCGGCCGCGTTTACCGTCGGCGCAATCAGCGTCAGCGGGCCGATCACATCAGGAATGAAGCCGGAGCTGAGTGCCTTGAAGCCGTCCGGAAGCGGACCCACCGAGGAGCCGCCGCCCAGCAGCGCCTGGCAGATGCCGCGGAAGATCAGCATGCCCGCCAGCGTCACGATGAAGCTCGGTATCCGGTGATAGGCGATCCAATAGCCTTGCGCCGCGCCGATCAGGCCGCCCACGATCAGGCAGACGATCGAGACCACCAGCGGATTGCTGAGCGGTCCGAGCTGCCAGATGACCATCATGTTCGCCGCCAGCGCGCCGATGAAACCGGCGACCGACCCGACGCTGAGGTCGATGTAGCCCGAAACGATGACCAGCAGCATGCCCAGCGCCATCACGATGATGAACGAGTTCTGCTGCACCAGGTTGCTGAGGTTGACCGGCTTGAACAGCGTTCCCGACGTGGTGAACTGGAAGAACAGCATGATGACGATCAGCGCGATAATCAGACCATATTCGCGCAGGTTCGTCGTCAGCGCCGAGACGGCGATGCGTGGACGCTGTTCTTCGGCGATGTTGCCTTGCGGGGCGGGGGCGCTGTCGGTGCTCATGCTGCTTTTCCTTCTCCACGAACGATGGCCCGCATTATTTTTTCCTGGCTCGCGTCCGCCGCGGGCATTTCGCCCACGATGCGCCCTTCGTTCATGACATAGATTCGGTCGGTGATGCCGAGCAATTCCGGCATTTCCGACGAGATGACCAGGATCGCCTTACCTTCAGCGGCGAGGCGCGCAATGATCGTGTAGATTTCGTACTTGGCGCCGACATCGATGCCGCGCGTCGGCTCGTCGAGGATCAGAACTTCCGGGTCGGCGAACAGCCATTTCGACAACACCACCTTCTGCTGGTTGCCGCCCGAAAGATTGCCGGTCATCTGATAGACGCTCGATGCACGGATGTTGGTTTTCTTTCGATAGTCGTTGGCAACGGCGAGCTCGCGCATGTCGTCGATCACACTGTGGCGCGAGACGCCGCCCAGATTGGCCAGCGTTATGTTGTGCTTGATATGATCGATGAGGTTGAGACCGTAGGTCTTGCGGTCCTCGGTCACATAGGCGATCCCGTGTTGGACCGCCTTGCTCACCGAGGAGACGTCGACCGCCTTGCCCTTGAGCAGCACTTCGCCGGTGATGCGGCGCCCATAGGAGCGGCCGAACAGGCTCATGGCGAATTCGGTGCGGCCGGCGCCCATCAGCCCGGCAATGCCGACCACCTCGCCCTTGCGCACGTTGAGGTCGATGCCCTTGATCACCTGCCGCTCGGCATGGATCGGGTGATAGACCGACCAGTTCTTCACTTCGAACACGACCTCGCCGATGTCAGGCTCGCGCGGCGGATAGCGGTCGTCGAGCGAGCGGCCGACCATGGAGGTGATGATGCGGTCCTCCGAAATATCCTTCTTGGCCAGCGTCTCGATGGTACGCCCGTCGCGGATCACGGTAACCTTGTCGGCGACCCGGTTCACCTCGTTGAGCTTGTGCGAGATCAGGATCGAGGTCATGCCTTGCCGCTTGAATTCGAGCAGCAGGTCGAGCAGCGCCTGGCTGTCCTTTTCGCTGAGCGATGCGGTCGGCTCGTCGAGGATCAGCAGCTTAACTTCCTTGCTCAGCGCCTTGGCGATCTCGACCAACTGCTGCTTGCCGACGCCGATATTGGTGATCAGGGTCTTGGGGTCCTCCTTGAGGCCCACCTTCTTCAACAGGGCGCTGGTGCGCGCCTCGTTGGCGTTCCAGTCGATGACGCCGTATCTGGCGTGCTCGTTGCCGAGGAAGATGTTTTCGGCGATCGACAGCATCGGCACCAGCGCAAGCTCCTGGTGGATGATGACGATGCCCTTGTGTTCGCTGTCATGGATGCCCTTGAATTGGCATTCCTGGCCCTGAAAAATGATCTGGCCGTCATAGGTGCCGGAGGGATAGACGCCCGACAGCACCTTCATCAGCGTCGACTTGCCGGCGCCGTTCTCGCCGACAACGGCGTGGATCTCACCTTCCTCCACGCTGAGGTTGACGTTCGACAGCGCCTTCACGCCGGGGAACGTCTTGGTGATGTCGCGCATCTCCAAAATCGTCGAGGTCATCAGGGCAAGCTCCTCCTAGACTTTCTTGTTTTTACGCAATTCCTGACGGAAAACCGCCGCGCACTTTTCCTGGAATTGCTCTAGGCCGGCAGAAACAATACCGGGGTCGCTTGTGAACGAAAAGGGGCCCTGCGTTGCGCAGGACCCCTGATTTTATAACCGGGATTACTTCAGGTCTTCGGCCTTGATGTAGCCGGAATCGACGACCATCGCCTGGTAGTTCGACTTGTCGACCTCATGCGGCGTCAGCAGGATCGAGGGAACCACCTTGACGTCGTTGTTGTAGGTCTTTTCATCGAGGCCTTCCGGCTTGCCGCCCGAGAGCACCTTGTCGACCAGCTGCACAGTGGCCTTGGCCAGTTCGCGGGTGTCCTTGAACACGGTCGAGTACTGCTCGCCCGAGATGATCAGCTTGACCGAGGCGGTCTCGGCATCCTGACCGGTCACGATCGGCCAGGGCTGTGCGTCCGTGCCGTAGCCGACGGCGCGCAGCGAGGCGGTGATGCCGCGCGACAGGCCGTCATAGGGCGACAGGACGCCGTCGACGCGGCTGCCGTCCGAGTAGTTGGCCGACAGGAGGTTGTCCATGCGAGCCTGGGCGGTGGCGGCGAGCCAGCGCAGCGTGCCGACCTTGTCCATGCCGGTCTGGCCGGACTTGATCTTGATCGAGCCGTCGTCAATCAATGGCTGCAGGACGGAGATAGCACCGTTGTAGAAGAAGAAGGCGTTGTTGTCGTCGGGCGAGCCGCCGAACAGTTCGACGTTCCACGGCTTGGTGTTCGGGAAGCGCTCCTTGAGGCCCTTGACCAGCGAATTCGCCTGGATCACGCCGACGCCGAAATTGTCGAAAGTGGTGTAATAGTCGACATTGGCGGTCTTCTTGATCAGGCGGTCATAGGCGACCACGACGACGCCTGCGTCGTTCGCCTTCTGCAGCGCATCCGACAGGGTGGTGCCGTCGATCGAGGCGATGATCAGCGCCTTCGGGCCCTTGGTGATTTCGTTTTCCAGCTGGCTGAGCTGGTTGGGGATGTCGTCCTGCGCATACTGCAGGTCGACAGTGTAGCCGAGCGCCTCGAGCTGGGATTTGACGGCGTCGCCGTCATTGATCCAGCGCTGCGAGGTCTTGGTCGGCATCAGCACGCCGACAAGACCCTTGTCGGCCGCGTGCGCCTGATAGCTCATGGCAGCGATGCCAAGGGCCGCGACGGCGGCCAGCGTCTTGATGATTTTCACGTTACTCTCCCTGGTTGATGGACGCGACACCTCGGGGCTTCGCGGGCCGCGCAGCCAGACAGGAGCGCAAAGGCGCCGCTGTCGGCTTTATCGATCTCCGGTATCCTCCCAATCGGCTCCGCGACACAGTTTCAATCGATACGATTTTGTTCGTTACCGACCCTTGCATCTCGGAGCGCGCGAAGGGTGGGTCCCTTTGCCATAACTGTCAAATGCGATCTTTGGTGGTTGCTATACCGAAACCGGTATGATCTAGCATGCGGAAAGAAACCGGCGGAAAGGCTGGAAGATCATGGCGGCATTGCGCGATCCCGATGCTATTCCAGTAAGTTACGAGAAGCTCCCGGGAGATGGGGAGACACTCCTGCGCAGTGGCTTGAGCTTGCGCCACATGCGCATGATCGCCGCCCTCGACGATCACGGACGGGTGAGCGCGGCGGCCCAGGTCATGAACATCTCCCAGCCGGCCGCCTCGCGCATGATCGCCGAGATGGAGGCGGTGCTTGACGTAAAGCTGTGCGAACGGCTGCCGCGCGGCGTGACCCTTACCCCCTACGGCCAGGCGCTCGCCAGGCGGGCCCGGTCGATCCTGCTCGAGATGCGCGAAGCCGACCGCGAGATTGCCGAGCTCAAGGCCGGCAAGGGCGGCTCGGTGTTCCTCGGTGCCGTGACCGCGCCGGCGATCGAATTGGCCGTACCGGCGATTCGCGAGATCCGCCGCATCTACCCGCGCATCGAGATCACCATGCAGGTCGAGACGTCGAACGTGCTCGCCCGCGAGCTGATCGCCTCGCGCCACGACTTCATCATCGCCCGCATTCCCGACGACCTCAATCCGCGGCTGTTCGAATCCCGTGTGATCGGCGTCGAGAAAGCCTGCCTGATCGTGCGCCGCGGCCACCCGCTCGCCGGGGGCAATGTGGTCAGGCTGGAAGACACCGCCGCCTATGACTGGGTCTTCCAATCGGGCGGTTCGCCCTTGCGCCAGGCGATGGAAAGCAATTTCCTGAACCGCAACATCGCGCTGCCGGACCGGATCTTGAACACCAGCTCGCTGCTGCTCACGCTGGTCATGGTTGCACAATCCGATGCCATCGCACCGGTCTCGGTGCAGGTGGCGAAGTTCATCCAGAATCCGGACGGGCTTGCCGGCGCCATCGATGTCGTCCAGACCGAGTTCGACATCGAGGTCAGGCCCTACAGCCTGATCACGGTCCGGAATCGCGTGCTCTCGCCGGCGGCCAAGATGCTGCATGATTTCATCCTGCGCGAAGTAGGGTGACGGAACGAGAACCGACACCGCGCGTTCAGAAGCGATCGGCATGCGCGCTGGAGCCTGTTTCGGGCGAGGGAACGAGGTGTCGATGGTCAACAACTCGAGAGGTTTTTATGGAACGTCGGAAGTTTCTTACTGGAATGCTTGGCGTTGCGGGGGCAGTGGCATTTGCAAGCGTGGCCGGACCCGGCCGCGCGGTTGCCGGTATTCCCCAGGGCACCGGAATTCTTGATGAGCTGGACAAGTCAGATCCGGCTGTCTTCGAAGGGGACGACGAAGTCGCGCTGGAGCAGGTCTCCCATCGCAGCGGCCACCATGGCCACGATTACCACGATGACTACTGGCGTCGCCGCCATGGACGCCGCCGCGGCTGGAGACGGGTTTGCCGCAGCTACTGGCGCCACGGCCGCCGCCGCGTCCGCTGCTGGCGCGAGCGCGTCTGGCTGTAATCGCTTCTGCGGTTGACGCAAAGGCCGACCACCACAACGTGGCCGGCCTTTGCGCGTACGGCGTTGATCGACCAGTGTAACGTGTATGGCCTGCATTTTGCCTTGGCGTGAGGTCGAATCTACGGAACCATATGAGCCTTTGTTCGTTGAGGCGCTGTTTAAGCGGAGCTTTGACATGTCGAGGGGCGATCAGGAAGAACGGCTTTCTGCAATCGAGGTCGGACAGGCCGCGGGCAATCCGCACGCATGAAAGGCGTGGCGATACTTACCGAAGCCCGTAGCGGTTCCGAATGGCTTGGCAGTCTCACAAACAGCACGGGATTGTTCGGCAACTCCGCCGAGTGGCTCGACACGACCAATCTCGGGTGCAAGCCGAAATCCTTCGATGACCTGCTGTCCGCCGTGATCGATCGCGGCGGGACCGCGAACGGCACGTTCGCCGTCAAGCTGTTTCCACGGCACCTTCACTGGTCGCAGGCCAAATATGGAGCCGACTTCCTGGCGGAATGCGGCCGGCGCCATGCCATGGGTTTGGTCCTGCTGGAGCGGCGGGACCGTCTTCGCCAGGCGATTTCCTATTGCCGGGCGAAGGCGTCAGGCCATTGGAGAAGCACGATGGACGGCGCGGACCTGGTTCCGCAATACGACTTCGCCGGCATCTGCCAGGCCTATTTTCTGATCGAGCAGAGCTATGCCTTCTGGGAGGCATATCTGCGGCTGGCCGATCTGCATTACGATCACTTTTTCTATGAGGATCTGTTGGACGATCCTCGTCCGTACGTCGCGTCGGTGGCTCGGCAATTGTCAATGGAAATGCCGGACGGAGAGTTCGAGACGAATTTGCGCCTGCAGCGGGACGACCTCACCGAAGATTGGGCCGAGCGGTTCCGCAACGACGTCAAATCGGAAGACCTACTGGCGCATCTGCCCAGGAAGGTGGCACCGCGGAATATCAGCAACCTCGCCCGGTTCCTCCTCAAGAAGCAGATGCGAACCGGCCAGGCCTGAATGCCTCTTTAGTCTCGCCAAGGGCAATTCCAGGAAAAGTGCATAGCGGTTTTCCCGGGAGAAGCGCGTAGCGCTTCCCCTTGGGAATTGCGTGAAAACAAAGAGTTAGAGCGGGTCAGCGATTCCGTGAAATGCTGAATCGGCTCGGGTGGACAGGTTCCTGCGTGGGCCGGATCAGCAACCGACTTTTCGGTTTCAGGCTGGAGCGGGTAGCGGGAATCGAACCCGCGCGTTCAGCTTGGGAAGCTGACAGGCTACCATTACATCATACCCGCGCTGCAGCCTCGTTATCATGACGGCATGGCTTCGGGCAATCGCAAAGCGGTGTCACGACGCGGGCTTCGCCAACTCACCTGGTGACGGTCGGCGCCTGCTCCCTGACCTTTGCGACTTCGCCGCCGGCGGCGAAGCTCGGCCAGTATTTCGAGATGGCCAGCGTCGCGCCGGCGGAAGAGAAATGGCCATAGTCGAAATAGAGAAACTGCTTGCTGGTGGCATCCGCATAGGAACAGCCGGCGGCGTCGCACAGATAGGTAAGCGGATCGATGAAGGTCGCGCCTTTGGCGAAGGGCTGCACCTGCTTGTTGATGTCGGGATCCATGGCCATCGGCCAGGATGTGTTCACGGCGCCCTCGTGTTTTGCAAAGAAAGCGATCTTCTGGACGTCGGCGATGAACTCCGGAGACTGGCCGATGACATAGACCTTGACACCCATGTCGCGCAGCCGGTCGATCGTCGTTTGCAATCCGTCGAAGCCCCTTGCCTGGTAATCCGTCCATCGTCCGCTCAGGATCACCGCCTGGATATTGGCATCGCGGATGATCGACAGCGCCCGTTCGTTGAAGCGGGTGCAGGCCGGCCGGGCATAGGAAAAATAGGACAGGTTGGGTGGGCAGCCGGCATAGGTATATTGGATGACGTTGGCCTCGATTTTCTGCGCGTTGGCCTCCAGGCCCGAAACATAGTGAGCCGCGAAGGAATCGCCCCACAACAGCACATTGGTGGGAAAGCCGTGCGTGCGCGTGCAGTCGGCAAGGTTCCAATCCTCGATCCGATTCCCGCCTTCGTTGAAGCAGACGCCGTTGCGCCAGTCACCCACCAGGATGCGTTGCGTCGAGAAATCAGGGAACCGCTGCGGAAAGCCGTTGCCGAGCACGCCGGCCAGACCGCCGACGCACAGCAGGGCAATCGCCGTCGCCGAAAAGGCGAAGATCGGCAGCGGGGCGGTAAAGGGTCGCTTCCGCCGGAAAGGCTGCTCGACATATTTCCACGAGAAGGTCGCCAGGGCGAAGCTCGCCACCGTCATCGCGACGATCGTCGGCACCGAGATGGCTTTCAGCGAGAGATAGTGGACGAAGGAATTGATCGGCCAGTGAACAAGGTAGAGCGAATAGGAGATGAGGCCGACCCAGACCATCGGAGAGAATTGAAGCACGCGCGTGGCGACAGGCACGGGCCGGTCGGGGTGATTCTGGCCCGCATAGATGAGCAGAGCGGTTCCGATGCAGGGAAACAGGGCGTTGTAGCCAGGAAACGGATCGCTCTCCGAAATCGTCAGGAAGCCGAATGCAAGCAGGGCAAAGCCGGCCAGGCCGACCAGTTCCGTTGCCGGCCGGCTAGCTAGTGGCGGCGGCCTTTTCAGCATCAGCATGGCGCCCAGCGCCAGTTCCCAGACACGTGTCGGCAAGAGGTAGAAGCCGGCGGTCGGCGCCAGCGTCGTCGCCATGACCGCCAGGGCAAAACTGCCGATGGCGATCGGCAGAAGTATCGTCAGCCAGCGCTTCGACGCATACCGGTAGATCAGATACACAAGGATCGGCGCGAAGATGTAATACTGCTCCTCGACCGAAAGCGACCATGTGTGCAGCAGCGGCCGCAGTTCGGCGTCGATCGAAAAATAGTTCGTCGTCTTCCAGAAATAGATGTTCGACCAGAAGGTCGAGGCCGCGATCACGCTGAGGCTGAATTCGTGCAGGTCCGACGGCAGCAGGATGAACCAGGCCGCAATGCTTGCAAGCAGGATGACGAAGGTCAGCGCCGGCAGGATGCGCCGTGCGCGACGCCAGTAGAAGCGTCCGATCGAGAATTGGCCGCGCTCGAGATCATCGAGCAGGCTGCCGCTGATCAGATAGCCCGATATGACGAAGAAGATGTCGACGCCGGTGAAGCCACCGGGAATGGCGGACACGCCGAAATGGAAGAGCACGACGGGCAGCACCGCAACGGCCCGCAGGCCATCGATATCACGCCTGTAATTCATTCGACCGGTCCGTATGCCGTGGCCGGCGATGGTCGTGCGGCGGAGCCTGAAATGCTCCTCATACGGCAATCCCCGGTCGTGCGAAAAATCGTGGCTCGTGGGTCCCACGGAATGTGCTCTGCAGCACAACTTTGCTGCACTGCAACATACATGTCAAGACGAATGCCAGGCTTCGAACGCTGGCGACGCCGATTTGCCGGAACGGGATGAATCAGGCGCCGGGCAGGTAGATCACGGCGTAGTCGTCGGCATAGGCCCGCTTCCAACCCAGTTCATCGAAGAAGGGGATGCGGGTGTCATCGGCTGTGAGCAGTGCCCAGCTGATGGCGTATTTCTTCAACTGGGCCGCGAGCAGCGGTTTTCCGCCGGTTTGCCCCGTCGCCTCATCCGTTTTCGTGAACCCGTCCTGGAACAGTTGGTCCGTCCTGCCGTCGATATAGGTCTTGATGTCGTGGAAAATCAGCGTGCCGCCGAAATTGTAGGAGTTCATCACGTTGCCGGACAGGTGGTGAGCGCTGGCGAACGCAAGGGCGCCGCTGGCCGATGTCGTCGGGCTCGCTGCGACTTGGTAGGCATTGTTGAGCGCAAGGATCGCGCCGACCAGCAACACGGCCGTCGCGCCGCAGAGCAGATGGAACCGGCTGGCGAAGAATTTTTCCAGTACGTCACGCTTTTCGCTCAGCCAGGCGTCGGCTGACAGGGAGGGGTACTGGCGCGCGACTTCGACCGCCACCACCACGGGAACAAGCAGGAAGAACAGATAGACGAAGCGCTGGTGCGACAGGTAGACATGCAAGGTGAAGACGACGAACAACGCCTTGGCCCAGCCGATCCGCAGCCGTGACGTTATAAGCCCGAAAAGCGCCACTAGTATAGCGGCTTCCTGCAGATCCTGTTCCTGGACATTGAACGGCCGCCACTCCAGGATCAGCGGTACTGCTTCATTGCCATGGGCGACGGTGAACGTGGCCAGAATGGCTTGCACACCATAGGGATGGATCAGGCTGACCAGCGGACAGAGCAGGCCAAACGCAACCCACTTCGTCAAAAGAGCGGGTTTCGACAGGCCGGTGCGCGCCACGAGATCGAGACCGGCGAAGGCGGCGATGACGAAGCTCAAGGTGAAGGTAGCGTGCAGGTTGGCCCAGAGCACAACCAGCGCGAGGAGCCACCACGGCGGGGCCTTCTCCTCCGCCGATGCACGAAACAACACCGCCGTCCACGTGACGATGATCGGCAAGGTGAAGACGTGGGGACGCGCCGTATAGACAGGTGCGATCAGGATGGCCAGGATGAACGTCAGCGCTACCGCCAGTACCGGCTTCAGCCACGCGCTGAGGAACCATGCCGTCACGGAGACTGTCAGCCCTATCGCGGCGATGATCAGCGTGGCGACACCAGTCCATCCGCCGCTACGGTAGGCAAGGCTCAGAAAGACCTGCCCCAGCCATTCCTTTGCGATCCACGGATGCCCGGCAAAAGTGTAGGAATAGGGATCGACCGTTGGAAATGCCCGGTTTGCCAGGAAATCCAGCCCGACTTTCACGTGCCACCAGCTGTCGGGGTCCTTGAGGGTCGCGCCCGCGAATGGGGCCAATCCAGCAGCTGCAATGGAGGCGGCAAACAGGCAGAATATCAGCCTGATGCGCTGTGCATCCTCGAGCCGCGACGTGGTCGGAACGATTGCCTCAGCCTGGTTCATGTCGCGCTCCGGGCCATTTTGCCTCTATTCTTGTCAACCGATCGGGGCATCCGCGCCGCCGGCGGAGAACGAAACGGGCTTAGCCGGAATGAAAAACGGCGGCGAACAGCCGGTTTCCCGCCAGATGGACAAACGGTTTTCGATGAGAGCTCCAGCCCGGCTGGAATGACCGCATATCCCAGCGTCGTGCGCAACAGGCCGACGGCGTCGGATAACAGCATCCCCGGACAGTCAAACGAGCGGCTTGACCACATGCGCAAAATATTGGGCTCCAACAGGTATCTTGGTCAGGAAACGCTCGAACGGCCGCAGCCTTGCAAGCGGTCTGGGAAAGAAAATCCGATAGACGATCCGAGTGCCGGAAAGACCCGCCGCGGCCATTCGCCTGCGTATCTCTGGCGAGCTTATCAGGACCGCGTTCTCGTCGAAGGCGCAATTCCTTACCGCGTGGGTGGTCAATGGATTCCACGGATTGTGCTCGAAGACAAAGAAACTGCCGCCATTGGCCAGCACCCTGCCGATCTCGGCGAACAATCCGATCTGAAGGTTTTCGGGGATGTGATGGAAAACGCAAGCCGCGAAGACAAGGTCGAAGCTATGGTCGGCGAAGGGGATTGTCTGGCCGTCGAAATGCGTGAACGCGGCCTGATCGGGGAAGCGCTTGCTGGCGATGTCGAGCGATTCCCGCGAAGGATCGAGCAGGACGATCTCGCTGTCGGGAAACGCTGCGCGCATATGGCCGAGCGAATTGCCGACGCCGGCACCGAAGTCGAGGATGCGCCTGGGTTTCACGCCGGCCCGTCTCAGTGTCGCCGCGACGTCGTCGATCTTGTATTTCGCGAAGAAGTCCGGCGTCTCGCCACTAAGCCTTATGCTCGCGGCATGCTGCTCTTGGTACTCGCGCGCAAACTGGTCGAATTCGGCCTCAAGCACGGGCGGCTCTCTTCGCCATCTCCTGCAGACGATGCGCGGGCAGACCCTGGGCTGGCTCGCTGCGCGAAACGATCTCGTTGACGAAATAGAGCGGCCGCCGCTTCGTTTCCATGTACATGCGGCCGAGATACTCGCCGAAGATGCCCAGCACCAGAAGCTGTACGCTGCCCAGGATAAGCATGATCGCGGCAAGGCTCGTCCAGCCGGGCAGCACATTGCCGAGAGACCATTCGAACAGCGTATAGCTGAGCACGACCAGGCCGAGCAGGCCGAACATCATCCCCAGCAGCGAGGCAAAGCGCAAAGGCACGATCGAAAAGCTGGTCATTGCGTCGATCGCCAGAAGAACCATCTTCTTCAGCGGATAGTGGGTGGTGCCGGCAAAGCGCCGGTGCCGTTCATAAGGGAAGGCGACCTGCTTCAGCCCGATCCAGCTCACCATGCCGCGAATGAACCTGTAGCGTTCGGGCATTGCAATCAGATGGTCCAGCGCACGGCGGCTCATCAGCCGGAAATCTCCGGAGTCCGGCGCGATCTCGACATCGACCATCCTGCCGAGCAGGCGGTAGAACATCGAGGCGGAGGCCAGCTTGAACCAGCTCTCGCCCTCCCGTTTCACCCTTTGGCCGTAGACGACGTCGAAGCCCTCATCCATCTTCGCCATCATCGCCCCCAGCAGTTCGGGCGGATCCTGGAGATCGGCGTCGAGAATGAGAATGCGCTGGCCGCGGCAGAACTCCAGCCCGGCGCTCAAGGCGATCTGGTGGCCGTAGTTGCGTGCAAGGTCGATGGCGACCACATGGTCGTCCTTTTCGGCCAGGTCGAAAATGGCCTCGCGGGTGCCGTCGGTCGCTCCGTCGATGACGAGCACGATCTCGTAGGGGAGGCTTTGCTCGAGGCATACCGCGCCGACGCGTCGATGAAGCTCGGCCACGCCGGCGCGTTCATTGTAGCAAGGCACGACGACCGACAACATGGGTGCGCGGTGCGCGCCGATTTTTCCCGTTCCCGCCAAAGCCTGGCTCCCACTGTGGAGATGACAATAGCAGCAATTGGTTAGAAAACAGATAAGTCAGGAGCCGGCGTGGCCACTGGCTGGCTGGCCGATATGCGTTCGGCGCCGTCAACGGCCGGGTCACGAACGAACCGGCAGTTCCATGCGGATGCGGGCACCGCGCCATGAGCCCGCCAGGATACGGATGGTTCCCTCATGCAGCAGCGCGATCTGCCGGGCGAGATTCAGTCCCAGCCCGGCCCCGCGCGATTGCGGCTGCAGGCGATAGAAGGGCTCGAACACATTCTCGCGCTCTTCCACGGGAATGCCCGGGCCTTCGTCGCGCACCTCGATGCCACCCGTCCGGTCGATCGCAATCGTGATGGTACCGCCGCCGCCGCCATGCTCGATGGCGTTGCGCACGAGGTTGGCGAGCGCCCGCTCGATCTGCAGCACGTTGACTTCGACGCGTGTCTTGTCGGGCGACGGCTCGAAGGCAAGGTCGTAGCCGGCCTCGATGGCGAGCGGCGCGAAGTCGGCCGCCACCCGGCTGACAAGATCGTCGAGATCGACGATCTCGCGCTGGTCGGATGGGCGGTCGAGCAATTGATGATCGAGCAGTTGCTGTGCGAGATGCGACAGGCGCTCGATATCATGCAGCAGCCGCGTGCTTTGCGGCTCCTGCCGCAGCAGCTCGGCGCGTGTACGCAGGATGGCGATCGGCGTGCGCAGTTCGTGCGCCGCGTCGGTGAGGAAACGGTTGTGCCGGTCGTACCCCTGCGCGAGGCGCGCCAGAGCCTCGTTGAAGGCATGCACCAGCGGCGCGATCTCCTGCGGCACGTGCTTGACCGGCAGCTGCATCGCACGGGTGCCGATATCGATGCGCGCCGCCTGGCGGACGGTTTCGACAAGGCCGGCAAGGGAGCGGCGGACCACGGCCGGCGTCGTCACCAGTGTGGTGGCGCCCATGACGAGGACGATGGGCAACAGCAGGATCGCGATGACGAGCGCCAGCGCCGGCAGCGCGCGTTCCCAGTTCCTGCTGCCGTCCGGATACCGGGCGACCTCCACCGTGGCCGAAATGTTGATCTCGAGCCCGTCGGTCTCCTGGCGCGACGACTGCGTCGCGGCGATGATCCGTACCGCGCCGGCTTTGGTCGAAGCGTTTTCGATATAGGCTTCCGGCCGCATGTCCTTGTCGGAGAATCCGATCGTGGCGTGGTCTGCCTCGCCGAGCAGGACGCCGAAGTCCTTGGTGTAGACATCCGGGATCGTGCCGGAACGGACGCTCTGCCCGCTATCGTCGCGAACGATGTACCAGACATTGGGGAAGCTCTGGCGGAACGCGGTAAGCTCTTCCGTTTCACGGACGACCAGCCTGCGGTCCTTGTCGCGGTCGACGGCATCCTTGACGGCCGCGACGGCAGCCTCGTTGTCGATGAGCAGGCTCGGATTGGCGATCCAAAGGGCTGCCGCGCACAGCACGATGAAGAGGAGCAGCGTCGCCGCCTGCAGCAGGATCAGCCGGCGGACCAGGACCCATTGCAACGAGCGTGCGCGCACTTTCTTCACGAGGCTGCCCGCAGGAGATAGCCGAGATTGCGGATCGCTCGTATCTCGATGCCGGCGGCGACATCGTCGAGCTTGCGGCGCAGCCGCGACACATGTGCGTCGAGCGCATTCGAGCCGATCTCGTCGTCCAGGGCGTAGACGGCCTCCTCGAGAGCGCTGCGCATGATGGTCCGGCCCGGCCGGCGGATCAGCGTTTCAAGCACCAGCCTTTCACGCCGGGGCAAATCGAGCGCGTGATCCTCGACCAGCGCCTCGCGATGGCGGAAATCATAGGTGAGGCGGCCGACCATCGTCTGATTGGCGCGCGAGGTGAACGAGCGGCGGTGCAAGGCGTGGAGCCGCGCGACGAGTTCCACCGTGGCGAAAGGCTTGACCATGTAATCGTCGGCGCCGGCATCGAGCCCGGCAACCCGGTCCTCCAGCCCGCTCATCGCCGTCAGCGCGATCACCGGCACATCCAGATGCAGGGCGCGCAGGCGCGGGATCAGGCTGAGGCCATCGCCATCCGGCAGCCGGCGGTCCAGCACCACGGCGTCGTGATGGCCCAAACGAGCCACCGCCTCCGCATCGGCCAAGGTCGCGGCATGGTCGACGATGATGTCCAGGCGCTCCAGAGCGGCCTTCAGCACGGAGGCCATTTCCGGTTCATCCTCGATCAGCAGGACGCGCATTGGCGTTCTCCTTAGCGCGTGGCCGCGGAATTTGCGGCACGGCGGTTCACTCGCATTCCAGCTTCGGCCGGCGGAAATTGGTGATGAACCAGCGGCCGCCGGAAGCGCGGGCGTAAAATGTGTAGAAGCATTCCTTGCGCTCGATATAGCCGGGCGTTTCGGTCTCTTCATAGACGGTTCGGTGTTTTGTGTGGCGAACCTCGCCGCTGGATGTCCCGGAAACGCTGACGTCGAGACCTGGCGCCACTGATAGGCGCGTTCTCCCCGGCCGAGGTCGACGATCGCCGTTGGCGGCCCGTAATCCAGAACGACCGATTCGACCGGCTGTCCGACATAGTTCTTCATGATGTCGGAGGCGCAGCCCGCCAATGCGAGCGCGATAGCAATGAACAATAGCTTGGACGTCCGTCGGCCCGGGCGATGCGTGGACATTGCTGATTCCCATGGTGAAAATTCACGCAGGCGACCTAGATTGCGAAGATTACATCGACATTGCGACAAGCATGGAATGCTTCGTCGCCTCGGGCGGGATGTCTGCGTCCAGGCATCAAGAACAAGAAGATCGCGCGATGCCGCGGCCATCGCGCGATCGAGGTCGGCCGCCTGCTGTTTCTAGAACCGGTAGTTGATGCCGGCTTTCAGCTCATGGCTGCCGATCGTCTCCTTGGACCTGCCAAGGGCCGACGTCGTTTCCACGTCGGGGGTGCGGACATAGTCGTACTCGACCTTGGCCGAGAGGCCGCCGGCGAAGCCCTGCTCGATGCCGGCGCCGACGAGGTAACCGACCTTCCATCCGTCGCTGCTGCTCACGCCGTCGCCCTTGTCGAACCTGGTCATGGCCACGCCGCCGGTTCCGAACAGCAGCGTCTGGTCGAAGCTCACGCCGGCCTTCGCCTTGGCCGCGCCACGCCATTTTTCCTTGATCTTGCCGCCCTGGACATTGTGCTCGGCACCGCCCAGATAGGAACCTTCGATCTCGGCGCCGAGAACCGCCGGGCCCATCTGCTGGTTGTAGCCGGCCTGAACGCCGCCGCTGAAGCCGTTTCGGCCGGCGAACGGGTTCGGCATTCCCGTGAATGCCGTGCCGCCATGGACGCCGACATAGGCGCCGCTCCATTGGGAGGCAGGAGGGTCGTTGTAGGCAGGCGAGAGGTCGGGGGCTGTTGCCGGCCCGAGGAGGCAGACGGCAAGGGCACCCGCCGTCAGGACGATCTTTGCTTGAGGGGACACTGCATTACTCCAACACAAACGCGCATCCGCACCCGATACGCTGGTTAACTGCTGAGGACCCTGACCATTGGGGCGGTCAGCTCCGATTGGTGTCTTTCTGGATGGCCGCGCGGTTCTGGGACCGGCTTTCGCCGGCTATGTGGTACGGGTAGATCGCCGCGCGGTCCGTCACCTGAAAGACGCCTGGTATCTCGCAAGTGAAAATTGCACGCACATTGCGCAAAACTGGAAAACGGCGATTTTGTGCTTTATTTTCAATAAATTAAAATGAAATTGTTTACCCATATTTAGGAATTGCGAATCTCGGGCAACCGGGAAACTCGATCACTTGTTTGACATGAACAGGCTTCCCAGTTGCCCGCCTCACGCGCGGAAGCGTACAAAATCCGACGGCAATCGGCCTCGAGGGCGGGGCTTCCGTTCGCTGGTGCCAGGCAATTCGGGGGAATTTGCTTTTGCGAATCATTTATTTCCATTCGGACACGCATCCATATGACAAGGCGATCTACCCAGGCGTGGGCCCGGCCTTCGCCAGGCCGTTGTCATGGGAGGCCCGGCCGATCAGCCAGATCGGCAGGGGCGATTGCGAGGTCGCCGTCGTCGACAATCGCCTGGAGCCCGGAGACGTCGAGGTGCTGAAAAAGCACCTGACGGTCCCCGCAAGCGACAGGCCCGTGCTCTTCTTCCGGGTCAGCGATTCGGACATGCCGGAGACAACCAACCCCTGTGTCAGGTTCATCTTCGATTGCGCCGACCATCCCAGCGTTCACTATGCCACGACCTATGATCCCGAGGGGCCATTCCTGGCATTCGTAGGGACGCTGAAAGTCTCTCGCGTGGTCCATTTGCCCTATCCCTACGATACCTCGCGGGAGGTCGAGATTCCCTTGGCCGGCCGTCGCCGCAGGGTCTTCCTGTCGGGCAGCAATTCCAGAACATTATACCCGGTGCGCTATGCCTTGCGTCGCCGGCGTGCGCGCTTTCCTTGGCTGCGGCTGTTCATCTTCGACCTGAAGCATCCGGGATATCCCGAACATGGCAAGCCACCCCGTCATGACTTCACGCATGCGCGCTACATCGGTCTTGCGGCGCAATTCAGCCACTTCTTCCTTTGCGGGACGCGCTACAATGTCGAGCTGATGAAATATGTCGAATGCGCCTATGCCGGCTGCGTGCCGGTCGGGGTGCCGGCAGGCTCGCTGGATGCGGTTGCCGGGCGGTATTTTCGCCCATATGGCGGTCATGGGCTCGATCTCCTGAAGGATCTCTGCCAGCCCCTGCGGGAGCTCGAGGAACGGGCGGCCGGATACAGGGCGGCCATGCGTGAACTTCGGTCGCCCGCCAGGATCATCCGCGATTTCACGGCAGAGGTCAGGGGCATCGAGGGCAAGTGATCGACATGGACAGGCAACGTCCGGAGGCAGCGCCGGATGGCGCCATCGAACCTGTCGTCAATGCCGTTTGGATCGGAGCATCCCTGGACGACCTGCATGCCGCGTGCCTGCGTTCCTTCGTGCTGGCGGGCCACCGGGTGCATCTTCATTGTTACGACACCCCACGCAATGTTCCGCCCGGCGTCGAAACGGTCGACGCGTCGAAACTGATGCCAAGGGAGCGGATCGTCTACTACAGGTCGAACGGAAGTCCGTCCCTCTTTTCCAATCTCTACCGCTTGAAGATCCTGGAAGCAGGGCTCGGCCCGTACGTCGATTGCGACGTGTTTTGTCTCAAGCCCATCCCGAAACAGGACTATATCCTTGGTTACCAGTCCAGCGACCAACTTAACGGCGCCGTGCTGAAATTGCCGGCCGGCAGCCAGACACTGCTTGAGATGCTGAAATTCGCGGAAGATCCGTATTACATCGTGCCCTGGCTCAACCGCTCCAGGCTGATGCGCTACAGGTTGCGCAAGTTCATCGGCCTGCCGATCCACATTTCCAACTATAGCTGGGGCAGGCTGGGCCCCGAGGCGCTCACCTATTTCGCCAGCAGAACCGGCGACATCGGTCACGCGGTTCCCATCGACGTCTTCTATCCGCTTAGTCACCATCAGGTCGCAATGCTGCTCGATCCGGACCTTTCGCTTTCGGATATCGGCACTCCGCGTACGCTGTGCATTCATCTGTTCGACCATACGCTCCGCCAGTGGATGATTGGCCGCACCGTTCCACAGGGCTCGCCTCTGGGGCAGATGCTTGAGCGCTGCTGGCTTTCCACGGCAGCCGGACGCTAGCAACGGTCCTGGCTCGTGCCGGCTTGCTGGATGGCCGCCAAGCACGTATCTCTTGGCCGTGCCCATGAGTCCGGGCATCTCAATCGGGAGACGGCCTTGACCACACTGACGCGCTTTCTCGGCGACTCGCCGCTCAGGGTTGTCCTGAAGCTGCTGGTGGTATCCTTTCTCGTCGGCCTGGTCATGAACGCCTTCGGCTGGTCGCCGATGGACGTGTTCTACGGCATCCAGAAATTCTTCATCGACATTTGGAATCTCGGCTTCCATGCCATCGACCGCTTCCTCGGCTACATCCTGCTCGGCGCCGCGATCGTCGTGCCGGCCTTCATCCTGCTCAGGATCGCCAACTATCGGAAATGACTTTCAGGCATAACCCGATGCCACCTCGAACAGGATGGCGTGGCGCGCGGCAAGTGCCGGCACATCGGTGGAATAGCCGCCGCCGATGACACCGCAGACAGGAATGCCGAGTGCCCGAAAATGGCCGATGACCATCTCGTCGCGCGCGCGCAGGCCGTTGTCGGAAAGTGCCAGCCTGCCGAGCCGGTCCTCGGCATGGACGTCGACGCCGGCATTGTAGAAGACGATGTCCCAACGCGCTCTGGCCGAGAGCTCCGGCAGGATCGCGGCCAGCCTTTCGACATAGGCGGCGTCGCCCGTGCCGTCGGGCAGCGCGACGTCGAGGTCCGAGGCGATCTTGCGGACGGGGTAATTGCGCTCACCATGCATGGAAAAGGTGAAGGCGCGCGGCTCATCGCTCAGAACGTCCGCCGTGCCGTCGCCCTGATGCACGTCGAGGTCGACCACCAGGATGTTGTGTGCGGCGCCCTCTTCAAGCAGAACCAGCGAGGCGACGGCGACATCGTTGAAGGTGCAGAAGCCGGCGCCTTGCGCGCGCCGCGCATGATGGCTGCCGCCGGCGGTGTTGCAGGCGATGCCGTGGCGCAAGGCAAGCCGCGCCGCCGCCACCGTGCCGCCGGCGGCAAGCTGTGCGCGCAGCGAGACGCGCGGGCCGACCGGAAAACCGATCTCCCGCTCGATTTTTTCAGGCACGGCGCAGCGGATGACCTGGTCTACATAGTCCGCCGCGTGGGCGAGCCCGAGCCATGACGCGGGCGCGGGTTCGGCTGTGTTGAGCGCCCCGGGGCTGATCAGGCCGCGTGCCCGCAAGGCCTCCATCAGCAGCGGATATTTGCTCATCGGAAAGCGATGGTTGGTGGCAAAGCCGGCGTCGTAGTCGGGGTGGTGGACGATCTGCAGGGGCATCGACTGGGGTCGGATGGTTTCACGCCAGAGCGGGATTTCGGTTGGCCGTCGCGGAAGGACGATTGCGCGGTGGCCAAAAAATGGGGCACATCGGTTCCCCGATCAAGCCGCAATCAGCAAGGCAGCAATCCTTTGGACAACGGTGCCATCCCAGCCGACGCCAGAGCCTTTTCCGTCACCAACCGCTCGGTGCTTGCCATCGCCGTGCCGATGACGCTCGCCTATCTGACGACGCCGCTGCTCGGCCTGGTCGATACGGCTGTCGTCGGCCAGTTCGGTGATGCCGCCCTGCTTGGCGGCCTGGCGGCCGGCGCGCTGGCTTTCGACGTCGTCTTCACCACCTTCAATTTTCTGCGTTCGGGCACCACCGGCCTCGTCGCCCAGGCCTTCGGGCGTGGCGACGCCCTCGAGGAACAGGCGGTGTTCTGGCGCGCAGTGCTGATCGCGGTCGTTGCCGGCGTCGTGCTGGCAGCGCTTTCGCCGCTCATCGCCGTTGGCGCCCAGTGGTTCATGGACGCCGGGCCACGCGTCAGCGAGGCGATGGGTGTCTATGTCAGGATCAGGCTGCTCGCCGCGCCCTTCTCGCTGATCAACTACGCCGTCCTCGGTTACGTGCTGGGCCGCGGCGAGGGCGGGCTCGGGCTTGTCCTGCAACTGGTGCTCAACGGCATCAACATCGCCCTCTGCTTCCTGCTCGGCCTGGAACTTGGCTGGGGCGTTTTCGGCGTCGCCTGGGCAACCGTCACCGGCGAATTCCTCGCCATGCTGCTTGGTCTTGCGATCGTGGTGCGGCGGTTCCGATCCAGCCCGCCCTTACCTCGCCACCGCCTGCTCGACATGTGCGCCTTCCGGCACATGCTGTCGCTCAACCGCGACATCATGATCCGCTCGTTCTCGCTGCTTGCCGCCTTCGCGCTGTTCACCCGCCAGGGCGCTGAGTTCGGCACGGTGACGCTCGCCGCCAATGCGGTGCTGATGAATTTCTTTCTTGTCGCCGGCTATTTCCTCGATGGTTTTGCTACCGCCGCCGAACAGCTCGCCGGCCGCGCCATCGGCGCGCGGGCGGCGCAACCCTTCCGGCAGGCGGTCCGTCTGACCCTGTTCTGGGGCTTCGGCTTGGCCGGCGGCGCGACATTGGTGCTGTTGCTGGCGGGTGCCAATCTGGTCGCTGTCGTGACGACATCGCAGGAGGTCCGCGCGGTGGCCGATGTGTATCTGCCGTGGGCGGCGTTCACCGCGCTGAGCGGCGTGCTCGCCTTCCAGATGGATGGGGTCTTCATTGGCGCGACATGGTCGCGCGACATGCGCAACATGATGCTGTTGTCATTTCTCGTCTTTGCCGCCGCGCTGATCACGCTGGCTCCCGCCTTCGGCAATGCCGGTCTGTGGGCGGCCCTGCACGTCTTCCTGCTGGTGCGGGGATTGAGCCTGCTGACAATTCTGCGGCTGCGGATACAAACCGCGTTCAGCTGAGCGGCTTCGACGCCCATCGATCGACATGACTGTCGCGCAACTCGCGCATCGACCTGAGTTTCTCGGTCTCGGCAAAGCGCGCCATCCCGGCAACGATCCGGCCTGGCAGCGCGGGTCCGCCATAGATCATGCCGGTGTAGAGCTGGACGAGATCGGCGCCGGCGCGGATCTTCTCCAGTGCCGTCTCCGCCGAGTTGACGCCGCCGACACCGATGATGGCCATGTCCGGCCCGGCGAGCCTGCGCATCTTCGCCAGCACGATGGTCGAGCGCTCGAACAGCGGCGTTCCTGAAAGCCCGCCGGTCTCCCGCGCGGCATTGCCGCTGCGCAGCGCCGGCCGGGAAATCGTGGTGTTGGAAACGATGATGCCATCGATCCGCTTTTCGATGACCTCGGCGGCGATATCCTCCAGTTCGGCCTCGACCAGATCCGGCGCGATCTTGAGGAAGACCGGCGGCCGCGCGATTGCTGTGGCACGCGCGGCCATGACGCGGGACAAAAGCTCGCCGAGCTGTTCGCGAGCCTGCATGGTGCGCAGCCCTGGCGTGTTGGGCGAGGAAATGTTGACGGTGAGATAGCTGGCATAGGCAGCGAAGCGGGCGACGCCGCGCTCATAGTCGCCGACGCGGTCGGTGCTGTCCTTGTTGGCACCGATGTTGACGCCGACGATGCCGCCGCGCCCCTTGCGCGCGGCAAGGCGTTTTTCGGCCGCAGCATGACCCTCATTGTTGAAGCCCAGCCGGTTGATGACGGCTTCATCCGATGTCAGCCGAAAGATGCGCGGCTTCGGATTGCCGGCCTGCGGCAGCGGGGTGACGGTGCCGACCTCGGCGAAGCCGAAGCCCAGCCCAAGCAGCGCGTCGGGCACCTCGGCGTTCTTGTCATAGCCGGCCGCCATGCCAAGCGGATTGGGGAAATCGAGCCGGCAAAGGCTGATCTGCAGCCTTGTATCGCGTACCGTTCGCGCGCCGACCGGCAGGCCGCAGCGCAATGCCGCGATCGACAGGCCGTGCGCGGTTTCCGGATCGAAGGTGAACAGCAGCTTCTGGCCGATCCGGTCGAGCACGCTCATTGCTCCTCCAGGGCCGGGAACTGGTGGCTACCGTCGGCACCGAGCGGCAGCGGCTTGACCCACAGCACCGCCTTCGGGTCGAGCACGCCATAGAGATGCGGAAACAGCGCGCCGCCGCGCGAGACCTCGTATTTCAGCGCATCACCCAGGCTGGTGTCGTCGACGGCGACCAGCAGAAGGTCGGTCTGGCCAGAAAAATGCTTTGCCGCGGTTTCCCCGGCCTGCTCTGCCGTCGAGAAATGGATGAAGCCGTCGGCGATGTCGATTGGCGCTCCCGTGAAGCGGCCATTGGCTTCGGCCTCGCGCCAAGACGCTTGCGGAGTTATCTTGTAGATAATCTGTGACATGGTTGCGCTATAATCCGAACCAGTCGTGCGGGGAAGGCCAGGCCAAGGGTCTTCCCCATTTCCGGCGCAAAGATGCGATATTTCAGGCTTTGGCCATGGAGGACGACATGCGTCTGCAGCACATCTTGATCCCCGCCGCGCTCGTTTCACTGGTCGCGGCTTCAGCTTATTCGGAAGAAACCGACCGCTACCGGCTGGAAAAGTCGGCCACCGGCTATATTCGCATGGATACCCAGACCGGCGCGATGTCGATCTGCGAAGAGCGTTCGGGCCAGCTCGTCTGCAAGATGGCGGCCGACGAACGCGCCGCTTACCAGGATGAGGTCGATCGCTTACAGGCCTCGATGAAGGCAATGGACGAGCGCGTCACCAGGCTGGAGAACTCGCTCTCGGCCCGCCTCGAATCGAAATTGCCGAGCGAGGAGGATTTCAACAAGACGATGAGCTACATGGAGCGCTTCCTGAAGGGCTTCATGGGCATCGTCAAGGATATGGACAAGGATAGCGGCGCCCAGCTCAACTCGCAGAAGACCTGAGCGCCAGAGACAAGGAAAACGCGGCGCGTTGGCTTTGCCGCTTGAAAACAGCGCGCTGCCCCTCATAATCGTCCGACTGATCCCGCAAAAAGCAGTAAATCGGGGATTCGGGGAGGGACATTTGCCGTCAGGCTATTCTTTCGTCATCGCCGACGATCATCCGCTGTTTCGCGGCGCCCTGCGCGAGGCGCTCGCCGGCATCGGCAACGTCACCGCCATTCACGAGGCCGGCGATTTCGAGAGTGCCAAGGCGCTGGTCGTGGCCAATGAAGATGTCGATCTGGTGCTGCTCGACCTTTCGATGCCTGGCGCCAGCGGCCTCTCCGGCCTGATCTCGCTGCGCGGCATTCATCCGGCGGTGCCGCTGGTCGTGGTGTCGGCGCATGACGATCCGGCGACCATCCGACGCGCGCTCGATCTCGGCGCTTCCGGTTTCATCTCCAAGTCGGCCAGTATGGAGGAAATCCGCGGCGCGGTGCAGTCGGTGCTTGCGGGCGATATCGCGGCACCCGTCGGCGTCGATCTCGGCGTCGAACGCGATCCCGAAATATCGGACCTGATCAAACGGCTACAGGCGCTGACGCCGCAGCAGACCCGCGTGCTGGGCATGCTGGCCGAGGGTCTGCTCAACAAGCAGATCGCCTATGAGCTCGGCGTCTCCGAGGCCACGATCAAGGCGCATGTCTCGGCCATATTGCAGAAGCTCGGCGTCGACAGCCGCACCCAGGCGGTGATCCTGCTGTCCAAGATCGGCAGCGACCCCCTGCAGCCGGCGGGCTGAGCGCCGGCGTCCTCGGCTCAATCGGAACACTCAACTTCGGCTCGCCGCACCGGCCGGACGCTGAAGACCATGAAACTGACGGCGGCCATGATCCAGACGCCGATGCCGCCATAGAGCATCACCCAGCCAAAGCCATTTCGCAGCGCGTCTCGGACGACCGGATCGGGTAGACCAGGGATTTCCGGCGGCGATCCCTTCGGCGGCGAGACGCAGTTGGGCGGCATCGAGGTCGGGCAGCGCTCGGCTGAGATGTGTCAGCACGCCGCTTGCAAGGATGAAGCCCATCACCGCTATGTTCAGCGCCAGCGAAACCATGCGGGCGCTCATGTCGATCCCCGACGCCATGCCGGCGCGGTTGCTCGAAACCGAACCCGTCGTCGTGTTGGTGACGGGCGTGTTGGTGATCCCGAGGCCGGTCCCGGCGATCAGGCAGCCGGGCAGCATCGTCAGCCAGCTGGCCTCGGCGGCCGCGCTGCCGAACTTCATCGCGATGAACCCGACGCCGATGACGGCGAGCCCCGCCGGGATGACGACGCCAGGCTGGTAGCGCAGCGAAAGCCGCTCCGCCAAGGGCGGCATCATGAGCGTCGGCAATGTGTAGGCGAGCAAGGCAAGGCCGGTGGAAAGGCTGTCATAGCCGAGCCCGGCATGGAACCAGATCGGTAGGTAGATCATGAAAGGCCAGTAGGAGAGGTTCATCGCCGCCGAGCCGACGATGGCGCCGGAAAACGGCCGGATCCGGAAGACCGAGAAATCAAACATCGGCCGCTTGCTGATCCTTTCGGCGATGAGGAAGGCGATGAAGCTCGCCATCGAGACACCGAGGATCACCAACGCCGTCGGACTGGCGAAACCGAGATCCGGTCCTTGCGTGATGTAGAAAACGAGGCAAAAGACCGACGGCGACAGCGTCACGATGCCCGCCAGGTCGAGCTTGCCCGCCTGTGGATCTTTCGATTCATGGACGCCGGTCAATGCCAGCACAAACGCCACGACTGTTGCCGGCACATGGATGAGGAAGACCCATTCCCAGCTCGAGATCGCGACGATGCCGCCACCGACGATGGGCCCGAAGCCGAGACCGACACCGAAGATGACGCCCCACCAGCCCCAGGCCACCGCGCGCTCGCGGCCTTCCCTGAATTCGTGCGACAGAACGGCGAGCTGGCAAATCAGCATCGCGCCGCCGCTCAGGCCCTGCAGAAACCGGGCGACGATCAAGGTGGATACGTCGTCCGCCAGGCCGCAGATCAGCGACGTCAGGCCGAAGGCGGCGATGGAGACCAGGAAGACGCGCTTGCGCCCGTAACGGTCGGCGATGGTGCCGACCGCCATCAGCACGGTGGTGACCGCGATCGTGTAGGCGTTCATCACCCACTGCAATTGCCTGAAGTCCGCGTGCAGCACTTCTTCCAGCGTCGGCAGGATGGCGGGAACGCTTGAAATCTCCAGCCCGAACATCAGGCATGCCAGGCAAGCGGCAAACAGGACGACGATGCCTCGGCGGGTGAGGACAGCCATGGTCAAACCTTTCGAATTCCCGGGCACGGCGATCTGCTGACCGCCTGCCATGCACTGCACAGTTAGGGCAGGCTTGATCATTTGAAAATTGCATGGTTGGCTATTTCAGTGACAACAAAGCGAGATAGCTGACATGACGCTGGACGTAGAAGCGGTGAAGGCGTTCGTCACCGTTGCGGATCTCCGCAGCTTCACGCGTGCCGCCGAAGCACTCGGCAGCACGCAAGGCGCGGTCAGCGTCAGGCTGAAGCGGCTTGAGGACCGGCTTGGCCAGAGACTGATCGAGCGGACGCCCCGGCTGGTCCGACTTTCCACGCGAGGCGAAATATTCCTGGAGCCGGCGCGCGATTTCCTTGCCGCGCACGACCGCGCCGTCGCGAGCCTGACCGCTGTCCGCCGTCGCTTCAGGCTCGGCATCGCCACCCATGTCGGCGGCGCCGAGGTTCCGACCTTGCTGGCGCGGCTCAGCGCGCATGATCCTGCCCTCACCATCGAGGTTCGGCTCGATGATTCGCGCGATCTGCTCGACGCGTTCGACCGCGGCGAGCTCGATGCGGCGATCATCCGCCGTGAGGACGACCGTCGCGACGGCGAGGTGCTGGCGCCGGAGCATTTCGGCTGGTACGCCGCTCCGGGTTTCGTCCACCGGGCCGGCGAGCCGCTGCACCTGGCCGCATCCTCGCCATCCTGCGGCATCCGCAACATCGCGACCGGCGCGCTCGACACGGTCGGAATTCCTTGGACGGAAGTGTTCCTTGGCTGCGGCTCGTTTGCGGTGGCCGAGGCTGTCACGGCCGGCCTCGCAACATCGGTCTTTTCCTGCCGACTGGCGCCGCCCGGAACGATCGAGGTGAGCCGGAAATTCGGCCTGCCGCCGCTGCCGGCATCCGAGATCGTGCTGCTTTCGACGCTTTCGGACATCAAGTCGCGCGAGGCGCTGCGCACGCTGGCCATGGCCTTTCGCGAGCATCGCCCGCCGGCAACGGTCACCGCCACGCGGCCCCGTTTCCGCAACTCGCAAGGGGCCGACAATCTGTCCGACGCGTAAGTCCCGTGCCCGTTTCAGCGATGATGGCCGGATTGCGCGTTGTCTGACGTTAACGCCTACGGCCGCTCGATGAGCAGCATGCTGATCCGGTCGCCGTTCATGCCGGAGCGTTCAGCCGAGCCGCACCGACAGCTCCGGCGTCACTCCGCCGCCCGCACCATCGGCCTGAACCTGGCCATCATCGACCGCAGCACCGCCGGCTTCAGCGGTTTGTTGATCATCGGGATGTCGAGGCCCGCCGCGGCTGCCCGCACCTCGTTGGAGCGGTCGGCCGTGACCAGCACGGCCGGCAGGTCGTCACCGTGCGTCGCCCTCAGCTTGATGATAACGTCGAGACCGGTTTCACGGTCGAGATGGTAGTCGGCAAGCACGATGTCCGGACGTTGGACCGCGACCTTGTCCAGATCCCCCGAGCCGGTCGCCGTGGCGACGTTGCAGCCCCAGCCTTCCAGCAGCAGCCGCATGCCTTCGAGGATACGGATGTCATTGTCGATGCACAGCACATGCAGCCCCGACAGCGAAGCCGCCGCGCGGGCCGGCGCCCGGGTCTCGACCTCGCGTCGCGACTCCTGCGCGGCTGTCACCGGCAGGATGACGGAAAAGCGCGTGCCCTTGCCCGGGTTGGAGAAGATGCGAATCTCGAGCCGCAATACCCTGGCGATGCGGTCGACGATGGAGAGGCCGAGGCCAAGACCTTCGGCTTCGCGGGCGCCTTCGTCCAGCCGGGTGAATTCATGAAAGACAGTGTTCAGCTTGTCGCCGGCAATGCCGATGCCGGTGTCGATGACCTGGATCTCCGCCAATTCGCCACGCCGCCGCACACCGACCAGGATGTGGCCCTGGCGGGTGTATTTGATGGCGTTGGAGACAAGATTCTGGATCAGGCGGCGCAACAGGTTACGGTCCGTCGTCACCGTCCGCGACGACGGCATGATCGTCAGGCCAAGCTTTTTCTCCGCGGCCAGTGGCCGAAAATCATTGCCGATCTGGCGCAGCAGGCCATCAAGGCTGAAGGCGGTGTCGTCCGGTTTCATCGCGCCGGCATCGAGGCGCGAAATGTCGAGCACGGCGCCCAGAATGGTCTCGACCGATTCCAGCGAGGATTCGATGTTGATGGCCGCCTTGCCGGCCGGACCCTTGCCGGCCTTCTCGATCAGCGAGGAACAATAGAGCCGGGCGGCATTCAAGGGCTGCAGGATGTCGTGACCGGCGGCGGCAAGGAAGCGCGTCTTGCCGAGATTGGCCTCCTCGGCGAGCATCTGTGCCTGCGCCAGTTCCTCGTTGACCCGGGTCAATTCCTCGTTGACCCGGGTCAATTCCTCGTTGACCCTGGTCAGCTCGATGGTGCGGGTCTTGACGCGCTGTTCCAGCGATTCATTGGCGCGCTTCAGCGCGAGGTCCTGCTCGACGCGTCCGGAGATGTCGGCATAGGTGGCAACGATGCCGCCATCGGGCATCGGGTTGGAGCGCAGCTCGAGGATACGGCCGCTGGTCTTCAGCTCCATCTGCCAGGGGCTGACGAAGCTGGTCAGCCGGTTGAGCATCGCCACGCGCTGGTCGGCGGGGATGTCGCCGCGCTCGGCGAGATGGCGAAGGATCTGGTCGAGCGAAACGCCGACCTGGCCCATCTCGTCGGGCAGGTCGAACAGCGCCCGGTATTGCCTGTTCCAGCAGATCAGCCGGAAATCGCGGTCGAAGACGGTGATGCCTTGCTCCATCTGGTCGAGCGCGATCTGCAGCAGGTCGCGATTGTGCTGCAGCGCTTCCGTGGCGTCGTCGAGCAGGCGGAAGGCGTCGCGGGATTCGCGGTCGTGGCGGCGAAACAGCAGCGACAGGATCAGCCGCGCCGAGGAGGAGCCGACGGCGCTGGCCAAAAGCTGCTCGGAAAAGCGGATGACGTCCATGCTCGCCTGCTCGTTGCCGTGCAGCGAGGTGCCGTTGCTCTTCTCGAAGGATTGAAAGGAGCGTTCCGTGCGTTCGACGCCGAGATAGCGTGCGATGGTATCCTTGAGGTCGTTGACGGTGATGGCCGTGCGGAAGCGGCGCAGGCTTGGCATCGGGCCGGCTTCGCGCGGCACGAAGATCGATGCCTGGATGCGCTCCAGCGGCACCGACGCGCGCGACAGCGAGCCGAAGACGAAGAACAGCGCGTTGATTGACAGGCTCCACAGCACGCCATGGTTCAGCGGTTCGGCGACGGTGCCGAACAGCGCCTGTGGCCGCAGCGCCTCGAAGCCGAACAGTCCATGCACGATGATGCCGGTATCGGGTGGGACGAGCGACGGCACCAGCAGCGTGTAGCCCCAGACCAGGATGCCGGCGACCATGCCGAGCGCCGCGCCGCGGCCGTTGGCGCCGCGCCAGATCAGCCCGCCGACCAGCGCCGGCGCGAATTGCGCGATCGCCGCGAAGGACATCAGGCCGATCGAGGACAGCCGGGCGCTGTTGGTGCTCTCGCGATAGTAGAGAAAGGCGATGAACAAAAGGATGAAGATCGCTCCACGCCGTACATTGAGGATAAGCGTCGACCAGTCCTCGTTTTCGGAAGTGGTCGTCCGCAGCAGCCGGCGCACGAACAGCGGGATGATCAGGTCGTTGGAGATCATGATCGACAGCGCCACGCTCTCGACGATGACCATGGCGGTTGCCGCCGACAGGCCGCCGATGAAAGCGGCCATGGCCAGGAAATCGTGGCCGCTGAACAGCGGCAGTGACAGCACGTAAAGGTCGCTGCTCGTCCTTGTCCCGACCAGCGTCAGGCCGGCAAAGGCGATCGGCAGCACGAACAGGTTGATCGCCACTAGGTAGAGCGGGAACACCCATGTCGCGGTGCGCAGTTCCGCCTCGCTGCGGTTCTCGACGATGGTGACGTAGAACTGCCGCGGCAAGAGGATGATGGCGAAGCCGCTCAGGCAGGTCAGCACCAGCCAGGTGGCGAGCGACGTCGAATAGCCCATTGCCTGCCGTACCTGGCCATTCTGCGCCAGCCGGTCGAACATGTCGCCGGGGCCGCCGAAGATCAGGAAGGTGACCATCAGGCCGATGGCCAGGAAAGCGGCGAGCTTGACCACCGTCTCGACCGCCACCGCCAGCACCAGCCCGTCCTGGTGTTCGGTGGCGTCGGCATGGCGTGTGCCGAACAGGACCGCAAACAGCGCAAGCAGCATGGCGACGACCAGCGAGATGTCGCTGACGAAGGGATCGAAGGAGGGCGGCGAGCCCGTATAATGCTCGACCATCAGGCTGACCGATCCCGAGATCGCCTTCAGTTGCAGGGCTATATAGGGCACGGCGCCGATGGTGGCGATCAGCGTGGCGATGGCGGCCACGGTGAAGCTCTTGCCGTAGCGCGCGCCGAGGAAGTCGGCGACCGAGGTGATCTTCTCGGTCTTGGCCAGCCGCACGATGCGGTTGAGCAATGGAAAGCCGAACACGAACACCAGCACCGGGCCGGTATAGATGCCGAGGAATTCGAGGCCGCGTTCCGAGGAAAGGCCGACCGAGCCGAAGAAGGTCCAGGACGTGCAGTAAATGGCAAGGCTGAGCGCATAGATGAAGGGCCGCGCGCGGCCGGGTCCAGACATCATCGAGCGGCGGTCGCCCAGGCTGGCGATGGCGAACAGCAGCGTCACATAGGCGATCGCAATGATGACGATGAACAAGCCCTGCACGCCGGCAAGATCCTCCCTGTGCCGATTTTAACCTGGCCGGTCAGACGCAATCACAGCTTGGGCGCCAAGTCCATCACGGCTTTCGGCGCATGCGGGCCATGATTTCCGCGGCCGCCCCGGGGTAAGGAGAAAGCGGTTGCTTTCTTCTTTTAGCCGATGGTGCAACCCAAGGTTTTTGTTATGGTGTCGCCGGGTCGGTGCCGCAGGGATGGGACGGCTGTGCGGCCCGCCATGACAAGGAGGGTCGAATGCTGAAAGAATTCCAGGAATTCATTTCCAAGGGTAACGTGATGGACTTGGCCGTCGGCGTCATCATCGGCGCTGCCTTTTCCAAGATCGTCGATTCCCTGGTCAACGACATCATCATGCCGATTGTCGGCGCGATTTTTGGCGGTTTGGACTTCAACAACTACTTCTTTGGGCTTTCCTCGGCCGTCAACGCCACCTCGCTGGCGGACGCCAAGAAGCAAGGGGCTGTTTTCGCCTATGGCAGCTTCATCACCGTGGTGCTGAATTTCATCATCCTCGCCTTCATCATCTTCCTCATGGTCAAGGCCGTGAACAACATGCGCAGGCGCCTGGAAAAAGAAAAGCCGGCGCCGGCGGCCGCGCCGCCCCCCGCCGATGTACAGCTTCTGACCGAAATCCGCGATTTGCTGGCCAGGCGATAGACGGATACGGTTCTTCTGGACCAAAACCCCGGTCGTTCGCGGCCGGGGTTTTCTGTTTTCGTATCTGGTAAGCAGCCCTTACGAACGCCCGAGACAACGGACCTGCCCAATGACCCTGATCCAGACCCTGCGCCCCGAGGCCCTGGCCGCGCCTGAAAGCGGTATCGTCGCCGTCGTCAACTACGGCAGATTGCGCGAAGGCCTGATCCCGCTCTGGGCCGGCGAGGGCGACCTGCCGACGCCGTCCTTCATCACCGATGCCGCGTCGAAGGCGCTGGCCGGCGGCGAGACGTTCTACACCTGGCAGAGGGGCATTCCCGATCTGAGGCAGGCGCTGGCGCGTTACTACGCCAGGCACTTCGGCAAGACCTTCCCCGAGGAGCAATTCATCGTCACCGGCTCCGGCATGCATGCCATCCAGCTGGCGCTCGACGCGCTTGCGGGCGCCGGCGATGAAGTGATCTATCTGTCGCCCGCCTGGCCGAATTTCGACGCCGCCGCCGCGATCGCGGGGGCCGTGCCGGTGCCGGTCACGCTCGACCATTCCGGAAATGGCTGGTCATGCGACGTCGAGAAGATCGCGGCGGCGGTCACACCGCGCACGAAGGCGCTGTTCATCAACACGCCGTCCAATCCGACCGGCTGGACCGCCGACCATGAGACCTTGCGAGCGATCCTCGATCTCGCTCGCGCCAAGGGCCTGTGGATCATCGCCGACGAGATCTATTCGCTGTTTCACTATGGTCACGGCCGCGCGCCGTCCTTCCTCGACATCGCGGAGGCGGAAGACCGCATCCTGTTCGTCAACAGTTTCTCCAAGAACTGGGCGATGACCGGCTGGCGGGTCGGCTGGGTCAAGACGCATCCAAGCCTGCAGCAGGTGTTCGAGAACCTGATCCAGTATTCCAACTCGGGCGTCGCCCAGTTCATGCAGCGCGGCGCGATCGCGGCGCTCGACGAGGGCGATGCCTTCGTCGCCGAACAGGTGGAGCGGGCGAGAAAGGCCCGCGACCTGGTCTGCGGCATTCTCGGCGAAACCGGCAAGGCGCGGTTCACCGTGCCGCAGGGCGCCTTCTACCTGTTCTTCACGGTCGACGGGATCACCGATTCACGCAGCGCTGCCTTCGACATCGTCGACAAGGCCAATGTCGGCCTGGCACCCGGCACCGCCTTCGGCCCGGGTGGCGAAGCGTTTTTGAGGCTGTGCTTCCACCGGAGGCTGGACCAGCTCGAGGAAGCGGCCCACAGGCTGGCGGGCTGGATGAAGACGGTTTGAGGCTGCTTGCTTTATAGGTTAGCGTCGCCCCTCATCCGCCTGCCGGCACCTTCTCCCCGTATAGTGACGAGGAGAAGAAGGCTGGCCGCAACGCCGGCGCCTGTTCTGCAACGCTTGCGATTGGCGAAACTCTCCGCGACAGCCTCTTTCTCCCCGTCACTATACGGGGAGAAATGTCCGGCGGGACAATGAGGGGCAGCGCTGCGGTTCTAATGACGGCGAGAGGGTGACAAAGCTCGCCTTCACCCGCCCGACTTGGGCACCAGCAGCGGAATGATCCGGTCGCTTTTCGCGACGGCCGGCCGCCCCGCCGAACCATACGGGATGCCGAGCGCGTCCCAGGTCTCGACCAGCGCGTCCTGAAGTTCGGCGATCAGCGCATCGGAATGGAAGGGCGTCGGCGTGATGCGCAGCCGCTCGGTGCCGCGCGGCACGGTCGGGTAGTTGA
>NZ_SRTD01000088.1:0-430 GCF_004792105.1 Mesorhizobium sp. M8A.F.Ca.ET.161.01.1.1 | reverse complement strand
CTGCAGCTGGTGGTCGAACATCAGCGATTCCATCACCGACAACTGGCGGCCTGAAGCAGCGAAGCGCTGCTCCAGCACCTGTAAGTCGGCGTTGACGTCCTTGACCGGGATGTCGCTGGTCGGGCCGCCGGCGTCGCCATCACCGAGGCCGGGGGTCTCGTTGAAGTCGAACTCGCCATCTTCCAGCTTGCCCATCTGGGTCAGCCGTTCGCCAAGGGCGTTCAGGCGGGTGGCCTGCGCCTGCAGCTCGCCGAGGCGGGCGGCCAGCGCGTTGACCTGGGTCTGCGCATCGCGCTTGACCTTGGCCAGCTCCGCATCCTGGCGCTCGACCTTGGCCTGCAGGCGCGAATCATTCAGCTCACTGGCGCCAATGCCGCCGGCAAGGCCGATAATGCAGCCTACCCCGAGCACGCTGCCCAGCAGGGCGCGG
>NZ_SRTD01000087.1:0-430 GCF_004792105.1 Mesorhizobium sp. M8A.F.Ca.ET.161.01.1.1 | reverse complement strand
TCTGCGGCGCGTTTGCAGCGGCGGGCATGTTGGCGGCTGCCGGCGGGCTCGGCTCGACCGCGCGCCTGGCATCGGCCTCCGCCGGGGTCGCCGGCGCCGGCGCTGCCTTCACCGGCTCCGGGCGAGCCTCGGCGCGCGCAAGCACGGGATCGGTCGCTGCAAGTTGGGCCTGCACTTCCGCCAGCGTCGCCGGCCTGCGGGGGCCGGGTTCGGCATGCAGTTCGGAACGAAAGGCGTCGACCTCGACAGCGGGAGGCGTGTTGACGACGGCCGGTTCCAGGTCCTGGCGCAGTTCACCGGCCTCGGCCGGCTGCTTGCGACCGGTGTCGCTGTCCTCGATGATCCTTCGGATGGAAGCCAGAATTTCTTCCATGGAAGGTTCGCGCTGCGCGCTGCTTGCCGTCGCCATCGTCACATCCGCCGCCTTTGT
>NZ_SRTD01000086.1:0-432 GCF_004792105.1 Mesorhizobium sp. M8A.F.Ca.ET.161.01.1.1 | reverse complement strand
CCCCAAACAGACATAAAGACCAGAAACGCCCCGCCTTTCCAGAACACAGCCAACCTTTCTCTCTTTCCGATGAGTTGCATTTCTCCACGCCAGGTTTCTCGCCAGGCAGGCGAAAGCGCCGGCCTAAACCTTTTCCGCCGACAGACGTTGTTTGTTCCAGACGGACCGAGCGACCGGCAGCGGAGAGGATCACCCGATGTATTTCATGGCACTGGCCACCGACTACGACGGCACGCTGGCGCACAACGGCCTGGTCACTGCCAGCACGCTCTCGGCGCTGGAAAAACTGAAGAAGTCCGGCCGCAGGCTTGTCCTGGTCACCTGCCGCGAGCTGCCCGATCTCAAGCAGGTTTTTCCGGAGATCGGTCTGTTCGACAATTTAGTCGCTGAAAAGCGCGCCCTGATCTACACGCCGGCCAGCGAGGAGGAGCG
>NZ_SRTD01000085.1:0-433 GCF_004792105.1 Mesorhizobium sp. M8A.F.Ca.ET.161.01.1.1 | reverse complement strand
ATGTTGGAGCCGACGACCCCGATTTTCTTACTCATGCCGATATTCCCTGCTTATCTGTTTTAAAGGGCGCTGATCCTGGCGCCGAACCGATCGGCGGCAGCGTGGTCGAGATAGCCCAGCCGTACCGGGAAGACCCTGCGTTCACCCGGCGATAGCCTCTGCACGTTATTCTTGGCCTTCTCCGCCAGATAGCCTTCCGGCTCGCAGGTGGATGGGAGGGCAAAAGCGGCAACCTGCGAATCCCCGCTGACCAGGATCCAACGCACTGTCTTGGGGAAGGCGGCGCTCGGATAGGAGATGGCAAAGCCATCGCCCTCACGTCGTTGCATCATCAGATGCGTCAGCCCCTCACCGTCCGCCGGCAGGCCGTTTATGTAGAACACCTGTTCGGGGTCGTAACGTTGTGGTTCGTTGAGCACTTCCATGGCCGAAG
>NZ_SRTD01000084.1:0-434 GCF_004792105.1 Mesorhizobium sp. M8A.F.Ca.ET.161.01.1.1 | reverse complement strand
CTCGCGGAAGCGCGGCAGGCTGTCGGTGAGCTTCTTGCCGCGCAGGCGGCCGG
The DNA here is from genome assembly GCF_004792105.1 of Mesorhizobium sp. M8A.F.Ca.ET.161.01.1.1. NCBI lineage: Bacteria > Pseudomonadati > Pseudomonadota > Alphaproteobacteria > Hyphomicrobiales > Phyllobacteriaceae > Mesorhizobium > Mesorhizobium sp. M8A.F.Ca.ET.161.01.1.1. Next base: position 381 of record NZ_SRTD01000084.1, on the reverse strand, counting down.
TGAAGCCGCAGACCATCGAAGTGCCGAACAGATGCGCGTTGTCGATCGCCGTCTCCCAGGCCGCGAGCACGCCGCGATCGACCTCGCCGCTTTCGACTGGATTTCCGAAAACGCCGAGCGACGACACGGTCACGTCCGCATCGCCGATCGCGTCCCGCCTATCGATCAACTCATCGAAGGCTTTGCCAGGACCTGCGACCGCGCCGCCGGCCTTGGCTGGCGCTGCGACCTCGAATTCATTCCGTTCTGGGGCCTTCCCGACCTCGAGACCGCCTGGAAGATCATCAAGACCGCGGACCGCGACAACAGCGGCCTGGTGTTCGACTTCTGGCACTATCTGCGCGGCAAGCCGGACCCGGCGCTGCTAGACAGGAGCCCCGG
>NZ_SRTD01000083.1:0-436 GCF_004792105.1 Mesorhizobium sp. M8A.F.Ca.ET.161.01.1.1 | reverse complement strand
CTATATCGCCACGCCCCATACGGGCCATGCCGAGTGGGCAATCAAGGCAATCCGGGCGGGCAAAAACGTGCTGGTGGAAAAGCCGATCGCGATTTCCGCTTATGACGCCGACGCCATTTTCCATGAGGCGAAAAAGGCCGGCGTTTTTGCCGGTGAAGCCTATATGTATCGCCTGCATCCGCAGACGGCGAAATTGCTGGAACTGGTGAAAGCCCGCGCGGTGGGCGATATCCGCATCATCCGCTCCAGCTTCGGTTTCAACATGGGCTCGTTCCGGGCCGATCACCGGCTGTTCGCCAATGAAACCGCCGGCGGCGGCATTCTCGATGTCGGCGGTTATCCGGTTTCCATGGTGCGGATGATCGCAGGCGCAGTGGATGGAAAGCCTTTTGCGGAGCCCGAAAAAGTGGCGGGTGCTGCCCATCTCGGCCAGTCG
>NZ_SRTD01000082.1:0-437 GCF_004792105.1 Mesorhizobium sp. M8A.F.Ca.ET.161.01.1.1 | reverse complement strand
AGTCGCTTTGCCATCGTGTCGCCGACGAGCACGTTGTTGCCGCCCGCCGCAAGGGCGTTGAAGCTGCCTTGAACGAAATCCTCCACGATCGGCGACACGCCGGGTTCGTGTCCAGGGTCGATGCCGATGATAGCCGCGCCCACCTCGCGGCTGGAATAGCGGATCACGCCCTGCGTCTTGAGGCTCACCGCGAACCGCCCAGGAATCCAACTCGCCAGCCACGCTGTCGCGGCCGTCGGATTGATGATGCCGCGGCGGTCGTCGCGCGGCCTAAGCCCCGAAATGGCGACCGCGCCAAAAGCGTCTTCGGCCGGCTGGCGGCGGGCGGTGCGTTGGTGATCGGTGATGTCGACATGCGGCATTGTGTCGACGAGTTGACGTACGCCATCATCCTGGACGCCTTGCAGCAGCGCCGCCATGGCGATTGAGAGTCCGAC
>NZ_SRTD01000081.1:0-438 GCF_004792105.1 Mesorhizobium sp. M8A.F.Ca.ET.161.01.1.1 | reverse complement strand
GGGAAATACCGAAAGGCCGGCGCTTCTTCTTCTCGCCGCTCATCAATGTCCTGCCGTTCAGCGCGCCGGTGTTTGCCGGGCTCACCGTTGCCAGGCACATTCTGGCGAATGGTCCCGGCGACGGGTTCAACCTTACCTTCCGCGGTGAAGATGACGGCAGCGAACTGAACCTGCACATCGATGCGGACTCGGCGCTGACACAAGCGGGAGACTTCGCCCGCTACCGTAAAGAGCTGCCATTGTTCCTCGATGCCATGCTGCGCGAGGAGGCCTTGGCCACCGGGCTGGTCAGCGAAGCTGACTATGATCGGCTGGTGTGGCCGGAGGACATGACGCATCCGGGGTAAAGGGCCCGACTATCGCGAGGTCGTCATCCAGGGCGAAGCAGGAGCGAAGCTCCGTCGCGGAGACCCTGGAATCCATGCCGTTACTTCGGGC
>NZ_SRTD01000080.1:0-438 GCF_004792105.1 Mesorhizobium sp. M8A.F.Ca.ET.161.01.1.1 | reverse complement strand
AAAGGCGCGCACCGCCAGCAGGACAAACCCGATTGCGGACATGACGACTAAACCGAAACGGACGTGAACAAGCCGCCTCTGCCTGGCCCAGCGACTGACGAGGACATTCGGAACGACGCTGACGACAAGCAGCGCTGTCAGCACCGTGCCGGCTGAAAGATCCGGCGGCGGGGCGTCGATCGGCCATCGTGGTGCCAGGCTCATCAGGTAGAAATAAACGGCGACCGCCAGCGCGAAGCCCGTTCCTTCGATCAGCATGAAGGCGCAGGTTCCCCACCATGTGGGGCTGGCGGTGCCGTTGCCGGACATCGGCAGCTTGGAGACATCGAGCGCGACACGTTCCTTCATGCTTCCTCCTCCGCCATACCTTTCGGCCAGAACCAGCCGATCAGCGCTACAGCAATCGGGATCGATCCCCAGACGACTGCCCAGGGGGAG
>NZ_SRTD01000079.1:0-439 GCF_004792105.1 Mesorhizobium sp. M8A.F.Ca.ET.161.01.1.1 | reverse complement strand
GCGGCTCCTGTTTTCCGAAGGATACGCTGGCGCTCGCCAAGACCGCGCAGGACTATGATGCGCCGGTGCGGCTGATCGAAACCACCATCGCCATCAACGACAACCGAAAGCGCGCCATGGGACGCAAGGTCATTAACGCGGTGGGCGGCGACGTGCGCGGCAAGAAGATCGCCGTGCTAGGCCTCACCTTCAAGCCGAATACCGACGACATGCGCGAGGCCCCGTCGCGCACCCTGGGATAGGACTGGTCAAGCCGATGCTCGCGCCAGCCGGCGAACGTCGGCTCCAGCTTGCTGGAATAGGCGCTCATGCCCATGCTGTCGCGCTTGTCGACGCCAAGCAGGCGTTCCATCGCCAATGAACGATCCGCCAGCTTGCCGATGCGCAGCAGATCGTATGGCCGCAGGTGCATGCGGATGGCCGCGACCGTGCGGTCGTC